>JBDHYB010000024.1:0-47849 GCA_039811145.1 Chitinophagales bacterium | reverse complement strand
CCTGTAACACCTTGTATGCCTTGAGGACCTGTTGCTCCCGTATTACCTTGAATACCCTGTGTACCTTGTGCACCTGTGTCACCAGTAGCCCCGGTTACACCTTGTATGCCTTGAGGACCTGTTGCTCCCGTATTACCTTGAATACCCTGTGGACCTTGCGCCCCTGTATCACCCGTGGCGCCGGTAACACCTTGTATGCCTTGAGGACCTGTTGCTCCCGTATTACCTTGAATACCCTGTGGACCTTGCGCTCCTGTATCGCCAGTAGCGCCGGTAACACCTTGTATGCCTTGAGGACCAGTCGCACCTGTTACACCCTGAATACCTTGTAGGCCTTGCGCCCCTGTATCACCCGTGGCGCCGGTTACACCTTGTGTGCCTTGAGGACCAGCCGCACCTGTTACACCCTGAATACCTTGTAGGCCTTGCGCTCCTGTATCTCCCGTTGCGCCGGTAACACCTTGTGGGCCTTGGGGACCAGTTGCACCTGTATTACCCTGAATACCCTGTGGACCTTGCGCTCCTGTATCTCCTGTTGCGCCGGTAACACCTTGTATGCCTTGAGGACCTGTTGCTCCCGTATTACCTTGAATACCTTGTGGGCCTTGTGCACCCGTGTCTCCTGTTGCGCCGGTAACACCTTGTATGCCTTGAGGACCTGTTGCTCCTGTGTTACCTTGAATACCTTGTGGACCTTGAGCTCCCGTATCACCTGTAGCACCGGTTACACCTTGAATGCCTTGAGGGCCTGTTGCGCCAGTGTTACCCTGAATACCTTGAGGGCCTTGTGCGCCTGTATCACCAGTAGCACCTGTTACGCCTTGTGTACCTTGAGGACCTGTTGCGCCAGTGTTTCCTTGAATACCCTGTAGGCCTTGCGCACCGGTGTCACCTGTAGCACCAGTTGCACCTTGTGGGCCTGTATCTCCGGTTGGACCGGTGGCTCCGTCAATACCATTTGCGCCGGAAGGTCCGGTAACGCCGTCCAACCCGTTTGCACCTGTTGCGCCTGTTGCACCGTCAATACCATTCGGCCCGGTTGGGCCGGTTGGTCCTTGAGTAATTATCGTATATGATTGTCCATCGGATGTAAAAATGGTGGAGGTGCCGTTACCGTTATCTTGTATATTAACGATTCCTACACCGGTAGGTCCAGTTGCACCATCTATACCATTTGCACCGGTAGCGCCTTGCGGGCCCGTAGCGCCATCTATACCTGTAGCGCCGGTAGCTCCGTCAATTCCATTTGCGCCGGTAGGTCCGGTAACGCCATCCAATCCGTTTGCACCTGTAGCGCCTGTTGCACCATCAAGGCCGTTAGCCCCGGTTGGGCCGGTTGGCCCTTGTGTAATTATTGTATATGACTGCCCATCGGATGTAAAAATAGTGGAGGTGCCGTTGCCGTTGTCCTGTATGCCTATAATACCAACACCGGTATTTCCTGTTGCTCCGGTGGCCCCCTGGGCTCCGGTAGCTCCCTGCGCACCGGTAGCCCCCTGTACGCCCGCAACGCCTGACTGACCTTGTGCACCTGTTGCACCCGGTAAACCGGCCGGGCCGGTTGGCCCTGTTGCACCCTGCGTTACTACGGTATAAAAGCTGCCATCTGTAAGAAAGATGGTACTTGTTCCATTTCCGTTATCAGTTATACTGTTTATTCCAACACCATCGTTACCCGGAGAGCCTTGTGTACCCGCCGGCCCTGTAGGACCGGTTGGCCCTGTTCCTGCACTGTTTGCAGCAGAACCCGCAAACAAAGCATAAGGAACACTTACTAATTGAGTAGAGCCCATATTGATGTAATTCGTGCCGCCGTTGGGGTCATACTCCACTAACATGTATTTGTTACCTGTAGCCCAGGTAATACCTGTAAAGGAGCCCATGGTCACGTTACCCTGCCCTATCTTTATAGTAAACAACCCAAACTGGTTGGTTACTGCGGTTTGCACTTCCTGGTATTCAGGAAAACCCGGGTTAATGCCATTATTAATGGTTAAGCGCACGGCTATGTTCTTGTTGGCAACAACGGCCCCTCCGGCATCCCGTGCAATAGCCTGGTAGTTTACAGCTTGCGGAACCTGTGCGGATAAATAGGATAGCGTGATTACACACGCTGAAATCAGCGTAAAAATTCTCTTCATCATAAATAGTTCAACCTTTTCAGGGGTTTGTCAGTAATGTGCCCGAGGCATTAGTGCCTCATTCAATTATAAATCTGGCGGTGTGCCTTCCGCCGGAATCAGTCATACAAAGAAAATAAACTCCGGGAAGAAATTCCGATACATTAAGGGTAGGTTCGTATACTGAATTTCTTTCTTCAACAAGACGGCCGCTTACATCATACAGTTGTAACACGTAAGGGCCTGTTGTACTTGTTTTAACATGCACTTGAGTACAGCCAACGCAAACCGTTGGAAAAACTCCAAAATTAACAGCAGAAACAGCCTCTTGAACCGAACTCACAAATGGAGGATCATACTCGGCAATAAATAAATCGTTGTTGTTAGCGTAGTCAATATCAATATTACCAAAGGAACAGGTATGCAAATAGTACCCGCAAAGGGCAATATCCTCATCCGCTTTTACGGCAATACCTAAACCGCAATCGGTTTGAATACCACCTGCGCTGCTTAGCCATCGTAAATTGCCGGCAGCATCATAGCTGTTCAAAAAAATATCACGGCCGTTTCCGCTTAAAACATTTCCATCAAAGTCAATTGAGTTCTCAAACATGCCTGTGCTAAAGATATTGCCTGATGCATCGCTTGTCAAGGCGAAGGCCACATCCAGTTGTCCACCTTTACCGGCTCTTACCCACAGGTTGTTACCTGCAGAATCATAATTGGCCACAAAAACATCATTGTAATCTAAATACGTTATGCTATGGTTGTCAAAGTAGGCTGTTCCGGCAAAATACCCCGCAATAGCTACAGTTCCGTTTTCGTTAGCGGTTATGGCGTTCGCGGCATCTTCGTAAGTACTTCCTGCACGTTTTAGCCACATAACCTGTCCATCCAAATTAAGCCGGGCCAATAACACATCGTAACTTGGTGTGGCAGAATTAATGATTGAAGCATCCAGCGAAAAGCTTCCACCGAAAAAGCCCGTTATGTAAAGGCTGTTATTTCCGCAGGCTATACCGGTAATAAGATTTGTAGTGCTACCCACTGAAGTTTTAGCCCAAACCAATGAACCGTTGCTGTTGTACTTAGCGATAAACGACTCGGCAAAAAGATTGCTTGTAGTTAAAATGCTGGTGTCAAATGCAGCGCTGGTTTCGTATGTGCCGCATATATAAACGTTGCCATTGTTGTCCACATCCAATCCGCTGGCATAATCAAAGTTTATACCGCCCCCATGGTTTAACCAAATCAGGTTGCCGTCTAAATCGTATTTCGCAACAAAGGCATCTGCCTCGCCTTTACTTATAATACTGCCGTTTGGTAAAAAGGAAGCAGTGTCTTCGTAAGAGCCTGCTATATAAAGAAAGCCATCCTTATACTTGATTACATTGCCCTGGTCGTTACCTATGCCCCCGGCGCTTTTAGCCCACATCAGGTTGCCGAACAGGTTATACTTCACCAAAATAATATCATACAAACCTGCCCCCTGAACAGTGGTGCCGGTAAATTCTGCCACCCCGGCCAGGTTACCGGTAATGTAGCTATTGCCAAAACCATCAACCGCAATACCATTGGCGGCATCATTGCCTATGCCCCCTTCGCCTTTAGCCCAAACATAGCTTTGCCCCTGCGCTTTTGAAGCAAGCACTATATTGATAAACAGGCATAAAGCGGCAAAGAGTGAATTTTTATTCACGGTCTTCAAAGGAATTAAAACTTTCTAACTTCTGCTAACACCACCAAGGCTTAATAACGCTACCCGCGCTAAGCATAATTAACATTACTTAAATCTGTTACTAACAACCTGTTAATGTTTATTCGCAAAAGCGGCTTTCATAGCAGCCTCAAATCCCGTAAATTTGTGAAACCCTTTTTGCAATGGCTAAATACATATTTGTTACAGGTGGAGTTACATCATCATTAGGAAAAGGAATCTTCGCAGCATCGCTGGCTAAACTTTTACAAAGCCGCGGATACAGAGTTACCATCCAGAAATTTGACCCCTATATTAACGTTGACCCGGGAACGCTTAACCCTTACGAACACGGCGAGTGTTATGTAACGGAAGATGGAGCCGAAACCGATTTGGACCTTGGGCACTACGAACGTTTCTTAAATATACCAACCAGCCAGGCTAATAACGTTACCACCGGCCGCGTGTACCAAACCGTTATTAATAAAGAACGCGAAGGCGCTTACCTGGGTAAAACCGTGCAGGTAATACCACATATAACCGACGAGATTAAACGCCGCATGTTGCTGTTAGGCAAAAGCGGAGAGTATGATATAGTGATTACCGAAATTGGTGGAACCGTAGGCGACATTGAAGCACAGCCTTACATTGAAACCGTGCGCCAGATACGTTGGGAGTTAGAAGAGCACGATACGCTTATATGCCACTTAACGCTTCTACCCTACTTAAAATCGGCTAAGGAAGTTAAAACTAAACCCACCCAGCACAGTGTAAAAGAATTACAGGCACTGGGCGTAATGCCAAACATATTGGTTTGCCGTACCGAAACTCCTTTAACTGATGACCTGCGTCGTAAAATGGCCTTGTTCTGCAACGTTGAGAAGGACTCGGTTATACAGGCAATAGACGTAGACACTATTTACGCTGTGCCTATTGAAATGCAGAAAGAGCATTTAGATACAACCGTATTAAAGAAACTGCACCTGCCTTCGGAACGCATTAACATGAGCAAGTGGCAGGATTTTTTAAACAAACTGCGCAACCCTCATGGCGAAGTACGCATAGGCCTTGTAGGCAAGTACATTGAACTGCAGGATGCTTATAAGAGCATACACGAAGCATTTATACACGGTGGTGCAGCCAATAGCCTAAAGGTTATTGTTGAAAGCATACACAGCGAACATATTGACGATAGCAATGTAGAAGAAAAGCTGGGCCACCTGCATGGTGTGCTGGTAGCGCCGGGCTTTGGTAACCGCGGTATTGAAGGCAAAATAACTGCGATTAAGTATGTGCGCGAGCATGGCATCCCGTTCTTTGGTATATGCCTGGGTATGCAATGTTCGGTTATTGAGTTTGCGCGTAATGTACTGGGCTTAAAAGATGCACATAGCACCGAGATGAACCCTGATACTACTGCCCCGGTTATTGATATGATGGCCGAGCAGAAAAAGATTAAGAACAAAGGCGGCACTATGCGTTTAGGCGCTTACAAGTGCGATCTTAAGCCAGGCACACTGGCCTTCTCGTTATATGGTAGCGAACATATTACTGAACGCCACCGCCACCGTTACGAGTTCAACAACAAGTACCTGGAAGATTTTGAGAAAGCCGGCATGATTGCCAGTGGCCGCAACCCGGATAATCAATTGGTTGAGGTAGTTGAAATTCCATCACACCCGTTTTTTGTTGGCGTGCAATATCACCCGGAACTGAAATCTACTGTTGATAACCCTCACCCTGTGTTTGTGGGTTTTGTGAAGGCTGCTCTTGCTTACAAGAACGGCGGTGTAAAAAAAAACGCTGAACTAAAGCCAAAGGCCGCTTCAGTAAGTTAAATTACCCTTGTGTCTAAACTTTTCCAAAGTTTAAAACTTTGGAAAAGTTCCTTTTGGTTATTCAACCTAAGCAGCGAATTAAATTTCCTTTCTTTGCTACATCAATACCTTAAGTTGTGATTAGCGAAGCGCATAAACAGAACATTACCTCACGCATTGAGCGGTTAACGCCGGATACTAAAGCGCTTTGGGGCCAAATGACTGTTACACAAATGCTAACGCACATGAACGATGCCCTGCGTATTTCAATGGGCATGAAGGAAGCCATAGATAAATCCAATTTCTTTTGGAACAAGATTGCATTTCCTGTAGCCGTGTATGTACTGCCGGGCTTTCCTAAAAATGCTGCTACTGCTTCTGAACTAAACCAACTGAAGGATGGCAGCAAGCCACGCGACTTTTACACCGAAGCTGAGTTTGCCAAAAAGATGCTGGATATATTTAACGAGCGCGAAGAAAGCAAGCTAAAGCCGCATCCTATGTTCGGTAAACTAAGCAAACAGCAGTGGGCCGATTTGCTGGTAAAACATTTTGATCACCACTTAAAGCAGTTTGGGGTTTAAGTATGAAGCTGGATATTTTAGCAATAGGGGTTCATCCGGATGATGTGGAACTGGGTTGCAGCGGCACTTTAATGAAGCATATTGACATGGGCTATAAAGTGGGTATAGTTGACCTTACAAAAGGCGAACTGGGCACCCGCGGTACAGTGGCCGACCGTATGAAAGAAGTAGCCGCCAGCAGCAAAATAATGGGCATACATGTGCGCGAGAATTTAGGCTTCCGCGATGGCTTTTTTAAGAATGATGAAAAGCACCAACTGGAACTGATAAAGGTTATACGCCGCTACAAGCCTACTATCATCATTAGCAATGCCAAATACGACCGTCATCCGGACCATGGCCGCTCCGCCGAGTTAACCCGCGAAGCATGGTTTTTAGCAGGCTTGCGGAAGATTGACACCAAAGATGGCGGCAAAAAACAAGAAGCCTACCGACCGAAAGCAGTTTACCATTACATACAGGCTATACATGCCGAACCACAATTAGTGGTGGACATAACCGACTATTACGAGCGCAAGCTAAAGGCCATTCACGCCTTTAAGTCGCAGTTTTACGACCCTAAAAGCAAGGAGCCAAAGACCTTTATCTCCTCTCCTGAGTTTTTAAAATTTGTAGAAGCACGTGCTATCCACTTCGGTGTGCCTATTGGCGTAAAATATGCCGAAGCTTTTACGGTTAACAGAATACCGGGGGTAGATGATTTGGTGGGGTTGTTGTAAAAAAACTACGTCATTCCGGCCTTGAGCCGGAAACCCATTAAATACAGATGCTGAATCAAGTTCAGCATGACGAAGAGAAATCCGTTTTAAGCATTCGCATCAAACTCATTCCTGTATCCGGCAATCTTAATCTCGCGGATGGAGTTTTCTACTTTTGATTTTAGCTCCTCTTTATAAGTAGCCAGTTTTTGCGAGACAACATTATCAGATGAGCCAACTATTTGTGCGGCTAAAATACCTGCATTGCGGGCGCCGTTTAAAGCAACTGTAGCTACAGGAACACCCGATGGCATTTGCAGGATAGAAAGCACAGAATCCCAACCATCAATACTGTTAGATGATTTAATCGGAACACCAATAACGGGAAGGGTAGTGACAGAAGCCACCATGCCTGGTAAATGGGCAGCGCCGCCTGCACCGGCAATTATCACCTTAAGGCCTCTTTCTTTAGCTGCGGTAGCATATTCCATCATGCGATGTGGGGTGCGGTGCGCGCTTACTACCGTCAATTCAAACTCAACACCCAGTTGACCTAACACTTCGGCAGCTTCCTGCATAATTTTCAAATCGCTTTCGCTGCCCATTATAATGCCAACCTGTACTTTGCTCATAGTAGGAATTTGCGCCCTAAAATAGAATTTTTACCTATCAGTGGGCCGCTTGCTTTTTACGTTTGTGCCTTTTTATCATCCACCATGCCACACCAATAATTACAATTGCCAGCAAAATAAACGGACCGAAAACAACTGCTGCCATAACTAAACCAATCATAATTGAACCGCTGCTGCCTGTTTCAAAATCGCTTACTTCAATAGGTTTAAGGCCGGCAGGCATTGCATCTGGATTATCCATTTCTGCAAAATAGTGCGCACTATCCGTTCTTACAGCCTCAAAATTTACATTCTGCTTTACCTGTTTAAACCAAAGCACTACATTGTCACTATCGGTAGGCTCCAGTTTCGTGAAGCTGTAATACAAAAAGGTATCATTGCCTGTAAAACAGCCACCGGGCAACACTCCAAACAAGTCATCCGACCTTAGCCCACCTTTCAGAAAAACTTTAATCTCCCCTCTATCAATAGAATCTTTCCAGGCTCTGCCGCTCTCTAAAATGTAAGTAAAGGCGTTTCCGTGCTTTTTGTCGTAGCCATGCGATAGTTTAGCATCCTGCGTATTCACTAAAAAGTAAACGGTAATAGTAGTAATAGCCTCAGGGGCGTAAGTGGCTTGCCATACATACCAGTTGCGGCTGGAACTGAAGATATCACCGGATACTATGGCATTATCACCCTCTGCCATTTGCACCGGCACTACGGAATCATTTACCAGCACTTTTAAACCATATATATCACTTACATGAACGGCATACACTTTGGGATTGCTGACGTGCCCGTTGATAGGGTAAGCGGTGTGTAGCGTAATGGGTTCATCCGTGGTATTCAGCATGTAGTATGTGCCCTTTACCACCCCAAAACCGGGATAAAGGTGAATGAGGATTTCTTCGTGCTGCATTTGAATCTTGCCTACGTATGGCGAATCGCTTCGATATAGCGGGTAAAACTCACTGCCATTGCCATTATTCCAAAAGCCGGGCATAGCGCTGTTGGCTTCTACCTGAAGCCAGGCCGCAAACCATACAATAACGCTAAAAAATAATTTTCTGCAAACAGGGTTACCTATCATAATTACCGGTATTAACCTTAAACAACCACACAAACTTATACTATGGATGATGTAAACACTAATTTGCACAAATGGAGACACTTAATCTCCTTTACCGCCTTATTATTAATTGCACTTATTGCAGGGGCCTTTAACTTTTGGGAACATTCTTCAAAGCCGGGGAATCGGGGTTCTTTGGCCAGGGCCAAAACCATAACTATCCCTAAACATTCCACCCCGCAGAAAACTGAGCGCGCAGATACCAAAGTAAAACCGGTGGCATCTAAAAAACCACAGCCTGCATTTGCATTGGCGCAGGAAATTGAAGACCTAAATGCAGGTAAGTGCCCTGCATTTACCACTAACTTCGGTGATGGCCATTCTTCCCCCAAAAAAATAGATAACTATTTAACTGCCGGTACCAACCGCTACGTAATTGACCTGCAGAAGAATTCATTCCTTAGCACACCTACTTACCACGATAGCAGCTTGTATATTTCAGGAGGTTTTGGCTCACGGGCTTTCTTTGCTTTTAATGCTTTCACCGGCAAGTTGCGCTGGGGTGTTGATCTTTCCGATGACGGGCCGTCGTCGGCTGTGTTTTCCGATTCTGCAATTCTGTTTAACACAGAAAGCTGTACCGTATTTGCGCTTAACCCCAAAACCGGCGAGCAACTTTGGGCAAAGTGGATTGGTGACCCTTTAATGTCTAGCCCCGTTACTGACGGCAAAAATCTCTATACCGCTTATCCCGCAAGGGGTTTGTATAAGGGCGCACACCAACCGGATACCGTTCACAAGTTCAAACCGTCGCACGCATTTGCCGCCTTTGATGCCAACACGGGTGAGGTAAAATGGCAAACCTGGCTTAACGGAGATGTAATGACCACCCCTGTGTTACATGGCAATGAAATTTACCTCTCTACCTTTAGTGGCAGTGTTTACCGCTTGAATGCCAAAACGGGTAAGATATTGGCCGCACAGCACATAAACGCTACAAGTTTACCAACCGTGTACAACGACAAAATAATTATCACAAAACGGGTTGATAACGGCAGTGTTCCTAACGAGGCGTTTGTATTGCTTAACCGTTACAGTTTGCAGGAAGAAAAAGTGTTTGCTGAGCAATTGGCGCCTTACCTGGATTATAAGCTGCAAAAGAGAGGCAGGCTATCGCAAAAAAGCGCCCAGTTGGATGCGGCCAATGGCTTTGCGGCCATGCCCTTGCAATCGGGGTACGAAAAAGCCAGAGATATTATCGGTTTAGCCAATGTATCATCGCTTCAATCCTATCTCGGTTCAACAGCTGTGGTTAAAGACCATTATATGTTTAGCGCATTCGGCAATAAAATAGTGTGTTATAATCTAACGGACTTAAAAGAGGTTTGGAGCTATGAGGTGCCGGGGGACGCCCTTAAATCAGGCGGACGTTTGTGCACAGCCCCGATTATAGCAGGCGTATGTGTAATTACTGCAACAACGGATGGAAACATTTTGGTATTAGACCAATATCATGGAGACCTGAGAACTTCATATGATTTGAAAACAGAAATAAGGAACCAGCCCATTGCCGTGAAAGGATACCTCTTTGTGCCAACTGCTGATGGCAAACTGGTAAGCATTAATACCAAAACAAGCAGTATTGATGGTTGGCCTATGTTCATGAAGAACAACAGCCATAATACCTCAATGCTTAGCTTATCACCTTCAATACCTGTTTTATAAACTCAGCCTTTTCTAACAGTTCGGCTTTATCTTTACCCAACACCGTTACATGGCCCATCTTACGGCCGGGTTTTGTTTCGTGTTTTCCGTAAAGGTGAACATAAACTCCTTTCATTTTTAGCACTTCTTCAAGCCCGGCATACTTTACAGGTCCGCTATATCCGCCCTCTCCTATCAGGTTTAGCATTAAGGATGGTTGAATAGGCACGGTATTACCTAATGGCAGGTTTTGTAGCACACGCATTTGCATTTCATACTGGCTGCAATAGTTGCCCTCAATACTTTGGTGTCCGCTGTTATGGGCCCGGGGCGCAGTTTCATTTACCAGGATATCGCCCTTTTTATCCAGAAACATTTCTACGGCAAAAATGCCGGGGCTTTGCAGGGCTTCCATCACCTGCATAGCTATTTGCTGTGCCTTTTGTTCCTGCTCTTTCGTAATCTCCGCAGGCGATACCAGGTAATCTACCAGGTTATACTTTGGGTTAAATACCATTTCTACTGCGGGGAAAACAGCCGTTTCACCGTTTTCATTTTTAGCAACGATTACTGAAACTTCTTTGTCGATATCAACCAGCTTTTCCAGCACCGTAGGTGTGTCAAACGCCTTGGCAAAATCTGTATCGTCGTTTAATATTTCCACTCCTTTGCCATCGTAACCGCCCATACGCAGTTTTTGCGCCGCAGGTAAAAAGTTTAAATGGCTGTTTAACTCATACTTATGTGTAAGCAGGTGAAAATCGGGGGTAGGTATAGCATGCTGCTTGTAGAACTGCTTTTGCAGGCCCTTATCCTTAATGATCTTTAGTGCCGATGGCTTAGGAATAACTTTAAGGCCCTCTTCCTCCAGTTTAAAAAGGGCTTCAAGGTTTACGTTTTCAATTTCGATGGTCAGCACGTCCACCATCTTACCAAAGCGGTAAACGGTATCATAATCTTTTATATCCCCTTCAACAAAGTAATGGCAAAGCGAGGATGCCGGAGGATTGTGGCTGCTTTCCAGCACATAAGTATCTACATGGTAATTTGCCGCGTTTTGCAATAACATGCGGCCCAATTGGCCACCGCCCAAAATGCCTATACGAAGTGCCTTGCTCATTGTGCAAATATGAGCGCATTAACCACAGAATTACGAATGAGCGTAGATTATTTTTTCGATGCCTCTTTTGCCAGTTGAATTAATTGATCGTGCACCGCCAAAACCTGCCTTTCCAGGTCCTGTAGCCCACCATCATTGGTAATTATAAAATCTGCCAACTTCACCTTTTCCTCCTCAGGCAATTGGTTGTTTACCCTTGCCATAATCTCATCGGTTCCCACATTATCGCGCTCACTAACCCTTTTTAGCCTGGTATTTAAGGGGGCAGTTACCACAATCAGTTTATCCAGTGTTTTATGGCTACCGGCTTCTATTAACAAGGCAGCCTCTTTAATTACGTAAGGCAGGTCCGGGTTCTGCTCGGCCGCCCAGCGCTCTGTATCCCTGAAAACAGCAGGATGCACCAAACTATTGAGCACCGCCAGCTTCGCTGGATTGTTAAACACCTTTGAGGCCAACAATTGCCGGTTCAGCTTGCCGTTTTCGTACACCTCGTCACCAAAGTTCTTTTTAATACCATCAATAAGGTAATGTTCATGCTGCATCAGGTACTTGGCGCGTTCGTCAGCATTGTAAACCGGTATGCCTAAGGACTCAAACATGCGGCAAACCGTAGTTTTGCCACTGCCTATCCCTCCTGTTATGCCTACCTTAATCATGCGTCTGGGTTGTGGTTGGGCGTTTCTTCTCATGCTATGATGAACGAAAGCCCGTATTCAAATATTATGTATTTGCTTACAATAATAAAACAGAAAAATACGGCTTGCTTTTTGCTGTTACTTTTTACAGCATCCGCGGTTATAGGTGGCCTGAAATTTCGGCCTTTATTTAGCTCCGCCCTGTTCCCAATCAGCAGTTTTTTTAGCCAGTTCCTGCGCAAACTTTTTCATTTCCTCCATAGCGTGAGGGTTGCGGGTAGCTTTAACATAAGACTCAGTCATGGTCAACAGGCTTTGAAAATACTGCGAGTGCATTTCGTCAATAGTCATTTCATTGGTCCAAAGGTCTATGCGCAGGGTTTCTTTTTGCACCGCATCCCAAATGCTTACCATTATACTTTTGCAGTCGCGCAGTTCCTGATTTTTTGAATCAGTAGCCTGCCATTTAATATCAATGGGCACATTGCGCTCATCTAAACCTATTTTAAAACGTATTTCGGAGGTCTTGGCTATTTTGCTCATGTTCTTTAATTCAATTGTTTATCTAGTCCATTCTTTAATAAGGTCCACTAATTCGTTCTGTATGCTTTTAGCCATATCCTGTTCATACCAGGCATGTATGGCCCTCACACTATCGCGATAATTAAAATCAGGCTTGTTGAGCCCTTCTAAAACAGTTTGCTGCAAAACTTTTGGCCTGGGGCCCCAGCTACCCAATTCCTTTAAGTCCCGCTTGCGCAAACATATCAACTTAGGAATAGAATCACTGCCTTCGGTTTGATAGGCCTTCATTACTTCGGGGTGCCGGTCGCGTAGCAATACCTTAAAGTCAATTTTATCAGTAGCAGAAGCTATAATATATAATGCCGGAGTTCCCCAACTGGCATCGCCGCACCAGGGTTCGCTCAAAACCACCCACACCCACTCTTCTTCCAAATCGCTTAACAGGTTATATAGCTTTTGAGAAAGTACAGTTTGGTCCAGCACCTTTTGCATTCGCTCAAGGTTGGAACGTGTATAGCGAAACGTATTATCAGCCTGGTAAAGGCCCGCACGCGGAATGCGTTCTTCCACAATATCCCTGGTTAGCTGCAGGTAGGCATCAAAGCTTAGGGCACTGTTGAGGAGTTGGGGTGTAATTGGCATTGAGGGGGCAAATATAATGTTAGTGATGAGTTTGGAATGTTGAGCTATGAGTTACACCTTAGCACCCTAACACTCAATCTTTAGAAACAACCTTTTGCATTATGGAATACAGAAGACTCGGAAAATCAGGTTTGCAGGTAAGCGCACTTTCGTTAGGTAGTTGGGTAACTTTTGGTTACCAGATTGGTGATGATGTTGCAGAGCAATTAATGATAAAGGCCTACGAAGCCGGGGTTAATTTCTTTGATAATGCCGAAGTGTACGCCCACGGGAAGAGTGAGGAAGTGATGGGCAAAATATTAAAGAAGATGAACTGGGACCGTGATACCTGGATGGTTTCATCAAAAGTGTACTGGGGCCGTGTAAAGGACCCAAAGCCTAACCAAAAAGGCCTTATGCGCAAACACGTGGTAGAAGGTTGCCATGCCGCGCTTAAGCGTTTGCAGGTTGATTACCTGGATTTATACTTTGCTCACCGCCCCGATGTAAACACGCCGATTGAAGAAACGGTTTGGACTTTCCATAACCTGATTACGCAGGGCAAGATTTTATACTGGGGCACCAGTGAATGGACGGCCCAGCAAATTACGGAGGCGCATATGGTAGCTGCTAAGCACCACCTTATTGGCCCTGTTGCCGAGCAGAATCAATACAATATGTTGCACCGCAGCATGATGGAAAAGGACTACCTGCCAATGTTTGAAAATTTTGGCATGGGCACCACTATTTGGAGCCCCCTTGCCTCGGGCTTGCTTACAGGCAAATACTTTGATGGCAGTGCAGAAGACAAAAACCGCATGGAATTAATGGCCTGGTTAAAGGAGCGTGCCCTTGGTGATATGGACAAGGTAGAGAAGGTTAAGCAATTGGCAGCCCTTGCTAAGGAGCTAGGTATTTCGCTAACGCATCTTGCCTTATGCTGGTGTTTAAAAAACCAAAACGTATCTACCGTAATACTGGGAGCCAGCAAAGTACAACAGTTAGAAGAAAACCTGAAGTGCTACGACAGCATTCCTAAACTTACTCCTGAGGTAATGGAGAAGATTGAAGGCATACTACAGAATAAACCGGTGCTGCCGGTCTATTAAGTCGGGATTATAAATCCAGGTATTCGGCATCGGCGCTAACGGGGTGGCGCATTAACAATTTAACAGCTTGCGCCATCTCCATACCTTCAAACATTACTTTATATATAATTTGTAACAATGGGGCATGAACGCCTACATGGTCCACTATCAGTTTACCGATTTTAAGCGTACGAACACCTTCAGCTACTTCGCCTAAACTGGCCAAAATATCTTCCAGCTTCTCTCCCTTTGCAATTCGATAACCTACAGTAAAGTTTCTGGATTTTGGTGAAGAACAGGTGGCAATAAGGTCACCAATACCCGCCATGCCCAGAAAGGCGCGTTTATCGGCACCAAGGGCCTTACCGATGTGTATCATTTCTGCCATGCCGCGTGTTATCAGCAGGGCTTTGGCATTTTCGCCATAACCCAAACCGCTTAATGCCCCTGAGGCAATGGCCACATAGTTCTTCAATACACCCGTTAACTCAATGCCCAGCATATCGCGGTTGCCGTAAACCTGTAACCTATCGCTGCGCAGGGCGGCAATACCTTCGCGTATTACTTCATCAAAACGGCTGGCAATAACCGTAGCTGCAGGTTGTTTTTCCATTATTTCCAATGCCAGGTTAGGGCCTGCAAGGCAACCAACACGAACGATACCTGTTTCCTGCAGTATCAATTCGCTCATTGTTTTAATCTCTTTCAGTTTAATGTTCTGTGCCTCCGCTTTATCAATATCAAACTCGCAGTGCAGGCCTTTAGTAGCATGAATCATGATATGATCGGGCCGCAAATGCGTGGAGAAATCAATGATCATGCTTTTAAAAAACTGAGAGGGCACTGCCGGAAAAAGCAGGTAACATTCATCTGCCACCTGGGCAAGAGAATCAGCAATCACAACATTGGGATGCAATTCAAAACCGTTCCTGGTTTTACGCTGGCTGCGAAGTTGAGCGGCGTAATCTGCACTTCGTTCATACAATAGTACGCGCTGATTTTCGGCTAACAAATTGGTTATTGCTGCCCCGAAGCTTCCTGCTCCTATAACGCCAACTATTTTCTCTGCACTCATTATCTAAAAATCAGGTCTTCAATCAAATTAACTTCTCAAGCCCGTAACCTTGCAAACGGTTATGGTAGTAATACAACAACTTTAAATCTTCTGAACCTACCATGTTGCCTGTATGGGTTAAAGGCGAAGCCGTATGATACATGTTAATGTTGTTCATGCCGTGCTCAATAATCTTGTCAGGGTTCCAACGTAGTTCAGGGGAAGTGAGCACTTCGCCCTGGTCGTACATTTCCTTTAGCTTCTCTTTAAGGCGCAGTATAGTATCCACCACTTCTGCATAAGGTATGGCAATATCCTCAACAGGCGTGCGCAGCACCGTGAACAGATCTACACCTTTATACTTCTTCAATATCAGCTCAAAAACAGTAAAACACACCAGGTGGCTGGTAAGCACTACATTATAACGGTGGTAATTATCAACTATGCGTTCACCCAAAATGCGGGTGTATTCGGCATCGCGCTGTTCATCGTCTTTCAATTCGCCATTCGTAATAAAGTATTTCTTTACATCAATCTTTTGGCCCAGGTGATTGTAGCTGTTTCCCTCCTCATCCACTTTATTGCCCAACACATCCATTACCTCACCAAAAGAAACGGACAGCGAGGACGAAGCGGAAAGGAATTTGAGCATAAAGCGTATTAACTTAAAAGAGGTAGAGTATTCATCATTCTCTTTCAAAAACTTCTCCTTACCGGTTTCCTTCAGGTAATCGTTTATAAGGCCACTGGCTTCTAGCACAAAGTGGTAGTTAATAATGCAGGGCACCACATAAATGCGGGGTGCAAGTTCTACAGGGTAATTTTTATAGTTCAGCTTTTGTGCTTCAACTGCTGTACCCAACAGCCCAAGCTTCAGGCGCTTTTCGATATTGCCGGAGCGCGAGCGCGTGCCTCCCGGAAAGAATATACTGTGCGCCCCGCGCTGCAGGGCAACGGTAGAATAGTTCTTCAGCGTTTCAAGATATACGGCATTCTTCTTACGCCTATCCACCTTATAAGCCCCCAGGCGATTCATAAAATACGATAGCAGGCCAATACTAAAAAGGTTTAAACCCGCGCCATAGGTAAAGGCCGGAAGGCCCAACTCGTTAAGCAGCCAACCCACCATAATACTATCCATATTACTGAAGTGCGTTGGCACCACTACAACAGTGCCCTTGGAAGCAAGCCGACGTATTTTTTCAACATCACCTGTTATAGGTATTTTTTCGTGCAGGGTTTTAACATTACCCGCCAGTGTTTTAAACCATTTGCCGGGTGCCGCACTCAGCACCCTTCCAAAAAACTGCGGAAGGATGGCTTTTGCAAAGTTGAAGGCCCCTAAATCAAAGGTTCCAACAATCTCGTTTACGTAGCGGTCTAAAATATCATTCAGTATAAGGTCTTCGGTAATTTCAGATTTATGCTCGCCCGTTTGGTCAAGCTGCAGGTACTTGCTCTTAATACCGCTCCAAAACTGCCGTTCATCCTTGGGGTCAGCCTTCCAGGCCTTTTCTGTTAAGCGTATCCGTTCCTGGTAAAGCACTTTCGCCAGTTCATCGCGCAGGGCCTTATCGGTTACAAAGCGCTCCTTCAACTTCTGGCGGGTACGTTCCTTTACCTCATTAACAAAACTCTCCTTGTCTTCGCTTAGCCGGTAAATGGGCCATTGCTTAATGTCAGGTATAATATAAGGTAAGGGATAGTCCGTAGGATTATACTGTCGTCCAATCATTGCTCAAGTGCCTCACTACTAAAATAGAAATAAAAGCTATTTGTGCGAACTAATTGTTAGTCAAACAATAAAGCGATAAAATTTAACGTTTAAAATGTGTTACTTTTTTCATTCAGGGTATTCCACTTTTACCTCTTATTATACATTTGACCACCAATGCGCCTATTTTTACCCCTCCTGTTGTTATTGTGTTTTGTGCTGCCGGCCCTTGCCCAGGGCCCCCAGTTTACCTTATCGGGGCAAGTTACGGATTCAACCACTGCCAAACCGGTGGAGTTTGCCGTAGTAAGCGTTAAAAACAGTGAGGGCAAAATTGTAATTGCCGGCGCCACCGATGCCGATGGAAGGTTCGCCCTGCAAACTGCCGGTGGTAGCTATACGCTTACCATATCGTTAATTGGTTACCGCCAAAAGGAAATTCCTGTAACGCTTGATGCCACCAAAGATTTAGGTGGCCTGGCCTTTGCGGCCGACGCTAAAACATTGGGTGAGGCAGTAGTAACAGAGGAAAAGAACATTATAGTTCGCAATAGCGAAAAGACCGTTTTTAATGTAGCCCAAAGCCCCAGCAACCAAACCGGCACGGCCGAGGATGTGCTGCGTAATATGCCGGGCGTTAGTGTTGACCAAAACGGCCGCGTTAGTATTATTAATAAGAAGGGCGTAAAGATATTGGTAGATGGCCGGCCTAATGCGCTTGCCGAAGCTGACCTTGGCGCCTTTTTAAAAAGCATACCGGCTAACTCCATTGAAAGCATTGAGTTAATTACCAATCCCAGTGCCCGTTATGACGCAGAAGGCAATGCCGGTATCATCAACATAAAATTGAAGAAAGGAAAAGCGGATGGTTTAAATGCAAACATTTCTGTGGGGTATGGATTCTTTAATCGCTATAACGGCAACGCAGCTTTCAACTACCGCAAAAATAAGTTCAACATATTTGGCAGCTACTCCTTTAACGATAACCAAAACGGAAACCGCTACATTGAGCAGCGCCTTATAACCGTACGCGACACCGCCACGCATTATAACCTTGACAGCCGCGGGCTTAGCCGCAACATGAACCATAGTTTAAAGGCGGGCTTCGATTGTTTTATTAATGATAAGAATACCTTTACTTATACCGCAAGCGGCAGCTACAATTACGGCCAATGGAAAACCTTTGCCACATCAGGTAGTGCCGATTACCTGAACCATCCTGTTTCAACATACATTTCAGATAATGACGACCGCAGCCACCGTTATACAGTTACCAACGATCTGGCCTTTCAAAGCAAAATAGACACTAACGGGCAGGAACTGAGCCTGAACCTTACGCATACTTATGTTGCAGGCAACAGCGGAGCCCCGCTAACTTCAATGGCTTTTGATTCAACCGGTGTATATAATGAGGCAGGAAGCCTAAGCCGGCGTACGGCCACTACCAGTAATATACACAACGTAATTTTTCAGTTCGATTATACCCACCCACTGAAATGGAGAGGCCATAAAATTGAAACCGGCATAAAAAATGAAACCACCCTTAACAAAAATGTGTTTAACGCCTTCCGCACCCCTGCTAACAGCATTGAAGTTAAGGACAGCCTGTTGAGCAACAACTTTAACTATACCGAAAACATAGCTGCATTTTACCTGATATATAGCGGGGGTTATAAGGAATTTTTGAGCTGGAGCGCCGGCCTGCGTGCAGAGCAAACGTTAATTAAGAGCAATAACAACAGCGTAAACAGACAGTATGTAAGCTTTTTCCCCAGCGCTACTTTAAGTGGAAATATAAAGGAAGGCAACAGTTTAAGCCTTAGCTATAGCCGCCGGGTTAACCGTCCGCAGTTTCATGATATTAATAATGCAGTAACTTATATTGACCAGTACAGCACCTGGCAGGGTAACCCCAACATACAACCAAGTTTTAGCCATAACCTTAGCCTGGATTATGACCTGATGGTGAAAAAGCACCTATTTAACTTTGAAGTGGAAGGCGGCTTACAAACCAACGACTTTATCGAAAGCAGCCGCGTAGATAGTAACCGTATTACGCGCGGCGGTGTAATAAATGGCAGCGACCAGAAACGCATAAGTGTAAGTTTTTATACCCGCCTGCAAATAACCAAGTGGTGGCAACTGCAAATGAACCACAACTACACCTTTAGCGATTACAGTTACAAGGCCGGCGTTAACCTGCACCCTATAAGCGGGCACAGTTACAACCTGTGGCTATCTACCAATTTCAAATTTTGGAAGAACATGGTTTTTGAAATCAACGGATGGTTTAACAGCGGAGGTGTGCAGCCACAAGGCATAAGCAAACCGGCCGGTATGCTAAACATGAGTTTGAAAAAGTCCTTCTTTAAAGACCATTTTACGGTATCTGTTTCCGCACAAAACGTGCTAAGCACTATGAAATGGCGCTGGACCGTTAGCAATACCAACCTTGAAACCGCAGGTAGCTGGCAAGCCTTAAACCGGGCCGTATTCATTAACCTTAGCTACCGCTTTGGCCAAAAGAAAGTTACCGAGCGCGATGCAAAAGGTAACGAGCGCCTTGGCGGTGGCGGTGGAAGGCAGTAGGGCTTTGATTCTACCCCCGGTCAATGTAAAAAAATTACATTCGGCGGTAGTAAAAGCAGCCATTACCATGTTTAATATGAATCCATTTACGCCGGAGCATGAATTGTTACGGCAAAGTTTCCGTCAATTTGTTGAAACCGAAATTAAACCCTATGTAAAGCAATGGGAGCAAACAAAAACCTGTGAGCGCGAAGTGTTCAGCAAAATGGGGGCGCAGGGCTTTTTTGGGGTAAGCTTTCCTACGGAATACGGCGGTAGCGGCATGGACATGTGGAGCGCTGTGGTAATATGCGAAGAGTTGAGTGCAGCCAATGTTGGCGGTTTGGCTATGAGTTTATATGCACATACGTATTTACCCCTGCCGGTGCTTGCTGCGCTTGGAACTCAAGAACAAAAACAGCATTACCTGGTGCCCGCTTTAAAGGGCGAAAAAATTGCCGCGCTTGGTATTACTGAGCCCGGTGCAGGCAGTGATGTAGGTGGTATACAAACCGTAGCTGAAGATAAAGGCGACCACTTTGTAGTGAACGGCAGTAAGATGTTTATTACCAACGGCACCATGGCCGATTTTATAGTGTTGGCGGTGCGCACCGGCGAAGGGCACAACCTTAGCCTGTTATTGTTTGATACTTCTACCAAAGGTTTTACCGCCAACCAGGTACATGATAAGTTAGGCATGCACACCAGCGATACCGGCCAACTTTATTTTGAAAATTGCATTGTACCCAAGAGCGCCTTGTTAGGGCAGTTAAACATGGGCTTTTATTATATTATGAGTAACTTTCAGGAAGAGCGATTGATTGCATCAATCAGCGGGACTGCCTCGGCGCAAAATGCCCTTAACAAGGCCAAAAAATATATGCATGAGCGCGAAGCTTTCGGAAGGCCAATTGCAAAATTCCAGGTGCTGCGTCATAAAATAGCAAAAATGGCTATTGAGGTAGAAGCATGCCGCTCACTTAGTTACCGTGCGGTGGCAGAGTTTATTGAGTACGGCCCGGCAGCTTATAAAATTGTATCTATTGCCAAAGCTTATGTTTGCGAATCTGCCTTCAACGTAATTAATGAGGCCCTGCAAATACATGGGGGCTGGGGATATATGGAAGATTACGGCTTAGCCCGCTCCTTCCGCGATTTCCGTTTAATGACAGTTGGCGCCGGTACCACCGAAATAATGCATGAGATAATCAGCAAAATTGAAATGGACGAAGTAAAACACGAGAAGCAACTAATTAAAGCAAGATAAAAGAGCGAATAAACAAGCATCAAATTACAAACACCAAACGGCTTAGCTTGTCTTGTTTGATTATTGAACATTGAATATTGATTATTAATAATAATTTATGAGCACAGCATCTCTCTTCTCCTCTTACAAGCATTATAAGCACGATAAACAATTCGATTCTATAATTATAGGTTCGGGGATTAGCGGCTTGGCCTTGGGGGCCATTTTAAGTAAGGACGGCCAAAAGGTTTTAGTGCTGGAGCAACATTATACCCCCGGTGGTTTTACGCATACCTTTAAACGCAACAAATACGAATGGGACGTGGGCGTACATTATGTAGGCGAAGTAGGTAAGCAAACCCTGCTTAAAAGCGTATATGATTATGTGTGCGATACCCCTATTGAGTGGGCAGACATGGGCGAAGTGTACGACCGCATTTATTTTGGCGATGAAAGTTTTGAGTTCCGCAAAGGCAAGAAAAACTTCATAGAATACTTTACAAAGTTGTTCCCCGCCGAAAAAGAAGGCATTGAAAAGTATGTACGTTTAACAGACGATTTAAGCAAAGATGCGCGCGGCTACTATGCCGAAAAGGCGCTACCTGATTTTGCAGGGGCATTACTGGGTGGCTTTATGCGCAGCAAGTATTTAAAATACGCCAGCCGCACTACCAAAGAGGTAATGGATGAGCTGTTTAAAGACGAAAAGCTGAAAGCCATACTAAGCGCGCAGTTTGGCGATTATGGCTTGCCGCCATCGCAGGGTAGTTTTGCTATGCACGCTGTTATTGCACGGCATTACATGAATGGCGGATTCTATCCTGTAGGTGGTTCGGGTGTGTTTTTCGATAAAATAGCGCCTACCATTAAAAATGCAGGTGGCGAAATATTGGTGCGCGCTGCGGTTAGCGAAGTAATTATTGAGGGCAACAAAGCCGTTGGCGTTAAAATGGCCGATGGCCAGGAGATACGCGCTAAAGCCGTTATAAGCACTGCAGGGGTTGACAATACGTATTACCACTTGCTGAATAAACAAGCACAGGAAAGCATAGGCCTGCAAAAAAGAACGAAAGGCCTTCATCCATCCATTTCTTACTATTGTCTCTACGTTGGCTTTGAGCATACAGCCGAGGAATTAAACTTACCGAAGTCTAACTTCTGGATTTTTCCGCCGAGCTACGACCATGACACAAACCTGAAAAATTACCTGGAAGGTAAGAGTGAGGATATACCGGGCGTTTACATTTCCTTTCCCGGCGCTAAAGATCCCGATTTCCAAAACCGGTACCCCGGCAGAAGCACGGTAGAGGTGATTTGCCTTGCGCAATACGATAAGTTTGAGCAGTGGAAAGATACCCGCTGGAAACACCGCGGTGAAGATTACGATAAGAAGAAAGCCGAAATAACAGAAAAGCTTCTCGCTTACCTGTATCGTTACATACCGCAAACAAAAGGCAAGGTTGATTACCACGAGTTAAGCACACCGCTTACCGTGCAACATTTTGCCGCTTACCAAAAGGGCGAGATGTACGGCTTAGACCACGACCCTGCCCGTTTTGAAAACCGATACCTTAAACCACGCACGCCTATTAAAAACTTATACCTGGCAGGTCAGGATATTGTTAGCTGCGGTGTAGGCGGAGGACTAATGAGTGCTGTAATTTGCGCCAGTGCTATGAAGAAAACCAACTACGTAGAGAAGATATTGAAGAGCGTAGCAACACCGAGTGCTGTGGGGGTTTGAACTTAACCACATAGGCACAATAAAAACATATTTGATTGCAGCAGGCCACTATTCTGCATAGTTTGGCGTTATTAAATAAAGATCTATGAATAAGCTAAGAATTATGCTGCTTGCTGTTTGCAACACTTTGGTTTTATGCAGCGCCACCTGCAATAAGCAACGCTGCGAAGCGCACCCTAAACCTGATTGTATGTGTACTATGCAATACGACCCCGTTTGTGGCTGCGATGGCAAAACCTACGGCAATGCCTGCCAGGCTGAATGCGCAGGCGTGGATGTGGTAAGTAAAGGCGAGTGCTCGAAATAGAAACAAAGGTCTCTAAATCGGCCGCTACGGTTTTAGCAACCTAAATACAAACATCTACATATTAAGCTGAAATTACTATCGGACCTTCGATGCTGTTCTGAGCGCAATACATCTGAAATCTATCTTGAAGCACCGCTCCATAAGGAATTGGATTTAACGTGTCACCAATTGGATTTATACAAAAACTTGAGGAATGATGATATATCATACTCACGCAACAGAGATACTTAGAGTTTTCATAAAGCAGATACACATGTTGCCCTACGAACAAATCGGAAGAAAGTAATGTTTTCATTTTAATAAAATAGGTTCTTTACGAAAGTAAAGCATTTCCTCTAATATTTAGAATCCGCCCCCATCCACAATTAAACCCTTTAATGCGGCAATTTTTATCAGCGCCGCCGTATTCTTCGCGTTTAGCTTTTCCAGCAAATGAGTGCGGTGCGTTACCACCGTAGTAGGACTTACAAAAAGCTTATCTGCAATTTGCTGATTGGTTAATCCTTCGGCAATCAGCTCAAGTACTTCTTTTTCGCGGCGGGTTAACATGGGGGTATCTCGCTGCTCATCAGCACGCAATAGTTTGGCTGTTTCAAAACTCAGATACTTCCCTCCTTTTAAAACCGTTTGCAAAGCTTCCATTATTTCATCGCGGGTAGCATTTTTAAGCAGGTAACCATCTGCCCCGTTCTCCAGCATTTTGTTTATATAACTACTTTGGTTAAAGGTGCTTAAGGCTATAATATTTATAGCAGGATATTTTGTCTTCACTTCTTTGCACAGTTCAATACCGCTAATACCCGGCATATTTATATCCATAAGTATAACATCGGGTTGCTGCTGTTGTAAAAAAGCCTGGCAGCTATCCGCATTACCGGCATGGCCCATCCACTGTACTTCAGCTTCGGTTTGCAGCAGGCTTCGTATGCCTTCAATAACCATGTAGTGGTCGTCAACCACAAAAAGCTTAATCATTGTTTATACTTTAAACTCAATAAATACCGACGTGCCCTTGCCCGAAGTAGATTGCACATCTACACTACCCTTTAAATAAGCAACGCGGTTGCGTATACTCTCCCATCCCACGCCTTTAGCCTGCGTCGTAGTATCAAAACCCCTTCCGTTATCTTCCACTGTAATAGAGAATGCCCCATCGCCATAAGTGGCCTGTACTAATACTTCGGTAGCGGCTGCATGTTTCACCACATTATTAAGCAATTCCTGAACAATACGGTAAACATTCAGGGCTATATCCCGGTTAACCGAAACATTTTTCAAACCAATACTTTGATAGTTGGCCTTAACCGCACCGGCACTGCTAAGGTGCAGGCACAGATCATTTAAGGCAGCATCCAACCCAAACTTCAGCAGGCTTTCAGGCATCATATTATGCGCCACCCTACGCAGTTCTTTAATAGAAGTATCCAGCATATCCATGCTGCGCTCAAAAGCCTGGTGGCTTTCGGCTGTCATTACCATATTATCTTTCATAGTTGCAAATGAAAATTTTATCCCACTTAATAAACCACCAAGGCCATCATGCAAATCCTTAGCAAGCCTGCTGCGCTCTTCGTCCTGCCCTTTTAATACAGCCTGTGTAGCTGTTAACTGCTTCTCCTGTTCCAGTTGTAAAATTCGCTGGCGCTGTATTTCTTTCTCCTTCTGTTGTACCTGCTGCCGGTTGTAAAACACTAAAGCCGATAACGCAATCAGTAATGCCAAAACAACCACTATGCCAATAAGCACCGCATTTTGAAATTGTTTACGGCTAAGTTCAGCCGCCTGAATTTTAAGTTGTTGCTCCTTCTTTTCAGTCTCATACTTTTTCTCAAGTTCCTGGCTGTTCTTCAACAGGTTCTCATCAATACTTGCCTGCAAAAGCGAATCAGACAAATTAAGGTAATGGTGGTAGGATGAAATATCCTTATCTTTTACCAACGCCAGTGTTGACTTCAACAAATACACTTCTTTTAATACAATTCTATCGTCAGATTTAAGAAACAACTGCAATGCGCTATTGTTACAGGTTTCTGCCTCACTATAATTCAGGTTATAAAAAGCGGCTATAGCTCTTAACTGCCAGCCGGTTGCCGTTAACAAATCGCTTTGCATAGGCTCAACAAGCCGATAAAACTCATCGGCATAGCCGGGCATCTTACTAAATTCTCCTATATGCAGGTAATAATCAAAATACGCATTAGCTATTAAAGCAAGTAAGTAATCATCCTGGGCTGCAACCGCTAATTGTTTAGCTTCTTCAAAATGTTGCAGTGCTTTGCTGTAGTCCCGCACATCATATTCATCTCGGCCAAGATTAAACACCATATTACGGTAGGTGCGGTCCTTGGGCCGGCCCTCAAGCAACTGAACAGAAATGGTAGCATACTTTACCGCATCCTGCTTTCGGTTCTGGTTAGCATAAACCTCTGCCATGTTTGCATAAATAAAGGAGAGCCCCGATGTATCTCTTATCTGTTCGTAAATCTTTTTCGCTTCAATAAAATAAGCTATTGAAGAGTCATACTGCTCAAGGAAAATAAAATCGTTGGCCACGTTTATATACTGATTGGGTAAAAGCGCTGTGCATTTTTTGCTGATACACTTAGCAAGGCCTTCCTTGTTTAATGCCAATGCCATTTCAAAATCACCTTTGGCATTTAGTCCGGCAGTCATAAAACCGTAGTATTTAATCTCGCCCCAGCTAAAGTTCAACTTCCGGCTTAAATCATAAGCAGCCTGGTAGCAAGCAAGTGCGCTGTCCAGATTTATGTCAGCTTTAGTATAACCGATTTCATAAAGCAAATGTACTTTGTTGGTATCGTCCGCTGAGTTGCGCAACACCCTTTCAAGGCTGTCAAGATTGCCATCCTGCGCATAAAGCGGGCTCAAAGCCATCACCATGCCATAAAGCAAAAGGAGCCACTTAAAATTTAAACTTCTCATCATAAATTCCTTTGGCAATTTTAAATATACAGTAAAGCTTTCCTCTTCCTATTAAAATAGGATTTTTCTCCTGCCGGCTCAATATCCTCCTTTTATAGGATTGAGTGCACCTCCATACACCTGCACCTTTGCACCGTGGATTAAAAGTCCAAACCAGAATTATCAAACGAAAAAAGAATATCATGAAAAAAGTAATTACCCTACTATTCTTAAACTGCTTTATAGCTGCTAATGCCCAATGGAGCAACAAGATAGTGTTCAGTGTTCCGGCAAATACCCCGGCCGAAGATTCCGTGTTAACCATTGATCCGGATGGATCAAACCTCACCTTCATAACCAACGGTTACTCCCCCAGGCTTAATCATCATAGCAATCGTTTAGCTTACTTAAACGGCAGTAACAACGACCGCACCTTAAACGATATTTATTTTAAAGATGGAAGCGGAGCGCCCTATTTATTTTACACCAATGGCGGCTATGCTATCTACAATTTCGACTTCTCTCCGCAAGACTCCTACTTTCAATTAGACTGGCAGGGGAATTTTTACCGAATGGACGCCGAACAACCAAACGGTGCCAGCACTAACATAGGTTCCGGCGCCGGCGATTTTAACGATGCTTATCCGCGCTTAAGCACAGTAGACTCGCAGGTAGTTTTTCATAACAAAAACAATGGGCTTTATCTAATGCCTTTTGCCGGCCAGGTAAATACCAACCTAATAGCTAACACCGTTGCAGGCGACATGTATCCATATTGGTCGCCTGATGGACAGTGGATTTATTTTATGAAGCAGTATCCAGGTGTTGAAGGCAAAATGCATAACATTTATAAAATTCACCCTAACGGAAGCGGCTTAACGCAGGTAACCAGCTTAAAAACAACTGATACCCTGGGCGCCACCCTGGTTATTACAAAAAACGGAAAGTGGGCAGTAGCGCCTGCGCGCATAAAAGGGGTAACAGGCATCTACAAATTCCGTATTGACCAACCAACGCCGGATACGCTGGGTTATCTAATCCGCTCATTTAACTACCTAAGCTCCCCTTGCGGAACCTTATGGGTAGGAAGCGCAGATTCAGTGAACAATGATATTTCCATGGCAATAACCGAACCGGTTGCATTACAGGCCAGCATTTATCCAAACCCGGCTACCGACAATGTTCAAATTCAAGTAGAAAAAACAGAAGCGGTAGTTCTTGTTCAGGTGTTCAGCGCGCTGGGCGAATCGGTTATTGAAGAACAGCGCCCAAACACCGGAAATATTGCAGTTAGCCTGGCAGGCATACCAGCCGGCATCTATTTATTAAAGGCAAGCTCAGGCGGCAAAGTATACAATACACGCCTGGTTAAAGATTAAACAAACAGGAAAATGCCGCTGTTTTATAAACGGGGTTTACAGTAAAAGCGGGCAATAGAACGCAGCTACCTACAGGCGGCTGCGTTTTTGTTATTAACCAGCCCTCTATTCAAAATACCTGAATTCGGGTATTGATTGGAATTATTTTGTATTACTATTTTACTATATGCTGTAGTAAAAGCTTTAATCACCAACCAAATCCACCATTATGAAAAGTTTAACGCAAAGGCCGCATTGTAGTCAACCCAAAGTAAAGGCTCGCAAGTTTGCTGCTTCCGTAGATACCAAAAGGGCAAGTTTTATACTGGCTAATCAAAAGAAATGGGTTAACGGAACCCTGATAAAGTATTTCTTTTTGGAAGGGCCGGAATCGCAACGTAAGGTTGTAAGGCAGGCATTTCAAACCTGGCAAAAGCTAGGCATTGGCCTATCGTTTACCGAAGTTAAAAATATAGACGATGCTATGGTACGCATAGCCTTTAAGAATGATGGCTCATGGTCATATGTAGGCCGCGATGTATTGGCCATAAAGAAGCCAAAAGCTACCATGAATTTTGGCTGGAGCCTTACAGAAGATGCCTATGGCATGACTACCGCCCTACACGAAATAGGCCATACCATAGGATTTGAGCATGAACACCAAAGTCCTTTTTCGGGCATTGAATGGGATGTGCCTGTAGTTTACTCCTATTTCGCAGCCCCGCCCAATAAATGGAGCAAGGCCGAAACCGATGCGAATGTTTTAGATAAACTACCCGCCAATACTCTTAACGGCTCCACCTGGGACCCCAAATCTATTATGGAATACCAGTTTGATCCGGGGCTGGTAATTAAACCGGCGCCTTATCGTGAAACGGGAATAAACCCTCCCGGTGTTTTATCAAGCAACGATAAGAAGGGGGTTAAGGCTCTTTACCCTCCTGTAAAAGCATCTAAGATGGTAACCCTTAAACTCAATAAAATTGCGGAGATAAAAGCAGGCTCAGGGGGGCAGAGTGATTTTGTTTTTACGGCCCCGGCTACAGGTAAATACATCTTTGAAACCAAAGGTGAGTTAGACACAGTTATGGTTATTTTTGAAAAAGGCCCCAAGGAGAATTACTATATGGCAGGTGATGATGATAGCGGACTTGATAAGAATGCCAAAATTAAATTGCCATTGGTAAAAGGCCGCAAATACCTGATAAACGTAAGGGTAATGTACGCTCCATTGGATTCAGGCGGGGCCATTGAGGTTACAAGCGCTTAAAAAACTTACCCGGATTAAAATGCAGCCCTTAAAAAGAGCTGCATTTTTTATTTGTGCATAACCAAACCAGCAGATTTTTCGCCGCAAAAAATCCGTACGGCGTTCTGTAAAATTTGTTTTCTTTCGCCACACACCCAATCCCTTATTAAATGAAAAAGTTCGGTATTCTGCTGTTTTGCTTTACAGCGTTTTTCTTCTCAGCTAAAGCCCAGGTTAACCCCAACTACCATGTTGAAATTGTGCGCGATAGTTTCGGCGTGCCGCACATATTCGGCAAAACCGATGCCGATTGCGCATACGGGCTTGTGTATGCAGCCTGCGAAGATGATTTTAAAACCGTGCAGTGGGGATTGCTGTTGGCCCGCGGCAGGCTGGGTTTAATGATGGGCATTGAGGGCGCCAAAATTGACTACGCTGTTCAACTTTTGGGTGTGCCCGACTTTATTGAGAAACACTACGACACAGACCTTTCGCCGGAAACAAAAAAGCTTTTAGAAGCAGGAGCGGCAGCAGGCAATGATTATTTAAGAAAACACCCCGAGAAAATCATTTCGAAAAAGTTAATGCCTATTCGCCCTTCTGATTTCATTGCGGGTTATATGTTGAGTATGGCGTTGATGACGGGTGTGGACGGTGCCATTAAGAGCGTTGTGGGCGAAACTGTTCCTACTATTGAATACAATAAAGATGCGCGCGGCTCTAATGCCTTAGCCATGAACAGCAACATTACTGCCGATGGCAATGTTTATTTAGATGTAAATGCCCACCAACCGCTGGAAGGACCCATGAGTTGGTACGAAGCGCACTTATGCAGCGAGGAAGGGCTAAATATTATAGGTGCAACGTTTCATGGCGCCGTATCTATCTTCCACGGGGTAAATGAAAATTTAGGCTGGGCGCACACTACCAACTATTTTGACGCTATTGATATTTACCAATTACAACCGGACCCTAAAAAGAAAAATCACTACCTGGTAGACGGTGAAAGTTTGCCATTGGAAGTAAGTAAGGCCAAACTGGCCGTTAACCTGGCCAAAAACCGCGATAAGCACAAGTTTGTTTTAACTATTGGCAAAAAGAAATGGTGGAGTATTTACGGTGCTACCTACAAAAACAAAAAAGGAATTTTTGCCATTCGTTTAGCCAGTAACATGACCTTGATGAGCGTGGAGCAATGGTATAAAATGAACAAGGCACGCAACTATACCGAGTTCCGCAATGTATTGAACATGCAGGGCATTATTAACCAGTACATTACTTATGCCGACCGTTTTGATACTATTTACTGTGTAAGTAATGGCGCCATGCCTATACGTGCCGAAGGTTACAACTGGCAGAGTACGGTGCCCGGCAATACACGCAAAACGCTTTGGACTAAATTTTTACCTCACGATTCTTTACCGCATATCATTAACCCTAAGTGCGGCTATGTGTTTGATGTAAACAACACATCTTACACTATGACCAGCCGTGATGAGAACCCAAAACCGCTAAACTGCCAGGGCAATGTTTGCTTTGCCCGTAATGAAACTAACCGCAGCCTGCGCTTTTATGAAATGATGCAGGGTAAAACCAAAGTAAGCTGGGATGACTTTTTAAAAATTAAGTACGACGCTCACTACCCTAAAACAGTTACTGCGCCTTTCAAGAATTTTGATTTGGAGGAAGCCTTCCATTTGGACGAGGCAAAGTACCCCGACATAGCTGATGCCATTAAAGTAATGAAGGCATGGGGCGTTGAACGCAGCGGCGATATTACCGATACCAATGCCACCCTTGTTTATAAATGGATATACAGTTGCTATTTCAGTATTAATGATAGCCTGGAGAAAGTTTTTGAAAAAGACCGCGATGCAAAAATCAACTTCTTTGTATTGGGCGTGCGCATTGCAAAATCTGAAATGCTGCGCGACTTTGGCAAACTAAATGTGCCGCTTGGCGATTACCAACGCCATCAACGCGGAGATGTGGACCTTCCAACACGTGGAGGCCCTGATATGTGGAATGCCAAATACGGCGATAATTACGGACAGGGTAAAAGGCGCATAACTGCAGGCGAAAGCTACATACTGCTGGCTAAGTTTAAGAAGGACGGCAGTTTACCGCAACTGCGCAGCATAGCCTGCTTTGGCAGCAGCAATACACCGGGCAGCAAGCATTATACCGACCAAATGCATATGTATGTGAACGAGCAAACCAAAGAGGAAAGCCTAAGTAAGGATTGGGCATACAAACACGCGGAACGCATTTACCACCCGGGAGAGTAAAGCAAGTAAGAGTTGAGAATTATGAATGCAGAATGAAATGCAGCTGCGTGTATAGAGCATTAAATACATTCATTCTTTTAGGTTGCATATGTTTAGTATCCTTCGCGCAGCCGCGTAGTTACATTTTTAGGAACGGTAAAGAAGGCTACCGCATGTATCGCATACCGGCTTTGGTGCAAACGCAAAGCGGTAAACTGTTAGCCTTTTGTGAAGGGCGGCAAAGTTTGCGCGACCACGGCAATATTGACCTGGTAATGAAAACCTCTGCCGATTCGGGGAAAACATGGAGCGCACTACAATTAGTTTACAGTGATGATAAGAACACCTGTGGCAATCCCTGCCCGGTGATTGAAGAAACCAGCGGAGCTATCCTGCTTACCGCTACCATTAATAACCATAAAGTAGTTGTATTTAAAAGCACTGATGAGGGCAAAACATGGGGCAGACCAATGGATATAACCGCTACAGTTAAGCCGGAGGATTGGGCTTGGTATGCTACCGGGCCGGTTCATGGTATTCAGATTGCGGCAGGAGAACATAAGGGGCGCATAGTTATACCTTGCAACCATACACTACTAAATAAAAGCAAGCACATATCGCATGTTATTTATTCAGATAACAAAGGTGAGACTTGGCAGTTAGGAGGTTCGGTAAGCATGGAGGGCACTGATGAATGCACCCTGGCTGAAGGACCGAACGGCTATTTGTTTCTGAACATGCGCAATACGGAAAGAACTTTGCCTTGCCGTAAAACAAGCTATAGTAAAGATGGTGGCCAAAGCTGGAGCACTCCGGCATTTGATACTACATTAATAGAGCCGGTATGCCAAGGCGCGCTGTTAAGCCACCCGCAAAAACGAAATGTACTTTGTTTTACAAACCCTGCCAACACAAAGGCGCGCAAAAACCTGACGTTGCGCATAAGTTTTGACAGTGGTAAAAGCTGGAGGAAGGAACTACTGATACAAAAAGGCCCCTGTGCTTATAGTGACATTGCCTTAATTAATAATGATGATTTGTTCTGCCTGTATGAAACCGGCAAAGTTTGGCCTTATGGTGGAATAGCGGGTAAAAAGATTAGTGCGCATTAAATAAAACTTATTGCCGGTTAAAATGCCTTATATATCAGCCAACTACAAAATACATCTTTAGCCTGCCTTTGTTCTTGGCCTCAATTTCGCCACGAAAATCACACTTGATTTTATCCTTAACTAACTCATAAGTAGCTTCACTGATGTTTATTTTACCCACTTCACCGCTTTGCTCCATTCGTGCTGCCGTGTTTACAGTATCTCCCCAAATGTCATATGCAAATTTTTTAACTCCAACAATACCGGCAACCACGCTTCCGCTGTGAACGCCAATTCTTACATCAAAAGTATTGGACACTAGTATTTTTCTCTGTTTCATAAATTCCCTGATATCCAGTGCTGCCATTATCATTTTGGTTGAATGGTTGCTGTCCGCTATCGGTAAACCGCTAACCGCCAAATACGCATCACCAATTGTTTTAATTTTTTCAATACCGTGCCGCTCCATTATACGATCAAAACCTGAAAAACATTCGTGTAATTCATTTACCAGTTCTTCCGGGCTTAGCTTTTCGCTTACAGTAGTAAACGACTTAAAATCTGAAAACAAAACCGTTACATTATTAAAACGTTTAGCTTTTGCACCGCCGGATAACTTCAATTCTTCCGCCACTTCGGCAGGCAAAATATTAAGCAGTAAAGTTTCCGAACGTTCCTTCTCCAATCGCAGCTCAAGGCTCCTTTTACGTTCAGTCTCGGCCTCCTGCATACGGTTTGTAATTTCAATGTTGGCTATTTGTTCTGCATTGCGTTCCTCCGCAATTTCCTTATCCAGTTGTCGCAATTTTTCGAACACCTCAATGGCGGATTCGAAGTTTTTTTCAATTTTCAGAATATTGCCTAACGTTTCATAAGCTGCTGCCAATTCAGCAAGGCGATGGTTTCCCGAAAGAAATGGTATTGTGCTTTCTACTGCATTTCTTGCTTCTTCATATTTACAATCTGTAACAAGCAAATTCCCTTTTATGCTTTCTAAAACCATTTTAGGATAGATAAACTCAGGACTGTCGTTGATAAGCGACTCTGTGTGATAAAGCATATCCCAAGCTTTATCTCGGTTGCCGATAAGGCGGTAAATCTCCGTTAGGTTAACACAGGCCGGTACTTTTGCTAACAAATCATTCTTTTCTGAAACTTCATATGTTTCATTAAAAAACCTGATAGCTTCATCGTATTGATGTGTATTCATTAAAATCAACGCTTTCTCCATTAAACACTGTGCCAATGCATGGGGTGCCAGATCATAACGGGCCAACTTTATTGCCGGCTCAATATAACTCAGGGCCTGATTATACATACCAACGCCGGCAAATGACTGGGCTGTTTGCATATAAATATGTGATGCAAGACCGGGATAATCGTTCTCTAAATTTTTCAACTCTATTTTCTTCAGAGCCTCCAGTCTGGGCGTTCTTCCTGAAGCAACATCAAAGGTAGTTGCATAATTAAACCGGGCCCGTGCTTCAAGGTATGCCAGCCCGCACATTTGGGCTAGTTCATACGTAATTCGATATAACTCCCGCGTATCATCCACTTTCCCATTTTCGCGTGCAATAGCAGCTTGTAGCATAAAAAACCATGCTTGGGCAATATCACCTTCTTTATTACTTACATTATTTTCAAGTTCTTTAAAATTGCTTTTATAAATTTCTGAATCACCTTTTAAAAAACCCAATAAGGCCATATAATAAAGCCCCTCTAAAATTCCATGCTTATAGTTAAGGGCGTACGCTGCCTCTTTAGTAGCCTGCATAAACACCAAAACATCAGTAGTGGAAGTAAAAACATAGTTTCCTAAATAGGCAAAGGCCTTATCTATACCACTATTACTTTTAAGATTGAATTGAGAAAAAGTAGTCTGCAATTTTTCAATCACGATAGCTACGTTTAGGTCGTCAAATTAAATTTTTCCTACAATGGTAGACTTTCCCACAAACGGCCCCACTTTGCTGATGTGGTAATCGGGATAATCGCCTTTGTAATAGTCAATAATGCTGCGGTCGTCGGGGTCGGGTGAAATTTTAGCCAGTATAACCAGTTGGAACCATAGAAAGGCCTTTACACTCTCTCGCGGAAAAAACGGCGGCTTCTCTACCTGTAAGGCATTACGCAGTAAATCATCAAACAGGCTGTAGTACACCTTGCGGCCTAAGCCCTTTAGAAACGGAGGATACCACCTCGCAGCAAATTCATCGGCTAAAGATTTCAGCACCTCCTCTCCTTCTTTACTGTAAGCAAAGTTTTCGTTCTCAAAGCTGATGTACCATTCATACATCTTCTTTTCATCCTCGGGTATATTGGTAATGCCCATCAATTCCCCCATGCGCCGCCAAAAAAGAAAAGCCGCGCGTTCTTCTTTAGGGGTAAACATGCTTTTACCGGTAAGAAAATAACTCATCCGTATAGGCTCACACATAAGGGTGGCTATGGTATAAAGGTTCTGCTCGTTTGTTATCGGGAAATGACTGTGAATGAAATTGAGCAACTGAACGGCTTCCAGTCCGGGGCCGGTATCGCCATGCTTAAAAAACTCACCAAAAAACAGCAGTGTATCGTTGTTGCGTTTATAGGGGTTGGTAATAATGCTGCCCTTACCGCCGCGATAAAGCACCTTGGCAATGGAGGGCACAGCAGCCTGCCGGGCAAATGCTACTGAAAAAAGCGCATGTGTAAAAATGGGGGTGGCATAACGCACCTCAAAACTAAGGTGGGCTATTTCGCGGTAGTCCTTCTCTACATCCAGTTCTGCTACACGGTTACGCGCCCAATAGGGGTTCAGCCAATTCACTTCAATTCAGAATTTAAGTTTAATAACGCAGAATTAAAGAGAAAATACCATAAAATTCAACCAAATGCCCTGTATTTAAACATTGCCTGCTGTATACTATAAACTATAGACTACACCCCCACACTATTTGTGAATAATAATGCGTTCTATAATGAACGTCCACCGCATGGCATTACCGAATTTGGAGGCAGATTTTACCGCTATGGAAGAAACCACTGTTACTCCCAAAAAGAAAAAGGAGAAAGACGAAGTACTGCTTGCTGAAGAAACGGCCGATAAAGCCGTGAAAAAACCGGCAGAAAAGAAGCCCGTTAAGAAGGCGAAGGAGAAAGAAAAAGAGGAAGATGTTCCGGGCTTTTTCAGCGATGGCCGTGCGCTTAAGTTAAGCGGCTTGCTGCTTATCCTGTTTTCGTTTGTATTGGCGGTGGCCTTTACCTCTTACTTCTTTACGCTTACTGAGGACCAAAGCGAGGTGCTTACCAATGGCGTTGGCAGTTTAGCGGATAATGGCATTAAAGCTTCTAACGCCTTAGGCCGTTTGGGGGCATGGTTGGGGAACTTGTTTATACACGATTTGTTTGGCCTAAGCAGCTACCTGTTTTGTGTTATGACCTTTGCCATTGGGTTCAACTTTTTAGTGCAGAAGAAGGTGTTTCCTGCATTGAGAATCAGCATTTACAGTATGCTTGGCTTAGTGTGGTTCTCCTCACTGTTAGCTATGTTGAACTGGTTAATTTACCCAAGCAGTGTTTTAAGTTGGGGTGGTGGTTTTGGCAATTACCTTACGGGCACTGATGGTTACTTAACTAACCTGATAAGCCCTGTTGGTATTGGTGCTGCGTTGGTAGGTTCGGCCCTTATTTTCCTGGTAGTGGTTTACAACATCAATTTTGATTTTATGCTGAATGCGGGTGGCCTGTTTAGCAAAAAGGCAGAAGTAGCTGATGCTGTTGCACCTGCCGTAGTAGCCACTACTGTAACCCCGGCTTATAAGGACACCAGCGAAAACATTTTTGCGAAGGATAACATTGCAGACGAAGTGCAAAACAACACTCAGCTTGAGATGGAAGTTACTGAGCCCGTGCAGGAGTTAGAAATGAAGGTGATTGATTTGGACACGGGCAAACCGCTAAAAACTACTAAATCAGCCAAGGAAGATACCGAGGAACTGGAGCTGGAGGTGAATGAAACGGTGGAAGAGGCCATAGCGGAGGAGAATATAGGCGGATTGGATACGGAGTTTGACCCAACGCTTGATCTATCCAATTACCAGTTCCCTTCTCTTGAATTATTGGAGGAGCACGGCAGTGATAAAGTAAAGATTGATGCTGAGGAACTGGAGCGCAACAAGAACCAGATCATCAGCACGCTGAACAATTACCAGATTGAGATAAGCAAGATTAAAGCCACCATTGGCCCAACAGTTACGCTGTATGAAATTGTGCCTGCACCGGGTGTGCGCATCAGCAAGATAAAAAACCTTGAGGACGACATTGCTCTTAGCCTTGCAGCCCTTGGTATACGCATTATTGCCCCTATGCCGGGTAAAGGTACTATCGGTATTGAAGTGCCTAACACGCATAAGGAAGTGGTTAGCATGCGTTCGCTGCTGGCCTCAGAGAAGTTTCAAAATACCACTGCGGACCTGCCAATTGTGTTAGGTAAGTCCATTAGCAATGAGATTTATGTGGCTGACCTGGCCAAAATGCCTCACCTGCTGATGGCAGGCGCAACAGGGCAAGGTAAGTCAGTAGGTATAAACTCCATACTGGTTTCGCTGCTTTACAAAAAGCATCCATCGCAATTGAAATTTATATTGGTTGACCCCAAAAAGGTAGAGTTGAGCCTGTATGAAGCCTTGGAAAAACATTTCCTGGCTAAATTACCGGGCGAGGAAGACAGCATTATTACCGATACCAAGAAGGTGGTAACTACGCTTAACTCGCTTTGCGTGGAAATGGACCAGCGCTATGACCTGTTGAAAAAGGCAGGTACAAGGAACATTAAGGAATACAACCATAAGTTCCTGAACCGCCAGTTGAACCCACAGAACGGACACAAGTTTTTACCTTATATAGTGCTGGTAATAGATGAGTTTGCCGACCTGATTATGACTGCCGGCAAAGAAGTGGAGATGCCGGTTGCCCGTTTAGCACAGTTAGCGCGTGCCATCGGTATTCACCTGATATTGGCCACCCAACGCCCGTCGGTAAATATTATTACGGGTACCATTAAGGCGAACTTCCCTGCCCGTATTGCCTTTAAAACCACCAGTAAGATAGACAGCCGCACCATTCTGGACCAGGGTGGCTCGGAACAGTTAATTGGCCGCGGTGATATGCTTTTAAGCGTTGGCAGCGATACCATACGTTTACAGTGCGGCTTTGTGGATACCCCTGAAGTGGAACAGGTGCGCGATTTTATTGCCAAACAGCAGGGCTACCCTACCGCTATGGAATTGCCTGAATACATTGACCCGAACGCTAAGGGCGAGGGCGGTGATGACTTTTTTATTGATGGCGAAAGGGACGATTTGTTTGAAGATGCAGCCCGCGTAATAGTGCAAAATCAGATGGGAAGCACCAGCCTTATACAAAGAAGGTTAAAATTGGGTTATAATCGCGCCGGAAGATTAATGGACCAACTGCAGGAAGCGGGCATTGTAGGTGACAATTTAGGCACCAAAGCCCGCGAGGTTAAGTTTAAGACCGAAGCAGAATTGGAACAGTATTTGCAAAAACTGCGAGAGCAAACCCTATAAGTGATGAAACGTTTTTTTGGTGTAGCCATCTGTTTTCTGTTCGTAATCAGCGCCTTTGCGCAGGCCAATACCCTTAATGATACAGCAGCTACCCATTTATTGCAGCGCGTTAGCGATAAGTATAAGAGCTACAAAAACATATCAGCCGGCTTTAAGCTTTTGGTAATTAACCCAAAAGTGAAGCCTACTGATGATGAAAAGAAGCTGACCGATACCCTAAAGGGTGATGTAACCCTGGAAGGCGCCAAATTCAAAATAAACATTAAGGACCAGCAGGTTATTTGCGATGGCAAAAACATCTGGACCTATATACCCGATGATAAGGAAGTGCAGGTAAACTATTTTGAGGATAACGATGATGTATTCTCCCCTTCTAAAATATTTACTTTTTATAAGGATGGTTTTAGTTACCAGATTGAAGAGCGCAAAACGGTTGGCGGTAAAACGCTAACTGTAATTGAAATGGTGCCTAGCAACAAGAAAACCACCTACTTTAAAATACAGGTTACCATTGACGAAACTGCACTGCAAATAGTTGAATCGAAAATTTTTGACAAGAACGGCACCCGCTACGTTTATAAAATAACAAAGCAAACACCCAACACAGCAACCACTGCTGATAGCTTTACCTTTGACGCCAAGAAATACCCCGGTGTTAAAGTGGTGGATTTGAGATAATCTAGTTGTCAGTCTGAGCCTGTCGAAGACTGAATTCATTCATCCCACCCGTTGTCACCCTTCGACAAACTCAGGATGACAGTTGGGTAAGTTAGAATCAATCCTTCTTTCCAAACTTCTCTGCATTAAACTGCTGCGATTTGCCCTTAGGTATGGTTAGCGATTGCCAATGGCCGTTAGCCGCCATTTTACCTATAAATACAATTTGACCAACATGGTAAGGGTAGTGGGCTAATTGGCGGTTAATGGCATCAATAACCGTATGCGGCTCGCTGCGTATGTAAACGGTTTTGCTGAAGTCTTCTTCCTTTAAATTGTTGAGCGTATCAAACAGACACTTCCAACCTCTATCCCACTCCCTCAGCATTTCTCCGCGGCTTGTACTATCGTTTTCAAACTCCGCATCGCGTTTGCGCCATTCCTTTTCGCCATCACTAGTAAGGAAATCCGTCCAACGGCTAAGCATGTTACCGCTCATGTGCTTTACAATGGTAGCAATACTGTTGCTATCCTCATTGTATTGCCAAAAGAGAGCTTCATCAGGCAGTTGCGTAAAGGTGCGTTCGGCAACGGATTTGTAATAGCTAAACTGGCGAAGGGCGCTTTGTAAGTATTGCATAGACATATAGCAGAGCGTTTACGGCAAAGCTACATGTTATGCGCTATTCTTTAACCACTTTGCGGCGGTAACTGCCTTTATCGGTTTTAACCTCGGCAATGTAATTACCTACAGGCAGGGCCAACGTATTTAACTGGGCGTATTGTAAGCCCGAACCTGAGTGCACCTTATCGGTGCTTATCATACGGCCGGTTTCATCATAGATATTGAACTCGATACTGCCTGCTTCATACATATAGTACTGCACAATCAGTTTATCGTTTATAGGATTAGGAAACATACCGAATACAATAAGCTGCTCCGGTTCGGTAACGGCATTGGGTTCTTCAATGTGGTAAATAAGTGTTAATGTATCGCAGTGGTTAAAGCCGCAAAAATCGCACCCCTGCATGCGGATGGTATCGGTACCTATGTAATTAAAATAAGGATAGTAACGAACACACGTATCGCCTTCAAGCTGCAAAGTACCGTTTGACGGCATCTTCAAAACAGCCTTGCTCATTAACGGCGAGGTTAAATCGTCATATAGATTGCAGGTTTCAAGGTTAGTGTTCTTGTTGATTTGAAACTCCATTACGGACGCAAAAACGGGGTGGTTAATACGGAAGTAATAAATTACCGTATCGCAGTAGCCGGCATCGCAGCCCTTAAACAGCACCGTATCAATGCCGCAATAAGTAGAATCAGGCACGTAAGTAAAGCAGGTATCAGTAACCGTTAATACCCCATGCTGTGCATTGGTATGTGTAAAGGAAACCATAGCGCCGGTTAAATCATCAAAACTTACGCAGTTGCTATAGCTACTATCGGCTACAACGTTTACTGAGTAAGCGTCTACATCCTGCACGGCAATTACATTTATATACAGGTAAATAGTATCGCAAACCGGTACGGTATCCAATGTACAAATGGCATAAGCCACCGTATCAGTTCCATTATAGTTATTGGAAGGAACGTAAGTTACATCCTGGCCATTCAGCGAAATTGAACCACCATGGTTAGCAGGGTCTGAAAGGGTCATTACTACCTGCGGGCACATTTGCAGGCTTGGTATGATGTTTACGCTTACCTGCGTGTTTTCAGGGGTGCTCAGGTAATGATCGGTAATTTTAAGCATGCCGATGTTTTGCTTGGCATTTACCGGTGGCGCCGCAGCAGCGTTTTTAGGCGCATTGCTTATGGCGGTGCCTGAACGCAAGAAACGTTCATTATCATTTACATAATAAGAGGGGCCCAAAAGGTCGGTAGTGCCCAGCTGCGTAACGGTATTCATGTAGGTATAATCAGCCTGCGTTTTCTGGCGGTTAACATTCAACATATAGTATCCCTTCTCATTAAGGTTAATGTACTTCATGTGCGGGTTTAGTGCCTGAATGATGTTTATACCAACCGGTAGAGGTGAGTTAAGAGAAGTAACACTACTGCCAACAAACTCAACACAAACCGAGCCGGCACCGGTGTTAGCGTTATAGTTAGGGCCCGGTACATCATTACACCAGCTGGTATGTATATCGCCGGTAAGTATTACCACATCCTTAATGTTATTGTTCAGGATATGGTTTTCAATTTGTGTGCGCTCGTAGTTGTAACCGTCCCACTGGTCAGCATTAACAGGTTGACCAAATACCTGCAAAGGGGCAAACATTACCTGGTTGCCTACAATTTTCCAACGGGTAGAGGTATCGCTCAACTGCTGCATGAACCAGGCACGTTCTACAGGGCCCATCAGGTGATGAGTGCTATCGTCGGTTGCATTCAGGTCCTGCTCATCGCGGTCGTAAAGGCGGGTATCCAGCATTATTAAATCCAACAGCTTACCGTAACGCAGTTTACGGAAGATGCGGATGGTATCAGCAGGATCGGGTTTTCTGATAGGCATCCATTTAAAGTAGGTAGAAGTTGAATTGTGCTTGCGATCTGCATAATTACCTTCTGTGCCCGGAGTATGGTTCTCAGCTCCACCCTTCCAGGCATCATTAGCTGTTTCGTGGTCATCCCAAACGGTGATGAAGGGGAACAGTTGGTGAATGCGTTGTAGCTGTTTATCCAGTTTGTATTGCGAGTAACGCAACTCGTAACCTACTTCAGTAATAGCTTCCGTTGGCGGGTCGTATGTTCTGCCTGAAACATTGCTCGAAAAATCACCACTGGCATATTCATAAATGTAATCGCCAAGGTGCACTACAGCATCTACGTTATCTTTCTTCGTTACACTCTCGTAGGCATTAAAGTAACCGTGTTCCCAACTGGCGCAACTAACAACCGCAAAGCGCACGCTGTCAATATCAGCATTAGGGCCGGGGGCGGTCTTGGTGCGCCCTATTATGGAGTTTTTACCCCCGCTCTGAAACATGTAATAGTAATAAGTAGCAGGCTGCAATCCGCAAACATCAGCCTTAACGCAGTAATGGTTCGCTTCTGTGGCAACCAGCTTACCGTAGTTTACCACGTTAGTAAAGTTGGTATCGGTAGCAATTTGCCAGTAAACATCTATATCCCCCACCATGCCGGTATCAGGTGTAATGCGTGTCCATATAATTACGTGGTCGCTCATAGGGTCGCCGCTTTCTACCCCGTGGTAGAAGGGTTTCATGGAGGGATCGAGCGTAATACGCTGCTGATGGTTGATTTGAGCACTAAGAAATTGCAGGGAACACAGACATACAAAAGCTACAAGGGGGGCATATTTTTTCATGGCGCGCAAAAATACAAATACAACATGGTATTCACTATGATTTAACAGGGCCGGAGGCTATTTCTTTTACATTTGCCGCAAATCAAATTGGTATGAAAATTTCGCTGAGAACTATCCTTCTTCTTTTGGTAGCCACCTACAGCTTAACCGCGCCCGCACAAACCAAAACTACCACTACCCTGCTTGAGAGGCCTAAACTGGTTGTTGGACTGGTGGTAGACCAAATGCGCTGGGATTTTTTGTACCGTTACTCCGATAAATACGGCAGCGGTGGCTTTAAGCGCCTGCTTGGCGAAGGCTACAGTTGCGAAAACACACATATCAACTACTCTCCTTCTTTTACAGCCTGCGGGCATACCTGCGTTTACACGGGCAGCGTGCCCTCCGTGCACGGAATTACAGGCAACAGCTGGTTTCAGTATGATGAAAACCGCACTATTTATTGCACCGAGGATACCATGATGAAAACTATTGGCAGCGCCAGCAATGCCGGCCGCATGTCGCCTAACAGATTGTTGCCAACAACCATTACTGATGAAATACGATTGGCTACCAACTTCCGCGCTAAAACCATAGGCATTGCCCTAAAGGACCGCAGCGCCATTTTACCGGCTGGCCATGCCGCCAATGCTGCCTACTTCTACGACCCTTCATCCGGCAATTGGATAACTTCCTCTTACTACATGAATGAGTTGCCGGTATGGGTTCAGCAATTCAACAGCAGCAAATGGCCGGAAAAATTTATGGCAGATAACTGGAGCACCTTATTAAGCGCTGACCAATACCTGCAAAGTACAGAGGATGATGAACCCTGGGAAGGAACCTTTGAGAACGAGCAGGAGCCGGTGTTCACCCATAAGGTAGGGGAGATAAAACCTTCGTTCAAAGCTTTGGCCGCAACACCATTTGGCACTACCGTAACCCTTAAAATGGCTGAAGGGGCAATTTTAAATGAACAATTGGGTGGTGACGCAATCACTGATTTTCTGGCAGTAAGCCTTTCTTCACCCGATTATATTGGTCACCGGTTTGGGCCCAATAGTCGGGAGGCGGAAGATTGCTACCTGCGCCTTGATAAAGACCTTGCTGACTTTTTCGCTTTTCTGGATGCAAACGTAGGCAAGGGCAATTACCTGCTGTTTCTTACTGCTGACCACGGCGCTGCCCATTCTGCCGGCTTTTTGCAGGAGCACAATATACCGGCCGGCGTGTTTGATGCTGATACTGCCATTGTGCAGTTGAAAGTAAGATTGAAAGAGCGTTTTGGTGAGGGCGAATGGATTTTGGCTTACGACAATATGCAGCTATACCTCAATCATAAATTAATAGAGGAAAGGAAAGCGGATGAGGCTGCTATAAAAACTACTATCAAAAACTTTCTATTGCAATTTGAAGGAATTTCGAAAGTGCTGGACTTGCAAAACCTGGCCAACGAAAACCTGGAAGCTGACATGCGGCAGGCAATAAGCAACGGTGTATTTGCAGGCCGTAGCGGCGATTTGTTTATACTGCATGCACCGGGCTGGTTTGAAGACTTTACCAAAGGAACAACACATGGCACGGTGTACCCTTACGATACCCATATACCTTTGGTATGGATGGGCTGGAAAGTTAAGCATGGCGAAGACCACAGCGATGTGCATATGGCGGACATTGCACCAACCATTGCTTCCTTTTTGCATATTCAGGAACCAAGTGGTTGCACCGGAAAAACGATACAGGGTTTGTTTAAATAGGTAGTAAGCGCTACTCAAAAAAGCGCCACTTAATACCAACGCGGAAGCTGAAATCAGGCGCGGGATAAAGGTAAGAAGCATAATAGCCTTTAGGGCCAAAGAATGCGCTGATGTTATCTAACTTAACGAACACGCGCACTGTTTTGATTTTAACGTTAACAAAGAAGTCAAGCACCGGATAAGTTTTATTGGTGCCATAGTTAACCGGGTAAAAGGTGCCTAACAACGGGTCGTAATAAGGGGCCGTGTTTTTATAGCGGAAACGCAGATCGAAACCGAAAGAAAGCCACATAGCTTTTTTAAACACACGACGCTCGTAGTAGATACTGTGGCGCGTATAAAGCATAGGGTACGACTGCTTTACAAAACCGTTGCTTGCTGTTTGAGTGTACCAAACATCGTTATCGATATGCAGGCCAAAGAAAGAATTGCGGTTACCGGCATGTAACACAAAAAAGTTTTGGGTGTTAGTATTTACCACTCCCGGATAAACAGGCATATTATCTACCTGGTAGTAATTAAAGTCGGCAGTTATACCGGCAATAGGCAATAGATATTTACCGCCAATAACAAGCGTTCGCATTTTAGGCAGGTTGTAATCCCAATCTAAAGGATGCGAGCGGTAGCGCTGAAAAATGTACGGCGCCTCTTTTAGCTGAAAGGTAGCATTACCGGTAATTATACCGAACATACCCAAATCATAACCGGCATACCCATCAATCATTAAATCGTTTTGGTTATAACCAAAAGGGAAATACTTAACCGCAGCGCGGTAAAGTATATGCGAACCCGAGGCAAGGTTATTGCGCACCACCCCATCAATGTAAAAATTGTAGGTGTTGTATTTAAGCTTGTTCTGTTCAAGCCATATATAATCAAAGCCGGCCTCGGCCTTAATAATCAGGTTTTGCTCCTTATAACTGGTGTCAGAGTCCAGTTTACGCATATGATACTCTGTAAACAAGGAGTTGCCAATACGCAGGTCATTTACATCATTGGCTAAGGAATCCTGCGTGTACAGGAATTGGTTGTAGTAGTCCTCCAAAGGATTAAGGTCGCGGTATTTGCGCCAGTTCTTTTCTACATTAAACTGGTGCCCGAAACTGAACAAAGGCATCAATGCAGGAACCAAGGCGGTATCTTTACGCTCCAAATACTTTTTGCCAAGATGGTAGGCCGTAGTTAAGTAAAAATCAATCTGGCGGTAATTGTTTTCAGCCTCCGTTAAATTAACCGGCACCAATGTTTTGGTAAAAAAAGCAGAGTCGAAAACGTTGATAGTTACCCCACCGTTCTCCTGCACTTTAAACGAGTTAAAAATCAAATCGGCTTGTACGCTCCAGTGTTTATTGCGCGAATTGAAAATACCATACAGGTTAAAACCATTATCGTTTGTGCGCTGGTTAGTATATGCCCCTTTCGAAAATATGCGGCGGAAGTCAACACCATAACTTATTAAGCCCTTATGCTGGTTGGCAAACTTACCCTGGAACATTTGCTCGTTCTTAAGGCCAATAATCATGCTTAACTCCGTATAAGGGCGGATGACCTGGTAATATTTTGCAGAGTCTTTTGAATAACGATAAAGGTCAAATTGATTGTAGCCTACATTAAAATTAAGGCGGCGGTTTACTTCGTACACTAAAGGGAAAGCTGCGCTGCCAAAGTTGCCTGCATTGGTGTAATCGGGTCCTTCGCGCTGTATAACATTGTATTCCTCAAGGTTAAAAATGCTGCTGTCAATAACATAATGCTTATCCGGTTCAGCGCCTAAATACCAGGTATCGTTTCGGGTAGAAGGTTTACCGCTGTTCCAGAAAAAGCCATGGCGGCGCGCAGTATCAGCCTGCGCAAAAACAGATACGGAGTAAACAAGCGCTGCAATAAAAAGTAAAACTTTTACCGGGCGTAGTTGGGTCATATATCCCGTAGCAGTTCTATGATAATTTTAGTCATTTTAGGTTCGGCTTCCGCGGCTTTTTCCAATACAAACTGGTGCGTAACCTTGTCGGCCTTTTCCGGTGGAAAGCCCATATCGCTTATAACTGAAATGGCGAATACTTTAATGCCGGCATGGCGGGCAACCACCACTTCAGGCGTTGTGCTCATGCCAACCGCATCGCCACCTAAAATATGGAAGGCTTTATACTCAGCCGGTGTTTCAAAAGTAGGCCCCTGCACACCAACATAAACACCGGTATGGCAGGTTATTTCATGGTCAAGCGCAATTTGCAGGCCCTTCTTCACCAACTCGTGGTCGTATGCATTATTCATGTTGGGGAAACGTGGCCCTAACTCTTCAAAGTTTTTACCGCGCAACGGGTGCTCAGGCTGCATGTAGATGTGGTCGGTAATAAGCATCAGGTCGCCCACTTCAAATTCGGCATTCATACCGCCGGAGGCGTTGGAAATTAGCAGGGTTTCTACTCCCAGATATTTCATAACACGTATAGGAAAAGTAACCTCCTCCATGCTATAACCCTCATAAAAATGGAAGCGGCCGCTCATAGCCACAATATTTTTGCCGCCTAGCACACCAAATATCAGGCTGCCCTTGTGGCCCTCTACCGTTGAGGTAGGGAAGTTGGGAATAAGACTATAAGAAATTTGATAGTGAACTTCTATTTGAGAAGTAAGGTTGCCAAGGCCTGAGCCAAGTATTAAGCCGAACGGATATTGCTGGTCTAACTTGCTTTTCAAAAAGGCGCCGGTTTCTTCAATCCGTTGCAGTAGGTTTTTCATAACTCGTTTGTTTGATAAATGTTGCGGCGGGTAACTTCTATGTATTGAAAGATATCGCTGTTGAATTTAGCGCCATCTTCCCCCAGAAACTGTACCTGAACCGGCTGGACAAATATTTCAATTTTATTTTCTGAAAACCAATTCCGGTGTTCAGCAAGGCGTGTGGCATCCTTTTCGGTAGTAATTATTACTTTTCTAACATCTCCCAAATTGCGGAAAGTATCGCGGATGTTTTCCAAATCAAAAGAATCAAAGCGGTGGTGGTCGTTATAGTCTCTTACATAAACCTTGCGCGCCTTGCTTTCCAGGTAACTTTTCAGCTCCCCGAATTTGGCAATGCCGCAAACCAGCAATACATCTAATTCTTTATCTAAAGGCAGTTTATACAGTTTGTCATTAAACGAATAAACATCGCCATATTGTAAAGTGCTGAAGTAAACTTTTTGGTAGCGGAAGGGTTTTATCTCATTTACAATGGCTGCGCGCTCCTGCTCGCTAAGGGCAGGTGGACATTTGGTTACAATAATTATATCAGCCCGGTGGTAATTCTTCTTTGGTTCCCTTAGCCATCCTACGGGCAACAAACTATCGCGCGTAAACAGGTTACCATATTCAGTTAAGAGTATAGAAAGGCCGGCGCGTATGGCCCTGTGCTGAAAGGCATCATCCAAAAAGATGATGTCAGTATCGGGCTGGGCATCTAAAATACGGGGAACGGCCAGAACGCGATCTTCACCTACGGCCACCATAACCTCCGGAAACTTCTGCTTGAACATGGCAGGCTCATCACCCACCTGTAAGGCGCTTGCGGTGGCATCTGCAATTACAAACCCGTGCGACCTACGGCCATAGCCCCTGCTTAAAGTGGCTGCCTTTAAAATGTATTGTGTTAGGGCCAGCAGATACTCAATATGCGGGCTTTTGCCGGTGCCCCCCGCAGATAAGTTGCCTACACCGATGATGGGAAAATCGAACCGTACCGATTTAAAAATTTTACGGTCGTACAAAAAATTACGGATAGCGATAACCAAACCGTATAAAAGAGCAAAGGGATATAAGAGTATTTTTGAGATGCTATTCTATTTTAGTTTCTGAAATTAAATGTATGAAGATTCAAGACATCACCGACTACCTTGAAACGCTTGCTCCACTGGATTACCAGGAAAGCTACGATAACTGCGGCCTTATTACCGGCGATAAAAATACAACGGTAAAAAAGATACTGATAACGTTAGACGTAACAGAAGATGTTTTAGAGGAAGCTATCAGAGAGAATTGCAACCTGGTAGTGGCCCACCACCCTATCATTTTCGGCGGGTTGAAAAAGCTGAACGGCAAGAACTATGTAGAACGCGTGGTTATAAAAGCCATTAAGAACAATATTGCCATTTACGCCATACATACCAATTACGACAATGTGCTGCACGGCGTAAATGCCATGATTGCCGAAAAAATAGGCCTTGAAAACTGCAGCATACTTGACCCTAAGCGCAAACTGCTGAAGAAGCTTTACACCTTTATACCGGTAGCGCATTACGAGAAAGTGAGCAGGGCCGTATTTGAGGCAGGCGCCGGGCATATAGGCAATTACAGCGAAACAGGTTTCAGCAGTGTTGGCACCGGAACTTTTAAAGGCAATGAGGCCAGCAATCCTGCCTATGGCAAAAAGGGAATGGTTGAAAAAGTGGAAGAGATGAAGTTTGAGACTATCTTTCCTGCAAATATTGAGCGCAAGGTAATAAGCGCCCTTTTGAAGGCTCACCCGTACGAGGAGGTGGCTTTCGACATCCTTAGCCTGGATAACGCTTACAGCAAGGTTGGTTCAGGCATGATAGGCAGCCTGAAAAAGCCGATGGAGGAGATGGCCTTTCTGAAAATGCTGAAAAAAGCCCTGGGTACCGGGGCTGTTAGGTATACCGCACTGCGTGGCAGGCCCGTTCAAAAGGTGGCTGTGTGCGGGGGCGCAGGGCGCTTTTTGTTAAATAACGCTATTGC
>JBDHYB010000023.1:0-48431 GCA_039811145.1 Chitinophagales bacterium | reverse complement strand
GCATAAAAAAAGTCCCCGACTGGCGGGGACTTTCTTAAGTGTCAATTTAATTATTACCTAGAGGGGATTAGCGCATTTGAACAATCTGGCGGCTGAATACATCACCGTTAATAGTCATTTTTACGATGAATATGCCGCTCATAAAGCCAGAAGACTTCGCATCAAAATTTAATGTGTAGTTACCCGCTTTTTGATTGCCTACAAATAAGTTAGAAACGTTTCTGCCGGTCATGTCATACACCTCAACACTAACCTTTGCATCTTTTGTAAGGTTGTAGCCAATAGTAGCACTTTCTACAAACGGGTTAGGGAATACATTGATCTGCATGTTGTCTTCAACAGTAGAAACGGTGTTCTCAGCAGTTTGCATTACTTTAAGGTTGTTGCTATTGTCAGCTTTTTTCAGATCGGTTACACCGCCGCTGCAAGGGTAATTGTATACTTCCATAAAGCTGGCAGTAGCGCCACCCAAGCGAAGGTCATCACCATCCTTAGTAAACTTCAATTCACCGCTCTTCAGGCACCATACTTTGCCTTCAGGACGTATAGCGCTCTTAATTTCTTTTTCAGCAAAAATCAGCTTGTCGCCAACAATAACGCCTTCAATGCGCATATCGCCGTATTCGCCATTGCTGCTTATAATGGTAGAGGTGCCGGTAACAATGTTGCCTTCCTGCTTAAGGTCAAATTCATATTCAAAAACTTCAATAAAGCTTTTGTGGTCCCATGAGTATTGCATACGCTTGCCTACCCATTTGCCGCTAACATCCAGCTTAGCAACAGTTATACGGTCAAGCGAAGGAGTTTTAGAGGTTTGCGCTTTAACCGCTGTAACAGCAATCATTAAAAACGCTAGTAGAGAGTAAGTGATACGCTTCATACGTTGTTTTTTTGGTTAGTGAAATATACTCTAAGATGTAGTTAGAATAAAATTCCATACTGAAAGTAACGGATTTTCTACTTTAAGGCAAATGCGGCTTGTTAAAAAATATTAGATGTTTCCACCACCGCTTAGCCTAATCTTCGTCTACGATTAAACGGGCAAGTTGTTCACCTGCCTCGCTGCCTATGGCTACTCCCATGCCACCCATACGCACAGCCATATAAATACGGCCACTGTGCTTTTTAATAATGGGGAATTTGGTTTTGCCAAAGGCCATAATTCCGGTCCACCAGTGCTCAATCTCAAACGGTTGGCCGGGCAGTATTATTGTACTTAGTTTATCAACCAGGGCTGCGCGTATTTTTTCATTTTGCTCAAAGGCAGTGCTGCGCTCGCCTTCAAAATCGAGGTTGCGGCCACCCCCAAACAAAACCCGCCCATATAAATTGCGGAAGTAGTAGTAGCCCTTATCAAAGTGGAATATGCCGCTAAACTTTAAGCCGGGTATGGGCCCTGTAACCAACACCTGCCCGCGGCCGGGTTGAACATCCAGTTCAGGATATAGTTTGCCTGTAAAGGCATTGGTGCAAACAGCAAGGCGTGGTGCGCAAAAAGTTATCTGCTGATTCAACTGAGCGTGTTTAACAACTACCTGCACAAACTTTTCCGTTTCTTCAATGCGTTCCACTTCGCAGCCGGTTTTTATTTCTATGGCGGCCTGCAGGCAGCGATCAATAAGCACGCGCATCATTTTACCGGTATCCAACTGGCCCTCGGCGTTATTGCTAACCAGGTGTTGCGTGTAGTTTGGTTCAAAACCAAAATCTTTAATTTTTTGGTTGCAGAGGCTAAAAGCTTTGGTGTTAAGTATGGGTTGCAGTAAGTTATTTACCTCCTCCATTCGCGCAAGGCATCCTTCTTCCTGTTCGTTTATCAACTCATAACTACCCTCTTCTGCATAGGCAATATTGTCATCGCCAAGCCGCTTGCGCAAGCGGTGCAGGCCTTTTAACCTAAGTTCAACCAGGCTTAAAACCTCCTGCGCGCTCATGTGGGTAAGGTCATCCAGTATTTCAGTTAGGCTGCCAATGCAGGCAAAGCCGGCATTTTTGGTACTGGCACCGGTAGGTAGTATGGAGCGCTCTAAAACCAGCACTCTTTGCCCGGGGCTTTTTTCTTTTATGGATAATGCGGTTGAAAGGCCCACAATGCCGCTGCCTACAACTATTACATCATAATTAAGCAACGAGGTTTTTTCCCAATACGAAAGCATGGAAACGAAAGTAGGTTTTCGTAACTAAGTTACAAGCTGTGCTTAATCAAAAAAAGCCCCGAGCCTTGCGGCAACGGAGCTTTGGTTAGCACACAAAAAGTTTTGACATCTCACACATTTTCAGAAGGTGAAATGCGGTTGACGTTCAAACTTTGCAAGTTGCGTGCCACAAAGCGGTATCGGCTGAAGCCCGTTGTAAAGAATTGTTATAATCTGCGGCAGCTGCCAATTATAAACTGTGTATCTTTATGTAAAACAGCGATATGATAAGCAGGACTGCTATAATGCTTTTATTTTTTGCATTGTTAATGGGTAACCTTACCACTTCAGGCGCGTTGCAATACATTCGTACGGTAGATGCCGTAAAATTGATTGCGGCCGGAGCCATTTTGGGTGTTATGTTGGTTACCATAGCCACCCATTTCAGAAATAAAAAAAGTGAGGGCTAAGCCTCACTTTTTCAAAATAAGCTATGTCGGAAAGGCTACTTGCCCATAACGCCTGTGCCGGAGGTGTTTACTTCCACTGTTGTCATGCCGGGTTTTATAACGGTGCAGGCTACAGGCTTTTTATCGCTGGTCATTAAGCACACCACGTCATTTTCGTGTATATACACTTTGTTGGTGCTAAGGCCACCATAAGCGTTCAACTTTGGTTCCTTGATGTTTTCGCGCGGGCCGGCAAATACAGCAACGCTTTTTTCGCAGGTGTTTTTAACCACAATAGTTACTTCCTTACCTACAGGTGGGGCTGTGGGTGTTTCTTTTATGGCTTCCGCTTTGGGTATTGTGTTTTCATTACTGGCCACAGCCGCCTGCCCATATACGCTTGCAGCAGCAAAAAGGGCTATAGATAATACGCCCAACTTCATAATAGTCTTCATCATATACGCAGTATTTTACAGTGTAAAGGTATTGCGGCTAAATGTCAACCTTATGCACAAGTAAACCGGTGTTTTTAGCGGCTGTATAGTAATTGAAGCAATTACTTCAGATAAATGATGGTGCTGCCGTAGCCATAGCGGCTGTGGTAGGCGTTTTCGTAGCTTTTAACCTGGGGGTGCTTATCCAGCAGTTTGTATATCTCCTGCTTTAGTTTGCCTTTGCCTAATCCATGTACCACCCTAAACTCCATTTTACCGGCGGCAATGGCCTTATCTAAAGCTCTTTCAAACTCTTCTATCTGGTGGAACAGGGCATCGTTGGCCGGTATCTTTCCCTTGCCCACCTGGCTTTGGTGCAGGTGCAAATCAATAATATCCTCCGCAGCCGAAATCTTAGTTCCATGCTTAGGGTTAGCGGCGCCCATAAGGTACATACGAAGTAGCTCGGCGTCTACTGCACCTTCCTCCTTAGGTTTATTGGGCTTCTTGTTTTTCATGGTGTTAAACTGAAACCTCCTGAAAACGTTTTCTGAACTCGGTAGGCTGGGCTATATCGGTAAAAGATTCGTGCGTTCCGCCCGTGCCTATGATTGTAATGGTACCATGACCCAATAAGCGCCCCATAATACTTTGGTCAACATTAACGGTTTCAATTTTGTTCAGGTTCATCTCCAGCGTTTTGCGCGAAAAGATGCCTGTTTTGCAAATCAAGCGTTTGTTGGTTACCACAAATTCATCGCTCCAGCGGGCTAAAGCAGGTGCAATAAACAGGGTGAAAAGGCCCTTAAGGCTAAAAAAAATCTTCCAATGGTATTTGGTTTCAAATACCACATGTTCATCTCTTATAAGGTTGTTATCTACGTAATGGCCCATACATGCAATTAACGGAAAAGGCGAAAATAATTATACCGTAAACATTGTGCACTAAAAACGGAAAAGGGAGCAAGAACTGCCCCCTCTTCACCCCTAAACCATCTATGAAAATTTAGCCTTTAGGCTTACTCTTCGTCGTTACCCGTTAAGGCATGCATAAAACGCGCAACAAGTTCAAAAGGCAGCGCAACAATGTTGAAGATCAACATCATCAGAAATATCGCTATGGTTGGCAGTGCTTTAAGCATAATGGCGTATTAAACAGGTAAACTAATAATGCTGTTGGAGTAGGACTCGAACCTACAAGAGGCGGTTAGCCGCGTTGCGGATGATGCTGCTTTCGTAAGCATCATCCGCAACTTTGGTTTATTCCGGCTTCCTCACCCCCGAGACAGGAGGGCATGGCTGCCAATTTCATCACCCAACATTGTTTCTTAGAACGTTGTTGCAAAGATAAAATGAGGTGCCCTTTATTGCAAATTATTTAATCTTTTTGGATAAAATATACGTTTATATCAAAAAAGTGTATTTTTATTATTAAATCTATAAAATAGGGCGATAAATATGGCGTCAGAATATGAAATTGACAACCTCGATCTTAAGATATTAAACATTTTGATGGATAATGCTTTTATACCATACACTGAAATTGGTAAGCAGCTATTCGTATCGCCGGGCACAGTGCACGTTCGCATGAACAAAATGGAAAAGCTGGGTATTATTCATAACCCGCAATTGCACGTTGATTTTGCGAAGCTGGGCCTTGACGTTACTGCCTTTATAGGCGTGTTTTTAATCCGTAGCGACCAATATGATAAAGTGGTGAATGAGCTAAAGAAGATAGATGAAATTATATCCTGCCACTACACTACAGGTAACTACAGCCTCTTTCTAAAAGTGGTTTGCCGCGATACGCAGCACCTTCGCGAAGTACTGCACGATAAAATACAGCGCATACAGGGTATTAACCGCACCGAAACGCTTATATCGTTGGAAGAGAGTTTTAGCAGGCCACTGAAAGTAAGGCTACAAGCTGAATAAACCTTGTAGCGTAGCGACCAAAAAAAAATAAACCCGCCGGTGGCAGGTCTATTTGAAATAACTTCCCTAGTGTGGTTAATGTGAAGCTATCTTGGGTTTTCAAGTTTCAAAGCTGGTTCATTAGCAAGGTTCGTAAAAGGACAGCTGAACCCCTTTTACACTACAAATAGAATCTATTGAAACTAAAGCCACAATGTACTTTTCGTGTATGCACCCAAAGGAGGCGTAAGTGTGCTGAAAAAGGGAGTAGATGTAAACGCCGGGCTTAGGCACTCAATCTGCAATTCGCGTATATTGCTGTAAAACAAGCAGAAAGTCATCCTTTTTACGGAAACTAACCTCCACTTTGCTACCATCGCTCAACTCAATTGTTCCCCCCTTACCCTTGGCGTAGCTGCGTATATGCGATAGGTTAACCAGGTGGCTGTCATGCACCCTGTAAAATCCGGCATCGGCCAGGGCCTCTTCAAATTTCGAAAGAGGTTTTGATATAATCAGGTCTTTACGGTTAGTAAAGTGAAAAATACTGTATTTATCTGCCGCCTGTACAGAAATTATATCGTCCAGGTCCACAATAACCATTCCTTCATTACTGCGCAGCGATAACTTGTTTGCCCTACTGGTTGAAGTTTTAGGGTTGTTTCCGCTTTCACGTTTGCGCTCAAAGCGGTCAAGCGCTTCAGCAAGGTCATCCGGCGATACGGGTTTTAACAAATAGTGCAGCGCCTGGTATTCAAAAGCCTTTGCCGCAAAATGGTCGTAGGCGGTGGTAAAAATTACTTCAGGGTTTTTGTGGCGCACATGTTCCAGTGTTTCAAAGCCGTTGCCGTCAGGCAGGTTTACGTCCACAAACATTAAATCAAATTCAAGGCTATCTGCAATTTTGCGGGCCTCCTTAACACTGCCAGCCGTGCCTACAACGTCCACTTTGGGGTGGTAATCTTTCAGCATACCCATTAGCGTTTTCAGGCTTTTAGGTTCGTCCTCAATAATTAGTGTTTTTATTTTCTTCATACGCCACAAAACGAATGCTAAGTTCAAAAATTGAGCGGAAAACTAAGTTTTGCTTCCGTTCCGGCTGTCATACCATTGTCATAAATTTCGTGAATTTCAACACTGGCATTGGTGCCGTAAACCCGGTTTAACAACTCTATTCGTTTGCGCAGGTTGTTTACAGCAGTGCTTTCATGAAACTTATTCTTTTCTTCCTTTTTGGCAGAAAGCCCAACGCCGTTATCGCGTATAGTGCAAACCAGCATTCCGTTTACCACCGCAAACTTTACTTCTATAACCCCATTGCGGCCCGATGGCGTTATGCCATGCAAAATGGCATTTTCAATCATCGGTTGTATCATCATGGGGGGGACCTTTACGGCTGTCTGATCAATCTCCGATGCAATATCAAAGGTATAACTCACCTTATCCTCAAACCGCATTTGTTCCAACTGTAAATACAGCCTTAAGGAGCGTATTTCTTCTTCAAGCGTTATAAAGGTGTGTTTTGAATTTTCTAGAATTCGGCGAATAAGCTGTGAGAATTTGCCTAAGAAGTTTTGCGCCTGCTTCCGGTCGTTTTCTCCTAAAAATGATTGTATGGAATTTAAAACGTTAAATATAAAATGCGGGTTCATTTGCGAGCGCAGGGCAGCCTGCTCGGCTTCCATCACCTGCAAACGGGTTTCCGCTTTTATCTGTCTGTTTTGGTAATACAGGTAAACAATAAGCAGTATTATGCAAAGCACTGCACCAGCCATAAGGCCCGCAAACCAGGTTGTTTGTGTATAATGCTTTGGGATAGTAAAGCTTATTACATAAGGGGCCGCTGATGTATCGCCTATGGCGCTTTTAGCTGTAATACGTACTTTGTAATCGCCGGGCTCCATAGCAAAAAACGAAATCCTGCGAAGTCGGCTGGTGCCTTTAAAATTGTTTTTACCCTGCACCACATAACTGTAAGTTATCTCGCCCAATGCTTTATAGTCAAGCCCCGTCATTTCAAACACTATATTGTTTTCGTCGTGTTTTAAATGCTGTAGGTCCGTGGCATTACGTGGCTGGCCATTTATGGTAAGCGCGGTCATATAAATCGGAAACGATTTTACTCTTTTCGCTACCTCTTTGGGCTTAAAATGGCATAAACCGTTGTTAGTGGCTAACCATATTTCTCCGTTGAAATAATCAACATCATTTATTTCATTGCTGGAAAGGCCATCTTTTTTGGTATAGTTTATAAAGAGAGGCTTTCGGGAACCGGCGGGGTTGTAAGTTAAATGCGATAAACCCGAGTAGGACCCAATCCAAAATGAACTGTCATTCTGCGGATAAACGCACTCCAAAAGGTTTGAAATCATTCCATCACTTTCGGTCAACTGTATTCTATCCGTGCCATTGGTTAAAACAAGGCCTTTACCTCTCGTAGCTATTACAATCCAGCCTGAAGTAGTAATCTTTAAATCCGTTACACGAATATCATGCAACAGCGAATCGCTGAAGAAATAACGGATAACACTATCCTTATAGATGTAAAGCCCCTCGTTGGTTCCCAGCAACAGGCCTTGGTTGGCGTTATACCTAATTACCGGCGTGCGCAAAACAAACCCATCGCTATATGAGCAATAAACCGTTTTATCATTTTCTATTATGCTAAATCCCTGATGTGCTCCCGTTGCAATGCGATTCTTGCCTGGTAAAACTTCAAGGGATAGAGGGGCTGAATAGCACTTACAACTGAAGTTTACATTACCGTAGTAACCGGAAGTTGCAACATGGCCGTTAATAAAAACCAGGTCTTCAATGCGAGATTGCATGTCGTGATACTCCTTAGTGGTTATACTTCCTGAGGTGTCAATGGTGTATGCTTTGCTTTTGTCGCTACCCACATACAACTCGTTAGCATGCACCAGCAGCGACAGGGCTTTGGTGGCTACTGCGTTTGACCCCGACTGGTCAAGGTGTAAAGCCATAAAGTTAATGCCCGGAACAAAAAACACGCCGGCTTCGAGGGTTGAAAACCAGTAATTGCCTTCATGGTCTTCTACGATAGAGGTTATTGAATACTGTTCAAAAAAGTTCTTGTAATATAACTTGTCATTATCCCTTGTTACTAGTGTCACACCGCCTTGGTATTGGCCAATCCAAACGCGGCCTTTTGTTGCATAACGTAACGCAATTATCCTATTATTGAATTTCCTTGTAAATGTTATGGCAGTATCCTTTTGATTGAATAGATAAAGATAGTTACCGCTGGAAAAAGCCATTTCCCCATCATCCATATGAGTAAAGCCAATTGAAGCCTTATGGCTACCGGGTTGAAAAATCTTAATTTGGCCTTGGATCTTATAACCTGGCAAAACAACCGGTTTTGGTGGCGTTTCAGATACTGTATATAAAAATTCGTTATTGGGTAATAAGACGTATACGAGGTACAAATCGTCATTTAACAACTTGTAAGGATTGGGTACCTGCCAGTAGTTAATTTTTAAATCTTCGTTGCAGGCAAAAGTTTTTTCCATATTACCAAAGAAAATCGTATCTCCAAGCATATGGTAGTAATCTAATCCCTTTGCTTTTACCTGACTCATTATCCATTCGTTTTGCGGGTGTGGTTTAAACTTTTCTCCATCGAAAGAGTAGATGCCCTTTGAGAAGGTTTGAACCCATAAAATTCCTTTGTAGTCCTCCTTAACCTTGAATATGGTATTATCCGGCAGGCCGTTGTCAGTATTAAAAGTTTTAAAGGTGTAGCCGTCAAACTTGGTAAGGCCGTGATCCGTAGCCATCCAGATAAAGCCTTTGCTATCCTGAAAAACATCGTATACTTCTGAGCTTGGCAGTCCGTCATCAGTAGTAAAATGTTTGTAAGAAAGCTGTTGCCCGTTTAGGCGGCACATAGCCACCAGAAACAGTAGAACAGATACCAGGCTGCTTTTCATGGGTAGGGTAAAAATAACCGCTTCGTCGGTTTTTCAAGGATTTAGTAAAATACCTTCAAATGTCACGTCGATGTCATTTTTCTTAAAAATGCCGAAAGAAAATATCATAACTCCGGCTGCATCCGTTATACCATTATAACAGTGAGAATATGATTAACCTGGTAGATAACAACGTTGAAAAAAATGGACTTCAGCTTGCCTGGCTTAGTTCCCTGCAGGCGTGCCTTGAGCAGCTACAAAATATAAATGACCTGGTAAACCGTTTTAAAGCGGCTGAGTGGGTCGATTCCCGCATGTCATTCTTAAACCATACTGCCGAGGACGTTGAGCGCCTAAGCGCTGATATCCGCAAACTGGAATCGGAAATTGAGAAGGCACACGAGCTTTTTCCTGAAACAAATGGCAACAAAGTGCTTGGGTTTAGCGAGTTGTTAAGGCGCAACAGTTTGCGCAACAAAACGCGACAGTTTGAGCAAGCTGTGTTTTACCTCCGCTTCAGGGTAAATCAGTATCTAAGCGCCGATCAGGTATAAATTTTTATTGTCTTAATCAGGTTTTAGTGGTTAGATGAGTAATGGATTCATTACTCATCTTTCTTTTTACTTTAGCTTCCTGTGAACAGGGAACAACTCTACCAACTAATGCTCAGCAAGCAGTCTATGCTTTGTGTTGGGCTCGATACCGATGTTAACCTTATACCAAGCCACCTTTTAAAATACGATGACCCGGTTTTTGAATTCAACAAGGCCATAATTGATGCTACTATTGATTTGGCAGTGGCTTACAAACCAAACCTGGCTTTTTACGAAAGTGCCGGATTAAAAGGATGGCAAAGCCTTGAAAAAACCATGGCCTACTTAAACCGCCACAAAGGCAGTGTATTCTCCATTGCCGATGCCAAGCGGGGTGACATAGGCAATACTTCTAAAATGTACGCCAAAACCTTTTTTGAATGGCTGGATTTTGATTCCGTAACCGTTGCACCTTACATGGGCGAAGATTCCGTAACACCTTTCCTGCAGTATAAGGACAAATGGGTGATTTTGTTGGGCCTTACTTCTAACAAGGGTTCTGCCGATTTCCAGTTTTTGGAAACACCGGAAGGTAAGCTATATGAACGTGTTATAAAAAAAGCACAGCAGTGGGGTAGCCCTGATAACCTGATGTTTGTTATCGGTGCTACGCACCCTGAACAGTTTAAAGAGATACGATGCCTGGCCCCTAAACACTATTTTTTAGTGCCCGGCGTGGGTGCCCAAGGAGGAGATGCTGAAAAAATTTGTGAAAACGGAATGAACGAAACCGGGGGATTGCTGATAAATTCTGCGCGCCAAATCATATACGCTTCGGGTGGTGAGGGCTTTGCTGAAGCAGCAAGAAAGAATGCAATGGAACTGCAGCAGCTAACCCAAAAATTCCTGGCAGGTATTTCGTCAACTTAAAAATTCTCATACTTTTAGCACATAAACACACTCTACATGATTAAGAAACTACTTTTAACCTTATTTGTTTTTGGCATACTTGGCACTGTTACTAGTAAAGCCCAAGGCTCAGCCGACCCTTTTGATGTTCAAATGAGAGTATATAAAGGCGCTTTAAAGAATTACGACCTGCAGGCCGCAACTATCGCCCTTTATAATATGATAGCTATAAAGCCGGAAAGAGCAGACTTAAATGATTCATTAGCCCTTTTATACTTCGCAGGCGAGCGTTATGCGCAGGCTTACCTGATTGGCGAAGAAATTTTGAAGAAGGATGGTTCGAGAAAAGATATGCTGGAATTGGTGGCAGTTTCCAAGCAAAATCTGGGGCTAATTAAGGAAGCCCTTGCTGATTACGAGAAGTTGTATTCGGCTGAAAAGTCAATTTATTATCTGTATCAAATGGCTACCCTACAGTACCAGTTAAAGCGCTTTGGTGAGTGTATTGCTTCTTTAGATAAAATAATAGGCGACCCTGCTTCGGCCCAGCAAAAGGTGAATATTTTGGTGCAGGGCGGCTCGCAGGATGTGCCAATGAAGGCTGCTGCTCTAAACGTTAAAGGCATTTGCGCCCTTGAAATGAACCAGGAAGAAATAGCGAAAGATAACTTTACTAAAGCGCTGGAAGTTTCACCGGAGTTTGTGTTAGCTAAAGGCAACCTTGATTTGGTAGCTAAAAAGCAGGCTGAAGCCAAACAACCGGCTGTAAACAAAACGCCTTCATCAACCATTAAAACAACTACTGCACCTAAGTAGTTAAATAATATCGCAAAAGTTAAAGCGGGTTCATTCGAATCCGCTTTTTTATTTTCTATTACCCCTTTATCTATATTGCCTTTCCAAACCGAACCAATGCTATTGCTTTCCTTTTCTAACCGTAAAGTCCTGCTGTCGCTGTCAGCTTTTCTCATAGTTTTTTCAGCCTTTTCTCAGTCCGATACTCTCTACTTTAAAGATGGCCGTACCATGGAGGGTAAAAAGGCCATGGTAAAGGCTTGTGCCACAGCCTTTACAAAGGAGGCCGCTGATTTGGACGGCATCAGCTTTAACGGCAACGGTGTGTGCTCCTGCTTTTTTGAAGGTATGGCAGCGCAAATGACTTACAAGCAGTTCATGAAATCTCTGGAAGATGAAAAGTTTATTGAGGGAATCCAGAAGGACGAAAAGAATCCGCTATACAGTTTAATGCTCAACTGTGTCCTTTCCAACATGAGCACTACCGGTAATGAGGAGCAGACCAAATCTGACGGAGACCGTTCCAAAGCCAGGAAGGATAGCGATGCAAAGGCTAAAAGTAAAGAAGAGGATAAGGACCTTTACGAAATAATGATTAAAGCCTGTACCGATGCCCTGGACAAGGAAAGTTCATTTAAAACCTTAGGTATTGATGGAGAGAAATACTGCCGTTGCGCCATTGAAAAAATTCAGGCTAAGAACATGAGTATTGATAAACTGTTTGAATTGAAAGATCCTAACTCCCCCATGTTTAATGAAATTGTTACCCCCTGCATTAACGATGCTATGGCCGCTGTTAACCCCACAGAGGCAAAGAACCCTGACGATATCCGCGGCGCTGTTACCAGCGATGAAATACCTATATCTAAACTGGCTAATGTCTACCGCGTAAAGGTCAAAATCGGTAATACCGAAAAGCTGTTTATTATTGATTCTGGCGCAAGTGATGTTATGATTAGCAGCGATTATGAACGCGATTTGATTTTTGATGGCGTGGTTTCCAAAAAAGATTATCTGAGTGATAAAACCTATGCTATGGCAAACGGCGAAGAGGTAAGCTGCCGACGGTTTAAATTGAACGGAATGCAGTTGGGCGGCTTTACGGTTAACAATGTTACCGTTGCGGTTATTGAAAAAAAGGATATCACTTTCCTGTTAGGCAAATCGGTGCTGGATAAATTTACGCACTGGAGCATCAACAATCAGTCATCCAAATTAATTTTAGAGAAATAGCAGTTATGGATATTTCTTACATCCTGAATCAGTTAGGGGAGGAGCGCGAAAACTATTTTAATGCTGTAACGCCACCTATTGTACAAACCAGCAATTTTACTTTACCTGATGTTGCGGCATTGCGCAAAGCATTTACCGATGAACATACAGCCCACCTTTATACGCGTGGTAATAACCCGACGGTAGAAATACTGCGAAAGAAAATAGCTGCACTCGCAGGTGCAGAAGATGCATTGGTTTTCTCCAGCGGGGTTGCTGCAATTTCGGCGGCCGTATTGGCAAACGTTAAAGCCGGCGACCATGTTGTTTGTGTTGCCAAGCCTTATAGCTGGACCAGCCGCCTGCTAAATACTTTTCTGCCGCGCTTTGGGGTGCAGGCAACCATGATAGATGGAACCGATGCCCGGCATTTTGCTGATGCTACTTTACCTAATACCACCGTTTATTTTCTTGAAACGCCCAATACCTTCACTTTTGAATTGCAGGATATTGAGGCAGTGGTGAAATTGGCGAAAGCCCGGGGTATTACTACAATTGCCGATAATAGCTATTGCACTTCGCTGGGGCAGCCTTGCATTCAAATGGGGGTTGATATTGAAGTGCACAGTGCAAGTAAATACTATGGTGGGCATAGTGATATTGTAGCCGGCCTGCTTATCAGCAATAAGCAAATGATACAGCGCATTTTTTCTTCAGAGTTTCTTAACCTGGGAGGCATCATATCACCTTTAGATGCCTGGTTAATGATACGCAGCCTTCGCACACTGCCGGTACGTATGGAGCGCATTCAAAAAACTACGGACGCAGTAATTGCCTTTTTGCAGAACCACCCGCAGGTAGAACAGCTGTTTTATCCCTTTGCCACCTCCTTTCTGCAATACCAACTGGCCAAAAAGCAAATGCAGTGGTGTGGCGGTTTGTTCAGTATTAAACTTAAGGCAACAAACGTGCAGCAGGTTGAACTCTTCTGCAATAGTTTAAATGCCTTTCTTTTCGCCGTTAGTTGGGGCGGACATGAATCTCTTTTAATGCCTGCCTGTAGTTTTCCTCCTCCTGATAACGGGCAGCCGCCAGTTTTGCCTTTCAATATGGTGCGTTTTTATGTTGGTTTAGAGGATGCCAATTATTTAATCGAAGATTTGAAACAAGCTTTCAAAAAAATCGAATAACCATCCTATGCAATTGAAGGCCCTGACCCTGGTGCTTCTTTTTTCTCTTGTTACCGGCTTGCGCTGTACGGCTCGCGATTATACTTCGCTTGAAGAAGCACTTAAAAATCCTTCCGACGTTACCTCTCTTAACTTAAGCGATAAGGGTTTAACTGCTTTATCTGAAAATATCGGCAAACTGGTTAATCTGGAGAGACTAAATGTTTCCGGTAACAAACTTACCTACCTGCCAAAGGCACTGTATACTTTAAAAAAGCTGAGATACCTGAATGTTACCTCCAACAAACTAACGGCCTTGTCTTCTTCTATTGGTTATCTTACTAACCTTGAGGAGTTAGAAATAGCTTTTAATTCCATCACAGCTATTCCTAAGGAGATAGGTAAACTGCATAAACTTAACCGGCTGGCCGCTGCTAAAAATCCATTAAAAACATTGCCGGTGGAAATGGGCCAGTTGTTATCGTTGCAAATTGCCGATTTCAGTTACAATCAGTTTACGGCTATACCGGCGGCGTTGAGTAAGGTTGTTTCTTTACGAACGCTTGATTTGAGCTTCAATAAAACGTTGGCCGGCTTTTCAAAAGATATCAAGATGATGGAAGGCCTGCGCCTGCTGAATTTGCGTAGCACCAAAATTTCAAATTCGCAGGTAGAGGAACTGACCTGGCTAATACCCGATTGCCAAATAGTTTTGTAAGCTTTTTTATCTTCATCCTTATGGATGAGAACCTGCTCCATTTTGTCTGGAAATTTCGCCTTTTCGATTCAAGCAATCTTACAACGCCTTCGGGCCAACGGGTTGAGGTAATTCATCCCGGATATCATAACCGTGATGCGGGGGCTGATTTCTCTAACGCCAAGGTTAAAATCGATGGTGTATTGTGGGCAGGCAATGTGGAATTGCACCTTAAATCGTCTGATTGGTTCGCGCACAAACATCATACTGACGGAGCTTACGATAATGTCATCCTTCATGTGGTTTTCGAAAAGGATAAGCACACCGCATTGCGTAAAAGCGGGGAGCCAATTCCCGTTTTGGAGTTGAAGGACAGGATTAAGCCAAATACCCTGAGCCGTTTTGCTGACCTTGCCAAACGCAAGGCGTCCATCCCCTGCAAAAGTTTTATCAAGGAGGTGGATAGTGCCATTCTTAGTAACCACCTTGCACGCATGCTTGTGGAGAGGCTGGAGCAGAAGGTGGAGCATATATTGGCCATGCTGAAGGAGTGTGGTAATGATTGGGAGCAGGTAATGTTTCAACTGCTGGCAAGGTACCTGGGCGCCGGTATAAATAAAGAGCCTTTTGAACTGTTGGCTAAATCGTTGCCGGTTAAGGTTTGGGCTAAGCACTCTTCCGATTTATTGCAACTGGAGGCCTTGCTTTTCGGGCAGGCGGGGTTTTTATCAGAAAAGTTTGTTGACGAGTATCCTGCGACTTTAAAAAAGGAATACAATTACTTAAAGCGGTTGCATAACCTTCAACCCCTGCCTAAGCACTTGTTTAAATTTCTTCGCTTGCGGCCTTCTAATTTTCCAACACTTCGCCTGGCGCAATTAGCGGCACTCATGCACAAGGAAACCAAGCTCTTTTCTGCGGTATTGGAGTCAAAGAACGGTAAAACAGTAAGGCTGTTGTTTGATGCGGAGCCCTCATCCTATTGGAATAACCACTACCAGTTTGATAAACAATCGAAGAACGTTAAGGGTAAAGTTGGTGATGGCATGAAGGATATTCTGCTAATAAATGCTGTTGCACCCCTGCTGTTCGCCTATGGTAAATACAAAGGGGGGGAAGCCTACTGTGATAAGGCTATGGCATTTTTAGAGCATTGCAAGCCTGAGGATAATAGTGTGCTGAAAGGGTGGGCCGCACTTGGTGTTAAGGCCGATAGCGCCTACCAAAGCCAGGCGCTGCTTCAGCTAAAAACTGCCCATTGCGATAAATTTGCCTGTTTACATTGTGCCGTTGGGCATAAAATTTTGTCGTAAAAAAGCGTTATTTTAGGATATAAAATGAGCGAAAGATGAACCCCTTTAACAGCGTTAAGTTTTTAGTAGAACAGAACGTTTTTGGAGTGTGCGAAAGGATAGGTGAGCGTTTAAAAATGCCTGCAAAGGACATCCGTTTGTTTTTTATATATCTCAGTTGTATAACCATGGCCTCGCCGGTAATACTATATATGGTACTTGCCTTTTGGATGAAAATGAAGGACTACATCCGTGGCAAGAGAACGGCGGTTTGGGATTTTTAGCGGTTGATTGAAGTTTTATCAGGTTGTTTTTGGCTAACGGTGTTGGCCCTTTAAGTGTTTTTATAAATATTAAACATAAAGTTTATGCAAGCGATTATTGGTGTTTACGATTCTCACGATTCTGCTCTATCTGCCGTTCAAAAGCTGCAGTCGGAAGGCTTTCCGGCTAACCAGCTTTCCATTATTGGTAAAACCACAAAGGTTGATGAACACTTTCATGTAAAATCCGACCATACGGTTGAAGGGGCTGAAATCAGCTTCGGCGTAGTTGCAGGCTCTATTGTTGGCGTGCTTAGCGGTATTGGCATTTTTGCTATACCGGGCTTTGGATTTTTGTTTGGTGCAGGAGCCCTGGTAGGCGCTTTTGCGGGACTGGAATTGGGCGTAGTAGGTGGCGGTATAGCGGCTGTACTTACGCGCCTTGGCGTTAACCAGCTAACTGCTGATAAGTATGAAGAATACCTTAAAGCCGGCAAGTTTATAATTGTAGCGCAAGGGGAGGAGGAAGAACTTAAAGGCGCTGAACAAAAGCTGGGTGAGCATGGTGCCCATGTTGAACTGGAAGCACACTAACTAAATTGATAAATGAGCGTTTGCCAAAACTGTTTAGCCGTTTATATTTGCAGCTCCACTGCCCGGATGGCGAAACTGGTAGACGCACTACTTTGAGGTGGTAGCGCCCGAAAGGGTGTGCGAGTTCGAATCTCGCTTCGGGCACAAAGAATTAAAGCTTCCTTAGGGGAAGCTTTTTTATTTGTCTTCAGCCTTCTCAAGGGTAAAGGCGAATGTGGTGCCAACCCCCACTGTACTCCGCACATTTATGGTTTGCTGGTGGGCCTCTATAATGTGTTTAACTATGGCCAGGCCCAGGCCGGTGCCGCCCTGCTCGCGCGAACGGTGCTTATCAACCCGGTAAAAGCGCTCAAAAAGCCGTGGCAGGTGCTTCTCATCTATGCCTATGCCGTTGTCGGTTATTTCAACCAATATGTTTTCGTCCATATCGTAGAAACCGGCAACCGTTTCGCCGTTCTCCTTTCCGTACTTTATAGAGTTATCCAACAGGTTGGTTATTACCTGCCTCATTTTTTCCTTATCGGCATTAACATAAAACTGCCGGTCGCAACCCTTTTTAATGCTGAACCGTATGCTTTTCGATTTTGCTTTTAACTCCATGCTTTCAAACACATCCTTAACCATCTGGTTAATATCGAATATCTCTTTAATGATAGATTCTTCTCCGCGCTCAATTCGCGAAATCTCATCCAGGTCATCAACCAGGTTGCTCAACCGTTCAATGCTTTTGGAAGTACGCTCTAAAAAATGTTTTAGCACTTCCGGGTCATCCATAGCGCCATCAAGCAGGGTGTGTACATAGCCCTGTATGTTGAACAAAGGTGTTTTTAACTCGTGCGATAGATTCGCCAAAAATTCCTTCCTGAATTTCTCAAGACTTTTCAGGTCGTCAATTTCCTGCTTTTTATTTGCTGCCCATTTTTCTACTTCACTTTCTACTTCGTCAATAGTGTCCTCGTTTACGTTTTCACCCAAGGTGTCCTTTTCATCGCGGCCCAGTTTAAGGTTGTGTATGCGCTTATATATCAATTTTATTTTACGGTAGATAAAAACCTCCAACGCATAATAGGTTAAAAAATAGCCTACCAGAAAAACGATAGCAAACAGAACAAAAAAGTGCAGGAGAGTGCTGTAAAAGATAAGATCAAGCAGACTTACTATAACAGCAAGTGCTGCTGCTACAACCAACGCAATGGAGCGAGGCTTTAAGTTTTTATTATCGGTAAGTGCAGCTAAAGTGCGTTGAGCCATTAAATACTACAGTTTTTCTTTTTCATGCTTCAGCACCTTGGCTTCAACATGAAAGATAATCTCCTCAGCAATGTTTGAACTGAGGTCGCCTACGCGCTCTAATCGGCGGATAACAGAAATCATGTTTAGAAGAGGCACCAAATCACCTTTGCCTTTGGCAATATAATCTGCCACTACTTTTGTAGCTTTTTTATTGATGGTATCTACTTCCTCGTCCTTATTAAAAACCACGCGTGCTTCAGCGGTGTCATCATTGCGCAATGCGGCAATGTTGTTTTCAATCATAGCATCCACCACATCATACATGCGGGCAATTTCGATATCTTTTAAGAACTGCTCATCAAACTTTTGCTCCATTTCAAGCACAAACTTTGATATGCCCTTGGCACTATCGCCAATACTCTCCAGGTGAGAATTGATTTTAAAGGCCGCAAAAATAAAGCGCAGGTCAACGGCCACCGGACTAAACAGTGCTACCAGGTTTTCGCAGTCCTTATCAATTTTAAGCTCCTCGGCATTAACGCGCCTTTCATTAAAAAGCACTTCCCTGGCAAGGTCTTTATCCAGGGTGGTCAGCGCTTTCATGCTTTTGCGCAATTGCTTTTGCACCAGCAAAAACATTTCAATCAGGTTGCCCCGCAGTTGTGTCAGTTCATTATCTAAGTGTCCCATATAATCTATCCAAATCGTCCGGTTATGTAATTCTGGGTTTTCTCCTGCTTAGGATTCGTAAAAATTGTTTTGGTATCGTCGTATTCCACCAAATCGCCCAGGTAAAAGAAGGCTGTTTTATCGCTAACTCGTGCTGCCTGTTGCATGTTATGCGTAACAATCAGTATGGTGTATTTCTGTTTCAGCTCCCATATCAATTCCTCAATCTTTGAATTGGAGATGGGGTCAAGTGCAGATGTTGGTTCATCCATCAATATTACCGAAGGCTCAACAGCTATGGCGCGCGCAATACACAAACGCTGCTGTTGGCCACCTGATAAGCCGAGAGCGTTTTTATGCAGCTTATCTTTTACCTCATCCCATACCGCCGCCTGCTTAAGCGCTTTCTCAACGGTTTCTTCAATAAATTTTTTGTGGGTAACGCCGTTAACACGCAGTCCGTAGGCTACGTTTTCAAATATGCTCTTCGGAAAAGGGTTGGGCTTTTGAAAAACCATCCCTACTTTTTTCCGCAGTTCGTTTACACGTATTTCTTTACTAAACACATCCTTATTATCAATCATAACGCTACCTTCTAAACGGAAGCCTTCAATAAGGTCGTTCATACGGTTAAATATGCGCAGGTAGGTTGACTTACCGCAACCGGAAGGGCCAATAAGGGCAGTTACGGTATTGGCTTTAACCTCCATACTTACATTGCGCAATACGTGAAAATCACCGTACCAGCAATGCACATTGTTCGTTTCAATCTTATTCATACCACCGGTGTTCTTCGCGTTTTGTTCAGGCATAAATTCTGCGCCCTGTATGGTTTGTACACTGTTCTCATCGCTCTTCTTTTCAATACTACTCATTTTTATTTCCATTTTCTATGGCTGTTGATTTACCATTTTACATGTTTCTGCCAACGGTTACGCAGTATTACCGCGGCACCGTTCATGGCTATTGTTATCAGCAGTAATACAATAATGCCTGCTGCTGCATTCACTAAAAACTCGGCCTGTGGCCTGCTAACCCAGTTAAATATCTGTATGGGCAAAACCGTAAATGAATCGAAAACTGATTTTGGTGTAAACGGCACATAGGTTAACGCACCAACAACAATCAATGGCGCGGTTTCGCCAATGGCGCGCGATAAGGCAAGTATTATCCCCGTCATAATTCCACCGGCTGCTGCAGGTAAAACCTGCATCCAGGTGGTTTGCCATTTGCTTGCTCCCAATGCATACGAAGCTTCGCGTATGGTTTTGGGCACTGCCTTTAGCGACTCCCGCGTTGATACAATAACAATGGGTAATACGAGCAGGGCCAGTGTAAAACTACCGGCCAAAATGCTTTCGCCCATGTGCAGGAAGCGCACAAAAAACTCAAGCCCCAGCAATCCATATATAATGGAAGGCACACCTGCCAGGTTAGATATATTAATTTCCAGAAAGTTTGCCCATGCTCCCTTTCTGCTGTACTCTTCAAGGTAAATACCGGCTCCTACACCAATGGGGATAGCTATTACTGCTGTAGTAACCATAATCCAGAGGGTACCCACCCATGCGGTTAGTATGCCCGCATTTTCTGCCCGGCGGCTGGGGAGGCTTGTAAAAAAAGCCATCGAAATACGGTGGAGGCCATCCATGCCGATTTTAACCAGCAAAATGCCCAGCATAATAAGCCCTACCGAAGTTGCTGCTATGGCCCATATGCGAAACGCGCTGTTCTTTATCGTTTTTACCTGCTCGTTATTCATACGCCTCACGGTATTTTTTCTTTATGTAAAAACTGATGTTGTTCAATAAGAATGTGATTACAAATAGAGATAAGCCTGCTGCAAAAATGGTTTTGTACTCCAGCGAGCCGTGGGGCACATCGCCCAAACTTACCTGCACTATATAGGTGGTAACAGTTTCAATAGGTACGGTAGGGTCAAGCGTTAAGCGGGGCTGTTGGCCGGCGGCTATGGCTACAATCATGGTTTCGCCCATGGCGCGGCTAATGGCCAGTATTACCGAAACTATAATGCCTGAAGAAGCAGCCGGCATAACTACACGCAGCGAAGTTTGCAGGGTAGTAGAACCAAGCGCATAGGCGCCTTCGCGTAAATGGCGGGGCACGGCATACAAAGCATCCTCACTTAAAGAGGAGATAAGCGGCACAATCATAAGCCCCATTACAATACCCGGTGATAGGGCATTAAAGCCGGCCACACCAGGGAAAAACTTTTGTATAAAAGGTGTTACCACCGTTAAAGCAAAAAAGCCGTATACCACAGTAGGTACGGCTGCTAAAATTTCAAGCATAGGTTTTACCGTTGAGCGGAAACCTTTTGAGGCGTATTCGCTTAAGTAAATGGCGATAGATAAACCAAGAGGTAATGCAATTACAATAGCAATTACGGTTGTAAGCAGTGTGCCGCTTAACAGGGGCAGAATGCCAAAGTGTTTGTCAGCAAAAAGAGGGGTCCATTGCGTATCGGTAAGAAAGGAGCTTATAGGCACCTCGCTGAAAAACTGAACCGATTGCACTAACAGCACGGCTATAATGCCTAAGGTAGTAAGTACACATACGGCACTACAGGCAAACAAAAAACCTTCTATTATTTTTTCTTTAATATTCATTTTGCAGTAAAACCCTGCCGCCTTTTGGGGCAGCAGGGTCATTGAGTCAACTTAATTATCCAATTCCTATTTCTGTCCTGTTGTGCCTTCTGCGGTTGCCGGTGTTTCTTCTCCTTTCAGCAACTCTTCCATTTTAACACCCACGGTGTTTTTACCCGCAAAAGCCGAACCTGTGGTGCCTGCCGCAAATCTCTTCTTCACTAATTCGTAAACCTCGTTCGGTAACGAAACATAACCAACTTCTTTTGATAAAGCGCCTGCATTGGCAATAAAATATTCTACAAAGGCTTTTACCTCCGCTTTTTCAGCGCTCTTTTTGTTTATGTAGATAAATAACGGACGAGAAAGAGGTTCATAGGTGCCGTTTTGTACGGTTTCGGCCGAAGGAGCAATAGCGCCATCGCCGTTTTCTTTCTTCTCATCATCAACAGCAACCAGTTTCAGTTTGTCCTTGTTGTTTTCAAAATAAGCAAGGCCGAAAAACCCCAGTGCATTTTTGTCGCCGGCTATACCTTGCACTAATACGTTGTCATCCTCGCTGGCGGTATAATCACCACGGCAATCTTTAGCTTTGCCAACAATGGCTTCAGTAAAGTAATCAAAAGTACCTGATTGCGTTCCTGCGCCAAACAGGTGTATTTCGGTGTTAGGCCATTTAGGGTTAACCTGGTTCCACTTGGTAATTTTGCCCTGTGCAGCGGGTTCCCACATTTTCTTCAGTTCTGCTACAGTAATTTTATCCAGCCAGGTGTTCTCTTTGTTTACTACTATGGCAAGGCCATCGTAAGCTACCGGCAATTCAATGTATTCTACAGCCGATGCCTTACAAATAGAATCTTCTGAAGCTTTAATAGGGCGAGATGCATTGGAAATATCTGTTTCACCTCTGCCGAATTTTTTGAAACCGCCACCAGTGCCTGATTCGCCTACTGATACTTTTACGCCTGAGTTATCTTTACCGAAATCTTCTGCTACTGCTTCGGCCAGCGGGTAAACGGTTGAAGAGCCGTCCAGTTTAATTTCTCCGCTTAATCCTTTGTTTTCTTCCTTTGTTGGCTGTTGGTTGTTTCCGCAACTTGCCAGAAATAACACCGTAAGGGCAAATACTAATCTTTTCATTTTATGTGTTTTAAGTGATTGCAAAATTGTTTCCTGAATGTTTTGTGAATGTTAATTGGGGGTTATTTGAACATAAATTGAGTGCGCAGGGTAAATACATTATCTTTTAGATCGCGACCAAAGCCGTTAATGTTGGTTTTTTCGTTTAAAACTATGGCATAATGGGCCATTACCTTTAACCATTCGTTGGGCTGAAAGTTATAGCCTACCTCAAAAGTTTGGTACTTAACATCGGCCCCGCTAACGCGTGCATCATTTACACTTGATAGATCTTTACCGGCTATGCGGCTGTTAGGGTCAAACCAGTCATATTTAAAAACCAATTCGTGCCACATATTGTGTTTGGTATCATGTAAACCCTGTATTAAGTAAAAGTAGGCGCCATTAAAATTGCGGTTGTAAATATCGCTACCGTTTGCCACAGGGTTTAAATCGCTGCTTGAAGTTCCCGGTTGGGTTCCGAAGATGTATTCGCCACGCACTGTGGTGCGGCCCCATTTGTATTCGCCTGTCATTTGCAGGTCAAAGCCTATGTATTGTCTTTTAAAGAATCTTTTACCCTGCCCGGCTGAGTCCACCGTCTTTATATATCTAAGGGCGCCGTCTGTTGTATCTTTACCTATGGTGTAAAACGCAGGGGTGGATTGCATTACATAGCCGTGATAATAACTGGCACCGCCCGAAAGTTTAAAGTGGTTTTCTGCAAATCCTCTGTTTAATACTATTTGGCCTATAAAGTCCTTTCTGTTATCAATTTCAGCATTGCCAAGGCCCGTGCCGTTATACATACCGGCATTTATCTTAAAAAAGTTCAGCTTGCTGGTTTTCGGAGGCTCAATGGTAAACATAAAGCCCAGATCGCGCTCGCGGGGGAATAACGATTGCGACATACGGCCCCTTTCAGGTGTTTCGCGCGAACGGGATGAATAAATTACCTCGTACCCGAAGGGCCGGTTCATCATACCGCCGGTAAAGGCCAGCCAGTTGGTCCATGGGTCAACTACTTTACCGTAAAACTCAATAGGTGTAATGCCCGTTTCGTTTATGTTAAACTGCACGGTGGCATAGTAATTTACTACCCCTTTTTTGTTTTCGTTGGCAAACTCAAATTTTACGCGGCCTCGTCTTAAAGCAAAGCGGTTGGCTGATGTGCTTGGGAAATCGCCCCCTTCAAAACTTTTGGCCCCTACGGTATCAATATGCTGAAACTGCATTTGGGCATATCCCGAAACTTTAAATTTTCTGAGCCAGTCCAGGGCGGTTACCTTCTTCTTTGTCTCCGTTACTTCGGCAGCAAGGCTATCGGTTTTAGTTTGCGCTTTGGCAAACTGGCTTAAAACCATGATTAAGATAAGGATTGGTAATGTTTTCTTCATATGCTGTTTTAACTCTTCGTTAATTGATACAGCAAAAGAAGTTTGTTGATATTAAGCCAATGTTAAGCGGTATTTAATGTTGTATTAATCCACGTGCCTAAACCCCGTTCTGCACAGCTTTTCAACAATTTTTATACGTGAAAGTGGCTTAATATTCTGTTTACAGGCTCTATTAAGGTTAATAACAAAAATTTAGCGTAACATAACGTTAAATGGAGGCAATAAACGGTTTAATAAACCGTCTAATCTTTAAATTCATTATTTTCGCGGCGATCAAGTATGTCTAAACCCCTTTTTAAATTCTTAATCCTCCCGGTTATTCTGCTGCACTTTGCAGGGGTTACCCAGTTGGTGTCCTCTTTGGTGAGGGACCAGGGCTCCTTTGTAAGCATGCTTAATATGACCGAAGAGGAGAACAAAAAGGAGAAGGACGAGAAAGATGAAAAGGACGATGACGAAAGCAAGTTAACCGGCCATGGTTATGTTTTAGCTTATGTTGAGCATGCCTATCATCACGGCAATTTCGGCTTTGTATTAGCTGAAGATGAGATACAGCACCAGTTTATAGGGGAAAGCTCCACCCCCCCTCCGGATTCCAACGCCTAGATTTTTAATCAGGTAGTAACAGGCTTTGGCCTGTTTCCATTGCATTTGTTGGAATTCAAAATCATGTCATGAAAAGAAATTTTGTGGCAAATCTGAAATATGATTTGCCGGCAGGCCTTGTAGTATTTTTAGTTGCATTGCCACTGTGTTTAGGTGTAGCGTTAGCTTCGGGGGCTCCTTTGTTAGCCGGGCTAATAGCGGGTATTGTAGGCGGTATTGTTATTGGCTCTTTAAGCGGTTCATCGCTTAGTGTTAGTGGCCCCGCTGCTGGTTTAACTGCAATTGTTTTGTTAGCCATTCATCAGTTAGGCAGTTTTCCTGTATTTCTTACCGCAGTGGTAATTGCAGGCGTTATACAGCTATTGCTTGGCCTGGCAAAAGCAGGTACCGTGGCCGGATATTTCCCCGGCAACGTTATCAAGGGCATGTTAAGTGCAATTGGAATTATCATTATTATGAATCAAGTTCCACACGCACTTGGTTACGATAAAAATGCAGATGGCGACCTGGCCTTTATTCAGGTAGATGAGAACCACCCTATCGCTTCACTTATTGAGCCCCTTAAGCATATTGATGCAGGCGCAACCTTTGTGGCGCTTATAAGCCTGGGCATTATTGTTTTATGGGAACAGAAGTTTATGCGCAAACTGGCTGTTGTACCGGGGGCTTTAGTGGCAGTGTTAGCCGGCCTTATCATCAACGAGGTTTGGCGTGCGGGTGGAATGCAAGTGGCGATAGGGCAGGAGCACCTGGTTAAAATACCGGTGTTTAATGACTTTAACGCCATTAAGAGTGCCTTTGTTTTTCCTGATTTCAGCGCCATAACCAACAAGGCAGTGGTTGTTACAGCATTTACCATAGCAGCAGTTGCCAGTATAGAAACGCTGTTGTGTGTTGAAGCAGTAGATAAGCTTGACCCCAGCAAGAGAACTACTTCTGCTAACCGCGAGTTGAAGGCACAGGGAATCGGCAACATCATTTCGGGCCTTATCGGCGGCCTGCCAATTACCTCAGTAATTGTACGCAGTTCTGCCAACGTTAACGCCGGTGCAAGGTCAAAGGCTTCTACTATATTTCATGGTATTCTATTGCTGGTGTGTACTCTGGCAATACCGGCACTGCTTAATAAAGTACCTCTTGCTGCTTTGGCTGCCGTGTTAATTGCAACAGGCTATAAACTGGCTAAGCCCACCATTTTTATTGAAATGTTCCGCAAAGGGAAGTATCAATGGGTTCCTTTTATTGTAACTGTAGTGGCTATTGTTTTAACGGACCTTCTTAAAGGTGTGGGTATAGGTATGGCGGTAAGTGCTTTGGCAATTTTGTGGGGCAATTTGCGTGCGCCATACTTTTTCCATAAGGAAAAGCACCATGATGGGGAATTGATACATATAGAGCTGGCCCAGGAAGTTAGCTTTTTGAACAAGGTGAATATCAAAAACACCTTAACACATCTGCCCGAAAAGAGTATGGTATGGATTGACGCCAGCCGCACAAGTTATATTGACCATGATGTGTTGGAGCTTATTAAGGAGTTTAAAGATGTGCAGGCGCCTGATAAGGATATTGAGCTATACACCACAGGCTTTAAGGAAGCTTACCAGATAGAGAACAACGAACATGTTATATCGGAAGAAGTGAAGGATATGTTGGTTGAATTGAAGAATAAGGCTAAGCAATCTTCCGGAACATTAAGCGCCCCTTTAGCCGGGTAAAGATTTTTTAATAACAAAAACCAAGCAAAATGACACTTACCAATAAAGAGATACAAATGACTATGACGCCTTTAAAGGCGCTTGAAATTTTAAAGCAGGGCAACTACCGCTTTGTAAATAACCTAAAGGTTAACCGTAACCTGTTACAGCAGGTAAACGAAACCAAGGAGGGGCAGTATCCCTTTGCCACAATACTTAGCTGTATTGATTCGCGCACATCAGCCGAATTGATTTTCGACCTTGGCCTTGGCGATATATTTAGTGTGCGCATTGCCGGTAACGTAGTAAACGAAGATATACTTGGCAGTATGGAGTTTGCCTGCAAAGTAGCCGGCTCAAAAATTATTGTGGTATTAGGCCATACCAATTGCGGCGCTGTAAAAGGTGTTTGCGAACATGTTGAAATGGGCCATTTAACAGGCTTGCTTAAAAAACTGCAGCCCGCGCTTGCTAAAACAGTTGAGCGCGGCACCGAAACGGGGAACAATTTTGTAGATGCCGTTGCAGAAAACAACGTGCATCTGTCTATAGATCTGATTTTGGAGAAGAGCCCGATTTTAAGGGAAATGGTAGATAAAGGCCAACTGGGCATAGTAGGCGCTATGTATAATATAGAAAGCGGAGTGGTACAGTTTTATGACCAGGATATACGCATTCAAGAAAAAACAGGTGAAAGAACAGCAAGAAGTTTAAAGCTTGCTCCCATTATAAACAGGTAGGTATAGGTTGTCGCTTGGTTTTATGTGCCCTCTTTCCCGCAAGGAAAGGGGGCTTTTTTAATTATGCCCCGATAAAGTTCTTAAGTATAAGATACGATACACCGCCAACTAAAGCGCTGGCAGGTATGGTTAATATCCATGCAATAACAATGTTGCCGGCAACACCCCAACGCACGGCGCTAAGGCGCTTGGTCATACCAACACCCATTATGCTACCCGTAATGGTGTGCGTGGTGGATACCGGTATTTTAAGGAAGGTAACAGCAAAAAGGGTAATTGCCCCCGACGTTTCAGCACAAAAGCCTTCAAACGGTTTTAACTGCGTAATCTTTTGGCCCATTGTTTTTACTATCCTCCAGCCGCCGAAAATGGTACCCAGGCCCATGGCGCTATAGCAGGCAAAGGGAGTCCAAACAGGTAAGCTGTCTCCTTTCTTAACGCTGCCGGCTACCAGTAGGGCAGCCCAAATAATACCCATTGTTTTTTGGGCATCGTTACCACCGTGGCCTATAGAAAACAGCGCCGAAGAAAGCAACTGAAGCCTGCGGAAATACCGGTCAACTTTAGAAGAAGCAAAGTTCTTACAGATATTGATTACAATAACCGATATGATATAAGCGGTTACCATACCAATGATAGGCGCTAAAGGAATGAAGATTAGCGTTTGCGTAATTTTGCCCAATACAATAGCGTTAAGCCCTGCTTTGGCATAAGCAGCGCCTGCAAAACCGCCCAGTAACGCGTGCGATGAGCTGCTTGGCAAACCCCAAAACCAGGTTAGCAGATTCCATACTATAGCGCCTAACAGGCCGCCCATTAATACAGATTGGCTTATCACATCTTCGGCAACCATCTTTTTAACGGTGTCGGCAACCCCGTGCTCCTTAAAGAAAAAGAAGGCTACAAAGTTGAAGAAGGCTGCCCATATAACAGCCTGGAAAGGGGTGAGCACACGGGTTGAAACAACCGTAGCTATAGAGTTGGCAGAATCGTGGAAGCCGTTGATAAAATCAAACAGCAATGCAACAACAATAACTAGAATTAAAACAGTAGTCATTCCGGGCTTATGAGTTCTTCACGATAATGGTTTCAATAACATTGGCAACGTCCTCGCACTTGTCGGTAGCGGTTTCCATGTTCGCAAGTATCTCTTTTATTTTCAATATGCGTACTGCGTCTTTTTCGTTATTGAATAGGTCTGCAATAGCGCCGTCAAAAATGTCATCGGCGTGGTTTTCAAGGCTGTTGATGCGAACGATGGCCTCGCGTATGCGCACTGCGTTGCCCATATCCTTCATGCCCGAAACAGCTACGTGAATCTCCTTGGCAGAGTGTTCAATAATTTCTGCCAGCTTTTTCATTGCCTGCGATGTTTCTTCAATCTTATACATATCAAAGCGCTTTGATGAGCCGTGTATGTAATCAACAATGTCATCAAGGGCTGAAGCCAGGTAAGAAATATCCTCGCGGTCGAAAGGGGTAATAAAATTGGTTGAAAGCTCAGTGAAAATCTGGTGCGTTAGCTCGTCGCCCACATGCTCCAGGTCCGAAATTTTCTTAACCAGTTCCTGCCTTTTATCGGCAGGGGCATTAACCAATTCCGAAAACACTTTTGATATTTCTACAAGGTTATCAGATGACTGGGCAAATAGCTTAAAAAATTGCTTGTCTTTGGGTATCAGAAAGGAGAAGAAATTTCCTAGGGACATAACTATTGTTTGAATTGCGCGCAAATTTAAGCGAATATTAAAACCCTGTTAATTTATCTGGTGCCTTAATGTTGGTAACTAACTCATTTTTACCGGATAAGCAGGCTCATTCCTGAAAGCAAATCCCCCGTAAGGGTGATTCAATCGCTTCAGTTCAATCCCTATATTCGCCCCTGTATGTCATTGAAATCCTTAGGGGCCGGTTTGGCGGCAGGTTTTATCAGTTCGCGTGTTTATGCCGGGCAACAAAAGGCAGTACCGTTGCAGCAGCAGCTATTGGCTTATCTTATTAAAAGTGCCGAACAAACTGATTTTGGCAAGCGCCACAATTTTTCCAAGGTTAAGAACTACGGGGATTTTAAGAAGGAAGTGCCCATTCAGGATTATGAGGACCTGAGAGATGATATTGAATTAATATCTGATGGTAAGCAAAATGTGCTTTGGCCGGGTTTGCCCCTGTACTTCTGCAAAAGCAGCGGCACCACAAGCGGCACTAAATATATACCTGTAAGCAGGGCCCAAATAGGGGATATGATTACTGCCGCCCGTAATGCCACCATGCTTTACGTAAATGAAACCAACAACGCAGCCATATTTGATAAGAAGATGATTTTTCTTCAAGGTTCACCCGAGCTGGACCAATATGGCAAAATAGCGGCAGGACGTTTAAGCGGTATTGTTTATCACCATGTGCCTTCCTACGCGCAGGGTAACCGCATGCCATCTTACGCTGTAAACTGTATTGAAGATTGGGAAGAGAAGGTGGAGGCCATAGCTAAAGAAACCCTTAAACAGCGCATGAGCCTTATTAGCGGTATACCGCCGTGGTGTGTAATGTATTTCGAAAAGTTGCTGGAGTTAAGTGGGAAACAAACGGTAAAGGATATTTTCCCGGACTTTAAAGTGTTTATGTATGGTGGCGTTAATTACGAACCCTACCGCCATAAAATTGAAAACCTTATTGGTTTTAAAATTGATTCGGTTGAAACCTACCCGGCCAGCGAAGGTTTTATAGCCTACCAGGATAGCCAAAAACAGGAGGGACTTTTGCTGAATGTTGACGGCGGCCTGTTTTATGAGTTTGTAAAGGCACAGGATATTTTCAGTGAAAACCCCGAGCGCATCAGCCTGCAGGACGTTGAGTTGGGCGTAAACTATGCACTTATTCTTAATACCAACTCCGGCCTATGGGGGTACAACATTGGCGATACTGTAAAGTTTGTTTCTAAGAATCCGTACCGCATAGTGGTAACGGGCCGAACTAAGCACTTTATATCTGCGTTTGGAGAACACGTTATAGGGGAGGAAGTTGAGTTTGCCATTTTGCGCGCCATGCGCGATTTAAACTGCGGCGTAACGGAGTTTACGGTTGCGCCACAGGTTGCGCCCGCTGAGGGCTTGCCATACCACGAATGGTTTGTTGAGTTCAGCCGTTTACCCGTTAGTATTAATGCTTTTGCGGGATTGGTGGATGAGTACATGCGCGGCAAAAATTCCTACTACGATGATTTGCGCAAAGGCCACATTATACAGCCGCTGAAGTTACACAGCCTTAAACCCGGAACTTTTGTAGAGTACATGAAAAGCCGGGGTAAACTAGGAGGGCAGAACAAGGTTCCGCGCCTTACCAATGACCGTAGCATAGCCAACGAATTGGTTAAGTTTCTTTAATTTCTTCAAAGCATTGCATACCAGTGTTTTGTAGCCCTACTATCGGGAACCATTGTTCCCCTGTTTAGCGGTGGTTTTTTCCTACATTTGCCGCTCAAATTTTATGGATGGAGACTCTTATTAAGGTAGCGCAATTTATTCTTAGCCTTTCTATACTGGTAACTTTGCACGAGTTCGGGCATTACATAACCGCCCGCATGTTTAAAACCAGGGTTGAGAAGTTCTACCTGTTTTTCGACTTCCTTTTTCCCTTCCCTAACCTGCTGAATTTTGCCCTTTTTAAAAAGAAAATAGGCGAAACGGAATATGGCCTGGGTTGGTTTCCGCTGGGTGGCTATGTTAAGATTGCCGGCATGGTGGACGAAAGCATGGATGAAGAACAATTAAAGCTGCCGCCGCAACCCGATGAGTTCCGCAGCAAAAGGCCCTACCAGCGCCTTATAATTATGTTAGGCGGAATTATCATGAACATTCTTTTGGCCTTTGTTATTTATGGACAGATGTTGTACTGGTGGGGCGAAAGCTACCTGCCGGTTGAAAATGTTACCTACGGTTTTGCTGTAGATTCAACCGCCGCTAAGATAGGCCTGCAGGATGGCGATAAGATTGTAAGTTACGATGGCGGTAAGAAGTTTACGAATGAAGCCACAATCGCGATTGATTTATTGCTTGATAACGCGAAGACGATTGAAATTGAACGTAGCGGCGAAAAGAAATCGCTGACTATACCAACAGCTGTGTATCGTGAAATATTTGCCGGTATGGGCGAAGGGTTTGTTCAACCCATAATGCCGTGTTTTGTTGATACCATTTTCTCTAACTATGCGCTGGCGCAGGCCGGAGGCAAACAGGGCGACCAAATTATAGGGCTTGATACTATTCCAATCCGCTACTTCCACGAATTTAAACGTAACCTGCCTGCCTTTAAAAATAAGGCTACTACTATTACTGTGTTACGTGGCGCGGATACCGTGGCTATTGCTTTAACCATACCTGATTCAGCAAAGGTTGGTTTTGCCCCTGATGAAGAAAAACACTTTAACATAGTGCATAAGGAGTATGGTTTTTTTGCCTCTATACCTGCAGGTATAGGTAAGTCTTACAATACTTTGGTTAAATACATCAAGCAGTTCCGCCTGGTGTTTAACCGCGATTTAAAAGGCTACAAAAAAGTAGGAAGCTTTATTACCATAGCCAAGCAATTCTCTCCCAAGTGGGATTGGATGCGCTTTTGGACGCTTACTGCTTTCCTTTCCATTGCACTGGCCTTTGTAAACCTTTTACCGATACCTGCCTTAGATGGCGGCCACGCTTTGTTTACATTGGTTGAAATGATAACCGGCCGTGCACCGAGCGATAAGTTTTTAGAGCGCGCACAGGTGGTGGGTATGATCATCATATTCGCACTAATGATTTTTGCCCTTGGCAACGATTTTATTCAGAACTTCTTTAATAGATAATAATATACTTACATATGGCAACAGGATTTTTTAAAGTACCCATTGCGAAAAACGAACCGGTTAAAAGTTACGCGCCCGGCTCGGCAGAACGAATTGAACTGAAAAAGAAACTGGCCGAAATGCGTGCAGAAGTGCGCGATATACCCATGTTTATCGGCAACAAGCTAGTGAAGGAGGGGAAGAAGCTGCCTCTTAATCCACCGCACGACCACAAGCACCTGCTGGGTTATTACTATAAGAGCGAGAAGAAACATATAAAGCAGGCCATTGATGCTGCCCTTGCTGCCCGCAAAAAGTGGACTGCTATGGAATGGGAACAGCGCGCTGCTATCTTTTTGAAGGCTGCTGATTTGATTGCCGGCCCTTACCGTGCTGAATTGAATGCAGCAACTATGCTTGGCCAATCAAAGAATGCTTTCCAGGCTGAGATAGATTCCGCTTGCGAGATAATCGACTTTCTGCGCTTTAATGTGCAGTATATGACTGAGATCTATTCCATACAACCGGAAAGCTCACCCGGTATTTGGAACCGTTTGGAATGGCGCCCGCTGGAAGGCTTCGTTTATGCCCTTACACCTTTCAACTTTACAGCTATTGCAGGTAACCTGCCCACCAGTTGTGCTATGATGGGTAATGTTGTAGTATGGAAGCCATCCAATACTCAGGTGTATTCTGCTTATGTGTTGATGAAAATTTTCCGCGAGGCGGGTGTGCCGGATGGCGTGATTAACTTAATCTACCCTTCAGGCCCTGACGCAGCGGATGTAATTTTTGCTCATCCTGATTTTGCCGGCATTCACTTTACCGGCTCAACCGAAGTGTTCCAAAACATATGGAAGAACATTGGCGACCATATTCATGTTTATAAAACCTACCCGCGTATAGTGGGCGAAACGGGCGGTAAAGATTTTATACTGGCCCATAGCAGTGCTGATGCTAAAGTGGTAGCTACCGCCATTTCGCGTGGTGCTTTTGAATACCAGGGGCAGAAGTGTTCCGCGGCTTCACGTGCTTATGTGCCGGCTAATTTATGGCCTGCCGTTAAAAAGCAGGTATTGGCCGATCTGGCCAGCATGAAAATGGGTGGCGTTGAGGACTTCGGCAATTTCATAAATGCCGTTATTGACGAAAAGAGTTTTGATAAACTGGCTGCCTATATAGCCAATGTAAAAAAGAGCAAGGGTGAGGCAAAGATTATTGCCGGTGGTAAATGCGATAAGAGCAAAGGCTGGTTTATTGAGCCTACCATTATACAGGTAACAAATCCTAAATATGTTACCATGTGCGAGGAGCTGTTCGGCCCCGTGCTTACGGTTTACGTTTACGACGAGAATAAATTTGACGACGTTATAAAGCTGGTGGATTCTACTTCCATTTATGCATTAACGGGTTCAATTATTTCGCAGGACCGTTATGCGATTGAACTGGCAACCAAGCGGCTTAGTAACGCAGCCGGTAACTTCTATATCAACGACAAACCTACCGGTGCTGTTGTAGGCCAGCAACCATTTGGCGGCAGCCGCGGTTCAGGTACAAATGATAAGGCCGGCAGCATGGTTAACCTAATGCGTTGGGTTTCTCCACGCAGTATTAAGGAAACCTTTGCACCACCGGTTGACTACCGTTATCCGTTTTTATCTCCTGATAAATAAGCGATGCAACTAAACGATAAAGTAGTTTGGTTAACCGGTGCATCATCGGGTATAGGTGAGGCATTAGCGTATGTGCTTGCAAAGCGTGGCGCGAAATTGGTTCTTTCTGCCAGAAGAAAGGACGAACTGGAGCGTGTAGCGCGTTCAGCAAATCTTATTGATGCCGACTGTTTGCTTCTACCGCTCGATCTTGCGGACCAATCTAACTTTGAAGCGAAGAAGAATGAGGTAGTTCAAAAATTTGGCCGTGTTGATGTGTTAATCAATAACGGCGGCGTTAGTCAGCGTTCACTTGCAAAGGATACCCCGGTGGAGGTGGATAGGCAAATAATGGAGGTAAACTACTTTGGCACTATTGCCTTAACCAAAGCGGTGCTCCCGCTTTTTGCTAAACAGCAAAGCGGCATGTTTGTTACAGTTACCAGTGCAGTAGGCAAATTCGGCTCGCCATGGCGTAGCGGATACTCCGCCAGCAAACATGCTTTACATGGCTTCTTCGATTCATTAAGGGCAGAGCATTATGCTGATAACATTAAAGTGTTGTTGGTGTGTCCCGGTTTCATTCAAACCAATGTTTCAATAAATGCTTTAACCGGTAGCGGCGAAAAATTGGGCACTATGGATGCTGCCACGGCTAAAGGGTTAACTGCTGAAGAATGTGCACTGCAAATAGTTTCGGCTGTTATAAGTGAGAAAGAAGAAGTAGTAGTTGCCGGATTAAAGGAAAGTTTTGGAGTTTGGATGAAACGGTTCTTCCCCGGTATATTCTCGGTTATGCTTCGCAAAATGGCGGTTCGCTAAACCGTACATAAAAATGCCGGTAATACATCTGCTACCGGCACGTTTATTATGTTTTACAGGCTATTGCTTCATTGCCGTTGTTGTGCAGTTGAAAGTATTAACGCCATCCTGCTCAGTATGGCTTATCGTTAAAGTGGCACCGCCGTTAGTTGCTGTGCCTGAACCGGTAACCGAGTAAACCGCGCCACTTGGTGTTTGCGTAGGTATGGTAATAAGGTTGTCGCTTATGGTAGCATTTACATTAATAGAAGGAGTAAACCCTCCAAAATTATGAATGATAATAGCATTTGGACCGTTGGCTGTGATAGTAACATTGTACGAATAGTTGCCTGCACCACAAATATCCGTGCAGCCAAAACTTCCTACATAATCGGCACTGGTAAGGCCGCTGTTGCTAACAACTATAGTAGCCGTTTTTACCCTGGTTCCACCACTGTTGGTTATGTTCAGTGTTATGGTATATGTTCCTGGATTATCATAAACGTGGGTTACATCGCCTTTCTGGCTGCTGGTTTCGCCGTCTCCAAAATCCCACAGATAAGTCACCCCATCTGCTGAACAGTCGGTTATAACCAGTGTAGTGCCTATGGTTATTGAATCATCTGACAGGGTGAAACATGCGGTGGGTTTTTCAATTGCAGGCGTGCACGAATGAATAAAAGCAATGCTGCCTAAAAATGCGGCTATCATTGCCGTAGTAAGTATCTTTTTCATGAAGTGTTTTTCGATTATTTAAAACTTAAATATATGGGAATTACATTGGCCAACAAGTTTCAGCCCTTATTTAACTTTAATAAGCTGCCTGTTGTTCTTTAAGCGGCCATCTACTTTAAGGATGTACTCACCGGGCAACAAGGTTGCGGCCTCGCTAAGGTTGATTATCTCAAATGTCTTTTTCCGCAGGAAAATCTGTTTGCTCAATACCTTTCTGCCGTTTATGTCAAACAACTCTATGGTATGCGGCCCTGCTTCTTCGTTATACGTTGCTACCTGCAGGTTATTGGTAAAAGGGTTGGGGTAAGCAGTAATGTCTCCATCTACCTGCAAAACGTTGGCATTATAGCCGGTGTTAAGTAGCAGGTAGGCGTTATAAAAATTAGGAATGCCGTAGCCATAGGTATTGTCCGGTGTCCAAAAACGGTCGGCACTTACCACTACTGCGGTGTAAATGTCCTTTGCACTTTTATCGGGAAAGGCACTCCACAAACTGGCAAAGCAGCCCGCTAGGGTAGGGCAGGCAAAGGAAGTTCCCCCACTGTAACCCAAACTGCCGTCAGTAGCAATAACGGCTGACTTAACGCCCTGTGCGCAAAGGTCCGGTTTAATGCGCCCCGCAACATTAGGTCCGCGGCTGCTAAAGGATGCAATCAATTCTGCTGAATCAACTGCGCCAACTGCTACTACGCTATCGCCATCAGCAGGTGCGGCAATGTAATGCCAGTTATTGGCGCCTTCGTTACCGGCAGAGTTTACAACCAGTATCCCTTTTGAGGCCGCCCTGTTGGCTGCTCTTGTAATTACGGTGCTGTTGCCGTTAAGGTCCGTATAAGTGTGATTGCCGCTATCAGTTGAAAAAGTGGTGTACCCCAAAGAAGTAGAAAACAACTGCGCACCAATACTGTCAGCAAACTCTGCACCGGCTTCCCAATTATATTCTTCCATCACCCATTCATCATTATTATCTTCGGTTACGCATAGCACAAAACTGGCATCAGGTGCGCTGCCTACATGGTAGTTGGGCACATTGGCGGCAATAGTGCTGAAGCATGCCAGGCCGTGCTCCCCTTCATTGTAAACGTTTTCTTCATCGTTTACAAAATCCCAGGTTTTTAAAATGCGCGGCCTTACTGAATCAAAAGCAGTTATCTGGGGGCAGTTTACAAAACCGTTATCCAATACAGCCATTAAAATTCCCTGCCCGCGGTAGCCGAGTTGATGCAACAAATCACCGTTAAGCATGTTTAGTTGCCTGTAAGCCCGGCCATAATAGTTGGGGTAAACATAGGATTGGTCAGGAGTAATGGTTACTGATTCAAACTTATCCTTTTTAGCGGCCATAGGGTTGCTGTATATAGGACCAACGCCTGCCACGTATGGCAATTGACGTATGCTATCCACATTCTCCGGAAAATCTATTCGCACCACCAACATGTTAAACCACTTTAGGCGGTGTTTTAGCTGGGTTACAAATGGCGTAACGCCGTTTATATAGCTCTGTGTAATTGGTAAATCGGTAGAATCTAATTCAATGTCCTGTTTGCTGCGGCGCTCAATAGATTGTTGCGAAAGAAACTGCGAAGGGTTTGAAAGGCTGTAGCTGTTATTCTCTTTATCCTTAAACTTTACCCAGTAGTAGTTTTTCTGGGCAGCCAGTTGTAAGGTTAAGGCAACAGAAAGCAGTAGTAGAAATCTTTTCATTTTGCCAATAACAAACGTCTGCCTCGCCTTTTAATTGTGATCGATAATCCGCATACGGATGCGGAAACCGTTAGTGGTATTTTGGTCGAAAGTGCCTGATACGCCTTTGTGCAGATCTTCCCATTCCCGGTATATCATGCCCACGTTTTTGGCATATACCTCGCGGTGCAGGGTTTTTGTTATCAGGTTATTGGTAACATCTACCGCCGTTACGGTAAGTGTGCTATCAAAGTTGAATCCGTTAATAGAATAAGGCTGATGCACATTGCTGTAAACGTAATTCCAATCGCGGTAAACGGTGTAGGGGTCGGTAGTAGGCACATATATGTTTCCGTTCCACTCGGCGCTCTCCTGCGGAGGGAAAACAAGCTTTATAAAACGGATGTCATCTTCCACCTTCTGCACATTGGTGACAGTAGGTTTTAAATACCATACTTTCCAGATTGCCCATGCGGCGCTTGAATCAGCCCTGCGGTATAATTCTATTTTATAGTTAAGCGCGTTTTCGTTGTCATATAGCGTATCTGCAATTAGCTCCTTTAATTCATAGCGTGCTGTATCGCGAAAGTAATTGGGGTTACTGTAGGTATAAAAAATAGAATCAACCCGGTAAGTAACGTAATGGCCTATGCTATAAGGGTAGTATTCGTAGTTGTAGTTTACTTCTACGGTATCCTTCTTGTTACAGGCAGAGAAGGTTAACAAAAAAAGAAGGCCCAAACATAAACCTGCTGATGCGCACAGCCCGCTTAAAGCTGATAACTTCCTTCCACTAACCTTATACTGTAAACAGAATTTAAACATGCACTAATTCTTTGGTCACCGAATCTTTAGGAGCAATGTTGAAGTTAGAAAAAATTATACCGCCTCCAATAACGTCTTTGCCTTCATAAAACACGGCTGACTGGCCCGGCGCTATGGCTGAAACAGGCGCCATGAACTCCACTTTTATGCGGTCTTCAATTTGCGTAATAATACTGCTTTCGCCTTCGTGCTTATAGCGCACTTTGGTTAAAGCATTAACAGCACCCGGCAGGGTTTCGTATTTCTGCATATTCAACTTGCCTACCCACATGCCGTTGCGGTCAAGGTCTTTTTCCTCGCCAAGCACTACAGTGTTTGTTTCGGGGTGTATTTCAACCACAAACATAGGTTTGCCAAAAGCAACGCCTAAGCCCTTGCGCTGGCCTATGGTATAAAAAGGATAGCCGTGGTGTTTACCTAGTACTTTGCCTTCAAGGTCAACAAAGTTTCCACCATCTACCTTTTGTTCAAGGCCTTCTACATTTCTTTTCAAAAATCCGCGGTAATCGTTATCAGGCACAAAGCATATCTCGTAGCTCTCGGCCTTATTGGCCAACTCAACGTAGCCCATATCGCGCGCCATTTGTTTAATAGCGGGTTTATGAAACATTCCTACAGGGAACATCGTACGGCTCAGGCATTCCTGGCTTACGCCCCACAGCACATAGCTTTGATCCTTGTTGGTATCAAGCCCTTTTGAAATTACGGAACGGCCGTTTTCTTTACGCAATTGCGCGTAATGGCCTGTGGCAATAAACTCACAGTCCATCATGTCAGCCCGCTTAAGCAAGGCTTCCCACTTTATGTGGGTGTTACAAAGTACGCACGGGTTTGGTGTGCGGCCTGCCATATATTCATCCACAAAATTGTCAATAACAAAGTTGCCGAACTCCTCGCGTATATCAATTATAAAATGTCCGAAGCCGAGATCAACCGCCACCTGGCGTGCATCGTTAATTGAATCTAATGAGCAGCATCCTGTTTCCTTTTTGCTGCCGCCGGAGGTAGCATAGTCCCAGGTTTTCATAGTAATGCCCACCACCTCGTAGCCTTGCTCATGCAGCATAACTGCAGTAACGGTGGAATCTATTCCACCGCTCATAGCTACCAAAACTTTACCCTTTTTGCTCATAAAGTGCGCAAAGATAAGGTAAAAAGCCGACAGCCTTATCGCCTTTAAGCCCTTAGGTGTAAAGCGCAAACTTGTGATTTACAAGCTTTAAGCGTAATGAGGGAAGTTAAATTATTAAAACAGAATGGATACAGTAGCTCGCAATGTGGATTGAACAGAAATGTGTTATCCTTTTTCTTCCAGTTTTTTCAAACGGCGCTCAATGGCGAAAAGAAAGGTGAATATGCCGGTAAGAATGATGCAAAGCACACCAATAACAATATAAAGCTTAAGCCCGCGCAACATAAATTCAGGTCCAACGCTTTGCGAAAAACCTATGGTTGAATAGACTAATGCTACCAGTAAGGCTATTACTTTTTTCATGATTCCTGTTTTTGTTTAATGAACTCCATACGCACCAGTATGGAAAGAATCCAGAAGCCCAGCAAAATCCAGCCGATAACCGCAGGGTAAAAAAACATGCGCAGGTGGCTGTCTAAATCGTATTTGTTGAATGCAGGATTACCTGCCTGCCCGGGGTGTAAAGAATCAACACCGCCAAGGCGCGGTACTATAAATACAAACAGAATAAAAATAACAACGGCAAAAATGCTGTATATGGCACTGGTGCGCGCACGTCTGGCTAAATATTCTTTGTTGCTTTCCTGCGTTTCAATGCCCTCTGTTTGTTTTTGAACGGAGGAGCGGATGATAAAGTAAACTACATAAGCCGCAACGCTTACCAATGCACCGGCTAGCTTTATATCCTCATACATCATTTTGCGGATGGCGTGGCCCCAGTCAATACCAATAAACCAGGTGTACTTACTCCAAAGCATGCCGGTAGTATAGCCGCATAGCCCGAAAAGTATGGCTACCAATGCGGCGCGGCTGGCGAAAACATCATACTTCAAATTGCCGGTGCCTAAGTAGGCAATGCCGGCACCAAGGCAAACAAACACCATCATGGTCATTACAAACCACATAGGCACATGATAAAATGTATTGCGGATGGTTTCGTAAAGTATTTCGCGGTAAGGGAAAACAAACAGCGCATGCTTATTGTGCAACACTTCAGGTTCGCAGGCTTTATTTAAAGTGTCCGTTGCAAGGGTATCTATGCTTTGCGGCGTTTTAACGGTAACAGCTGCCCGCGCAATAACGTTGCCATCAATGTCATCGTTAATTACCACATCAAACTCCTGTTTTTCGGGGCTGGTAACGGTAAAGCCGCTAACGCCGTATTTGGCCTGCAGGTGTTCGTCATCAATAATTTTTACCTCAATAGGGCAGTAGTAGGTGGCTCCGTTTTTAAACCACAACTGCACTTTACCGGCTGCTTTATCAGTAAAGTGTGTGTTATAAGCGTAAATATCAAAAGTGTACACCGAATCGGGACGGAACAGCGTGGGTTCAACTGAAGGAAGGCCGGGACCCAGGGGAACAATAAGGCCCCCGATAAAAATGTAAAACAACAGCACTACACTCAGCCATTTCCACCACTTGCTATATAGCCATTTCGTCATTTCTGTGCAGGAATTCCTTGTTTCTAAATGCAGCTAAACCAAGTTATTAGGAGGCTAAAGCTGCTTATTTTGCGGCGTCAAATATAGGTAAATATTAAAAGGCCAAGGTGATGTTTGTTCCATTGCAGAATACTAAATTGCCTTTTAAATACGTTTAACAGAATATGAAAACATCCCTCTACATTTCTCTGGTGCTTCTATTGGTTTTAGCAGGCTGCAATGGTAAAACGGCAGCCACAATGGAAACTACTTCTCCTGATGGTAAAACCAAACTAACTATTGACTTTAAAAGATCCACTATTGCCGACCCCTGGACGGCTGATATGAAGGTGAAGGCCTATAGCTGGAAAGAAGGTAGCCTGCATGTGGTGGAAATTTATGCTGATGATATAAGCAGCCAGACTGTATTGTTTGACTGGAGCGATACCAACCACTGCCTTATTACTTTTAAACTACGCGATAATACCGAGCGCAAATTTCAGCTTATTGCATCGCCGGACCAGCTTCAACTGGCCGAAGTTTGATCAGGTTTATCAGAGGCCTGTTTCTTTTTGCGTGCTAAACCAATTATCAGCAAAACAATTGAAGCCAGCATAAGCCCAATGCGGATTAGCAATGCTTTGTTTTGGCTTTGCTCTCGCTCCCTTTGCATTCGCATGAATTCATCCAGGTTGTTATTCATGTTTTTAAGCGATTGCTGTGTAATAAGAGATTCCTGTGCAGCGTAATAGGCTTTTTGTGCTGAATCAAACTCAGCTTGCTGCTTTTGCATCTCTGCAATGGAGGAGTCCACGTTTATTCTTTGCACTTCGGGCAGCGCCTTTTTAGCCTGTAGGGTGGCTGTTGTTGCAAGCAGTAACAAAAAAAGTAAGCGTTTCATGTTGTTTCAGGTTTTTTGAAATAGGCATACGCCCACCAGATTAACAGCACTTGAATTGGAAGCCTTAAGTAAAACGGTAGGGGCGAACCGGTGCTCCAATCTTTATAGTGTAAGGCCATGTTAACGTTTGCCGGGAAAACGGCTATCAACAACAGCACTATGCCAATAGCAGAAATACGTCGTGAAAATGGAAAGAACAACCCAAGCCCGAGAATTATCTCTATAACCCCGCTTATGTATACCAACTCAACAGGGAAAGGAAGCCCGGCCGGCATCATTTTGGTGTAAAAAGGTTCATTATAGAAGTGGTTTAGCCCCGCTGCCACGTACAACAAACCCATTAAATAAACCATGTATTTCTTCATTGCTAATTACAGCAGTTGTTTTTGTGCCTTTTAACTCTCACTTCTGCATTCAACCTTCTTAATTCTAATGCACCCTGTCGCCTCTTACTTCTATATTTTTCATTACATCGGCCTCGTAGGTTAACCACTCGTCCCAACGTTTTAAAACCTGCTCCTTACCGCCGTATTCGCAAGCCATATCTAAAAAAAGCCGGTAGTGACCTGCTTCGCTTACCATCAGATTTTTATAAAAGATGCGCAACTCCTCATCTTCCACACCTTTTGAAAACAAGCGGAAGCGTTCGCAGCTACGTGCTTCGATTAAAGCGGCAAACAACAGTTTATCAATAAGCGATTCGCGGCGAGAGCCACCCTTTTGTAAGAATTTGTTTAGTTGATTAACGTACGCATCCTTACGCTGGTGGCCAAGTTTAAGGTTGCGTTTTTTCAACTGTTCAAGCACCATTTTAAAATGCCCCCATTCCTCGCTTACAATGGGTATAAGCGCATCTACCATATCGGTAAACTCAGGGTAATTCTGTATAAGCGATATGGATGTTGAAGCAGCCTTTTGCTCGCAATAAGCGTGGTCGGTTAAAATCTCTTCAATGGATTTACCGGCTAAATCAACCCAGCGCGGGTCAGTCGGTAGTTTTAATCCCAGCATTGCACAATGTTTTTAACTGCCGCAAAGAAAGAGGATTTAAGCATATGCGAAACCTGTAAATGACCGCCGTTAACGGGCGGAACTAAATTTCCCTTACTCCGTCTGCCGTTTCAGCAATATACATTTGGCATTGCAGCCCTGTTACAGCTTTGTATTTATCGCTTACCTTTTGAGTGAAAGCATCTATCGCACTTTCGTGTAATATAGCTATGGCACAACCCCCAAAACCCGCACCTGTCATTCGCGCACCGAGGCAGCCATTTGTTTTTTGGGCTTCCTCTACCAGGGTATCCAGTTCAATACCGCTTACTTCATAATCATCGCGCAAGGAAGCATGGGAGGCGTTCATCAACCTTCCGAAAGTGCTTAAATCATTATAGCGCAAGGCTTTTACACTTTCCTTAACGCGCAGGTTTTCGGTAATAACGTGTTTGGCGCGTTTACGTAAAACTTCATCGCCAATAATATCCAGGTAAATTGGCGAGGCATTTGCCAGGTTCTCCGTTTCGGGTTTGGCGGACTTTATTTTTTTCAGTGCTTCCTCGCATTCTGTTTTACGCTCGTTGTATTTGCTGTGTATTAAGCTGCGGGGTTTTTGGGTGTTCATAATTACCAGGCGGTAATCATTTAATTCCACCGGTATATAATCGTGTGTCAGTTCATTGCAATCAATAAGCAGGGCATAATCTTTCTTGCCAAGCGCTACGGCATACTGATCCATAATGCCGCACTTTACACCTATAAAGTTGTTTTCCACCTCTTTGCAGAAATTAGCCAGCCACACTTTGTTTATCTGGCTTTGCGATTGACCTAAAAGGGCAAAGGCAGTTACTACTTCCACCGCTGCTGAGGATGAAAGCCCTGCCCCCTCGGGTAAATTGCTTTCGTAAGTAAGTTCACTGCCGTTAAGGCTTATCCCTTCTTTTTTTAAATGGTGAATAATACCTATGGGATAATTGGCCCAATCCTGATATGCGGAATACTCCAACTCATCACTAACATTTATTGAAGTGGTAAATGGGTGCGTGGCAGAACGGAAAACTATCTTCTCGTCGTTACGCTTCCCGTAACTTAGCTTAACGCCAAGGTTTATAGCAGTCGGCAAAACCAGGCCGCCATTGTAATCAAGGTGTTCGCCAATAAGGTTAACCCTGCCGGGGGCAAAGTAGTTTTTAGGTTCGCTCATTTTTCATCCATTTTGCTGCGAAGCAAGGCCGCGCAATCATCTACATCAAGCGGGTTGGCTGCTGCACCGGCTCCTAACTCGCTGCCCGCGTACCACTTAATTTTATCCGTAGCGCGCAATGGCGGGTAAAACTCAATGTGAAAGGCAAAGTAATCGTTAGCATCGGCATAACGCTTTTCGTTTACCGGCGTTTGGTGCAAGGCCATTACATAAGGGAAAGGCCTGTCGTAAACCAAATCAAAAGCACGCAACAATTTTTTAAGCAATAGCGCAAGGTCTTTCTTTTCAGTAAATGTAAACTGGCTTATGTTGCCCTTTAACTTCTTGTTTACCACAAACACGCCAAAGGGGTAATCAGTAAAGTAAGGTATATAAGCGATGAAACTTTTGTTTTCGTATACAATTCTTTTTTTATGCTTTTTCTCGGCCGCATTCAAATCCGCAAACAGGTTAGTGCCGTTTTTACGATAGTACTTTTTGCAGTTGTTTAGCTCCTCGCGTATTTTGGAAGGAATAAAGGAGTAAGCATATAACTGCCCGTGCGGGTGGTGTATGGTAACGCCAACTTCCTCGCCGCGGTTTTCAAATTCATAAATATATTTTATGCGCTGGTCCAGGCTAAGTTCCTTAAAGCGGTTGGCCCAAAGTTCAACCAGCTTTAAAACGTGTTCATCGCTAAGTTGGTAGAGTTGTTTGTTATGCTCCGGTGTATAGAGGAGCACTTCGCAACGGCCGGTAGCCTTCGCATTGCGGAATATCTTAGATGCTTTTATTTCGGGGGCGTCTTCCGCTTGCAAACTCATTACCGGAAAATCATTAGGATAAGCCAGCACATCAAATTGCTTTGGCAGCTTGCCTTGCCCCGGGCAAAAGGGACAATAATCTTTAGGTAAGTGCGGACGGTGCTGGCGGTTTGTTGCCACCATCGTCCAGGTATCCAACAGGGGGTTCCATCTTAACTCGGGCATGCAACGAATGTAATTGTAGAATTTGATAATTATAGCAGACAAACTTCGTTTTAGCCATTAGATTAGCGGCTTATGAAAATTCTCATTCTGCGGTTCTCTTCCATAGGCGATATTGTGCTTACCACCCCGGTGGTACGTTGCCTGCGGAAAAAATATCCGGATGCGGAGATTCATTACGCCACCAAACAGAGTTTTCAATCTATCCTTAAGCACAACCCGTACATCACTAAGCTGCATTTGCTGGGCGATTCTTTTAAAGATTTGGTGGCGCAGTTAAAGCAGGAGAAGTTTGATTATGTTATTGATTTGCACCATAACCAGCGCACCCTGTTGCTTAAGTGGATGCTGGGCTTGCCCTCAAGGTCATTCAATAAGTTGAACTATGAGAAGTGGCTGATGGTGAATTTTAAGGTTAACCGATTACCGGATGTGCATATTGTTGACCGGTATTTAGAAGCCTGCAGTGCCCTGGGCGTACAAAACGATGGTGAGGGCCTTGATTATTTTTTAGGGGAGGAGGATAATGTAAGCCTATCGGATTTGCCTGCCGGTTTTGATAAAGGGTATGTAGGTTGGGTTATAGGCGCTAAACAACACACCAAACAGTTACCCGCCGAAAAGATTATAAATATATTGAATGCCTTTAATGGAAATGTGGTGTTGCTTGGTGGTAAAGAGGACGTTACAGCGGGGGAGGAGATAATTTTAAAAGTAGCCAATAAAGGAGCCCGTGTTTTTAATGCAGCAGGCAGGTTTTCTTTAAATCAGTCGGCATCGTTAGCAAAGCAGGCTGAAGCCATAGTAACAAACGATACAGGCCTGATGCATATAGCAGCGGCTTTTAAAAAGCCGGTTATTTCTGTTTGGGGTAATACCATTCCGGGTTTTGGTATGTATCCCTATTATGGGCAAACCGGTGTTTACTCCTACCAGGCCCAGGTAGGTGAATTACCATGCAGGCCCTGCTCAAAGCTGGGGTTCGAAATTTGCCCTCAAGGCCACTTTAAATGTATGCGTAATCAGGATGAGGACCGTATATTGAACGCCCTGGATCTGGCACTTAAAAAATAAAGGCGCAATTGCTTGCGCCTTTATGATTAAACATTGTAGGCCGGGCCCATTTGGTGGATGATCAGCTCAATCATCTTTTCTTCCTGTGGGTCGTATTTATCTTTTAAGTCGTAGCCCCAGTGTTTGGCCAGCACCTGGTAAAACCAGGCAGTGGCTCCACCTTTTATCTCTTTAATAATAGTGTAGGAGTTATTACCTGTTTCGCGGTTAATCAACTTAAACAGCATTTCGCCCTGGCCTACGGTAAGGTCCTTTAGGTCGCGCTCAAACTTTTCGCGCATTTCCTTCTCTACGTCCTTGCGATAGCGTTTATAGTCACGTTTTTTCGATGTTTGTTTCTCGGCCATAAGCTCGTTATAAAGCTGTTTGGCAATCTTTACGTAAGGCAATACGGCCTCAATACGGCTCTTATATTTATAGTATTGCATCCACTCGGCCGGGGTCTTAAAATAAAGCACATCTACCTGCTGTAAAGAAACGGTTGGCAGGGTATCATTAAGGGCAGCGGAGTCAGTTACATACTGTACGCCATTATCTGCCGTTGTTTTAACAGGCTGTTTGGGGCCCGTGCCCATTTTAGGCTTTTGGCTAAAGGCCAGTTGGCTAACTAAAATGGTAAGTAAAAATAAACCCAGACTCTTTTTCATATATCGGTTTTGATATGCTATGCCAAAGGGCGTACCAGATTTATAACGAATTTAAGCAGCCGGCGGTATATAACTGCTTTTAAGAAACTTTATCTAAACATGTTTTTAGTTAAATTCAAATACAAAATTTACCTTCGCTGAAATATTTTATTGTTTAACCAAAAAACCAGGAACAAAATGAAAAAAGGAATACTAGTTGCTCTTGCGGTAGCGGGCTTTTCTGCCATCATTACCACAAGTTGTAATACGCCTGCCAAGCATTTGTCTGACGCTGAAGTTCAGGCAAAGGCTGATTCGGTGTTCAACTCAAAGAAAGATGCCAAGTTAGAAGAACTTAAAGCTGCTTGCCAATCAACTGCCGATGCGCAGGTTAGTGCAAAAGTTGAAGAATTAAAGGCGGCTTCAATGGGCCAGGCCGGTAAATAATTTGTAAAACCCAAAAGAGAAAAACTAATATGAAAAAAATAATAGCTACAGCATTTACCGGTGCAGCCTTAGCTTTTGCTTTGAACAGCTGTAACAACGGTGGCGAAACACAAGAGCAGGCTAACGCTGCTGATAATGCACGTATTGATTCAGTAGTTAACGCCCAGTTAGGCGGTTTAAGCTACGATGCTGAGTGCCAGGCATGGATTGATTCGGCTGCTACAGCTCAATACGATGAGTGGTTTGCAACTGAAGGCAAGAAAAAAGGTGCTAAACCGGCTCCTAAGCCAAAGCCAAAACCACAACCTGAAGCTCCGAAGCCTGAAACAACAGGTAATGGTAAGCCTTCAATGGGTGGCGATAACAACCCTAACACAACAGGCCAGGGCAAACCTAAAATGGGTGGCGGCACTGACTCAACTGTTGGTAAAGGCAAACCTAAAATGGGCGGCGGACCTAAATAGTTCGGTAACCCACTAAATAAAAAAAGCCCCTCGATTACTCGAGGGGCTTTTTTTATTGCTAAGTGTTAAAACTACAGCTTGTTACCTGTGAAGGTACAGCTGTTGCTGCTAACACCATCATTGATAGTGTAAGTGAAGGTAAGAACGCTGCCTGACAGGCTACCGTTACCTTGTACGTTTACTGTGCCACCTACGTTCTGGTTAGCTACAGTAAAAGTAGTACCTTCTACAGTTGCAGTTGCTACAAAAGCCTGACCGTATACGTTGTTAAGCGTAATTTTCAGGATATCGCTGGCGTTAGCTATAGTAAGAGTGTAAGTATCGCTACCTACAGTGCATGATTCGTTACCTTGCCACTGACCAACAAATTTAGCGCGTATTTCAGTGTTACACTTGTCACCTTCGTAACCGCTATCGCATGTTTTTGTACATGAAGAAATAGTAGCCAGGCCACCGATAAGAGCAACAGCTACGAATGTTTTGAAGAGCTTTTTCATTTGAATCTTGGTTTTTTTGGTTTTACAAATTTTTCAGTCCCGCAAATGTATAAAGTTTGGGACTTGGAACAAATCTCATTTATCATGCCAATTTTCCACATTTCTGCATTCTGCCTTAATTTTATGTTTACATAAATCAACAACATAATTCACAATTCTTTACATTTGCGGGATAAATTATTCAGGGGCACATATCCTTACACTATGAATAAAATCTTTACGAGAACCTTTTCAGCATTACTACTGCTTGCTGGTTTGCTATGCTTTAACAGCGTTTCCGCTTCCCACATCATGGGTTCGGATATTACGTTTAACTGCCTTGGAGGCAATAACTACCAGGTAGTTGTAACCGTGTATCGCGATTGCAGCGGTATTTCTGCACCAACTTCAATCTCAGTAGATGTTACCTCTACTTGTGGCACTCAACTTATTACCTGTAACCTTGATGCCAGCAACTCAGGCGTTGAGGTTTCTCAGTTGTGCCCAACGGCATTATCAACCTGCCAGGGTGGTACTTTCCCAGGTGTGGAAGTGTACACTTATGTAGGGAACGTTACTATTACGCCAAACTGCGGTCTTTATACATTCCAGTATACTGATTGTTGCCGTAACCCGGATAACAACCTTGTTAACCCAACAGCGGCCGGTTTTATGGCGCAGGCAACGCTTAACAGCGATTTGGTGAGTTGCGATGATGCACCGGTATTTACTTCATTACCAGTACCTTACTTCTGTTTAGGGCAGCCTGTTTATTATTCGCACGGTGCGCTTGACGGCGATGGAGACTCATTAGTTTATACCTTGATTGCTCCTTTAGATGATTTAGGTGGCAACGTAGCTTATACCGGTACCTATACCCCAACCAACCCAATGCCTACTGCCAGTGGTTTCAACTTTGACCCTGCTACAGGCCAGATGGTATTTACCCCAACTCAACAGGGTGTATATGTAGTAGACGTGTTAGTAACAGAATACCGCAACGGCCAGGTAATTGGTACCACCATGCGCGATATTCAAATTGTAGTGATAAACTGTAGTAACAACTCTCCTCAGGTTGTTAACTGTTTAACTACCGGCACTGTATCAGGTGGTGTTGTAACTGATTGTAACTCACTGGGTGTATGCCCCGGCCAAACAGTTACCTTTACTTTAACTGCAGGCGATGCCGATGGCGACCCTATTACTGTAAGTTCTAACATTGCCCAGTCAATTCCGGGTGCTACGCTGGTTACCCAAAACGTGGGCGGCCCTGATTCAGTATTAGTGACCTTTACCTGGACCCCTTCGGGCCTTGATACCGGTTTCCGCTACTTTACTATACAGTTTGAGGATGATGCCTGCCCTATTACAGGCTTGCAGCTACTTACTTATGATATAACGGTTCTTGACGGAACCGATGCCGGCCCGGATAAGTTCTATTGCACCGGCGGTGGCCCTGTAGCTATTAACGTTTATGGTGGCAACACCTTCTCGTGGAGCACTACCAGCGGTTTTGTAAGTTCTACACCGGATAGCGCCCATGTTACCGTAGCGCCTACCCAAACCACTACATATATAATACAGAGCGATTTGCAGGGGGGGTGTAAAAACAGAGATACTGTAACCGTGTTTAACGTGCAAACATTTACGGTTGGCGTAACTACACCTGATGATACAATATGCTTAAACTCAGGTACTGACCTTACCGCCACCGGCACCCCTGCCAACCAGGGGCCATTTACGTATTCATGGGCT
>JBDHYB010000022.1:0-49904 GCA_039811145.1 Chitinophagales bacterium | reverse complement strand
CCGTTGGTAGCCCCGGACGGAATCGAACCGCCATCAAAGGTACCGGAAACCTTCGTTTTATCCATTAAACTACGGGGCCAAAAAAAGCGAAGTTTTGGACTTCGCTTTTGTGGTCCCTGTTGGGATCGAACCAACGACCCTCTGATTATGAGGCCGAAGGTTAGGGTTAAAACAGCCCCGAAAAAGCTGATTAACCACTGAATCCAACAGGAATTATGGCATTTGATACCATTTGAGACCACTTGCAATTTGCTTTTGCTTGTGAAATGCTTGCAACAAACGCATCATTTACAAACAATATCAATGAACACATCAGCCGTAATAACGCTTGATACCCGTAAGCCCAAAAAAGACGGGACAAGCCCTATCATTCTTCGAATCGTTCATAACCGGGAATCAGCACCAATACGAACCGGGGTCTATATTAGTGAAAAAGATTGGGATGCTGAAAAGCGGGAGGTGAGATCTTCGTTTAGAGGAACAGAATCCGTTACTCGCTTGAATAACCGTCTCCGTAAGATGAAATCAGAAGCAACTGACTTGATTCTTAAACTGGACGAACAAAAAGGTCTTCAACCTCTTACTGTTTACGAACTTCGTGATCTCATCGAAAAAAAGCCGCAAAAGCATTCTTTCCTCGACTTTACACAAGAGCAAATTAACGACCTTAACAAAGCCAAACGATTTGGTAATGCAAGGTCATATCGTAGCACACTACTATTCCTAAAAGCCTATCTCAGGGGAAAGGATCTTACATTCCTGCGCGTAACCCCAGACTTCCTTAAGAAGCTTGAAATTTGGCATCTAAGCAAAGGGAATAAACTGAACGGTTTGGCGGTGCATATGCGAGCTATACGGGCAATTTACAATTTAGGAATTAAAATGAAGATAGTGGATAAAGAACTCTACCCTTTCAAAGAATACACGATTCAAACGGAGAAAACCCGAAAACGAGCAATACCAATAAGCCACATTCAACGCATTGAAGCTCTGAAGCTCAAAAAGGATCATCCGCTCTACCATACTCGCCATTATTTCCTGTTTAGTTTCTATGCTTGGGGAATGCCCTTTGTTGATCTTGCTCAACTAAAAGTATCCGACCTAATTGATGGCCGTATTCAATATGACCGCCAAAAGACAGGAGCACCATTTAACGTAAAGTTAATACAGCCGCTTCAACAGATATTGGCTGTATACCTTCCCAACAAGAAGATTAATGATTACATCTTCCCTATTGTCAAACGCGAGGATTTGGGGGAACAATACAAGGATATCCTCTGGGCAAGAGCACGGTATAATAAGAAGCTAAAGAAACTTGCAGTCTTGTGTGGAATAGAGGAAAATCTTACAAGCTATGTTAGTAGACATAGTTTTGCTACACGGGCAAAAAATTTGGGCACGGACACCGCAACAATCTCAGATTTTCTGGGACATACCTCATTAGGTACAACACAAAATTACTTGGATGATTTACCTAATGATTTGATGGATGATATTCACGAGAAAATAGTAAAGTCCCCTAAAATCTCTAAAGGCACCAAATAACTAGGTGCCTTTTTAGTGTACAAGATGCAACCATTTAGCAATTATCTGAAAATCAATTTATCGCGGTTTTTTGTGCTAGGCGCTACGATATTTATGGAGGAATCATTGAAGGTTACAAAGAATTAATTTTCATTTTCCCAGCTGTTTAGATAACTGCACACGTGGTCTCCGATTGTTGACATAGGCGCTTTAAACCGAAGCAAAACCGCAGCAAATTACATTAGGATACATCTCTATAGCCGGACACAATCCCAAGACTAAAAAGGCCAAGCTATAATGGCTTGACCCTAGGAAATGTTATCTATTGCTTTGCAACCTAAGTAGCAACGAAATTGCATTGCAATAAGTGCTTAAACGGCGCTAACAACATACCCTACTCTGTATAATACACTGTTCGTATATGTTGTAAAGCTCCCAAATGGATCTTAAAAAGGTGCTATGGGCAACAAGATTGACTTCGAACGTGTTCTGGAAAGGCTTCGGTCGGACAAAATATTTCAAGAATTATACGCCACCCTTATAAAACAAGTAGATTATTACGAAAGTCTTAATAAATCACAAGCAATCGCCGAAATCACAACAAAACTATGTCAGTGCAATGAAAGCCTTAAAGAAACCGGATTAACCACCAAGAAAAAAGTTAAGGAGTTAGCTATATTGTTATTGTCAGTAGCTTCACTTAGAAAACAAAGAGATAATGAAGTGCGGCCAATTTTAAAAACGGTCTACATTCAAGTGAGAATGCCCTCTAACATGAAAGCCGGGAAAGATTATAGAATTAAATTCCTTCTTTCCTCAAACAAAGAAGACTTGCGAAGGTCCGCGGACTATGAAATATTACAAGTTGAGGTAACAGATGTAATCACAGTAAAGTTGCATAGTGATGAAGCTGAAATTACATGCCTTAGCAATGTTCAGCAAATGCTTTTACCCGATAAAAAGTTAGAGTGGCATTGGGATATAAAGTTTCTCAAAAGCGGGAATCGCCGTTTGTCTATTTTAATTTCTTTGCCAACTACTCATCCCACTTTGGGGTCTCAATTTACTGATTTGGATCCCGTAGAACAAAAAGTGGATATACGCTTAAATGCTCTCTACACTATCGGCTCGTTGATAACGAAACATGCAGGGTTAATTGCAGGTACAACCTTAGGAACTGGCGCAATTTGGAAAATGTTAAAGCATTGAATGAAGTTTTTGAGATCGGACGAAATATTACTTCTTCTTAAGCAGTTAGATATTGCGTTGAGCAAACGCATATGCAAACCCTAAAGGCGTTTTGCTTCTCTCATTTTTCACCTTAATGCCTTTTCCTCCTAATCGATTGTGATATTTACATCCATCAATGTTCGGCAAAGGTTTCTTTTCTGGAATAGTAAATTTCCCCCATAACCATGTTTGCTTTTGATATTGGCTATTCCTCGGTATGGGGTCATATCCGGCAAACTCAAAGGGATTGAATTTAAATTGTACCGTCCCAATATCGGGGCATAGTTTATGAATGCGGCTCATGGGATTTTCAATTACCCACCAAGCCAAACCAGGCAGAAACCATTGAATAATAGCAAGTGCCCTATACACCAAGGACATACTTTCATACGTTCTTCCATCATGGTCTTTTTCCGCAAACCAAGGCGCGCCGCTTAAGGCAAAATCTGTGCACTGTTGGGCTACTAGTATTCCTCTGAAATATGTTCTGGGGAGTGTCTTGTAGTTCCAGTTTAGGAGGTCAAAACCCTTCTGAATATCTATTTGTATTACCTCATATCCTTTTCGAGGTACGGTCGTGACCAATTCCCTGTTAAGTCAAAAAGAGATAGGATTGCCTTTGGTTCTTCCGGCATATAGTTTCAAAGGCTATTGATAATTGCGTGTAAGGACTTCGACCTTTTGTTTCTTCGGTTTTCCGCTTAAATTTTGAACGGCCACCGTCATGCGAAAGCTCTCTGTGTTCCAGTTAAATTGTTTTGTGTATTTCTCAAGGATTGCACTTGGGTAGGAACTTAGAATGAATTTGCCCTGGATGCTTGATAGAGTTTTTAGAAGTTCTTCATAATCTTCTAAGGTGTAACCATCATAGTGGCCCATATCGCTGTTATAATACGGTGGATCAACATAAAATAGAGTATTTCCACTATCTCGATTCCGAATGAGTTTAAGTGCATCCGTACATTCAAGTGAAACATTTTGCAATCGGATAGCATATTGTTCAGTAAATGTTTCTCTTTTTCCAAGGAGTTTCCTGGACATTGTAGGTTTAGCCTTGTCATATCCCCATGTTCTTCCAACCATTCCACTGAAGCCTTGATTGGCAAGCACCCAAATCGCCCATGCCCGTTTAAGAGGAGAAAACAGATGAGGATTGTGATAAATGGCCTTTGCGTCATTATGCAGGCTTCGGCTGTGAAGGGAGATGCGAACTTCCTTTTCAAGCGAGGTGAAATCGTTTTGTATCACCGAAAAGAAATTTATCAATTCCCTGTTTGTATCGTTCAGTATCTCAAGTCTACTTGGCTCCTTTTCGAAGAACACAGAACCTCCACCAAGAAATATTTCTGCGTATGTCATGTTTTGATAGTCCGGAGGAAATCGTTCAACTATTTTTTGTGCAAGAGTTGCTTTTCCTCCATAATACGTAATTGGAGTTTTCATAAGAGTGAGAAAGGATAAAGTGATAATTGGGAAACTTAATCCAAGGATCGGATCGTGTTTGCACTGAACGGTTTGCTTGGAACCCCATCAATCATCAGTTTGAGATAAATGGAATAGTTGGGTAAGTTTATGAAGTCCTCAACTTGAAACATCGGATACATTTCCTTGCTCAAAAGCCGTGCATCCTCGGTTCCAATTCGGAAGGAAACTATTGTTCCGACATTTCCGAAAATGGCTTGTCTGATGTCGTCGTCTAGCTGGTTTATATACTGATGTGCCAAGGTCAAACCAACTTTAAACTTTCTTAATTCAGCAAACATGGTTACCAAAGAAAGGGTTGTGAAATTGTGGAACTCATCGAAGTATGCCATGAAAGGCCTGCGATTTTCTTCAGGAATATCGGCACGGCTGAATGCTGCCGAACTTAAGGAACTCACAAACAAAGCCCCTAAAAGGTGGGATACATCTTCTCCGAGCTTTCCCTTGGAAAGATTTACCAGTATGATTTTCCCTGTATCCATTGCCTGCCTTAAAAATAACTCGTCAGGGTTTTCGATTAGGATTCGGCGAATAACAGGATGTGCCAACATGCCACCTATTTTGTTTAATACGGGTAGTATATCCAAGCGTGTATAGGCAACAAACTCCTTTTGCCAGAACTTTTGTATGGTGGGGATATCTACAAATTTGACTGCATTCTGCCTAAAGGCTTTATCAAGGAGCAAGGAAGATATATCAGCGAGGGTGGCGGTTGGCTGGTCTAATAAAGTCAAAATGCAACAGCGAAGGATATGCTCCAATTTGACACCCCATGCATCGCTCCAAAGCTTCTTAAATACTTCAAGAACACCCGACGCTACCAATGATCTTTTTTCAGCAGAAACTCTTTTAAAGGGGTTATAACGGAATTTAAGGTGCTGATCGGGTATATCAAGGTATATTACGTCTCCCTGCCGTTCTAAAGGTAAAGAAGCATGAATATGCTGAACCAAATCGCCGTGAGGGTCTAAGAGGCACAATCCGTGTCCCGCTTTAATGTCTTGTTTAATCATAGTCTCAAGCAAGGTGGTTTTCCCGGTGCCTGTCTTTCCGATTATGTATGTATGCAGTAGGCGATCATTTTGGCGTATTCCAAAGACCTGGGCTTGATTTCTAAAATTGGTCTTGGCGAAGTATGTAATGTCATTCATTCCCCAAGCTTAGCTTCTCCATCCGGGATAGAAAGCATAACTAAAGTTACGCTCTCCAAATTTGTATTGCTTTTATTGTAAGACGCGAGGAATATTCTGTAGTGGCCATTGGTATTTCAATGGAATTCTTATGAATGATCTAAAAGATTTGTTTCAAAAATACATTGACGAATGTCGCTACATCCGCTCATTGCGTCCCGCAACCATTTACGGCTCGGAAAAAGCCTTCTTGCTTTTCCAAACTATGATGCCCGAAATTGAGACCGTAAAGGATATAAGGCATCATCTCAAGAAATTCAACTAATGGAGGAGCGCTCATCAAAAAAAATACGTTTGAAACTGTCGACGCTGGGGCTCAGACAGAAGAGAGTAATCCTCGATTGCAGTTTAAGTGCAATACCTTTGAAGAGAATGCTACAGCCATTATTGTGAATCCAGCAAACGCTCTTACGGAAGATGATCCATTGGTATATGATACCCTTGCTCCACAGGGTACAGCTTGCGCTTATGGAAAAACAGCGGCGAATGAGTTTATAAATACCGTCTTTTCAGAAGACATTAATAATCCACCAAGTTTCTATTTCAAATACTACGCACCTGATTCGCCATCGACTAAATTGCCTACCTACCATGATTATGGTTTAAAAGATACCGTGTATGCATGCTCCAGCATTGTTAATGATTACACCTCATGCGGAATCTATGTCGTGAATTCTCAAAATTATTACCCACCTTTTTATACTTCTGGCTGCTTGGGGTGTATGGTTCTTAATGAGGACATTCTAAGCGGTAAACAATTGGCTGATAGCCTTAGTTTAATTTCAAATACTATTGATAGAGAACTGGCTGCAAACGATATTGTCCAGGCTTTTCTAACACGTGACGATTCCTCGGGTTATGCTGAAATAAAAAAATTCTATGATGAATGGAAAAGCAATGAGGCCTATTTAGTCATGGCCTCGTCGTTTCAGTATGTAAACAACAAAGATACAGCGCTTCATTATTTATGGAATTTTGACCCTGGTGACGATGATGAGGATCAACACCAAGAAATATTGGCAAGGATGATTAATTTTTATTTTGACACTATTAGTCCTTGGGAGCAACTTTCACCTTCCGACAAAGAGTATTTTGACGCAAAGGCTGAAAGCGACTATGTTAGTGAGGTTTATGCTCAAGCAATGCTTGCAAGTTTTGAAGGATATAATTATGACCGCATCCCACAGCACGTAACGGAAGACCATTTGCCCAGAGTTCTCAGAATGCCCATTGATGATGAATTACTAAAAAACCGGTTTGTTGTATACCCAAATCCTACCGATAATATGCTGCACATAAAATTCGATTATGAAACGAATGCAACACTTTTCATTTATAATTTACTGGGTAGCCTAGTTATTGAAAAGTCGACAAACGGAAGTGATGATGAACTTCCTCTTGATAATTTAGAAAGTGGTACTTTTGTTATCAAGATTGTCGATCATAACGGCATTCTTGGGGTCAAGAAATTTATAGTAATGAAATAATGGCAACAAAACAAGCCTATCTATTTGTGAAGTTTATTATGGTAATTGCCTTAGCAATAAGTGCCTCTATAGGACATGGTCAAACTGTTACCATTAATATGGATCAAAATAATGGCAAGGACACATATATTGACAGCGCAATAACCGTCAATCCACAAAATTTTTTTGTGAATCATGGTGCTTATCCCCACTTAGCTTTTGGTATAGACGAGTGCTTTCCTGATGGATTTGCTGTGCCATGCTGGTATAAGACACTATTAGACTTTAATCTTGAGGGCCTTAATTTGGATACGTCTTTTACTAGTGCGTATCTAGTCCTTTGTGCATACGCTATTATTCCTAATGATGCAACAGATTCAACTAGGTTTACCATACGGAGAATTACCAGTCCATGGAAGGAAGATTCTGTACTTTGGATGACTCGACCCACTGTTGATTCTTCGATGACGACTTCATTTACCATTAAACCAGGAATGGCGGATTCCTTAGTTATGGATGTCACCGACCTTCTGAAGAACCTGTTGCTTCACCAAGATTCAAGCTATGGCTTTATGATAGATTACACAGTTGAAAACATGTATGGACATGTTGCTGGATATGCTAGTGAATATGCAGACGCAACCAAACGACCAAAACTTGTTATAAACTTTGAACCCAGTACACTTCAAGAAGTTTCACAAGAAAATTTTCGAGTGTATCCCAATCCATTTTTGTCAGAAATTATAATTGTGAGTCAGGGTGATAAGGTCCAGTTACCTGGAATAACTGTGTGGAATTCGTTAGGGCAATGCGTTTATATCCAAGGAGCATGTTTGCCTTCTGCTCAAATACTTAATTTAAATTTTTTAAATCCGGGAATATATTTTTTAGAATTACCGAATGGAGAAAGAAAAAGAATATATAAGGTACAATGACATGAATCCAATATATTATACCCCAAAAAACTGTTGTAAATTTACCGTGGACCTATTCGAATTTTCAGATGCGGCCTATTATTATTCAATTAATGCAGGATTATCACTTTGGTTCTTCTTAATTTGTGTTTTCGGTTTGCATTGTTCCTTATGGATATTTCAACCGTAAGAAGTTCCCACCCAAATTTTTTAAAATCCTTGAAATTTAACAAGTCAGTTTTCCCTTGGGATGTGTCCCAATAAGATGCTATTGGGGGTCTGCTAGAGCGGTGTAAGCCCTGTGCATGTCCCATAATGAATCACGTGGTATTAGAGCAATAAGATACCCCCTAGTATGTGCAAGGAAGCATATAAAATATCGTTCATGCTTCGCACGGACTTTTTGCGCTTCTTGCAGCATTTGCGAAAACTACCCTATGCAACCCTTGATTCTATTAGCCGAAGACGAGCCGGATGATTATGATTTCTTCCTGAGTGCCCTTGCCAAAAGCGGACTCTCGCATCAGGTCATGGTGCACCAACGGGCTGGAAGCATGGAAGTTTTTGGAAATCCACCATGGCAGCTTGTGCCTGGTCGTTACCGACCTTAAAATGCCCTCCTTAAGCGGTATTGGACTCATCAGGAAAATGAAAACACATTCTGTTTTATCTATCATTCCTGTTATTGTGCAGAGTACTTCGGACAACCCCGAGGAAAAGGAAATATTGCGGGGACTGGGAATACAGCATCCCATCATTAAAAACATTCGATATACTGAATATATTGAAGCAATGGCCCGGTTGCTTGGTGCAGTTTTTGCAACGGATCGGTGATTGCACATTGAATTGAAAGTGATACAAAAATAGCAAATGAATGACTTCATGAAAATCACTTTGATCTTATGGAAAAAATCAGGCATCTCTTACGGGAAATGCCTGACAATGGGTGGCTGCCAAGGTTGCCCATTTGCTTTCCTACAGCAAGCACCAACTGCCTTCACTTATCCTCCTGGACATTAAAATGCCGGGTATGAACGGCAAGGAAGTGGTGAAGCATCTCAAGCACAGCGAGCTCTTCTCAGGAATCCCCGTAGTAATGTTTTCTGCCTCAAACAACGAAAAAGAAATCAAGGAGTGCTACGCACTGGGCATTGGCGGCTATCTGGTGAAGCCTGACAGCTATTCGGATTTAGTAAATCTTATGCGTAATCTTGTGCCGCATTGGATGAAAGTCATGGGACTGAACTCGAACATTACCTAAATTATATCCCCTTTGTGAGTAAGGCAGGTCTTTCGCGAGGTCTGCCTTTTTTATTGTGTGTTTTATTACTTTTAGTTCAAACACACAGAATGATAGACCCTTGGACACTCCCCATAAACGAATTGGTTACTCTATAGGAAAACACGCCTGATAGTGACCCAATAAAAAAGGATATAAACTCCAAGCTGGACTATCTGGCGGATGATCTTTTACTTTATTCTTGGGAATATTTTTTTAGCAGAAATAATGAAGGAAAAATAAGTAAGTTGTTTTTTCTCCCCCGCTGCAAGTCCTATCAACTCTATGGAAAATCCGTGATTGTAAAACCCGAATTCTCATTTCGACAAATCGAAGACATACTCCAAAACAAGAAAAATAACATTGAATGCTATGACAAAATTAGGGCTAAAGTCATTGTGGCACCTCATTTTGACCTTGAGCAGGTGGAGTTAATGCAAACCATTGGCTTTAATCCAATGCATGTATACGATGTTCAATAAATACCATCACCGATATGCGCAATTCGACGTGTGAAATACATGCAACAAATAAAAAAGCAGTTACGATTTTACTCATAACTGCTTGATTTACTTCGTCGGGGTGGCAAGATTCGAACCTGCGACCCCCTGCTCCCAAAACAAAAGAACATTGCCCGCCGTGGTTTGCATTTATCACACTAGGCCTGTATCCGCTTGCAACCCGCTTGCAACAAATAAAAAACGGCTAGCGCGGCATAGCTAACCGTTTGATTTTTAGTGTGGTCCCTGCTGGGATCGAACCAGCGACCCTCTGATTATGAGTCAGATGCTCTAACCGTCTGAGCTAAGGGACCATGCTGAATGTAGCAGCGGGTGCGAAAATAATTAATCGTACCTAAAATTAAAGCGGTTTCAGGAAAACTGTAAAATTGAACCAAAGCACAGCAAAATATTAACTTGGCAATGAAGTTGAAGACCAAGTGAATATGCAAACCATACGAATACTGATAGTTGAAGACGAATCGTTAGTAGCCCTGGATATGGCCGATATGCTAACCCGGCTTGGCTACGAGGTGTTGCCCGCAGCTTACTCCTACGAAGAAGCCGTGCGCGCCTTGCAGGAACTGAAACCGGATTTAGTGCTTGCCGATATAAACCTTAGCAGCGGCAAAACCGGCATTGACCTTGCCCGCTTAATACGAAAGGACTATAACCTGCCTATCGTTTTTATTACCTCCCATTCCGACAAAGGCACGGTGGCTGAAGCCGCAGCCACGCAGCCTAATGGCTACCTGGTAAAACCATTTTCTGAAGAAGACCTGTTTACCAGTGTTGAGGTGGCACTCTCCAACTTTACCGCAACCCAAAGCGCCACGGCAAGCAACCCGGCGATTATAAGCGATAGCTTATTTATAAAAACCGACACCCATTTTGTAAAGGTTAACGTGGCAGAAATACTATGGCTGGAAAGCGACCACAACTACCTGTATATAGTTACCGATAAGGGTAGGCACATAGTGCGCTCCAACTTTAAAGATTTTATGACCAACCTGCCCGTTGCTGATTTTATGCAGGTGCATAAATCATACATTATCAATTTAAAGAAAATAGAATCGCTTTCGCATACTGAGGTTGTATTAAACAAAACCGCCATTCCTTTAAGCAGGAATTATAAGGATGAGCTGTTTGAGCGCATTAAAAGGGTTCAATAGCCTTTGTATGTGTGTTGTACCCATAGTATTGCATCTTGTACCATTTATATATAAGGATTCAGCCGTTCTTGCACCTTCGTTACCGTATTCCATGAAAAAGCTGCCTCCATCTCTTTTTGCAGGGCTGTATCGCACCACGGGTTTTATAAGCCTGTTGTTGCTTTGTGCATGCCTGCCGGGGCTAAGCAACGCAGCCCCGGCTAATGAAAACCGCCTAAGGGCAGAGTTGGAAGCAGCTACTACTGATACCCTGCGCTGCCGCTTATATGGCGAGTTGGCCTGGGAGTTGAAGTTCACCAATAACACAGAAGCGTATAGCCTGGCGGCAGAAGAAATAAAACTGGCCAACAATAATCCTTTGCGCCTGGCTGATGCCTACCGCACCCAGGCCCTGGTTAAGGTTATCAATAATGAGTTAAGCGAAGGTTTGCGACTGTACCAGATAGCTATTGATAATGCACGAAAGGCCAAAAGCGAACTGTACGAAGCCTCCTGCCTTAGCCTGATTGCCGGCATGTACCAGGACCTTGGCGATTACGACCAGGCCCTGCATTATTATTTTGAAGGTTTAAAAGTTGCTGAGCAGGGTAAAGAACAAAAAATGGTTGCCACGCTTTACAATAACATTGCCTCAGTGTATGGTTCAGCCGGTTACGACCCCCAGTTTGGCTTAACGTATTACAGGCGCGCACTTAATGAGGCCAACCGCCTTAAAAATTACGCCTTTGGCGCTTTGGTTGCATCTAACATGGCCAGTATGTATATGGATGCCCGCAAACAGGATTCTGCCGAAATAATGATTGTGGAAGCCTTAGCCAACAACAAGGCCAGCGGCACACACGGTTATGAATATGCAGTAACCTTAACCAATGTTGGCGAAATATACAGCCGCCTGAAAAAATATGCTGAGGCAGAGGCCTACCTGAAAGAAGCTATTGCCATACAGGACAGTTTAAAACGGCCCATTAATGTTTTAGGGCCTGTAAGCATACTTTGTAACCTCTACATCAACAACAACAAAATTGCAGAGGCAAAAACACTGGCTGACCGCTTAATTACAACTGCCCGCGAATACAACACCAAACTATACCTGCGCGAGGGCTACAAGCTAATGAGCGATATAGCCCGCCGGCAAGGCAATACAGCACAGGCGCTGGATTATTATGAACAGTACAGCGCATGGAATGATAGCGTATTTAATGAAACACGCGAGCAAAGCCTGGCCAATGTTCGCAGCCGTGCAGAACTGGCGCAAAAGGAACTGGAGGTGCAATACGAAACGGGTAAAAAAACACAGGAGAATCAAATTCTTAAGCTGCAAAACAACAACCTGCGCATTGGGGTTATAGGTGCAATTATGGCTGTGGCCCTAATATCGTTGCTGGCCTCATTTATTTACAGGGGCAACAAGGCAAAAGAGGCGGCAAACAAAGAATTGACAGAGAAGAACACCTTGATTGAAAAACAGTCCAAAGAGAAAGACATACTAATGCAGGAAATACACCACCGGGTTAAAAATAACCTGCAGATAGTTTCAAGCCTCTTAAACCTGCAGGCTAATTCCATTAGCGATGGTTTTGCTAAAGATGCCCTGCGCGAAAGCCACAACCGCGTAAAAAGCATAGCCCTTATACACCAGAAGTTATACATGCAGGAGGACCTATCGGCCATCTCTCTGCAGGAGTATGTATTACAACTTTGCGCTCACCTAAAAACGGTGTTTAACGCTAACCTGGTTAACATCAATTGCTCGGTTTACCCGCCGCATTTAAAACTAAGTATGGAAACTTCTATTCCGCTTGGTGTAATACTAAATGAGCTTGTTACCAACTCCATTAAATACGGGCAAATAAACCGCGAAGGCGGGCAGATAAACATAGCCTTTATGGCGGATGGCGGTGGCTTTTGCACCCTGCAGTTTTCTGACAATGGAGTAGGTATGCCCCAGCAGTTCGACATCAAAAAATCCAACAGCCTCGGTTTAAAAATTGTGCAGGAACTTAGCCGCCAGTTAAAAGGCACGCTTAACTACGTTTCAGCCCCTGAAAACGCCTTTACGTTGGTGTTTCCTTTACAAAAAACTTAGTACTCTTTCCTTTCGTAACCATTTGGCTGCATTTGGTAACATAAAATTGCCGAAGGCAGCCTTAATGCGGAGAATTGTGTTCGTAAACAAAAACGAAACCAATCCCACAGAAATATGAATAAGCAATTTACACTGAGTTTTATCTTCCTGTGCCTGCTAACCCAATGGGCATGGGCTAACACTTACGAGGTTACCAATAACGGGTCCGGAGCAGGTTCGCTGGATGCGGCTGTTACGGCAGCTAACAGTGTACCCACTACCAATGCCAACCCGCACGTTATTAATGTATGCACCGGTGGGCAATATTATCTTAGTCCTATGCCCACTCAGCCTATAATCATTAACGGCCCAAAGGACATGAGCATGGTAATGAACGGCGTTTATTTAGCCGCTAACCTGCAAGGCAAGCATTTTGAATTCAATTACATGACCTTTACCAATAACTGCTGTAGTTCATTCGGCAGTTCATTTATGAGCAGTGCCGGCAGCAGCTCTACCTTTAACCACTGCCGCTTTACTACTAACAGCGCCCAGCACCAGGCAGGTGGTATATTCAGCAACGGCGATACCGTTTATATCAACAACTGCACTTTTGATGGCAACTATACTACTGATGCAGGTGGTGAAGGTGGCGGCGCTGTATTCAACAACCAGGGCTTCATGATAATTACCAACTCCACTTTTAGTAACAACACCAGTGTTAGTGTTAGCGCAACCGGTGGCGGTGGTGCTGTAAAAAACCACGGTTACGGCACATTAAAGGTGCTTAACTGCACTTTTTATAACAATCACAGCGCCAGCTATGGGGGCGCAATAGCCACCTTCAGCGGCGGCGCATGCTACATCAGCAACAACATTTTTGTGGGCAACACAGCAGGCATGGCCGGCAATGATTTGTGGGGAGACTTTATTTCGTTAGACGGGCATAACATTGTTGGAGATACAGTAGACGCTAACCTTTACGGTGTTACCACAGGTAATATAGTTAACGTAGTTGCTACAAGCGTAATAGATACTGTTTTAAAGAATAATGGCCGCTACCATTGGACGCACGCCTTAGTGCAAGGTAGCCCTGCCATTGATGCCGGCGATAACACTGCTGCACCTGCCGCTGACGAACATGGTTTTGCGCGTGTAGGCACGGCTGATATTGGCGCCGCTGAATACGGTGCCCTTAACCCTTGCGCATCGTACACTACCAATATCAATGAAATTAATGATACATGTGCCTCACCAATAAACAGGTGGAGTGCAGTAACCACAGGGGGCGCTGCAGAAAAGAGCGCTTACTGGACTTATAACGGCAGTTATTACTGTGGCGATACATTAAACTATCAAGGTTCAGGTATTTTTATTTTTACCATTACTGATATAAATAACTGCGTGGCAAAGGATACGGCGAACTTCTCCGTTCTCGTTCCCCAGGAACCATACTACTATTTTGAAATTTGCAGTGGCGATACGCTACACCACAACGGGTATACATACACCACGGCAGGCAGCTATACCGAGTTGTTTGGTTGCGATAGTACCGTAACTGTAGAAATTGGCTTTAAGCAGGCTAGCGAGATTTATCACACATTAAGCATTTGTAGTGGCGATAGTTTTGTTGTAGGAGGACACAGCTATTCGGCTGCAGGTTCATATACCGATTATTTTGGTTGCGATAGTACCGTTTATACTGACCTTACCGTATTAACCCCCGGCATGCCTACTGCTACCGTTACGCAGGCAGTTGCTTGCGCAGGCGGCGCCAATGGTGAGCTAACATTTAGCGGAGGAGATTTTAATGTGGTATATAATGCAGATACGTTTATTGTTGGTGGTGTAAAGTTTTGGGCTGATACTATTTTAGATGTTAGCCGCGAGTACACGCAGAGCGGTAGCTGGAGTGCGGAACAGGTGCTACATGCACCAAACACCTATCCTAACTACGGCGATATAGCCACAGCATGGACGCCTTCTTCATACGGAGACCAAAGAGATTATATTGTAGTAGGTTACAATAGCCCCGTATCTGCCACCCGTTTATTGGTTTACGAAACCAACGCTCCGGGCTTAATTGATACTGTATGGGTACGTGCAGCCGCCACCGGCACATGGAACCTTGCCTACACGGGTACACCACAAAACGGTAACCCTGTATCCACCATATTTACAGTAAACCTTAATGGTACCGCTATAAACGCAGTGCGTTTGGATATAGCTACTGATATTGCTAATGACTGGATGGAGATAGACGCCATTGGTTTAGAGGTTGCAGGCAATGCAACTATAACCGGCTTAAGCGCAGGTAACCACAACTACATTTCAACCGATGAAAACGGATGCCGTTACAATGGCAGCTTTAACATTGCAGATGGCAGCAATCCTTCAGTTTCCATTGCACAGGCTGATACTGCTGTTTGTGCAGGTAGCAGCGTTAGCCTTACAGCAAGTGGCGCAAACACCTATGCCTGGAGCAGCGGCCAGAACACTGCAGCTATAAACAGCACACCGGCCAACACCACAAGCTACGTAGTTAGCGGTACAGATAACAATGGTTGCGTTGGTAAGGATACCATCGTAGTTACAGTAAACAACCTGCCAACCATTAACTTTAATATACCACAGGTGCAGCTTTGCGCCGGTATGGATACCATTGTTAGCCTTAGCGGAGGCCTGCCTGCAGGTGGCAACTACAGCGGCAACATAGTGGTAAACAACGCCATTAACCTTTTAAACGCAGTAGCCGGCACTTACAATGTTACCTACACTTATACTGATGGTAATGGCTGCACGGCCAGCGGCACTGATTCTGTAACCGTTTCGGTATGTATAGGCGTTGAGGAAACTGCTGATGTAGAAATGGATTTTAATGCCTATCCTAATCCAACAACAGGTAATGTGCAGGTAACTGCAAGCCATGTAAACGGACCTGTAGCCATAAAAATATTTGACAGCAAAGGACAGTTGGTAGCAGAACAGAAAACTACTGCCAACGGCCAGTTGCAAACCATGATTGACCTGGTTGAAATGCCGATAGGACTTTATACCATGCAGTTACAAACTAACCGCAACAACATATCAAAGCGCCTGGTTATTGCGCGCTAGATTTTTAGGGGATTGATAGTTTTTGCGCACGGGGCGGATGCTTTGCATCACGCCCCGTATTTTTTACGCTGCTGCTCTTTAGTTTTTTTATCCAATTTGTTTACAGCCGGCGGCTAAATTTGCAGTAATGCAAAATTTTAAAGCGCTGATATTTGACATCGGCAATGTAATACTTGAAATAGACTACACCATTCCTTTACAGGAGTTTCAGAAGCTGGCGAAAGTAGATTATACAGAAATTATGGCCTATAACCGCCAGCACCGCATATTCGATCTTTTTGAAACCGGTAAAATTTCGGAGGCGGAGTTTCATAACCATTTAAAGGGCCTTTTGAAAGAAGGTGTAACGGACCAGGAAATTATAAGGGCGTGGAATTCAATACTGGTAGCCTACCCGCCTGAAAAATTTGAATTGCTGGAGCGGCTGAAAAAGAGCAATAGGGTTTTGGCACTCAGCAACATTAACATAACGCATGTAACGGAAATGGACCGTGTAAGCCGCGAGCGTTTAGGCAGCCTGGCTTTTTCCGATTTCTTTCACAGGGCCTATTATTCGCACGAGGTGGGCTACCGCAAACCGGATATAGCCTTTTACAAACATGTTCTGGAACAGGAAAATTTAAAGCCCGAGGAAGCGTTTTTTGTGGATGATTTACCGGAGAATGTGGAAGCTGCAAAAAGTATTGGCATGAATGCACACCAACTTCACCACCCGCGTAAGTTAAAGGAGCTTTTAGAGGAGTTAAAGATTATATGAAAGGCCGGGGCTATGTGTTTTTCCTTATTGTAATGCTGGGTTATTGCAAAGCCTTTGCAGGCAGTGGCTTTGTTAAGCTGGCTGATAGCACCAAACTGTTTTATGTAAAAGGTACCGACATTTACAGCCCCGATAAAGACAGGCTCTTATACTTCAGCAAGGGTAATATCTTTTTTAACGGCCAAAGCGACCAAAAAGAAAACATTTACCTGGTTAGCACTTCCATGAACCCCGCAAGTGAAGAGCTACAATCGCTGATGGAAAAAGGAAACAGGGAAGCCTCCTACAGCTTTTCGAATAATAAGTTTTATGCGGGCCGGGAAGAGAATGAAGAATTCAGGGAAAGAAATGCGCTGCTGTATGTAAACCACGTTGGCAAGTGGACGGCCTTCTATTCTTCTTATAACGATTCGCTTTTAGCATACTATCCTTACGATTCGCTTCCGGCCTCCACTGCTATTATTACGGCCTACACCCTGATAAAAAAGTATAAGCTGGAAGAAAAAGCGGTAAGGCAAACACAGCAGATTTTTGAAAACGATAAGTTCTCTACCATAAAACCTTTATGGGGCAATGTAACAGCCAACGAGTGGATTTGGGATGGGCAGGTGCTTAGGCCGCGCTGGAATGTGGACCCCCGCTTTGCCTGGACCTTTGACGGCCAAACTATAAAACCGGTTTACGGCAATAATATATATGCCCAGTATAGTTGGGATGGCGAAACCTTTAAACCTTTGTGGCGCAGCAACCGCGCCGAAGAATGGAGCTGGGATGGCCGCCTGATGAAGCCCATTTGGGACACTGATTGGGCTAACCAATATGTAATGGATGGCGGAGTAGTGAAACCCTGGAGCAATGTACACACTGAAAGGGAGTGGCAATTAGACGGCACCATACCTGTGCCGTTAATTATTCTGGTTATCAGCGGATTAGCTGTTGCTAATTGAGTTATTCGCCTTATCACCTCTGTTTAAGATTTACGATTACCTTAGCATTGCAAAACTTAAACTGTATGAAGAAAGTGCTTTTAATGACGGCCCTTGCCTGCGGACTATTTTCCTGCAACCAGGGTTCGCCTGAAACAAACAAGTCCGAAACTAATTCGCCTGCGCCTGCTGAAACCAAGATAAACGTGAAACTGGCCCAGTTAAGTTCAGATATGGACTATGTATGCGGTATGAGTATTACCGATGACGGAATAAACGATACGGCCTCTTATAATGGTAAGCTTTACGGCTTCTGCTCGAAAGAGTGTAAGGATGAGTTTGTAAAAGAGCCCGGCAAATATTTACCTAAACAATAACTGCGGATTATGCCTCACAGCAAAATAACCGGCGTTGGCATGTACGTGCCTAAGGAGGTTGTAACTAATGCCGACCTGGCAAAGTTTATGGACACCAGCGACGAGTGGATTATAGAACGTACCGGCATTAAGGAACGCCGCTTCTTTAAAGAAGGAGAAGATACAGTATCAGCAATGGGCGCACGTGCTGCCGAAATGGCATTGGAACGTGCCGGTAAAAAACCCGAGGATATAGACTTTATAGTTTTCGCTACTCTTAGCTCCGATTACAATTTTCCGGGAAGCGGGGTGCTTTTACAACGTAAGCTACCTTTCAGGCAAATAGGCGCTATTGATGTGCGCGGCCAATGTTCAGGCTTTATCTATGCCCTTTCCATAGCCGATCAGTTTATTAAATCAGGCATGTATAAAACCATTTTGGTGGTAGGCTCCGAAGTGCAATCGAATGTTTTTGAAAAAAGCGACCGAGGGCGTAACATGGCCGTAATTTTTGGCGATGGCGCAGGCGCGGTGGTGTTGGAGGCAACGGAAGAAGCCAACAGGGGTATACTAACCACTAAACTGCACAGCGATGGGCATTTTGCTGAGGAGTTATACCTGGAACACCCCGGCAGCAGGCGCAAGGAACGCTTTAGTGCAGATATGATTGAAAAAGGCGAGTTACTGCCTTACATGAACGGCAAACTTGTGTTTATGAATGCCGTTAAATATTTCCCTGAAGTGGTGCGCGAAGGATTAAGAGAGTGCAACCTTACCGAGAAAGACATTTCGTTACTGATACCGCACCAGGCCAATGCCCGCATAACTGCCGCCGTTGGTAAGGAGTTGGGGCTACCTGACGAAAAGGTGCTTTCAAACATTCATAAATACGGTAATACCACGGCTGCGTCTATCCCTATTGCCATGTGCGAAGCCTGGCAGGAAGGAAAAATTAAGGATGGCGATGTTATTGCCCTGGCGGCGTTTGGCTCGGGCTTTATGTGGGCCAGCGCTATAATTAAGTGGTAGTTATATTTTAGTACTGACCGGTATTTAACAACACCAGCGTACAGGCGTATTCTGTTTTAATACCGCTTTGGTTAGCCAATTTAACCAACTCTTCATTTTCAGCCCCGGGGTTAAAAATTATCCTGCGCGGGTGAGCTGCCAGTATTTTATCGTAATACATTTTTTGATGGACAGGGTTCAGGTACATGGTAAACGTATCTACCTTATCGCCTTCGGGTATTGCGGCCATTATTTCTACATCGCCCACATTGCCTTTGTCTCGGCCTACAGCAACCACTTCGTGCCCGTGCTTACGCAATAAGTTAATTGCCAAAAAAGAGTACCGGGAAGGATGAGTAGAGGCTCCTAATACAACTGTCTTCATAAAAAACCACTTATCCACAAAAATAAGCAGTGTTTAGGGATGCGCGGATGAAATAGGATTTTATTTTTGAACCAGCGATGAAATCTGCCTCCCCTACAGATAAGCTTATATACGAACCAGTGTCGGCTAATTTTGTTAATACTGAAGTGCTCAGAACGCCTGAACTTAGACAGCGCCGTAAGGATAACCTGTACATGGCCCTGATACTGGGGAACAACTATAACAAAATAAGCTACCTGAGCACGCACACCACAGATGGCCCCCAACTGATTGAGGGCATTTTGTTTGCCCTTACCGATGACTATGTAATACTAAAAGGCGGCGATAAAGTGCCCGTAGTAGCCATTGAAGAGGTGCGCATTTACTAGGGCCCTGTTTTCACTTCACTTTTTTTTATATCTATGGGTTGAACTTTAGCGAAAACCCATGGTATTCAGCAGCACTCTATTCTTGTGTTTTTTTCTACCTGTATTCCTGCTCGTTTACTTTATAACACCCTATAAACTTAAAAACTACTGCATTTTGCTTGCCAGCATAGGCTTTTATGCCTGGGGCGCACCTAAGTTTATCATCATTGTATTTGGTGTTTTAGTTATTGATTACTGGCTGGGTAACCGTATTTACAACAACAGCGGCCGTTCGAAAAAGATGTACTTGTTGGCCTCCATTGTACTTAACATAGGCATGCTCTTCTATTACAAGTACTGCAACTTTTTTATCGAAAACATAAACCTTGTTTTTGAGCAGCTACATATAAGCGCTATAAGCTGGACAAAAATTGTTCTACCCATCGGTATTTCCTTTTTCGTGTTCCAGGAAATGAGTTATACCATTGACATTTACCGCGGCGAACATGCTCCGCTAAAAAAGTTTACCGATTACGTATTGTTCATTTTCCTCTTCTCGCATTTAATATCAGGGCCTATTGTAACTTACCACGTTTTGGCTGATGATATTAACGACCGGAGAAAAAAGATTAATGCCGACTATCGCATTGCGGGCTTCTTCAGGTTAATGACGGGGCTGGCCCGTAAAGTAATTATAGCCAACACCCTTGGCGAAGTAGCCAACTCCGTTTTCGTAAGCCCCGTTAGCCAGCTCTCAGGTTTTGATTGCTGGGTGGGGGCACTGGCTTATACCTTTCAATTATACTTTGATTTTGCAGGCTATAGCGATATGGCTATAGGGCTGGGTAAACTGATGGGATTTGACTTTCCTGAAAATTTCAACAATCCGTATATATCGCAGAACATAACGGAGTTTTGGCAACGCTGGCATATTACCCTCGGTAACTGGATGAAACGTTACTTATACATTCCCCTTGGCGGCAACCGCGTAAGTAACGGGCGCATGTATGCCAACCTGGCTACCGTGTTTCTACTTTCCGGGCTTTGGCACGGCGCCTCCTGGACCTTTGTTGTATGGGGTGCTTATCACGGCTTTTTCCTAATTTGCGATAGATTGTTCCTGAACAGGCTTTTAGCCCCTGCCGGTAAATATGTACGTATCGCTATTACTTTTATAATTGCCGTTACAGGATGGGTGTTTTTTAAAGCAGATACCCTGGATTACGCGGTGCATATGATAGCGAAGATGGTTTGGATAACGGACCTATCGCTGAATATTGACGTAAGCAATTTTAAACTGTTCATTCTTATTGTTGCTTCGCTGTTATCAATAAGCGCTGTGTTACCCGGCGTAGAGAAGATGCAGGCACTGGCGTATAAGGTAACGCCCCGCCTTACAGCCAACTTGCCACGCACACTGGCCACCATAATTCTCTTCTTTCTTTCGCTTACTTTTTTGCTGAGCAATTCCTTTAACCCATTTATTTATTACCGGTTTTAGATATGCGTAAATGGATAAATATATTGCTGGTTGGTATATTAACAGGGGTGCTGTTCGTTCCTATGGCATTTCAGTATGTGCCTGTAACATTAAACCTGCCGCCCCTGGCCGGCGAAAATGAGGTTGTAGTTATGCCCCGCTTACAGGACTCCACTTTTTTCAGCGGTAGCTACCAGGATTCGCTAAGCGTACATGCCGAAAAGAAAAACGGGCTGCGTAATTTATGCATTAGGGTAGAAGCGCAACTGTTATACAGTGTATTTGGCGAAGGGCAACTTCCGGTTAGTCCCGGTGTGTACCCATATTTGTTTACTGAAGGCTACCTGGAAAAATGGAGCGGGCTGCACCCTGAGAGTGAAAAAGTGCTAAACGAAAGGTTTAACCAGTTGGATTCTTTAAACCAATGGCTGGCGGCAAGAAACAAAAAGCTACTGTTGGTTTTAGCGCCGGGCAAGGCCACTTTTCAGCAGGAATACATTACCGGTTATTACAAAAGAAAAAAACAAGCCACTAATGATTATAGCCGCGTAAAAACGCAGATGGAGGCTTCAAACATCCCCTTCATTGATTTTCAGTCCTACTTTCTAAAACTTAAAGATACCTGCCAACACCCCATTTTTCCTAAACAGGGTGAACACTGGACCACTTATGCCGCCAGCCTTGGCTATGATAGTATTAGCCGCAGGATTGAACAACTGCTGAACAAAAAGATGGAGCAAATAACCTGGACGGGAGGGATAGCAACCACTAATGAGGAAAACGGCGAAAATGATATTTACTGTATAATGAACCTGTTTACACCGGCAGCGCCCGATACCTTCTATTTGCCCTGGTTTCATAAACAGTCGGATACAGTAGGCCTTTACCGGCCCAGGGTTTTGTTAATTGCGGATAGCTATGTTTGGCCTATTCTGAAATCGTACGTGAACTATAACTTATCTCCGGAATCGAAATTCTGGTGGCATAATGGAACGGAGTGGGCCCTGTGCGGGCCTTACCTGTCCCCTAAACCCATAAGTTCACTGAACATACATGACGAAGTTCTAAAGTATGACATAGTGATTTTTATGTGGGCAGAACTAAATTATGCCAACTATGACGAAGGTTTTTACCACTATATCCTTGAAGCGGAACGCAGGCATCAGTAACCTTTTAGCCGCATTGCCGTAAACCCATACGGTAAGAACAAGCTAATTTATGAAGACCTCTGTAAAAAAGATCGAGAAGGAACAATTGAAGGAGTGTCAGTTCAGGAAACCTGTGTACCACTTTACAGATTACGAATTGCGTGAACGTAACAGGCGTTTATACCTGGCTATGTTAATGGGTAACAATTTTCATAGTAAAGTGCGGGTTATCTTTAATACCGTAGAAGGGTACAAAGAAGTATTTACTACCATTTGGGCTACAACTGAAAAATTTATACTGCTTAAAGGCGGCAATTTCATTCCGCTTGAAGCAATAGCGCACGTAGAGTTAGATTAAAACGCTAACCGGATTTTCCAACAGGGTTTTTAACGTTTGCAGAAACTTAGCTCCTGCTGCTCCATCCACCACCCGGTGATCGCAGCTAAGCGTAACCTTCATTTTATTTACATTCTTAAGACTGCCATCAACTACCGCAGCTTCCTGGCGTATGGCACCAACCGCCAATATGCAGGCATCCGGCGGATTAATGATAGCCGTAAATTCTTCTATACCGAACATTCCTAAGTTAGAAATAGTAAAGGTGTTGCCTTCCATTTCCTGGGGTGCAAGCTTTTTATTCACTGCTTTTTCAGCAAGCGCCTTAGCTTCTGTTGAGATATCAGATATGCTTTTACCGTCAGCAAACTTTATAACAGGTACCAAAAGGCCTTCATCTACGGCAACAGCCATGCCTATATGTATGTGGTCGTAAGTGCGTATGGTATCGCCTAACCACGAAGAATTAATATTAGGATGCTGGCGTAATGCATAAGCCACCGCTTTAATAACTATATCATTAAACGAAACCTTTTTAGGTAACACATTATTTAACTGCGTGCGTACAGATACCGCATTATCCATGTTTATATCCATGGTAAGGTAAAAATGCGGAGCGCCGTTTTTGCTTTCCGTAAGGCGGCGGGCAATTGCTTTGCGCATCTGGCTAACGCGCACATCCTTGTAGCCTTCCTTACCTGTAAAGCCCGTACTGCTTATTCCGCCCAAAGCTGCTTTTTCCAAATCGCGTTTTACAATACGGCCTTCTTCACCACTTCCTTTCACTTTACTTAAATCAATGCCTTTATCTTTAGCGATACTTTTTGCAAGCGGCGAGGCTTTTATGCGCGAATCACCGGCTACCTGCTTCTCTTCTTTTCCTGCCGGAACCTCTTCCGTTTTAACAACGTTTTCCTTTACCTCCTTACGCTCCTCTGCCTTCTTTTCTTCTTTCGGTTTATCAGCGGCAGGCTTACTTTCTAAAAGCGATTTAAAATCTTCGCCTTCCTTACCAACAATGGCGATAAGGTCGCCTATTTTAAGTGTATCGCCCTTTTTTGCGGCAACATGCAGTATAACACCGTTGTAATAACTTTCAAGGGGCAGGGTTGCCTTATCGGTTTCTACTTCAGCAATGGTATCGCCTGATTTTATTTTATCGCCCACCTTAACACTAACCTCTGCCAAAAAACCTTCCTCCATGGTGTCGGTCATTCTTCCTAATCGAATCGCTTCTGCCATAAACTTATTTTCTTCAACAAATGTATTGAATACAGCCTCTTAAACAAAGGTGTTGATTAACAGCGCCAAAGGCTATAAAAACGTTGAAAAGGGAAGAATACAGAATAACTGATGCTTACTTCTTAACTTCTTGTGAAAGAAGATGTTTCAATTCCTCCTTTTTTGCCGCATCGAGCTCAAAGCGCACTTCATTAGCCGCTTTTACACCTGCCTTGGCTATAAGCTCTGTCTGCTTAAAAAATAAGCGGCAAAACTTGCACACCACAACCGTATGCCACCACAGCCCGAAATTTTCCATAGCCGATATTTTGCCCTCCTTCTTTTTTTCAGAGAGCATCGTGGCCTGGCGGCAATTCATTTTAAGTGCGTCAATAATGGTCATGCTTAATTGTTAAACCAGTTTTTTTCCATGCACTCCCGCAATTGCAGTTTTGCACGGTGCATTATAACCCAGTAGTTGGACGGGCTAATGCCTAATTCTTTACAAATTTCTTCGCTGTCCAGGTCATCCATATTTTTAAGGGTGAAAACAGCCGCCCATTTTTCAGGCAGCTTGTCCATGCAGTTTTGCAGCACCTTATAAAACTCTTCACTCTCTACGCTGGTAGCAAAATCTTTACGCCATTCGGCAGGGGCGGTGCTGGCATGCCAGTGCCCGTCATCATTACCCTCTGAAAAAAAACGGTTTATAAAAGGGCCGTTCTCTTCACTATCAAGCACACTCAATTCGTTTTGTGTGCTCTTTTTGCGGTAATGGTCAATTATCTTGCGCTTAAGTATGGATATAAGCCAGGTTTTTTCGCTGGCCTGCGCCTGGAAACTATCGCGCGCCTTCCAGGCCGAAAGAAAGGTATCCTGCACTAAGTCTTCTGCCACTTCCTGTTTGCGCAGGCGCGCCATGGCAAATGCAAAAAGGGCGTCAGCGTAACGCTCCACCCAATGCTCAGGTTCTAAACCATGGTTTTTGTTTTCTGCCATATACTGTTACCGGCTAATTACAAGGCGCTGTGTGCTCAGTAGATTATTTTTATCCTTTATGTGTAAAAAGTAAATACCCCCGGCCAGGTATTGCGTATTGAAAGAGAAGTTGGCCGTGCCGGCTTTAAAATGCCCTTCCAACAAACTGCGCACCAGGCGGCCATTAGCATCCAGCAGGGTAAAATACATGTAGTTATCTTTTGGTATTTCAATTTGCAGGTTAAATTTTTCAGTAGCCGGGTTAGGATAAACGACAGCATTTATAGGGGTTGAGGGGCTTATTACTGAAGACACTACTGCCGAATCGGAATTAACCACCTTTGCCAACCAGGTACGGTAAGCCTGCGATGGATAGGCATAGGAGCCGGCCAGCCATGCGGTGTTGGGCTCATTGTATTTACGCTGTACGCCGCTGTAATCACCCCATCTTTCAACGGTATCGCCCAGTACATCAATTTCTCTTTCTCCCATTTTTACAATAAGCATATCCGAAATGTTTCCGTTGGCATCTTTATAAAAAGCTACAGTGCCGGGGAAGGTATCAGGTGAAGAGTAAGAGCAGGTGATAAGCGCACGGTTATCCCATTGGTTATTGCCTATATAAGCAATAGAAGGATAGCCATAATCTACCGTATCGTTTGAAACTATCTGGCCCGTAACAATTGGAGAAGCCGATGCAGGGTTGTCTATTTCGCCAACATATACGCCTGCAGTAAAGGTTGCAGGGTCAATAGTGTTTTGCACGTATTGAATTTTATTGTTTTCGTAAAAGCCGCACAATACGCGGGCATCGTTTGTGGCCAGGTATTGCCCCCCCTTTTGAAAGGCATTAGGAGGCAGGCCATAGTTAACATTAGTAGTTAGCACTTTGGTGCTAAACTGCGCCGTGCCTGATTGATGCGAATTGGAAATGGCATGAAGAAAAACGGTATCGTTACTTAAATCGCCGGGGCGCACTGAAAGAAAATAGCTTTCGGGGCCCGATGGGCCGCTGCCGCCCTGTATAGGGCACACACTCCAGATAGCTTTACCGTTATAGGTAATGTTGTGCCAGAATTCAAACTGCAGTGTATCGCCATCGTAACCGCGCTGCTTATCAATTTGCCAGATAGCGCTGTAGCGGAAACCCGTTTTCCAATCCTGTCCGTCCTTTAAATGGTTAAAAGTCATAAACAGGTCCTTATCAGAAATGCTTACAATAGGATAATCGCTCCAGGTAGTATCATTAAGCATATTACCCGAGAGCGCATAAAAATTCCATTGTTGCGTAGGGTCGTTAGTTTGCGAAAAGGCCACTACAATAGTAGTGCTGCTGCTTACACTGCCCGAAAAAAACAGAACGATAAAACGGTCAGCTACAGGATCGTAAATAGCGCGGGGGTCGCTGATATCTGTAAATATGCCCAGCGCATTAGCAAAGGTGGAAAGTGTTTTGGTATACAACTGCGTGCCCGCTTCGTTATAAATGCGGAGGTTGGTATTTACTACACTTACCACCTTGCCATCGTTGGAAACAGCCATGTGGTTATCGTTAGGGGTACCCTGTGCATTGTTGGCCGTAAAGTTATTGAGCATAACCGGTGCCGGTGCGGCTGAGCGCGCCGAGCGGTTACCATTTGGCGCAGCATGATGGTTCCTGCGTTGTTGTAAAAGCCATTCCTTTTTGTGGCCGTAATCAGAAGCAGGCTTGGGTTGTTCTTTAATAGTTAACAGAAAGGGCTCCCAATCCTGTAAATCCGGATTAGAAAAGTTGAGCGTTTTAGTAAGCGGTGCAGATAAATTTCGCTCAACCTGCACCCCTGTATTTTGGGCGTTAAGGGCTATTACACACAGGCCTAACACGGCCAGGCAAATGTTCTTCATGCACCTAAAATAGGCAATTTAGAGGCATTAAGTGTGCTGATAAGACGGGTACCCCGGTTTGTACTATCTAAATCGGGGAATTGAATTTAATTTGCTGTAAATACAAAGTATGAAGAAGTTATTATGCGTTTTGGCTGTTATAGTAACAGTAGCATCGTGCAGTGAAAAATACCCTATTGACCCCCTGCCGGATGACAGCACGCCACCGGCGCTTACTAATTTACCTGCCAGTTTTGCTTCAATAGATAGCTTTGTGCCATTTGGCGGCACTTTGAGCAATGGCCAGATAAGTAAGGGCTACACTTTTCATTTTACCAATAGCAACCAAACTATTTCGGCAGTTTGTAAAGGCATTGTAACTGCTGTTGATGATAATGGCGATGGTAGTGTTTCCATTACCGCCCGTTATAAAATCAACTCTGTTTATTACCTGTATTACTCAGGCATAGAAAACACAACCGTTGCTGTTAACGATTCTATAGTTGGTGGAAGCAGTTTAGGTAAGTTAAGGGCCAGCGGCAGCTTTTACCTGGCTGTTATCAAAAACAATACTGAAATGCGCTGCCCTAATACTTACGCCAGCAGCGGTTTTATGACTGGTATTGACCAGGCTATTGCCAAACACAATCAATTTAACCCGGCAGATTCAGTTTATAATGCCTGCCTTATAGATTCGTTGCCTAAATAAAAAAGAAAGAGCCGGTTAAACCGGCTCTTTCTTTTTTACAAGTAATCTGATTCTAAAACCCAAAGAGTGTTTCAGGCTCAATAATCTCCACTTCAGCAATACTGCGTAACACTTCCATATCAAGGTCTTCCTTTTTACCTATAACAAGGTAAGCGTACTTTTTGCCTTTAACATGCTTATCAAAAAAGGCATGAACATCTTTAGCAGTCATTGTTTTTACCTTCTCGTATATAACTTTACGCACATCGTAATTTAGGCCACGTTTCTGTGCGCGGTCATACGCCCAGTAAATATCCGCCCTGGTAATCCAATCGCTTTCTAAACGCTTTACAACACTCTCGCGTGCGCCTTCAAATTGCTGTGGCACTTCAGGCATATCATTAAGCAGTTTGTTCATTTCCTGCAGGGCCACTTTCATTTTATCAACCTGTGTACCTACATAGCTTGTAAGGTAGTGCGATTCAGTAGCGTATTGCGGAACGCCGAAGCTGCTATACACTGAATAGGCCAGCGCCATTTTTTCGCGTATCTCCTGGAACATGATACTTGAAAGGCCTGAGCCATAGTAATCGTTATACAGGAAAATTTCAGGATATAGGTCCTTATTAAACAATTCGTCTTTTGCCAGCAGAACAATCTCCGCCTGTTTCATAGGGTAATAAGCCACATAAATTTTGTTCTGGTCAATAGGTAGTTCAGGATACTTTTTTGCAGCAGGATAGTCGCGGTAAGTATCGCGCGACTTGTGCAAAGTATTTAAGGTGCTCAACAGGTTTTTAGTATCGCGCTGCCCGTAATAAAATATCTTATGCTTATAAGAAGTTAATGATTTTATAACGCTTACCAGGTTATCAACGTTGGTAGCGCGCAGTTCGGCTTCGCTCATTACATTATTGTAAGGATTGCGTTTGCCATACTTGGCATAGTTTACCAATCCGTTATAAAGGATGGCGTTCTTATTCTTTTTGGCGTTAATCCGGGATTGCAGGATATCCATTACCATGGCGTCGTAAACTTCCTTATCAGGCTTAACTGAAGCAAGGACATGCTCGAAAAGTTGAATGCCTTTCTCCAAATTTTCTTCCAGGCCCGAAAGGGTTACATAAACGCGGTCGCGGCCACTGTTAACCTCAAAGCTTAGCCCCAGCTTATAAAACTCCATTTTAAGCTGCTCGGCAGTGTATTTGTCGGTGCCTAAATACTCAAGGTAGTTGATGGCTAATCCAAGTTCGCGGATGTTATCTGTGCCCATATCAAAAATGTAAGACAGGCTGAAGGTTTGGTTTACATCATTATAAATGTAATCTACCGGTATGCCGCCTTTATCCATTTTTAAGTGCACGATATCTTTATTAAAATCAAGAAATCTGGGCGTTATGGAAGGCTGTGGCATTTGATCCCAGCTTGCTTTAAAAGCGGATACATCATCCTTATTCATTACTACCGGTGTAATTTGCGGTTTCTCCACCTTGTGCACGTTAGCTTCGCCAAGGCGCTTGTAGCACACTGCATAATTGTTACCGTAATGTTCTTTTGCAAATTGCACTACCTGGGCTTTGGTTACTTTTTCCATTTCATCTAACTCATGCACCCACTGGTCCCATGGTATATCGTGCACAAAGCAGCCCATCATGTTGCCGGCACGGCCGTCGTTTGATTCAGCCTGCTTCATGCGCTGCAGGCGCAGGTTGCGGATAACAGCAGGCAATACCCAATCGCCAAACTCACCCTTTTTCACCTTTTCAATTTCGCCCAGCATCAACTTTTGAACATCCTCTAATGACTGCCCTTGCTTGGGCTCGCCATAAAACTTATGGAAACAGTAGTCGGTATTTTCGTCAATAAAGGAATAAGCATTTAAAACCTTTTGTTGTTGTACGAGATCCAAATCAATTAAACCGGCTTGCCCGTTAGCTAATACCATATCCACCAGTTTGGCCATCATAGCATCGTGCGAATTTGCGCCATCAAACAAAAAGCCCATGTACACATGCTCAGGCTGCGGGCCTTTAATTTCGCGAATGATAGGTGCTGTTACAACCGGCTCATCTCTTTTGGTAAACTGCGGTATTGGCTTGCTTTGCCAATTACCAAAGTACTTATCTATACTTCTTACAGTAGCATCGGGATCTAAATCGCCCACCAGAATAATAGCCACATTATTAGGGCGGTAATAGGTATTAAAATAATCGTGAATATTAACCATGGAAGGATTCTTCAAATGCTCCCCCTCTCCTATTGTGGTTTGTGTGCCATACGGGTGGTTAGGCAACAGCGCGTTATCTATAGCGTGGTCGCTCCAGCGGCGGTCGTTATCCTGGTTGCGGTTAAACTCTTCGTAAACGGTTTCTAACTCGGTATGGAAAATACGAAGCACCAGGGTTTTGAAACGATTGCTTTCAATAGCCAAAAATTTGTCGAGGCCGTTTGACGGAATATCATTTACATATACCGTCATATCAGTAGACGTAAATGCGTTAGTGCCATCTGCCCCAAGTGAGGTCATCATTTTATCATACTCATTAGGTATGGCATACTTAGATGCCTCGTAGCTGAATGAATCAATACGGGCGTAAATAGCGGCTTTAACATCATAACTGGCAGTAGCCTTGTGGTATTCAAAGTTGGCTGAAATAGAATCGAGCAGCACACTTTCCTTAGCCCAATCGCGCGTACCAAAATCATGCGAGCCCTTAAACATCATATGCTCCAGGTAATGCGCCAAACCTGTAGTGGCGGCGGGGTCAAACTTAGAACCGGCCTTTACCGCTATGTAGGTTTGTATACGGGGCGCATTACGGTTTACACTTATTAAAACCTTTAAGCCATTGGCCAGGGTATAAGCACGCACATTGTAAGGGTCATTTAAAACAGTATCAGGCCCTGTTGGACGAATGCCGCGCGACATACGGGCCTGGTTACCCTCCTGCCCTTTTGAAACAGGTGCTGTGCGTGCAGCATTAGGGTCAACACTTAAGTTTTGAACATTAACATTAGGATTAGGCTGTACAACCGTGCGCTGTGGCAGGTTCTTATCAGACCTTTGGGCAAAAGCCGAAAGAGTTAAACAAAACAGTATTACAATGAATTTAAACTTCATGTAGGGTTGTTTAAAGGGTGAATTGCGAATATAAAATGTTAAAGCAACATGAAAGTTACATCTACAGCGGGCTTAAATTCTTTAACATTTAATGCCAGTAGAGGTAGGAAATGGCCTGCTCATCAAGTGCACGGTTATAAATGCGCACATCGTCTACAGCACCGTCAAGGTGATAGTTTTTGTTATAACCGCCGCCATTGCCTATAACAAAGTGCGCGTCAGTATTCGTAAAGGCTATGCCTGCATTGCGTTGGTCAACACCGTTTTGCAACACTCCGTTTACATATACCCTCAGTTCGCTGCCATTGGCCACATAAACCAGGTGTTGCCATACCTGGGGCTGTATAGGTGCCGAGGCTTTAAGCGGGTCGATACCGTAAACGGAAGTGCCACCGCCAAAGTCCCAATTATCTAAATTAAATACCCCGGTAGAGAAATGATTATCAAGGCTATACTCCCAAGGGCCGGTTAAACCGCGTTTGCTCATAACCGCACCAACAGATGTGGTATCATTAACGCCTACCCAACAGCTAACGGTAAATCCGTTTTCGTTAAGCGTAGCACCGCTCAAATCACCAAAGTCTACATAAGATGAATCAGCACGAAAAAAGTAAATGGCTTTATTGGCCTCCCCTTTTCTGTTGGTGCCATACAACGTATGAAAGCTTGTGCCGGTTGTGCCGCTTATTTTCTCTGAGCAATCACCATCAAAAGGTATTTCAACCATAAGGCCGGTGGTAACATCAGGCAAATTCTCCTTACCGGTTTTGCAGGCTGCCACCAAAAGCAAAAGGAAAAGAGGAGCGTATTTGATCATTGAACAGTTTATTTACGGCAAGTAGAAACGCTAATGTACAATAGATATTATCAATCGTAGTCCAGCTCAAGGCCAAACTGCTGCTGCATTTTTTTAAGGGTAGGGTTCTTTTGAACCAGGCGGTCAAATTTTTCCTTTTCGGTATAGGGCTTCTTTTCCGTTTGCACAGCTTTATCGGCTATCACCAGCAATTCAATCTCGGCGCCTGTGCGCTTATTAAAGAAGTTTAGAATACCGGGTTTTGCCTCCTCAAACTGCGTTTGCTGTATAAAGCTTTGCACCCGAACCTCCATTTTCATTTCGGCATTAAGCACCGGCTTAAATATGGCAAACAGTTTTATAAGACCGCGCCGGGTATCAGGCAGTTTAGCCGCATATTCTTCCCAAAGGGCGCTTACGTTTTCCTGGCTTAAAATCACCACATCGCCGGTAAACTTCTCTTCAGGTTCCTGCACCAGTTTTTTCTGCTCTTCAGTAATGTCGCCATTCTTAAGCGCATCAATGGTTATAAGCTTTTTGCTTTTGGTAATAGTGGGGGCCTGCACCACAGGTTTTTCAGCCGGTATAGCTGCTGCAGGGGCAGTGTCAGGTTTATTTGATGCAGGAGTTTGAACAGTTTTAAGCGACTCCGTTTCAGGAGCATCTGAAACTACTTTATCAGATTTTTTTTTTGATTCGGAAGGTTCTGCTTTAACCACCGAATTTACGTAACACATTTTGATGAGGGCTATCTCCACCGTAAGCCTCTTGTTTTTCGAGGCCTTGTATTGCACATCGCATTGGTTACCGATGTTAAGGCAATTAACCAGAAAATCGGAAGAGGCTAATGTAGATTGATCGGCATAGCGCTGTTTAAGGCTATCGCTAACCTCCATCAGCATCAGCGTATCGGTATCCTTACAAAACAGCAAATTACGGAAGTGCTCACACAGGCCAAGTATAAAATCATCACCCTCAAAACCCTTGCGCAGTATTTCGTTAAACAGTTGCAATACCGATGAAACGTTTTCGGTAAGCAGGCTATCGGTTACTTTAAAGAAGTAATCGTAATCTAGAACATTAAGATTATGAAGAACTGATTCATACGTTAGCGTGCCGCCGCTAAAGCTGCTAAGCCTGTCGAACATCGAAAGCGCATCGCGCATACCTCCATCCGCCTTTTGAGCTATGATGTGCAGGGCGTCTTCCTCGGCATTAATATTCTCGGCCTTACAAATGCTTTTAAGGTGCTTAACTATGGTTTCTACGCCAATCCTGCGGAAGTCGAAAATCTGACAGCGCGAAAGGATGGTAGGAAGTATCTTATGCTTTTCAGTAGTAGCCAGTATAAACTTGCAATAAGCAGGCGGCTCTTCCAGCGTTTTCAGGAATGCGTTAAACGCACCCTGCGAAAGCATGTGCACCTCATCTATAATGTAAATCTTGTATTTACCTGATTGGGGCGGAAAACGCACCTGGTCTACCAGTGAGCGGATATCATCAACACTGTTGTTAGAGGCAGCATCCAGTTCATGAATATTGAAGGATGAATTTTGCTGAAAGGCAACGCAGGAATTGCATTGGCCGCAGGCCTCAAAATCATCGGTAATGTTTTCGCAGTTAATGGTTTTGGCCAAAATACGGGCAGCAGTAGTTTTGCCTACGCCCCTTGGACCACAGAACAGAAACGAATGCGCCAAATGGCCGGTGCGGATGGCATTTTTTAAGGTAGTAGCCACCTGCTCCTGCCCTACCATATCGCTAAAGCGGGCCGGGCGGTATTTACGCGCACTTACAATGTATTCTGCCATTGGTGGTAAAAATAGAAAAACAGCAAGGCCATAAAAGCCCTAAAAGCTTAAAATACCGGAAGCGTGGAGAATTTTATCTTTAGTGTGAGTAATTAGTGCGTTGCAGGGTGGGGTTTATTGCCGGGGGATTTAGCTAAAAAGCCAAACTTTATGTAAAAACGCCAGTCATAGGCAGGAGCGGCAAAGTTACCTTTGGCGAAATTGTAACTCATTTGAGTGCCGATGGAAAGTATACATCGTTTGGAAATGGTCCGGCGCGCTTCAAACCCCAGCATTACGGAATGATTCAACCCATTAATGAAAGAGTTTGGGTATTCAGTTTTCCATCTGTTGTTGTCATTGTCATATCTGGTGAGCGAGGTTTGACTGAATGAAACTCCAAAGCGGTAACCGGCGTTCATGTAAACCTTCCACTTTGCATTTATCTTGTTCAAACGTAACTGCAGGCAAATGGGCACTTCTGCGATATGTTTTATGGTGGTGTAACTTTGAGGCGTTCCACCAAAATCATCAAACCAGAAAATAGGCTTTTCCTTGTAAATAGCCTGTGAATAGTCAAGTCCTATCGACGCTTCAAGGCGTTTATAAATTGGTTGATCATAAAAGAAGCCGAGGGTAGGGCCTCCGCCCACCTGCTCAGGAAAATTCTTATACATATCAAACCACATTACGCCGCCAACTTTTCCTCCAATGGTTTGGGCCGTGCCTTGTAATACCAGCAAGGTGCAGAATGTAATTACAATAACGTGTTTCATAAGTAGTGTTTTATTAAAGATAACTGAACCAGGATAAAACAGCTGCGGCAAAATTTATTTTATGAGAATTGTTAATTTGTACGCTCTATATTTAGAGAATGAAGTATTGACGATTAGTAATTATATTTATACTAACTGAAACCAACATAACATGGCAGCCAAAAAAGGAACCAAAGAGAATCCCTGGAAATTGAAAACCCCACCGGGAACATCGGAATACGAAATGTATATGGATGAAAAGGACGGCAAAGAAATTATTGTGTGCACTGTAGGCAAAACCGTTTTGCATTACGATGCCCGTTGCCTGAAAGACCTGCAGGCTATGCTTAAAAAACATGGCGATTGGATGGAACTGGGCAGTGCCGATGAGCAAAAGCCCGCTAAAGAAGGCACCGTTGAAGCATGGGGCCGCGACCCTAAAAACCCCATAGGCGGTTGGTATGGCTTAAAGAAAGGCTTCCGCGGGCGCTTTGGCATGTACATACCACCGCTGATGGAAGAACTCGGTTTAGCGGAAGTGGAACATAATCCAAAGAATAACAGGATGAGGGGGAAGTAGTTTAAAGCTTAATTACCTTTCTAACTAAATTGGGCGTTTCACTTTCCTCTTTAATAAAATAGGTGCCGCGTCTTAGTTTGCCGGTATCATTTATACCATTGTGAAGTTCAAGGACGGTTTGGCCAAGTACGTCTATCATTATCCATTTTTTTCCCTCGGCATCCTGCACTGTTAAATAATTGAGAAAAGGAACCGGAAAAACAGAGGGTGTTTTTATTATTGGAGCATAAGGATCAATTGTATGCAAGGCTTCATTTCCCTGACAGGCGTAGTCATATACCACCACGTTAAGGGCGCTATCTATTCTCAAGTGTATGTATCCATAGGAGGTATCAGGAGGAGTAATAACCTTAACGAAGTAGTAGGCCGGTTCTAAAATAGCTATAGAAGTATCCGTGGCTGCACACCACCATGATGGAACGGGATAACACGTTACGGCAATTTCAGTAAAACTATCATTTCCATAGTCCCATTCCCCTGCTGCATTAAACAGCATGGTGTCACCAAACTGGAATTTTTTTGAAACACTTATGTTGTGAATAGTATCATCCGGAAAAAACTTACCATAAACATCCAGCACCAAACCACCAAATGCAATGTAGTATGGCCCACCCATTACGCCGCCCTGCATTTGTTTCGCATAAAGCCCCAAATCGGGCTCTCCATCCCAGTTTAAGTCCATGAGTAAACCCGGTGCGTTCATTCTGAAGTAATAATCAGGTTCAAACTCAGTATAAATCATATCCTGCGTTTGCCCGGCAGTAATGAAATTGCCTTGAGCAGCACAGTTTAAGAAAATGACTGCTAATAGAGCTGTTAGCGCGTATTTCATGGTTAGTGTTACTATAAAGCTAATACATATAGCAGTAAGCTCAAAAAGGGCTGTATACCATAAAAAAAACCGCCTGTCTCTTTCGAAACAGGCGGAAAAACCTTATTTAAAGCTTCACCACTTTCTTACTCATCCTGCCGTAGCCGGTTTGCACCACCAATAAATAAACTCCGGACTCAAGGAACTCCGTTTTTACAATCTTATCCGTCCATGCCATAACCTCTTTTCCCGTAAGATCATAAAGTGAAAACTCGCTTTTATCTGGTGCATCTACATGTAAATAATTGCTGAAAAGCGCGGGCGATACCTTTACATTATTGGAAAGGAAATTATCATCAAGAACACTTAAAATATAGCTGGACTGCGGCCCCTGGCAGGCGAAGTCGTAGATGGTGGCCCTTAGGTTACTATCAAAACTTAAATGAATATATCCATATAAGGTATCGGCAGAAACTTTAAAGCGGACGAAATAATAGTAATCAGCAGTAAGGTCTGATACAGTGTCCGTTTCGTAACAATCGTTAAAAAAGGGAATACAGGTTTCTGCAATTTTGCATACGGAAGAAGAATACCTCTGCCAAAAGATAATACTGTCACTATCGAAAGATAAGGTATCACCAAAGCTATATTTATTGCCAACCTCATCCATACCTCCTCCCAGGAAGTTTTGAACTAAGCACCTTTTGGCGTCGCCCAAAAAATACAAGTAGGTTAAGCTCGGTGTTTGAGGATAACTTAAATGAACTTCGATATCGTTAATCCCGTCATGATTAAGATCCAGTACCGCAGAAGTGTTCAGTGTTTGTATTTTATAATCCGGCACAAAGTCCGTATAAATCATGTCTTGCGTTTGTCCCGCAATGATGAATTCTCCTTGCGAAGACGAAAAAAGAACTGATAGAAAAAACAGGTTGCACAGGTAGAGTCGTACCATAATTTAGTGTCTTGCCAAAGGTATGTTTTATCCCTGAGGGTTCACATAAAAAAAACCGCCTGTCTCTTTCGAAACAGGCGGAAAAAAAATTGCTCTTTATTGTAGAGGAGTTTTACCCCCCTCCGGCATACTCCGCTTTCGCTTCGTCTGCCTCGTCCCCCTTGCAGGGGGACAGTTTAGTTGTTATTCAAACTTAAGGTCAAGCGCTAAGCCGCGTAATTCGTGCATTAACACGTTGAACGACTCAGGTATACCGGCTTCAGGGATGTTCTCGCCTTTAACGATTGCTTCGTAAGCTTTTGCACGGCCAACGATATCATCCGACTTAACGGTAAGTAATTCCTGCAGGATATTAGATGCGCCGTAAGCTTCAAGCGCCCAAACCTCCATCTCACCAAAACGCTGACCACCAAACTGCGCTTTACCGCCCAATGGCTGCTGCGTGATAAGAGAGTATGGCCCGATAGAACGCGCGTGCATTTTATCATCAACCATGTGTACCAGTTTGATCATGTAGATAACACCTACGGTAGTTGGCTGGTGGAAGCGTTCGCCTGTTTCACCATCATACAGGTAAGTAGAACCTAATTCAGGTAAGCCTGCTTTCTGTATGTAGTCCTTAATTTCATCAAGCGATGCACCATCGAATATTGGCGTGGCAAACTTGATACCCATCTTAATACCGGCCCAGCCCAATACGGTTTCGTAAATCTGGCCCAGGTTCATACGGCTAGGTACACCCAGCGGGTTCAACACAATATCAACCGGTGTTCCGTCTTCAAGGAACGGCATATCTTCTGCACGAACGATACGGGCAACAATACCTTTGTTACCGTGGCGGCCCGCCATTTTATCGCCCACTTTCAGTTTACGTTTTTTAGCAATGTAAACTTTAGCCAGTTTTAATACACCGCTTGGCAGTTCATCACCAATGCTGATGTTGAATTTCTCACGCTTGTATTTGCCGGTTTCTTCGTTTACACGGATGTTGTAGTTGTGCAACATCATCTTAACCAGGTTGTTGGTTTCTTCGTCCTTGGTCCAGTTGTTACCATCGGTTACGCTGTAATCAAGGTCAGTTAACAGCTTAGCGCTGAATTTGGTGCCTTTGCTTACCAGTTCCTCTTTGTAAATGGTTTGGATACCGGTAGTTGTTTTGCCACTTAAAATGGTCATTAACTTCTCTACCAATACAGCCTTAAGGCCTGCCATTTTAGTTTCAAAATCCTTATCCAGTTTTTCCAGCAAGGTCTTCTCCTTCACTTTAGAAGTTTTGTCCTTCTTGGCGCGGGCAAACAGCTTTTTGCTGATTACGGTACCTTCAATGCTAGGTGGTACTTTCAACGAAGCATCTTTCACATCACCGGCTTTGTCACCGAAGATGGCACGTAACAGTTTTTCTTCCGGTGTTGGGTCAGTTTCACCTTTAGGAGTGATTTTACCAATCAGGATGTCACCCTCTTTTACGCGGGCACCTGTACGTATAATACCGTTATCATCAAGGTCCTTAGTAGCTTCTTCAGAAACGTTCGGGATATCCGGAGTTAATTCTTCTTCACCCAGCTTGGTGTCGCGCACTTCCAGTTCAAACTCTTCAATCTGAATTGAAGTGAACACGTCATCGCGCACAACACGCTCGCTTATAACGATAGCATCCTCGAAGTTGTAACCCTTCCATGGCATGAACGCCACTTTCAGGTTGCTACCCAACGCTAATTCACCGTTCTCAGTAGCAAAGCCTTCGCACAATACCTGGCCTTTGCTTACCTTCTGGCCCTTCTTAACAAGCGGCTTAAGGTTTATACAAGTGCTTTGGTTTGTTTTTAAGAATTTGCTGAGGTTATAAGTTACCTTCTCATCTTTGAAAGAAACCAGTTTTTCTTCTTCTGTTCTTTCGTACTTAATGATGATTTGGTTAGCATCAACATACTCTACCACACCATCACGCTCAGCGTTTATCAGGTTGCGGCTATCCTGTGCTACTTTCTTCTCTAAACCTGTACCTACAACCGGGGCTTGCGGACGTAACAGAGGCACCGCCTGGCGTTGCATGTTCGATCCCATCAGCGCACGGTTAGCATCATCGTGCTCAAGGAAAGGAATTAAGGAAGCAGATACACCCACGATCTGGTTAGGGGCAACGTCCATGAACTGAACGTCATCCGGTCCCAGGATAGGGAATTCACCCTGGTGGCGTGCTTTAATTTTATCTGTCTTAAAGTGGCCTTTTTCATCCAGTGTGATATTGCTCTGTGCAATCTTCACGTTGTCCTCTTCTTCGGCAGTTAAGAACTGCACTTTGCCTTTAAGGTTTACTTTACCGGCCTCTACCTTACGGTATGGCGTTTCGATAAATCCCATAGCGTTTACTTTAGCGTGAACGCACAAAGTAGAGATCAGACCGATGTTTGGACCTTCCGGAGTTTCGATAGTGCACAAACGGCCGTAGTGGCTGTAGTGAACGTCACGAACCTCGAAACCGGCGCGCTCGCGGCTAAGACCACCAGGTCCTAAGGCCGATACACGACGCTTGTTGGTGATTTCTGCCAGCGGGTTGGTTTGGTCAAGGAACTGAGACAACTGTGAAGTACCAAAGAATGAATTGATAACAGAAGAAAGTGTTCTTGCGTTAATCAAATCAACCGGGGTAAACACTTCATTATCGCGCACGTTCATACGCTCGCGGATAGTGCGGGCCATACGGGCTAAACCTACTCCGAATTGAGAGTAAAGCTGCTCGCCTACTGTACGCACACGACGGTTGCTCAAGTGGTCAATGTCATCAATTTCAGCTCGCTGGTTGCTAAGGGCTACCAGGTACTTAACGATGTGTATGATATCGGTTTTGGTAAGAACACGGGTGTTCATGTCAATATCCAAACCCAATTTCTTGTTGATTTTGTAACGGCCTACTTCGCCCAGGTCGTAACGCTTATCGCTGAAGAACAACTTCTCGATAATGCCACGGGCAGTTTCCTCATCAGGTGGTTCGCTACCGCGCAGTTGCTTATAGATGTGGTTCAACGCTTCAATCTCAGAGTTTGAAGTATCCTTATGCAGGGTGTTGAAGATGATAGAGAAATCGGCAGTCTGATTTTCTTTATGAACGAAGATGCTCTTGGCACCGCTGTCCACAATCAGGTTAATGTTCTCTTCGTTTATAACGATATCGCGCTCTAACAGCACTTCGTTACGCTCGATAGAAACCACTTCACCGGTATCTTCATCCACGAAATCTTCCATCCATGTTTTAAGAACCCTTGCAGCCAGTTTACGGCCGATAGCTTTTTCAGCGTCCTTCTTGGTTTTCAGAGAAATTTCATCGGCCAATTCAAACAGGGTCAAAATATCTTTATCAGTATCGTAACCTACGGCACGCAGAAGCATAGTTACAGGGAACTTCTTCTTACGGTCGATATACGCATACATTACGTTGTTGATGTCAGTAGCAAACTCCATCCATGCGCCTTTGAAAGGAATTACACGGGCAGAATAGATTTTGGTGCCGTTAGGGTGGAACGACTGGCCAAAGAACACACCAGGGCTACGGTGCAACTGAGAAACGATAACACGCTCAGCGCCGTTGATGATGAAGGTTCCTTTCGGAGTCATGTAAGGGATGTTGCCCAAAAACACGTCCTGCACAATCGTTTTAAAGTCGATGTGTTCAGGATCGTTACAGCTAAGCTTAAGCTTGGCTTTTAAAGGCACACAATATGTAAGGCCACGCTCAATACATTCTTCAATGGTGTAACGCGGAGGATCTACGAAATAGTCAATAAATTCAAGAGTGAATATGCCGCGGGTGTCAGAGATAGGGAAGTTCTCCATAAATACGGAGTACAGGCCTTCTTTGCTGCGGTTTTCGGGAGTTGTTTCAAGTTGAACGAACTCTTTGTAAGTACTTAACTGAATGTCGAGCAGGTCGGGTTGTTCATCGGGTAATTTGATTTTACCGAAGTTAACACGCTCGGCGCTCTTCCTTAGGATTTCTGCCATGGCTAATCAATTATGCAGTTAAAAAATTTCTTCCCCAGTATCAAATGAAAAATGCCGGGTATTTTATCTTCAATTTCTAAAGACGAATACCGCGGTAAGTCACTTTACAACAAGATATTTTGGAGCCGGTTTTGCAAAACGGACGGCAAAGATAGCTTTTGAAGCCCTATTTGACAAGGTTTGGGCGCAATTTTTGGTACGGGACTTGCTTAATTTGATAGAAGCATTGGTTTTCAATGATTTACATTAAATTTTTCGTTCCAATTATTTAACAAATAGCGTAATTTGCTAAAAACGCCCCGGAAAAGAAGTACACAAGATATGAACAGGAATAGAATGTAGAGTTGAGAGTGCTGAATGAATGGAGCCTAGCTACCTGTTCTGAACTTTTCTATGCGTTCAAACAGCCAGCTTGAAGCCGGGCTGGCAGCGCAGTAAAAGAGGGCGAGTGGCACAAAGCAAAACAGGCCACGTTTAAAGGAGCTCTCCATTAGGGAATACATGGGGGAGTTCTGGGCCTTTTCATCAATAAGGTAAAACACCAGGAAGTAAAGGAAGAAGGAGCCCAATGTAAACGCCAACACTGAAAAGTTTTTATTAAAGTATTCCTTAACACCATTTTTGAATATAAACGCCAGGTTAACCAGAAGCACTACTACAAAAAGGATAAATACAATGCCGAATAACTGGCCGCCATCAATGCCCTGGCTGTGCACACCGTTAGGCAACGTAGCCTGGTACTGTCCTCCGAATAAAAAAGCCTTTACATAGTTGCCCATCAGGCTTAAACGTTCGCCATTAATACCTATAGCTGTATTTAAACGGGCGCCTTGTGCAGATGATAGTTTCAGTTTTACGTAAAGAGTCCAGATAATGAAAGGCGATACGGCAATAGCACCGTATGAAAGCAGTTCCTTCCAGTTTTTATTGCGAAGGAAATCTACCCCTACAATTAGTAAAGCAGCGGCAGTAAATACAACGGTATCGCTACGTACCCATATTACAAAGGCCATTAGTATGGCGCCAATCCAAAAGTATTTTTGGTCGCGCTTATCCAACCATAAAATAGTAGCCAGCGCAGCAGGGCCTACATAAGCAGTAGTTGGCAGGTTGCCTAAAGAAAGGGCTGCGTGCGAAAACAACTCCGGTGTTATCATTAGCAACAGCGTAAATAACGATGCGGCAGTAGAATCAACATAACGGCGCAACAAGCCATAAAAGCTTGTTAGCAATGAAAGGAAAAACAGCGAAGTTGCAATTTTAGGGATGATAGCCCCGAAGATGTAAACGTATGCAAAGCTGCCATGGAACAATGGCGGATAAATACCACCGGCACCTTCCAAATTGTATTGAAACAGGCTTATTTTAAGCTTCCCTTCCAACGCCATTATCTTGCCCAGTTTATCGAATGAGCCAATGGCATCATGGTCGGCTGGCGGCCAAAACAGGTTTTTTACAGTTATGGCGTAAAACAGGTAAGCAGCAAAACAAAGTATAGCAAGGGCAGCCAGGTTTACATCCTTATAGCTGAATGAAGGCACTTTAAATTCATCTTTAAATGCCAGCAGATTTTTATAGTTGGCAGCCAGTAAGCCCAGTATAGCAACCAGGTTAACCCCTATCAATGCCCCCTGCGAATATTTAATTCCAACGATATCAAACAGAAAAAGAAAAACGGTTTCCAAGCCCATACCGATGAGGAAGGAAAAACCAATCCACTCCGCCAGCGAGTATTTGCGGCTTATAAGCAGCATTACCGCTATACCCAACAAGTAACAAAGTAAAATACCTACTGCCAGCATGTTATTGTATTTGCGGTTGACCGGTTAAGGAATCGGTTTGCATGCCCGGCGGAGGCGCATTGTACGGCAATACAGCTTCAGTAGGGCGTTGGTTAAGCGGCACATTGTACTTCAGCTTATCGTAGCCTTTGGCTTCAATAATTACAATATGCGTTATGCGTTTAGCCAAATCAGGGTGTTCATTTTCTCTGCCAATCGCCAAACAAAGGCGGGGGTAAAGGAAATACTCCATCCATTCCGGGTCATAAATAAAGTTCCACTTACCGTTATTAGAAACTGCTGCATCGCCTTCGGGTAAAAGTATAACAGCATTTTCAGGCGTATTGGCCTTTATGTATTCAATAAAGGTGTACAGGCCTATTTTGCGTTTCAACTTGGCCTGCAATAAAGATTGAGGGGTAGAATCCTCGCCGTTGCGGTGAATTTCTTCCTTAACACTCTCCAGGTTCTTCATATTGGCAATGGCAAGGTCGTTAATAGCCCAGTTATACCCGCGCGTTATACTTTTGATAAAACCGGTATCGCCCTGCACCTCGGCCTGTAAAGGCATAATACGGTCGTATAAATTGCGCAATTGCGGGTCCTGTGGGTTGGTTGCCCTTATAGCATAAAACTGCTCGGTAAGCTGGCTTAGTTCGCGCTCCTTACTAAAAAGACTATTGAAAACAAAGTAGAGTGCCAGCACACCGGCCAGCACTGCAAGGTTGCGTAACATAAAACCACCCAAACCGCTTGCTTGCGTTTCAGCCGGCTTTTTCTGCTGGGGTTTAGCTGCAGGTTGTTGCTTTTGTTGTTTTGCCACTGCGCCAAATATATTTAAAATCGGGTGTTTAAGTATTAAAGTGTTAAGCTGCCGAATGTTGAAACACCGCAGATGTAGTTACTCAATAATTTAAAAGACGAGCAACAGAACATTACTGCGCCAACACATTGTAGCTAGCTGATAAAACGGAATTTAACAAGCACCCAAAGCGCTTTAACGCCATCGCGCCAGTTCATTTTTTTGCCCTCGGCAAAGCTGCGCGGGTAATAGTTCATGGGCAGTTCCTTTATTTTATACCCCATTTTGCTAACCTTGGCGGTAACCTCGGGGCAAAACTCAAAGCGGTCGTAAGTAAGTGGTATTTGCTTTAACACATCGGCCCTGAAAACCTTGTAACAGGTAGCTTCATCGGTAATGTTTTGCCAGTATAAAAAGTTAACCACCCAGCTTAAAAAGCGTGCGCCGAATTTATAGGCAAAGTACAGGCTCTTTTCGGTACGGTTAAGGTAGCGCGAGCCATACACTACAGCAGCTTCCCCCTTTTTGATGGGCTCAGTTAACGCTACAAAGTCGTTAGGGTCGGTTTCCAGGTCCCCATCCTGTATAGAAATAATTTCTCCGGTGGTATAGGGTATGCCGGTTCGTATAGCGCCGGTTTTACCCTTATTTTTTTCGTGGTAGTACACTTTAATACCGGGCTTGCCTTCGTATTCCTTTAAAATATCGCGGGTGCCATCGGTTGAGGCGTCATCTACAATAACCAGTTCCTTTTCAATAGGCACGGCCATAACCTTCGCTATAATCTCGCGAATAGTCTTCTTTTCGTTAAAAACAGGCATTATAACTGATAGCTTCACCGTCCTAAAATTGAGGGGGCAAACCTAACAGAATTTCGTGAATACCTAAACGGCAAAGGGCTGCCTTTGGCAGCCCTTTGAACTATTGAGGGTAGTAATAATTACTTACTGATTACCAGCTTCTTGCTATGCACGTCATTGTTAGACGTAACCACAGCAGTGTAAGTGCCCGATGCCAGCATGTTCAGGTCAAAGGCAATCTGGTTTGTGCCCTTGGTCAAGCCATGTTTCTCGCTAAGCACCTTCTCGCCTATTATGTTGTATAACTCAACGCTTATCTCCTGCTCAGAACCTGATGTTATTACCAGGTTGGTTGCCTGGCTGGTTGGGTTCGGAACAAAGTCCATTACTTCAAAGCTGGCTGAGTTGTTGATTATCGCACTCACTACATCGGTGTATTCAAACTGGCCGTCGTTATCTACCTGCTGTAAGCGGTAGTAGTAACGTACGCCGTTGTTTACGTTGATGTCGTTATAGCTGTAATTCTGTTGTATAGTGGTATTGTTGTGGCCATCCACCCACGCTATCTGGGTAAAGTTTACACCATCCACACTGCGCTCTATCCAGAAGCCATGGTTGTTGATCTCAAGCGCGGTTGCCCACTTTAACTGGATGTAGGAGTTGTCTATTGCGTTAGCCTCAAAGTAGATCATTTCTACCGGAAGCGCCTGCGCCTGCTTGGAACCATACATCCAGAACTCGCTGAAACGGTCAACATTCATTTGCACGTAGTGGTGGTTCTGTCCTGAGGTGAACAGGGTGCTGAAGCCGTTGGCCGATTTGGTAAGCGGGCCATCCGGTGTGCCGTAGCCGTTTGCATCACCATATACCTTGTAAACGCCCGATACGTTGTTGTTCGAGTAATCGTTATCCTCGTTAGGGCCGCTATACTTGGTTACATACAACTCGCTTAAGGAGTTAATGTCGTCATTCTCGCTGCAGCTGTTGTTAGGTATATTGTTACCGGTTGAAGCGGTTATCAAGCTCTGTAACTCCGCATCGCTGAAGTAAAGCCTTACACCTACATTGCTTGGGAATACAGCCGGATAAGCGTAGTTAGAAGAGGTCATTACAAAGTGACGCTTCATCGCTTTAAGGTCAGTAAACGCCTGGCAGTTCGGCTGGGTTACAGACGGGAACACCGAGGTTTCTGATCCATCGCGGTATACGGTAACATTCACCAGTCCTAAGTCAACTGAGCCGGCCTGTATAGAAAGGATAGCATCGTTGTTGTTATCGCGGAAGGTTAGCCATTTGTTCAGCGCCTGGTCGTAGCAATCTACTGTTTTGCTACCTGTAGTTGAGGTAAACGGAATATCAGTAGGGTGACCTGAAGGTGCAGTTGGAGTAACCGTTGCGGTGCAACCGATGTTATCGGTTACAGTATAAGATGTGCTGCTGCCTGCTAACTGTTCATACACTTTCTGTGTGCCTGATACATTGCCTACAGGAGTACCTGAGAAAGTATAAGGTGGTGTACCTGCGCTACCGGTTACCATCACATAGTAGTAATCGCTGCCGCCCGCGTTCATACAATCATCAAAAGCGTATGAGGCCGACATAGCGGTGTTATAGGTTACATCGGTGTTATCGCTGTTGGTAGGGCAAGGGCCGTTACCTACAGTCCAGGTATAAGTATATGTGCCTAAAGAGCTTACTGTTGTAGTAGAGGTAGCGCTTGAAGGGGTATTGAAGGTGGTAGAACCCGGACCTGCAAACTGCGTCCATGTTCCTGAACCGTAAGTAGGAGCCACCCCTTGTAAGGTAGTACCCAAACCGCAACCGTTGGTAACGTTAGGGCCTGCATTAGCAGTTGATGGCAAGTGGTAAACATCAATATCCTGTTTAGGAGCAGCACAAGCACTACCTGTAACCGTGTAGGTCATGGTATTGGTACTCATGTTACCTACAGGCGTTGGTGCAGTGAATGTTGTGCCCGATACACAGGCGCCGCAATCACCAGTCCAGGTGCCGGGGCCAATGTCTGCCGTTAACGTTCTGGTGCTGCCTTCGCACATGGCCGCCGCAGATGAAGTTATGTTGGCATTGTTCCATACGGTTATGTTGCCGCTGGCGCTGCACGCACCGTTAGTGCCTGTAATTAATATTGTACTGCTGGCAGTTGGTGCTGTTAAGTTAGCCGGCGAGTAAGATGATGAGGTGCCGCTGCCCGGTGAGAAGCTGCCTGATGCTGCGCTCCAGGTAACGTTTTTGGTGCTGCTTACTGAAGCCGTTGAGCTTTCGCAAACCGCTGACGGTATGGTTAACACCGGCTGGGCATACACGGTAATGTTTTGTGTGGCTGCGTTACATGCACTGCCTATAACAGCGTAGCTGATTGTATATGTAGCCGAGTTACCAGATGGTACCGGGGCCGTAAAGATGTTGCCTGATACACAACCGCCGCAAGTAGCACTCCAGAAGCCGGGGCCGATGGAAGCGTTAAGCGTTCTTGTTTGGCCTTCGCACATATCGGCTGCCGAAGAAGTTATTGAAGCGTTCTGGTAAACAGTAATTACCTGTTGATCCTGACAGCCTGAACCGCTGCTGGCAGTAATAATATAGTTAGCCGAAGTGCCGCCGGGGTTTGGTGCTGTAAATATGTAGTTGGTGCCATTGAAATTTACCCCGGTGCCGGTAAAGGTTGTTCCGTTAACGTCGGCAGTTAAGGTTCTAACATCGCCCTGGCACATGCTGGCATTGCTTGAGGTAATAGATGGCTTATTATAAACGGTAATATTATAGTTAGTAACGCAAGCGCCGTTTGTTACAACTATGCTACCTGAGGCGCTTTGGGTAGGAGTAGCAATGTTTGCAGGTATAAACAAACCGCTTGAGTTAATTGAACCAAGAGAACCCGGTGTTACACTCCAGTTGGTGCTGCCTACGTTGTTGTTATACGTTACACCGCCTGTTTGGTCGTCGCATACAGCGGTAGAACCTGAAATAACAGCCTGTGCTGAGTTAGTAAGGTCAACGTTATCAGAAGAAGAACATACACCGTTAGTAAATGTCCATGTTAAAGTGGTTGTTCCGTTTGGCACTGAAGTAACAGTTGAAGTAGCAGAGCCTGGTGTAGTGATGGTTAAACCTGTGCAGCCGGAAAAACAAGTCCACAACTGTGTAGTGCCTGTTACGCCCGGAGCATTACCTGCCAGGGTAAAGGTGCTGCTAGCACACTGCGGAATATCAGAGCCGGCATTAGCAGCAGTTGGTGCATTATCTACACGGATTGTTGCAGTTGGAGCACAAGTACCGTTAGTAGCTGTTAATACAACGTTTTGGTTTTGAGTTGGTGCGGCAACCGCAGGCGGATTAAACGTTAATGAGGTGCCCGGGTTGGTACCGGTATAACTGCCTGAACCTGCAGTCCAGGTAGCTGAAACATCAGCGCTAACTGCGGCTGTGCTGTTGTCACACACAGCAGTTGGAACAGTTAAAGTCGGGTTATTATCTACTCTTATAATTGCGGTAGGAGCACAAGCGCCGTTGGTACCGGTAATAGTTACGTTTTGGTTAACCGTTGGTGCAGCAACTGCAGGCGGGTTAAAAGTTACTGAAGTGCCGGGGTTAGTACCACTAAAAGTACCCGAACCGGCTGACCATGTTAAAGACACATCGCTGGACATAGCCGCAGTTGCATTATCGCACACCGCTGCAGGAACAGTAAGCGTTGGTAAATTATCAACACGAATAATTGCTGTAGGGGCGCAAGCACCGTTCGTTCCCGTAATGGTAACGTTCTGGTTAACGGTTGGTGGTGTAAGGTTAGCAGGGTTAAAAGTTACTGAAGTACCGGGGTTAGTGCCGGTAAATGAGCCAGAACCTGCTGTCCATGTTACTGATACATCGCTGCTTACTGCAGCAGTTGAATTATCACAAACTGTTGCAGGTACCGTTAAGGTAGGCAGATTGTAAACCGTAGTGGCGGCAGTTGGTGCACATACGCCGTTCGTTACTGTTATGGTAACGCCCTGGCTGGCTGTAGGCGGCGTTATGCCTGCCGGATTATAAGTTAGTGAAGTACCAGGGTTAGTGCCGGTAAATGAGCCGGTGGTGGCTGTCCATGTTCCTGATACATCGCTGGATACTGCCATTGTTGCATTGTCACATACAGAAGCCGGAACGGTAAGCGCCGGACGATTATCAACGCGAATAACTGATGACGGCGCACAAGCTCCGTTGGTACCGGTTATAGTTACGTTTTGGTTAACGGTTGGCGCAGCAACTGCAGGCGGGTTAAAAGTTACTGAAGTGCCGGGGTTGGTTCCGGTAAAGCTACCTGAGCCGGCAGTCCAGGTTACTGACACATCACTGCTTACTGCAGCAGTTGAATTATCACAAACTGTTGCAGGTACCGTTAAGGTAGGCAGGTTGTAAACGGTGGTAGCGGCGGTTGGTGCACATACGCCGTTTGTTACTGTTATGGTAACGCCCTGGCTGGCTGTAGGCGGCGTTATGCCTGCCGGATTATAAGTTAGTGAAGTACCAGGGTTAGTGCCGGTAAATGAGCCGGTGGTGGCTGTCCATGTTCCTGATACATCGCTGGATACTGCCATTGTTGCGTTATCACATACAGAAGCCGGAACGGTAAGCGCCGGACGATTATCAACGCGAATAACCGATGACGATGCACAAGCCCCGTTGGTGCCGGTTATGGTTACGTTTTGGTTAGCTGTGGGAGCAGTAACGTTAGGAGGATTAAAGGTAACCCCTGCAGAAGGGTTAGTGCCGGTAAATGAGCCGGCAGAAGCAGTCCACGTTACACTGATATTACTGGAAACTGAGGCCGTCGTATTATCACATACAGTTGCAGGAACTGTTAAGGAAGGGCTTTGATAGAAAGTTATGCTTGCAGTGGTGGCAGAGCTGGTACAACCGCCGTTGTTAATGGTCCATGTATAGGTGTAGGAACCATAAGCGCTAACTGTTACAGTTGATGTTGGCGAGTTTGCAGCGCTGAAAGTAGATGTTCCCGGACCTGAAGCCTGGGTCCATGTGCCGGTGCCAATGCTTGGCGAATTACCGCCAAGGCTACCACTGGTTAAACCACATATACTGGTGCTGGCAGGGCTAACGCTGGCTGTAGTAGGTGCCGAAATACGATACGTTAAAACGGATGAACAGGATGCCCAGGTACTACTGCGGTTAGTACCTACAGCAATACTGGTAGCCGGGGGGTCCAACCGGTTTGGTTACCTGCAGTACCGTTTACACAGGCGTTGTTTGCATCGCCGCAACCGTTGGGGTTGCTCCAGGTAAAATCGTACTTAACAGAGGTGCTCAATGTAATGCTTCTGGATTCACCTGAACCAAAGTTAAAGGTTTGAGGAGAACAAGTAGGCGCTGTTAGGGCCCCTGTGTTAGTAACGTTACACTGTGCGTTTGCATTATACACTGCAAAAAGCAGTAAAAAGCCGGCAAACATTGTGGTAACAGAACCCTTAAACTTAAACGTACACATTTTTTGCATAATACTATCTTTTGTTCAGCGCCTTCAGTCGGTTCAGGACTAAAATTTACTCTCTCAAAAACCCTATTTTGAGGTAACCGTAAAATTAACCTAATTCTGCGGTCTGTCAATAGGTTTCAGCGCTTTAGCTGTAATTTAAAGCGGCCGATTTGTGCCCTACAGAACAAGAGTTGTGCCCAGTTTACTAAATAGAAAAATTATTTTGTATAGCTTTGAAAAACAGGATATTATAAAACTAAAGGGGCCTTAGAGGCATGATCCGTTGTTCATGAATGGCCTATTTTCCCTACATCCCGGAATTACGGGAGTACCATGTGTCATACACATTAGACACCTTCAGGCCCGCTCTTTAAAGGTCCTTTACGCCAAGCTCCTTCAATTTCAGGCCGTAAATCTGCACCCGGCGGGCGTCGTTTTGGCCTTTGCTTAGGCCGTATAAAACCTTTACCAGGTTTACATCCTTTTGATTTAACAGGTAGCTTTTTTCGTAATAAACAATGGCGCTGTCCAGTTGCTGCATCTGATGGTAGGTTTTGGCTATGTTAACGGTAGGCTCGTAAGCGCTAGGCATAGCAGCCAGGGCGCGTTTATTCGTATTTATTGATTTGTCGTATTCCTTTAACCTAAAGTAGGCATAGCTAAGGTTGGCGTAAGCCTCCTTTTGGGTTTTTATTCGTGAGATAAACCTCTCGTACCAATATATTGCCTGTTGCAGGCTATCGCGCCCATCCATTATTACGCCCATTTCAAAAGATGGTGTAACAAAGTTGGA
>JBDHYB010000021.1:0-50439 GCA_039811145.1 Chitinophagales bacterium | reverse complement strand
TTTGGTAAGGCCACTAAAGTTGATTTCTCCGTTCAGCCTAAAAAGGTATGGATTGATGATGAAAAGCTGATTGAAGCCGATGCTGTAATACTGGCTACCGGGGCTGAAGCCAAATGGCTGGGCATACCGGGCGAGGACCGCCTTAAAGTGGCCGGTGTTAGCGCCTGTGCAGTGTGCGATGGATTCTTCTATAAGAACAAAGAAGTAGCCATAGTTGGTGCCGGTGATACTGCCTGCGAAGAAGCGGTTTACCTTTCTAAAATATGCACTACGGTGCACATGCTTGTCCGCCGCGATGAAATGCGCGCTTCTAAAATTATGCAGGAGCGTGTGTTGAACACCCCTAACATTAAAGTGTATTGGAACACGGCACCCGAGGAGGTGTTAGGCGCCGATGGGGTAGAAGGTGTGCGTATTAAGAACACTAAAACCGGCGAAACTTCAGTTATACCTATTTACGGCTTTTTTGTAGCCATTGGCCACCAGCCAAACTCGCATGTGTTTAAGGACTTTATTGACACCGACGAGCAAGGTTATGTAGTAACTGTAGCAGGCACTACCAAAACCAAGGTGGAAGGCGTATTTGCCAGCGGCGATTTACAGGATAAAGTTTACCGCCAGGCAGTAACTGCAGCCGGCACCGGTTGTATGGCCGCCCTTGAAGCCGAGCGTTGGCTTAGCGAAAAGCAACTGCACTAGAATCAACAGTACCCCTGCAAAAGCTAACCTATCATCCTGATCCCGAAGCCTCGGGATATCGAAGGGTGACGGAACGTGGAACTAAACTTAGTCAGTCTTCGACAGGCTCAGACTGACAGCTACTCTTTCTTGTCATCCTGATCCCGAAGCCTCGGGATATCAAAAGGTGACAAAGCATGACGCTAAACTTTTTCAGGCCTCAACGGGCTGAGACTGACACGCACTTATTATGTTTCTAAACACTTCACTAATTTAGCGGAGCATGAAGTTGAACCATAACTACTTCGTATACATAGTGGAATGTTCAGACGGCTCATATTACACCGGTGTAACCAATAACGTTGAATCGCGACTTGAACAACACAATGCAGGGGCCAATTCCAAGAGCTATACTTATAGCCGGCGGCCAGTAGTGCTTCGTTATTGCCAACACTTTTTCGATGTTAACCAAGCCATTAATTGGGAGAAACAAGTAAAAGGTTGGAACCGGAAGAAGAAAGAGGCTTTGTTTACTGAGAATTGGGAACGAATCAAACTACTAGCCAGAAAAAAGTGACTTGTTTGAAGAAACCTGTCATCCTGATCCCGAAGCCTCGGGATATCGAAGGGTGACGGAACTTGGAACTAAACTTAGTCAGTCTTCGACAGGCTCAGACTGACAGCTACTCTTTCTTGTCATCCTGAGTTTATCGAAGGGTGACGGAACTTGGAACTAAACTTAGTCAGTCTACCCTGCCCGACTGCAAGGGCAACGCCGGTCAGGCGGGGACAGGCTCAGACTGACAGCTACTCTTTTATTTCATCCTAAGTTACACACGTGGGAAACTAACCATTCCCCAACTCATTCAACAATTCGGCGAAGCGGTTTGGCGGGCTTACCTGCAAACTGTTCTCGGTTAGCTTATAAGGTATCTGTATAAAATCTCCGTTGATGTACCAATACAGGTTAGGGCTTACTGAGCCCGGCCCTTCATTATACATGCGGCTTATAACGGGTATCATAACGTTTACAGCCTTTACCACATCAAGGTTATTGATTGGGTGAAACACCGCCGTGTGCCTGTTAGGCAACCCAACCAGCGCACCCTTAACGCCAAGTATGTTGCTGTTCCTCTCCATCTCAAGCGCTGCATTAAGTGTAAAGAAATGCTCCGACGTAGCAAACCATATAGGAAAGCCCGGGCTGTCGTTCATTCTGAAATCCACTTCGTAGTTATCGCGTATGTTCTTTAGGCCTACCTCAAAAAGCTCATCAATGCTTTTGCCCCATTTTGCAGGGTGCTCGGCCTGCACGTTCATAACAGTGGTAGGCAGGTCGTAAACCAGCATGGCCACCACATCCTGTGCAATATCGCGCTTTACCGGTTCAATTTTCTGCGCCAGCTTTTGGTATTCAGTATTGTAAATCCTAACGCCCAGGTATTGTTTAATCTGTTCGTAATGGTCTACTTTTTTGTTGAACTCCTCCATAAACTTTTCGCCCTGGTACATGGCATCAAAGTGGCCAAACACCAATTCCTTCCAGTCCTTCTGTTCATACTGCCTGCAGCGTTGCGAAATATTCTGAAGGCCGTATTGGCCATAGCCTTTTTCCTTACCGGGTATTATGGCTACGCCATCTTCAATAACAATCTTTTCGCCCTGCGTTTTAAAGTAATCGGTAATAAGGTCAATAAACTTCCGGTATTCGCTACTGGTAAAAAAGTTAGCCCATTCAGGCACAACAATGTTTTCCTTCTTTCCTTTAAAAAAGCCGAACATAAGCGCGGGTTATAGTTTGATAATTAAGAGGCCGCTATATAAACCTGTTGCACAAGTATAATTAAAAGCGCCCCACCAATAAGTATAGCCAGCGAAACCACGAGGTATAATGCCAGCGAATCTTTTTTACGCAACATAAAGCCGCACAAGGCCAGTAGAAAGGCCAATAACAACGGGATGCAGTAAAAACTGTGAACGCCCAAAGGCTTATACACCGAAGAATTAAACGTAAAACTGCGCGGTATGCTTAATAGCCCTGTGCGGAATACAATGATGGAATCGCCATCAATAACATCGCCATACAAGCTTAGCGGTACGGGTAGGCGTCCTTCATTTGTTTGAAGGCCGTATTGCTTACCGCTGCTGTTTTTCCCCCTGATTCTATAGGAAATATGCCCGCTAACTATTTCCTGCGTTTGCCTGGCAGGTAAAACTGCATCAATAAGCAGTATGCCTGCAAACGACATAATGAAGATGGTAAAGAAGGTGATTTTGCCGTAGTTATTAGTAACGTTTGCCATAGGTTAATGCCAAAGGTGCGTAACTTTTTAAGGAATAAAAAACAAACGCCCCTCCCAAACATTCGGGACGGGGCGCCTGCTTTTGTGGTATTAGTGATTAGTATTTTTTAGAAGGTTACCTGAGCCCTTGCATAGAACTGGGTGCCCATTATAGCTGTACCCGGGAAACTTTGCCATTGGTAGTTGGTAACGTTGTTTACGTTGATGGATAACAACAGATTTTTGTAGAAGCTTGGGCGGTAGCTAACGCGTGCATCAAGCAGGTAAGCGGGCTTAACAGTGCCGCTGTAAATAGAAGAAGCGGCCTCGTAACCCATAGCATAACGGAAGGTTAAGCCGTAGCCAAAGCCGGGCTTCTTCAACGTATGGTCAAACGTAGCCGATGCTTTTAGCTTAGGTGCGTTAAGTGGCACATTCTCACCGGTGCTAAGGGTAAGTTGGTCCTTATTAACCCAGCTTAAGCTGCCGCCTGCATTAATGCTGTGTTGTTCGCTTTCAACAATGTTGTATTGGAAACCGAAGTCGATACCGAACACATCTAAACGGCCAAGGTTTTTGTAAGTAAGTATATAATCTGAATTAACCAGTGCCGAATCATTTGGCGTAATAGTACCCATAGGGAACTGGTAGGTAAGCACCACAAACTCATCCCACACGGTACCCGGTATTGAAGGTACAATGCTGGCGTTTTGCAGGCTTGCAGCGCCATCTAAAAGCGGCACAAGGGTGTTGTTAAGCGCACCACCATTGGCATAAAGGTTTTTGTAAAGGCGGCCGTTGGTATCAATACCGGCAACAGTGCCGGGTTGGGTAGCATCGCCGGCATAGGCTCCTAAGTAGCTGTTATGATCTAACATAACTGCGCCCGATGCTGAACTTAGTGCGCTAACGTAATCGCTGATGCGCGTCCAGTAACCATCAACCTGTATACTAAGCTTGTTAAACAGTAAACCCTTGTAACCTAACTCCACCGTTTGGGTAAAGCTGTTGTTTATTTTACGCAGGTTTTTAAAGTTGGAAACGTTTTGAATGCTGCCCGGCAGGTTTTTGGTTTGGGCCAGGTTAGCATAATCAACCGAAATTTGATTGGCAGAATCTACAGTGCCTGTTGGGCCGCTGATGCCGTTAAATATGGCATTAACCACGCTTTGCGCTGCTGCCAGGTTATTAAGGCTGGCATTAAAGGTGTTTACCATATAACCTTTTAATGAATCGAACATTTGAGCGTTCAGGCTCTTATCGCCGTAATTAACCCAGGTGCCGGTGCCGCCCCAGGGCGCAGTTTTAAACTGCACTACGCTGTTGTTGTTGGCATCGGTGCCAAAGTTGTACTCCCAACCATAAGGGTTACCAATACCGCGCACGTTAATGCCGTTAGGTATTAAACCGTTGCTAAGGTCAAGAAACTGGTTGAGGGTATTAGGCGCATCAAAGGCGCGGTTATAAGTTATACGTATGTTATGCCCAACAGCCGGCTTAAACACCACGGCTGCACGTGGACTAAACGATACATTCTTAATAATGCTGTTATAATCTATACGTATAGCCGCTACCAGCTTTAACCACTTTAAAGGGTCCGCATCGGCTTGCAGGTAGCCACCGGCCTGCACTACGTTATCTCTTTCTTCAAAACGGCCGTTGATGGTGCCGTTGGTGTTAGGGCGGGTAAGCAATACATCCACACCATAAATTAGGCCAAGTTGCTCCAGCGGGTTAACCGAGTGCTGCACCTGGAAAACATGCAGTTTAGATTTATCAATTAAACGCTGCACCTGGTAAGGCGTAGGTGGCGAGGTTGAAGCATACGAGTTGCGTGCCGATGCACTTAACTGCGGTATTAGGAAGGTATTACCCGCATTGCTGCTGTTAAGAAAATACTGCACATAAAGGCTCTTCCACTTAAAGCGGGCCTGTATATACCAATACATCCACATACCTTTTGAACCACCGGCTGCTGCTGCGCCAAGGCCTGTTAGCTCAATATTGCGGGCGCCGGCTATGCCACCGTTAATGGTAATGGCAATATCTTCGGTTGGTTTAATATCAATACGGCCATCGGCAGTAAACTTGCGGATGGTGTAATCCTTTTTAAAGCGTTTTACATCAAGGTTAACCAGGGTATCTACATGGCCAACTGAATCAGTTACGTAAGAATAACCCAGCGTATCAGGGCGGAAAATCTGGCCGTTTACTACCGAGCCAAACAACAGGCTATCGCCATTGTAAGGTTCGCGGGCATCTACCACGGGGTAATCGCGCCCCTGGAAATAACTGCCCGATACTTTGTAACCGAATTTACCATCCCACAACTTGCCGCTGTGGCGTATTTCGGGGTTAATAATGTTGCCGCTAAGGGTTTTGCCTTCGGTTGCCTGGTAGCTTTTATCCAACACGGTAAAACCGCTGGTCATAGCCACGGTGGTTTCAAATTTCTTTTGCTGGTCTAAAGGGTTTTTGGTAATGATATGGATAACACCTGATGATGCGTTAGGGCCATAAAGAGCCGATGCAGGGCCGCGCACTACTTCAATACGCTCATAATCCAGGTTGCTCATAGGCATTAACTGGTAGGCATTAACGCGTAACGATGGCACCGAGCCTATACGGTTATCAACCACGTTTAATACCGAACCGCTGAATATGTTGTTGAAACCGCGCACCACTACGTTTGATGATACAAGGCCTGTGCGCATAACATCTACACCGGGGCTGGTTTTAAGTTGGTCCACCGGGGTGGTTACCACGTTCTTCTCCAGCCTATCGGCACCAATTACGGATACTGATGCCGGGGCATCCAGCAGCTTCTCCTTCTTTTTACTGGCCGAAATAATTACCTGGTTAAGGCCTACCTGTGCAGGGGCCATATCAAAGTTTACTACCTGGTTGCCCTGGTTGGGGTCAATGGTTACTTCCTTGTTATCGTAACCAACAAAGCTAACCACCAGGGTTTTGGCATCCTTAGGCACCTCAAGGGTGTAGTTGCCGGCATCATCAGTAGTAGTGCCGGTGTTAGTGCCTTTTACCATAACGGTAGCGCCGGGTAAGGGCTGCTTGCGTTCGTCTTGTATATTACCGCTAATGCGCACCTTATCCTGTGCAAAAAGGGCGGCGGTAATAAAAAGTAACAGAGTGCTTAGTAGAAGTCTTTGCTTCATATCAGGGTTTTAGGGTAAGTGAGTTTTGTGCTCAAAATACTTCAGAAGCCAATATAGAAATTTTACCAAGGCTATGAAAAGCCCTGCATAGCGCCTGTGGATAAGCCTTGGGCCTATCCCTGTTTACAGTGATTCTGTTTTAGCAGCAAAAAATAAAATTTACGGTGTTTACCCCCGGTAGTTGACAAATCTTTCATTGGGCATTATATTCACTAAAGTTAATGGACCGTGCGGATTTGATGTTGTAACGCTTTTTTGATTCATCTAAATTATTTTTTTTAGTAAACGAAATATCGGAGCCCCATCACTTTCCTCCCCCGAAGTGTTTTGGCTTTTGGTAAACTATAAGGACACAAAAAATTCTTTTATCGCACCAAAATCTACCCAAGCACATGCGTCAATTAAAAATTTCGAAGAGCATCACCAATCGTGAGAGCGCTTCGCTGGAGAAGTATCTCCAGGAAATTGGAAAAGTTGATTTAATAACCGCCGAAGAGGAAGTACTGCTGGCCCGCAAAATAAGGCAAGGCAATACTGAAGCCCTCGAAAAACTTACCAAGGCCAACTTACGTTTCGTAGTATCGGTGGCCAAGCAGTACCAAAACCAGGGCCTTAGCCTGCCCGATTTGATTAATGAAGGCAACCTGGGCCTTATTAAAGCAGCCGAACGTTTTGATGAAACACGTGGTTTTAAATTTATATCGTACGCCGTGTGGTGGATACGCCAAAGCATATTGCAGGCATTAGCCGAACAAAGCCGTATAGTGCGCCTGCCTTTAAACAAGGTTGGCAGCCTTAATAAAATTAACCGCGCCTTTGCGCAGTTAGAACAGGAGTTTGAGCGCGAGCCAAGCGCCGATGAACTTTCAACCCTGCTGAATATTGATTTAGATGAAGTAAAAACCACTATGGGTGTGGCAGGCCGCCACATATCAGTTGATGCGCCCTTTAGCGTAGGCGAGGAGAACAGCCTGCTGGATGTGCTGGTTAACCACGATGCCGAGCTGGCTGATAAAAATGTTTCGTACTGCGAATCGTTAAAGCTGGAAATTGAACGCAGCCTTGCTACGCTTACTGACCGCCAGGCCGAGGTGGTACGTATGTATTTCGGTATTGGGTTAGAGAGCCCCTACAGTTTAGAAGATATTGGCTGCAAGTTTGACCTTACCCGCGAACGTGTGCGCCAGATAAAAGATAAAGCACTGCTACGCCTTAAAACTACCAGCCGCAGCCGCATGCTGCGCGAGTATTTGGGCGTGTAATCAGCGCTGTCATCCTGAGCCGGTCGAAGGGTGACACATAAGCGCTGGTCGTTCAAGTCTGCGACAAGCTGAGACTGACAGTTAGCTTAAGTTATTACCGGACGATTGAAATTAAAGGGGCTCGCCGTGCGGGCTCCTTTTTTTTTGCTACCCCCAATTAAAAAAAACAAGCCGCCGTCATTCCGGGCTTGACCCGGAATCTCATTTAGATGCTGAATCAATCCAAACCACCCCGAGCCAATCTGCACTCCGTGCATCTTGCCTCTTCCCCTCCTTAACCAAGGAGGGGAATTAAAAAAAGGAAGCGCTATTGTATTAACTGTCCCTCTGCAAGGGGGACGAGGAAATAGCGAAGTGTAACGCAGCTATTGACGGAGGGGGTAAAACAAAACCGCCGTCATTGCGAGCAGAGCGAAGCAATCTGTAATTGGGTAAATGTAGACTGCTTCGTCGTCCTGCGGCCTCCCCGCAGTGACGGGGTAGGGGGGAGGTAAATAAAAACCGCCGTCATTCCGGGCTTGACCCGGAATCTCATTTAGATGCTGAATCAATCCAAACCACCCCGAGCCAATCTGCATTTCATGCATCTTGTATCTGCCCCTCCTTAACCAAGGAGGGGAATTAAAAAAGGGAAGCGCTATTGTATTAACTGTCCCCCTGCAAGGGGGACGAGGAAATAGCGAAGTGTAACGCAGCTATTGACGGAGGGGGTAAAACAACCCAGCCGTCATTGCGAGCAGAGCGAAGCAATCTGTAATTGGGCAGATGAGACTGCTTCGTCGTCCTGCGGCCTCCCCGCAGTGACGGGGTAGGGGGGAGGTAAATAAAAAACCGCCGTCATTCCGGGCTTGACCCGGAATCTCATTTAGATGCTGAATCAATCCAAACCACCCCGCGCCAATCTGCATTTCATGCATCTTGCCTCTGCCCCTCCTTAACCAAGGAGGGGAATTAGGAAGGGCATGTGAGGTAAAGTACCGCCCTGAAATAGCGTAGCTTGTATTTAATTGTCCTCCTTTTTTAAGGAGGACGAGCACCCCGAGTACTCGGGGGACGGAGGGGGTAGTTTATAATTGAATTCCCCCTCGGCCATCACAAGCTGTTTTTATTGCGGCCTACCATTCATCGGATGAATTTTTGAGGTAAGTAGGTTACCGATAATAAAGGGGGGTATGCTGTTGCGCGCATTCATCCGATGAATAGCCCCGAGTAGTAGTTACTACCCCCTCCGCCATCCCGAGGCTTCGGGATCGCTTCGCTCTGTAAGGCTCGTCCTCCGCCGCGGCGGAGACATTTTAGAAAGGGCAAACGTGCACGCTTAGGTTATGTCCCCCTGAAAGGGGGACGAGGAGACAACGAAACGCAGTATAGTTGACGACGGAGGGGGTAGTTTATAATTGAATTCCCCTCGCCATAACAGGTTGTTTTAGTGTGGCCTACCATTCATCGGATGAATTTTTGAGGTAAGTAAGTTACCGGTAATAAATGGCGTTATGCTGATGCACACATTCATCCGATGAATAGCTCCGAAGGTGGAAAGACTGGAAAGGGTGGAAGGGTTGGAAAGGCTTTCCAGTTTTCCAGTTAGCTTTCTTTTATCTGCTCTCTTAAAGCCAGTGTTGTATTAGCAAGTTGTTGAATCCAGAATCCATGCCGTTTACCGTTTTTATAATCAATAGCACCCTCACGGATTTCTATAATCTTATCCATCGCATGTTGTCTAATATTCTGAAGTGCGGCTCTTTTTGTTTCTTGAGTTATATTTTTCAGGCATCGCTTAGGTATGCGATGGGCCTTTAATCGACCATCCCCTCTTGCATCTGAGAAACCAAAGTCCTTATCAGACTCTTTTATTTTAAACAAATCTTTTAAATCTGCTGTATCCAACACAATAAAACCTTTTTGGTAAGCCTTTTCGCCTATTGGCATTTCATGATCCTCTACTAATAATAAAATCCCCTTTTCACTTAATAATTCAGGAATTCTATTTCCTAAAATATCAATCCATTCATTCGGGTCTAATTCGTGCAAAACATTGCACATAATTACTATATCAAAGCTTTCTTTATCGTAGACACCTAACAACTTACTCCAATCATTAAAATATCTTTCATCACTATTTTCATAAAGTTTTTTAATGACAGACTTACATTCTATTGCATCAGTATTAAACTTATCAAAAGCAATGTAATCAAACCACTCCCTGAAGCTTTCAATAGGTTCAGTGCTGTTTTCAAGAATGTTACTTAACAAACGTCCTTTTCCTACACCATAATCTAATACTCGGATTCTCATGTTCTCCTTTAAATGCTGTTTAATTTCTTCTCGTATTTGCAGCGGTTGTGGATCTGATTTATCTGTTGTAACTGCATCAGGGTGAAAAAGACTTTCAAAGGCATGTCGATTCAATGCCATTAAACCAGGTAAACCGGTAAAGTCTTGCAGCTTAGCAATTCGATTTTCATCCCCCAATAAGCTTTGTAAAACCTTTTCAGGAATTTTACCGGCATGTGAAACCTGTCCATCTTCAACAAACCAAATGCAATTAGGATCGAAATAGGATAGAAGAGGAATAGAATGTGTAGCAATCCAAATCTGCCCTTTAGTAGTGTGGGCTTTCAGGCGCTCAATAATGTCAATAATTACTGAAGGATGAAGGTGGTTTTCAGGTTCATCCATGAATAAGATTAGTTCGTCTAGTGATTGCTGTTGACAATGAATTGCTGTTATAAATTGTAAAAGGATTTTTTGTCCATCCGAAAGACTTGCCTGGCCTAAAGGAAACCCAAATAAAACTGCATCTCCCTGCAAGTTTCGACTTAACTCCACGTCTAGGAAGATTTTGATCAAAGCATTAAGTCGACTGTAGTCTTGGGTGGCGATATCTATTTCGTCTTTATTAACAGCCATCGATTGATGCGTAGCATTCCACCATCTATCTTGAACGAGCTGTATTTTAGGAATAGTAGCCCGCCATAAATCCTCTGTGCCAACAATGGTTGAAAGATTTGCTTCGGTATATATTCTTCCTCTATTTAATTCTTGCGTGTCCTGTAAAATGACTTGCTTGGGAACGAAATTGATTGGTGAATAGTTTTCAGCAAGAATATCGGTTGATACATAATTCCATTCTAAATCACCTTGCATTATTTTAATCTGTTTTTCTAAATCTGCTATGCGTAGGCGATTAAGATCTTTATTAGGCAGGGTTCCTATTCTTTGACGTCTCGTCTGGCGTTGTTGGCTTAGATTGTTATCTCGTTCTAATTGCGCTATTTCGGCCTTATAGATCGGAATAAAATTTTCTGCATTCTTTATACTAGACTTGACCGGTTTTTTTGATATAGTAGAGCTTAACTGCCTTAACACTCTTGATTTTCCTGAGCCGTTTTTGCCTGCTAACAACACAATCTGCCCCAACCTATCCATCTTTATTGGCTTAAGGCCCCATTTTACTATGTCCTTTGGTATATCTACTTTAACAATTCGCATAATCCCCTTTAGTTTTCCAAAGATAAAAATACTTGGCCCTATATATGGTAAGTAATCACAAGCTGTGCAAGTGGAAAAGTGGAAAGGGTTTCCAGTGCTTCCAGCCTTTCCAAGCTTTCCACCTTTCCACTAATCTCTTAGCTGTTCGCGTTGTAAAATTTTTGCAACCCTTACATGGTTGGTATTCAACTGCCGTGCAATCTCGCGGTTGCTTAGGTTGGGGTTGCTGTTGTAAAGGTCCACAATATCGCTATCCAGTTGGGCTCGGCTGTCGGTGGTTTCGGGTGGGCTAAGGTGTTCCTTCTCCGGCCCGTAGGCGGTGGGCATAAAGCACAGTTGCGCATCGGTTTTCATCACCCTGCAGCTTATTACATTATCGTAACCGTGTTGCTTGTTACCGGCGCGGTCCTTAACGTGTATAAGGTAGCGCATATCGGGCCCCTGGCTGCTGTGGCCAATGGCAAACAGCGTATCGGCCAGGTTGCTTATCAGCTTACTGCCGGCAAGGTCGTTTTCAGTTATAGGGTTGCTGCGGTTGCGCTTGGGGGTGTGCGCCACCACCAGCACGCTAAGGCCCAGCTTGTGTTTTAGTTGCAGCAGGTTGTTCATTAGCGGTATGGCTTCCTTGGCGGCTTCGGTGCTTTGCAGTTTAAGGGCGGTAAGGTTATCTACAATAAGCACCCTGGCGCGGCTTTCGGTAACGGCCTGCTCAATACCGGCCCACAGGGCGCCGTCAAAATCGGTTAGCATACCGGTGTGGCGGTTCAATTCTACCCGTATAAAGTTATCGTTAAAGTTATACATGCTGTTAGCGGCATTGCTGTACCGCTTTTGAAACTGCTTGGCGCTTAACTCAAAATCCAGGTAAAGCACCTTTTGAGCCAATACGCCATTGCGGCAAAGTTCATCGCTTTGGCCGCGGCTAATGGCATCGGCAATTTGCACGGCCAGTATGCTTTTGCCCACGTTGGTATCAGCAAACAGTATAGCCAGTTCGCCCTCTCGCCAAAAACTGCTGAACAGTGTTTTAGGGTCGGGCGTGGTGCTGGCTTCCAGCATCCATTGGCGGGCGGGTTTCATAAGCAGCAGGCGGCTGCCCTGTTGGCTGTTAAGGCGGCTGATGATACGGTCAAGGTTGTTTTCTTCAATCATTGGTTAAAAGGTTATAGGTGATAGGTTTTAAGTTTAGAGTTTACAGTTTCAAGTTTTAGTGTTTAGCTTTTTGGGCTTCATCCATAAAGCGTTGGCACAGTTCGGTAGTAAATTCAAGGCTTTCCTGCGTTTGTATAAGTGCATCGCTGGTGCATTGCAGGTTAAAGCGTGTTTCGTTCAACTGTGTTTTCAGTTTGCGGTTCTCCGTTTTGGCGGTGTGCAGCTCGGTAGTAAACTCGCGCACTTTATACAGGGTTTGCACCTCGTAGCGCAGGGCCTCCATATGGCGGATGGCCTGCAGGGCCTGTTCGTTAGGCAGCTTAAAGAGGTCGCGCTCCTCAAGCCGCTTTAGTTGTTGCGCCTTGCTCATCAGCAGTTCATCCAGTTGGTGGAAGGCCTCCTCAAAAGCGTTTTCGTCCAGTTGGTGCCAAAAGGCCGGGCGAAGCAGCTCGGGGTCTAATGGTTTTTGGTTTAAAATCTGTTGCCTGGTCATCATCTCGTAATTCCCTTAATGAGGCAAATATAATCAAAAAGAGTATGCTTGTCAAGGTGTGCGGCAGGCAGGTGGTTTACAACAACGGCTAATAACTTGAATATGAGTTAGTTTAGTTGATAAACATTTTTTGATAAGGGGTAAGTTAAGGGCTTTTCAAATGCTGATTTGAAAGGTGAGGGCAGGAGGGTTAAGTAATCAGTATGGGAATAATAACATAATACACCAAACCACCCCGAGCCAATCTGCATTTCATGCATCTTGTCTCTTCCCCTCCTTAACCAAGGAGGGGAGTTAGAAAAGGCAGTGCTGTTGTATTAACTGTCCCTCTGTCCCGATGCTTCGGGAGGGGGACGAGGAAATAGTCCCGAAGTTTCGGGATGTAACGCAGCTATTGACGGAGGGGGTAAATGTAGACTGCTTCGTCGTCCTGCGGCCTCCTTTTTTTTAATACCCCCTCCGCCTCAAACTTCGTTTTCGGCTCGTCCCCCTGCCAGTGGGACATTATTAAGAGTAGCGCTGTTGTATTAACCTGTCCCCCTAGCAGGGGGACGAGGACCCCGAGTAATCGGGGGCCGGAGGGGGTTAATAAAAACAGATGTGATTGCGACGTACAAGCCTGGGCTATGTTCCCCCTTGTCCTGATAGCTTGTTTTTTTTCTGATATAAGGGTTTTCAATTGTAGAAAATAAGTTATCTTAGTATTCACAAACAAAAACAACTATTCGCCCAACTGCGAATAACACGTGGAAATTGTACCTGATTGATCACCAACAATTTTGGTACGCAAATAAGTAGTATTGATAATCTGACTTGTTGAGTTGGCAACAGGGCTCTAAGATTATGGTATTGCTTATGAATGATATCTTGAAGCTCTTAAAGGAATCCACGGTGTTTTTGGTGATAGCCACTGTTGCCTTTCTTACAGTTTACCTGTGCGCCCCGGGTTTATACAAGGATTTATCTCACATGGTTTTTGAACACAGTACGCAGATACTTCTGATTGTACTAGGGTTTATGCTGATAAGGCATTATCTTAACCTGCATTACCGGTATAAAACTAAGGTGCTTGAACGGTCCGGTTCCAGGGCTAAAAAACAAGTTAAATAATTGAATGCGGAGCCTTGTTTGCTTGAATTGTAAGAGAACAGGTTGTACTGCCACGTACAGTTTGTATTTCAACTAACCACCGCCCCGAGCCGGTCTGCACTTCCTCCATCTGGCTCACCCCTGCTTAATCAAGGAGGGGAACCCCGTTCCCCCATCTGTTAGATGTTCACAATCATAAGGGCGCATTTGCAAAAACTTAGCATATTCGCACCGCTTTTAGAAACCTTGATACGCTGATAACTTTATTTGATTACACCGCTTAAATAGAAGACATGCCTGTTAACTACGAAAAAGAACTTAGCCAGTGGGTAAATAGCGAAAAAACCACGCTGGAACTTCAGAACCTGGTGAGTAAACTACAGTTGGAAAAGGACATTGAAGTTGTGCTGTTCCGCCGTAAAATTTACGATAAGAAGCTTAGCGAAATTATCCACGACCATAACTACCTCAGCAAGTTTGCCGGTATAAGCCTTTCTCCTGAAACCTCGTTAAGCCTGGTGCAGGCCATTAACAGCCTTGATATTGCCCCCAGCAAAATTGACCTTGGCCGCCTTAGCAGCGAGTGGAATAATGAAGGCAGCAAATACGGCAACGTTACCGAGTTTGTAAAAGATAAACTGAAGGACTTTACCACAGCCAACAGCAAAAAGATAGTACCGCGCGATGTGGTGCTTTACGGCTTTGGCCGTATTGGCCGTTTGGCTGCGCGTGTGTTAATGGACCATGCCGGTAGCGGCCACCAACTGCGCTTAAAGGGTATTGTAACCCGCGAGCGTGCGGCTGATGATTTAGTAAAGCGCGCCAGCCTGTTGCGTAAGGATAGTGTGCACGGCAAATTTGGCGGTGTGGTGGAAGCCAGCGCCGACGGCAGCGCCATAAACATTAACGGCCACACGGTAAAGATGATTTCGGCATCGTCGCCTGCTGAAATTAACTATAACGATTACGGTATTGATAACGCCATTATTATTGATAACACCGGTGTATGGCGCGATGAGAAAGGCCTTGGCGAACACCTGAAGGCCAAAGGCGCAGGCATGGTTATATTAACTGCCCCCGGCAAAGGCGATATACCAAACATTGTTTACGGTGTTAACCACGAGCAATACAACAGCGGTAGCGGTAAGATATTTACAGCAGCAAGCTGCACTACCAATGCAATCGTTCCGGTAATTGATGTTATTGAAAGTAAGCTGGGTATTGAGCAGGGCCATATTGAAACGGTGCATGCTTACACTAACGACCAAAACCTGTTGGATAACTACCACAAGAAATCTCGCCGCGGACGCGGAGCCCCTATAAACATGGTAATTACCGAAACCGGTGCAGGCAAGGCAGTTACCAAGGTGTTCCCACACATGAAGGGTAAGCTAACTTCAAACGCGGTGCGTGTGCCGGTGCCTAACGTAAGTTTGGCCATACTTAGCCTTATGGTTAAAAAGCAAACTACGGTTGAAGAGGTAAACAACCTGCTGCGCAATGCCTCATTGTTCGGTAAGTTGGTTGAGCAAATTGATTACTCTATAAGCGATGAGCTGGTAAGCAGCGATGTGATAGGCAACAGCCACGCCTGCGAAATTGACAGCAAGGCCACTATAGTAAGCGAAGACGGCAAGCGCGTAGTAGTTTACGCCTGGTACGATAACGAATACGGTTACACCTGCCAGGTTATCCGCTTAGCCAAGCATTTGGCTGATGTTCGCCGCCATACTTATTACTAGTAGACGGTAGAGGTTAGACAGCAGACGTTAGACGACTGACGACAGAAAAGGTAAATATCAGACAACAGACGACAGACCACGGTAAATACAAGAATGCAAGCGCCCCGTCCCGAATGTTCGGGAGGGGCGTTTTTGTTTGGGGGTGGGGAACCAATACCCTTTGGGGCATCCACTGCTTTTTCATCTGTCATCCTGAGCTTGTCGAAGGGTGACATCGGAATGCGCTGGTCGAGTGCCAGTCTTCGTCAGGCTCAGACTGACAAGTTAGACGGAGGGGGTGTTATCCTGAAGGCAGCATGTAGAAGAGTAACCTTGATAGCTACTTCTTAAACACCAGGTCTATGACTTCCTGCTCACGCTCCTCCTTATTGGCAAAGGTAAGTGTAGGTACAAGGTCTGTACCGGTATCGTCCATTAGTTTAAAGCGCACGGGCCTGGCTACAACGTTGCCTGTTTTGGCTACTATTTCGGCATTAGCCCTTGCGGCAATGCAAAACTTTTGAAAAGCCTGCATATAAGCAGCGCTATCCGTTTCCGCTTTTATTTCCTGCTGGGGCCGGTAGTCGGTTTCAACACCTCCCATGGGGCTTTGCATTTCGGTAACCTCAATGTACTTGTAAACTCTTTCTTTATTGCAGCCGTATAGCAGGCTTATTAAGCATAGTGCCAATAGTATGTTGCGCATGTAGTCCTTTTGCTAATCAAGTATAAGCAAAGTGGGTGATAACTGCGCTGCACATTAGGCAGGGGGCCGCCCTTCCAAATTCCCCTATCTATCTTACATTTGCAGCCCTAAAAAGTAAAACTTAAAATTAGCCCTCTCCTTTCGGGGAGGGTTGGGAGGGGTTAAAGATGTTTGAAGGTTTATCGGAACGGTTAGAAGGTGCGTTTAAATCGCTAAAAGGCCAGGGCAAATTAACGGAGCTGAACATTGCTGAAACGGTTAAGGAAATCCGCAAGGCATTGGTTGAGGCCGACGTAAACTATAAGATTGCCAAGGAGTTTACGGATAAGATAAAAGATGAGGCCATTGGCCAGAACGTATTAACTGCGGTTTCGCCGGGCCAGTTAATGACCAAGATAGTTTACGACGAGCTTACCAAGTTAATGGGCGGCAAGGCGGCCGACTTTAACATTAAAGGCAACCCCGCAGTAATACTTATTGCCGGCTTACAGGGTAGCGGTAAAACCACTTTTACACACAAGCTGGCCTACTTTCTTAAAACCCAAAAATACAAGCGCCCCTTAATGGTGGCCGGCGACGTTTACCGCCCTGCGGCTATTGACCAGTTGATTGTATTGGGGGAGAAGATAGGCATACCTGTTTACCACGAAAAGGAGAATAAGAACCCGGTTGAAATTGCCCTTAACGGTATAGCCCAGGCTAAGGCCCAGGGTTTAGACCTGGTGATTATAGATACCGCCGGCCGCTTAGCGGTTGACGAGGAGATGATGAATGAAATTGCGGCAGTAAAGGCTAAAACCAATCCTGACGAGATTTTATTTGTGGTGGACTCCATGACCGGTCAGGATGCCGTTAACACGGCCAAGGCCTTTAACGACCGCCTGAACTTTGATGGCGTGGTGCTTACCAAGTTAGACGGCGATACCCGTGGTGGTGCGGCCCTTACTATTTCTTACACCGTTGGCAAGCCAATAAAGTTTGTATCAACAGGGGAGAAGGTGGATACGCTGGATGTTTTCCACCCGGACCGTATGGCCAGCCGTATTTTAGGCATGGGCGATATCGTTTCGTTTGTAGAAAAGGCCCAACAGCACTATGACGAGAAGAAGGCTCGCGAACTGGAAGCCAAAATACGTAAGGAGCAGTTTGACTTTAACGACTTCCTTGCCCAGTTAGCCCAAATTAAAAAGATGGGTAACGTTAAGGACCTATTGGGTATGATACCCGGTGTAGGCAAGGCCGTTAAGGATATTGATATTAACGACGATAGCTTTAAGAAGGTTGAAGCCATCATCCTATCAATGACGCCTAATGAGCGCAGCAACCCCGATTTGCTTGACGGCAAGCGCAAGCAGCGCCTGGCCAAGGGCAGCGGTAATACCATACAGGAGGTTAACCAGTTTTTGAAGCAATTTGAAGAGATGAAGAAGATGATGAAGAGCATGCAGAAACTGAGCAGCGCCGGCAGAACCATTAAGGGTTTAGGCCGCTAATCCACCGGCAATTTCAACACCTTTAATTTAACAACCCCTGCGCTTAAACCTTTGCAGGAAGGTGCCGTCATATCCCCACATTATTGTTCAAAAATAATTGCGGAATATTCGCACAACAATATTCGAAATCCGCTGTTATTTAAATAAATTTGCATCGGACATGCGGAAAAGCGGTAAAATATTGATTTTATTCCTTGCGTTATTTACGCTCGGCTCCTGGAGAAGCGCTCAACAGGTTAATGAGTGGGTGTATGAACAGGAGAAGAAAGGCATCAAAATTTTTACCAAAAAAAGCAAGTGGGGTAAGTTGCGCGATGCAAAAGCTGTAATGCTGGTGTCTAACAGCCCCGAAGACATGCTTCGCCTGTTAACTGACTTTGATAACTACCCTAACTGGGTACCGCGTTGCAAAAGCGCCAAGGTAGTAGCCCGCCTTAATGCCAATGAGTTTATTGCCCACATGGTGTTTAATGCCCCCTGGCCCGTGGCCGACCGCGACTGTGTGTTGCGTATTAAGGTAGAACGGGAACCTAACGGAGCGATAATTATGACGGAAACTTCAGAACCCAAATACCTGAAGGAACAGGAAGGTGTGGTGCGTATTGAGCAAATGGTTGCCGTATGGAAATTTGTGCCTAAAGCAGGCGGTACGGAAGTTACCAATGAGTACAGCAGCAACCCCGGTGGTTCTATTCCCGATTGGATGACCAACACCCAAAGCGTGGAAAATCCCATGACCACCTTTGAAAACCTGCAGCGCCAGGCAGTTAGCCATAACTAATTCCGTTTTTTGCCGTCCCTTTTTTGATGCCTGAAAAAAATCATTCTTGCGTATTGTTACGCTTTCTATCTTCACGGTAAAATAAAGCCACATGAAAAAGCATAAACTAATAGCATTATCAATATTGCTGATGTTTACAGCATCGGCCTTTGCCCAGGGTTACTATATGGAGATGAAGATGAGTACGAACGAGGGCGAGATGGGCACCATGAAAATTTACAGCCAGGATGGCAACAGCCGCAGCGAAATGAAGATGACCGCTAATGTGCCTGCCGGTTTTGGCGCTATGGCTATGCTGAGCCTTAAAAGCGAGCCGAATAAAATTTACATGCTGAACGAGAAGGATAAAACCTATACCGAGATGGATGTAAACAACAAGGAAGAATACCGCGACGGTGATAAGAGTGAATACGAAGTTACCATTGTAGGTAAGGAGAAGGTAAACGGCTATAACTGCACCCACGTTAAGATTAAGCAGAAAGGCAGTAAGCATGATATGGATTGGTGGACTACCACAGAGCTGGCTAACTATGCTGAGTTCAGTAAAGTAAAATCGCAGTATACCGGTAAAAGCAATTTGTACAGTGCGCTGGAAGCAAAAGGCGCTGCGGGTTTCCCTGTTCGCATTAAAACCGAGGACCACGGCCAAATGGTGCAGGTAGACCTTATTACCGCTGAGAAGAGAACCAACCCATCAAACCTGTTTAGCTTAAGCGGCTATAAGAAGAGCGAAGGCCCCGGAGCGCCCGGCGCCGGTATGGGTATTGATTACAGCAAGATACAACAGATGACACCCGAGGAAAGGGAGAAGTGGATTGAACAAATGAAAAATCAATATGGCGGCAAACAACCGCACTAAGACAGAAGGCACCGAGGGGTGCCTTTTTTTATGGGGCTGCGTAATTATTGTTAAGTACAACGGGCCACATTAAAATGATGGCGGGTTTGGAAGGATATTTGAAACTTTAACTGCAACTTGCTTTTTGTGAAATATACCGGCATCTTATTATTCAGCCTGTTTGCCTACCTGGGTTTTGGGCAGTGCATGGCGCCTTTTATGGATATAAACAATTTTGTTTATGTGTTTGATGCGGGCCAAAGCAATTACCTTGAGAACCTGCCCCTGCGTAATTTTAAAGTAGGCCGTAGTAATATTTTTGCCTACATAGGGCAAAACAACCGCCTTAAAGTGTACTATAAAGGCAAGCAATATACCGTAACCGATACCGACCCCAGCTATTACATGACCGATAACTGGATGCTTTACCAAAACTTTAACCAGATAAAGGTTTTATACGGTAATGAGTTTAAGCAACTGGAGGCCTTCTTCAGGCCGGGGGAGGATTCGCTTTATTATTCAGATAGCCTTATAGCCTGGACCAATGCTTTGGGCGAGCTCAATATTTTTTACAACGGGCAAACGCAGGTGCTTGAGCGCACTGAGATTAAACGCGCTAAAATGGGCGATAACATTTTTGCTTATGTTGATGTAAGCGGAACCTTTAAGGTGTTTTACCACGGGCAAATACAAACGCTGGAAACCTTTGAGCCCATGAACTTTTTGATGAACCGCGACTTTATTATGTACACCGACTACGCCAACAACTTTAAGTATTTTGAGTTTGGCGAGGTGCACGAAACCAATACCGGTGTTATGAACGAGTGGTGGACCGGTGAACGCTTTGGGGTGTATATATCGCAGTTAAAGCAACTGGTAGTGCATTACCGTGGTGAGGAAACTGTTTTAATGGAGGACAGGCCTGTTAACTTAACCGTTAAGGAAAACCTGATTGTTTATACCGACCGGGGCAATAACTTCTGGTGCTGGTATAACGGCAAAAAGTATTGGCTGGAACGCTACATACCGCTTAGTTACGAGGTTGATAACGATATTGTAGTTTACCAGGATTTAGACGGCCGCCTTAAAGCCTTTTATTATGGCGAGCAGGTGGAAGTAAGCGACCAGATACCTTTAGGCAAGAAGTATAACCTGTACAACGAGGCGGTTACCTACTCTCTACAGCCTTTTGAAACCAAGATATGGTGTAACAAAAAGACCTATACCTTTAGATAGTTAAAGGCCGCTGCTTAAAAGCTTTTTGTTGGTATACTTGCAGCCCTAATTCAACCGGACACATGCGCAACGTTTACCCCTACTCTCGGCATTTTGCTGCCCTTACGTTTTTACTGTTTGCCATTACCACTTATGCCCAGCCACCTGTGCCGGCCAGCTTAACGGCGGCTATTGGTGCACCTGCTAACGGTGCGGCGCATTACATCAGCTTAAGTTGGGCTACATCAGCAGGCGCTACTTCTTATGAGTTAGAGAACAGCCCCGATGGCAGCACCTGGGCCAATGTTTACACAGGCAGCGCAACCACTTATAGCCATAACACAGGCCCTATAGGTAATAAAGCAAACTACTACCGTGTTAGAGCAGTTGCCAGCAGCCTTGCCAGCGCTTATAGAAATGCCACGCAGTATCCTATCTATTCAGCCTGCGATGCACCTTCCTTACCATCATTGTTTAATGCAGGGCCTAATACTATGCAGTTAGCCTTAATACCCGAAACACCGGATGCTAACCCTGCTACTACTACTTATTCTATTTATTGCCCTACGGCTGCCAAGTATGTGCAGGCCAATGGCACCCTAAACACTACCGAGGTTTTTCAAACTATGGCTTTGTGGGATACCATAACCCTTACAGGGCTTACCGCTTCTACCAACTATTGCTTTTATGCCAAGGCGCGCAATAATGATGGCGATATAAGAACAGCTACCGGCAACACTATTACCGCAGCGGAACCTTTTACTACTAATTCAAATTTCAGCACCCAATCCGGGTCAGGCCCAACTAATATGTTTTGGTCGCCTTCAAGCTGTACAACCGGTGGGCTTACCTATTCTTCCAGCGGAGGATGCACCGGAGGTTACGTAGGCAAAACCGGTTCGTTTAATAATTACTTCGGCTGCTTTTTGCGTACGCCCCAGCAAAACTTTACAGGCAATTCATCAGTAGTAATGAACTTCGATATCTCGAATTCATACTTCAGCAATCATACCAACGATAAAACGCGCTTTTATATGTGGATTGACAACCAGTATAAAAACGCCAACTCGGTTAAAATAAACGGTGTTGAGGTAGGCTTTACTGATGTTAACGGCATGTGGCTGAAGTTTGACCAGGCGCGCAGTTGCGTAAATGTAAGCGTAACCTTTGATTTGAGCACTTCTACTAACCTTTCAAACATATTGTTTTACATAGAACCTAACTGCGGCTATAATGATGCAAGTGTGTTTAGTGTGGCTATCGACAATGTGTCGTTTCAGCAAGGGGTAGGCACTGCCTGTTTATCTACCACAGCCTGCACAGCACCTACCATTACAGGCAATCCTCAAAGCCAAAGTATTTGCCTTGGCGATACAGGTACATTCAGTATTACTACTTCGGGTGCGGTGGCATCTTACCAATGGCAGGTAAGCACCAATGGCGGTGGTAGTTGGACTAACATTACCAATGGAGGAGTTTACTCCGGCGCAACCACTAATGCATTAACCTTAAGCGGGGTAACACTTTCAATGAACAGTTACCAGTACAAATGTACTGTTACAGGAAGCTGTACCGGAGCACCGGTTTCTACTGCCGCTGTGTTAACGGTAAGCAATGTGCCGGGTACTGCGGGCAGCATAACAGGGCCAACTACGGTATGCCCTAACCAACAGGGGGTAAGTTACTCGGTTGGCTTGGTATCGGGTGCTACTACGTACACCTGGTGGCTGCCAACAGGCGCTACTATTGCCAGCGGTTTAGGCACTAACAGCATTACTGTAAACTTTGGCAATGCCAATGGCGGTATAATGGTAACGCCTGTTAACAGTTGCGGTGCAGGTACATCATCACCTATCAAAAACATTACTATGGGCAGTGTACCTTCTGCTGCAGGTAGCATAAGCGGTACTGCAACGGTGTGTGCCAATCAAACAGGAGTAACGTATTCGGTAGCAACAGTGGCTAACGCCACCAGTTATAACTGGAGCTTGCCGCAGGGTGCCGTTATAAGCCTTGGCGCTGGCACCAACAGTATTACGGTAAACTTTACCAATACGCCGGGTGGCACTATTACAGTAACACCGGTTAACGGTTGCGGCAATGGTACAAGTTCCCCGGCATTTACGGTTTCATTAAGTGGAGGCCCCGCAACACCTGCGGCCATAACGGGCAATACAGCTGTTTGTGCCGGAAGCAACCAACAGTACGTAGCTGATACAGTAGCAGGAGCAACTTTCTATACCTGGACCCTGCCCTCGCAGTGGACGGGCACTTCAACTACTAACGCTATTAATGTTACCGTACCGGTTAGCGGAATCATACAGGTAGTGGCTAATAGCAGTTGTGGCAGCTCACAACCGCAGAGCCTGTTGGTTAATACACTTACAGCTCCATCAACACCGGGTGCAATCAGCGGAAACAATAACGTATGCGCCGGCAGCAGCCAAACCTTTAGTATTTCATCAGTGCCAACAGCAACCGGCTACAATTGGTCTTTGCCATCAGGTTGGAGTGGAGCGTCTACTGACACTTCCATTACCGTTACAGCCAACGCAAACGGGGGCACACTTTCAGTTAGCGCTGTTAACCAATGCGGCAATGCTTCTTCCAATTCCGATTTAAGCATTACAGTTTTAAGCGCACCATCAACCCCTGCCGCAATAACAGGTAGTACAACAGTATGCCAGGGTTCTGATAACCTTTATGTTGTTAGCCCTGTAGCTAATGCTACTTCTTACAATTGGAGCTATCCTAACGGATGGGCCGGTTCAGCCAACGGGGATAGTGTATATGCTATGGCCTCTGCAACAAGTGGTGCAGTAGCGGTAAGTGCGGTTAATGCCTGCGGCAGTTCTACTGCGCAAAGCCTAAGCGTTACCGTTAATGCTTTACCTCAGGTTAGTTATAGCTTTCCGGTAGCTGAGATATGCAGCCTTGCACAACCGGTTGTGCTAAGCGGTGGCACACCTACTGGTGGAACCTACGGTGGCGTTGCTATTGTTGCCGGCTCTTTTTATCCTGCCATTGCGGGTATAGGCAGCCACCAGCTTACGTATAGTTACACTGATAACAATGGCTGCACAGCGGTTGATACTGCTACGGTTGCTGTGGTTAGCTGCACAGGGTTTTCAGAAGCTGCCAACTACGCTATTTCGGTTTATCCCAATCCTTTTAGTCGGCAGATTGTGATACAAGGCGGTAACGAACTTATAGGTGCACAGCTAACGCTTACTGATTTAACGGGTAAGTGCATCAGCAATACACTTGTAAACGAAACCACTACTACGCTACTGTTAAGCTCTGCTTTGCCACAAGGTATTTACCTGCTGCATATTCGGTTAACGGATGGTTCCACTGCGGTATATAAGCTGAGCAAACAGCAATAAAAAAGGCCACCCTTTTGGGGTGACCTTTGATGGTAAAGGGGGGCAGCACTATCTTGAAATAACCAGACGCTTAACGCCTGTTTTTTCGCCACTCTTAACTTTTACCAGGTAAATACCTGAACTTAAATCAGAAACATCAATACGGTTGCTTAAGCCGCGTATTTCGCCATTGGCTATTAACTGGCCTAAGGCATCTACTACATCGTAGGTTGCATTTTTATCAAACTCGCCACGGATGTATAACTCGCTGTTGGCAGGGTTTGGCAGCAGGCTAAACTCTAAGTTGTTTATAGCGTTAATACCTGTAGGGCCGCCTAAAGTGTTAACCACAGTATTGGTAATAACCGGCGCATTAAAATCAAAGTAAATGCCTGCGGTGTTGTAAATCTGGGTACCAAACGCTAAACCCGGTTTCAACTTGGCGCGTACATCTATATAGCCCTGGCTTGCCTCGTAATTGGCGCCGCTATCGGGCAGGTTAATGTTGGCAAAGGTTACTACCAGTTCGTTACCGATAATTTCAGTTACATGCTGGTGGCTGGCGCCGGTTACCTGCACTGTAGCTAAATCAAGTTTGCTGCTTATCTCATCGCGTATCATTACGTTAACTGCAGGCGCAGTGCCTGTGTTTTGGAAACGGATGTGGTAAGCAAGTTCCTGTGTGTTAACCGGTATTATACCCAGGTCGCTTTCGCCTTTAGGCGATACGGCCTTATCGTTAGGGTCCCATGAACCAACTACTGAATCGCTTACTAAGGCGATGTTGTTGGCAGGCGTTAAATCGCCGGCAGTAGGATTAACCCATAGGGTATCGTTGGCCAGTGTGCCTAATTGCAGGCCGGCACTTGCTGTTAGGTCAACATAAACATCTGTTGAGTTGTAGGGTAACAGGGCATTGAAATCATAGGTAAGAATGTGGTTAACTGCATCGTGCGAAGTTGGTGCAGGTGTAGAGTAGTTAAATGTAGTACCATCAGGGTAGTGATACTGCATAGTGCCGTTCATTAAAATAGTACCGCTGTTAAAGGCAGTAAGGTAAACCCATACAGGGAAACCCGGAGTAACCGTGGTTTGGTGGTACAGGTAGGCTTCAAGATCCTGAACAGGAACATTGCTTACCTGCTGGCAGTAGCTTGATGTGCAGCCGTTGGCATCAATAGTGGTAAGGCATACGTTCCAACTGCCTTGTGTATTGTAGCTGTGCGAAGGGTTTTGCAGAGTAGAAGTTGTGCCATCTCCAAAGTCCCAGGTCCAGCTAACGGGATTGTAGGCAGAGTAATCGTAGAATTGGAAACCGCCTGAGCTATCAATGTAGCTATAGAACAGTGCTTGGCAACCGGGGAAACCATTGGTTGAATCGCAAGCTGCGTAAATGCTGTTAACAAAACTGCATGAATCGCCGTTGGTATAAATGATAGAAAGGGTTACGGTGTAAGCGCCGCAAATAGTATAGGTATGGCTTGGATTAGCGCCTGTACCTGTGCTTCCGTCACCAAAATCCCATGTTATGCTTGTGGCAGTGTAGCTGCTGTCGTAATAGCTGTAAAAGTCCACCGTTGAACTACCGCCGCCGTTAGGGTTTTGGTTGTAACCAAAGAAAGAACAGTTACCGGCACCCTGAACCAAATAGCAACCGGTGCCAATACAACCGTTGGCGTCAATTACTGAAAGGCAGTAGTAAGTGCCGGCTGTGGTTGAGATATTGCAAAGCGATTGAGAGTTGGAGCCATTGTTCCATATGTAAGTATAAGGTGGGGTGCCGCCTGTTGCGGTAGCAGTAATGCCGGGCCCGGGAATACCACACATGGTGTATGCGCCAATGCTTACAAAAATCTGGCAGCCGTTATTGCCATCGCATGCGCTGTAAGAACAGCCGGCGTTATCAGTTACAGTAACGCAACCGCCTACACCAGGACCCGATTCGCAATAGGTGGATGAGGTAGATCCATCAGACCAGGCATAAGTAAATGGCGGAACGCCACCGCCGGTGATGGCGATAAACGAGCGGTTGCCGCCGGGGCAAATGCCTACTGAATCCTGCACCACATAAGCTGATAATGTGCATGGGTTACCGCTATCCACTACAAACGTAATATTGAAGGTGTCGCAGGTTGGTAAAAAGCCGGTGTTAAAGCAGATGTAGATTTGGGAGAAATCGCTGCCGATAAAGCCGTTGTTAGGGCAATAAATGTAAGAGCCGTTTGCAGGAGAATAGCTAATGGTGCCATTAGTTGGCTGAATCAGAACATTAAAACTATCTATGGGATAGGTATTGGCAGAATCAACTATCAGGGCACACTGGCCTGCCTGAACATTAACGGTGGTGCTCATTTGGGCCCTTGCCGCTAAACTTAAGAAAGCCGCTATGGCTATCATTAAGGTGATTTTTAAAGGTTTCATGTTATTGATTTAGGTTTTAATTAAATTCGGTTTGCATTTTTAGAATTGCCGGTGCGGCTCCTTGAGCTTGTGCCGGCTCTTTTTTTAGTTCTTTCCTTTGTTCATATCATAATGGTTTAGGGTTGAACAATAAGTTTTTTGGTAATTGTAGCAGTAGTGGTTTTAACCTGCAGCAGATACGTACCGGCGGCCAGGCCCATTGTTTTGCAATTTATGTTGCACTGGCTTACACGGCTATAAGCACTATTATACAATAGGCGGCCACTTAAATCAGTAAGGCTAAGCTGCTCTATATTTTCACATTGTATTTGAACCAGCCCATTAGTAGGGTTAGGAAAAATCAGCATTGCCGGTTCGCCGTTCTCTTCAATATCATCAGGCATTTTGTAAACATGCACAGCAAGGGGCGCTTGCAGGCAAACTTCTTTTACCACGTTGAATTCGCTTATTATGCGTGGTGCGTTAAGCTGAAAGTTAAGGTCGTGCCAGCCGGGTGCGCTTACTATACCATCAATGTTATCATCAATAGGTATGCGGGCACGCAGCAACTCGCCGCCACCGTTGGCAGGGGCGTGGTTGGTTTTAGTAAGGGCTATATCCAGTGCACCCTGTGCCTGATTATTTCGGTTAAAGAAAATAGGAACATCGCCCTGTATAAGCCAGGAGTTGTTTGTGAAAAACTGAACGCCGTTGCCATCAACAAAACTGTTGTCAAACTGTAGTGTGAAGGCGGCACCATACGCTTCCTGAAAAGTAAAGTCGTTACCCAGTTTAACTACCACCTCCAGTGTATCGCCATCCATTACTGAATCGCCGTTGGGGTATTCGATAAAGAAGGGATAGCCGTTATAGCAAATGCTGGTATCAACCCAAAACTGGTTGATGAAAGGCACTACCTGTCCGTAGCGGGTGGTTATGTCCGTAAGGTCATCAAAGTTCACAATGCCATCACCGTTGCAATCTGCTGCACCGGGGTTGTTGCTAAGGAAAGAGGATGGTGGCCAGGCTAAAGCGTTTACAGTTGCGGGCGAGAAACGTGAAGGCCCCGTTAGGTTAAATGCCAGGCCAAGAGAAAGAACATCGTAGTGCTGCACAATACCGTTTTGGTCGGCATCACCCGGGAAAATCAAATCGTTTGAAGGTAAAACATTGATATAGGCTGTTGCCACATCTGTAAAAGCACCATCACTAAGTTGGTAGGTAAATTCATCGGTACCGGTAAAGCCGGCAGGGGCGCAGTAGGTAAAATAGCTGCCGTTTAGCTGTAGCGTTCCGTTAACGGGGTTGCTGATAATTTGAAGGCTTAAGTTCTGTCCCGTGTCGGGTTGGTCGTTCGCCAAAACATTAAGATATTGGCTGCAACTCCCGCTAAGCACGTTAAACAGGTCATTTTGGGCATCCGGCTGGGCACTGCACGGCAGGTATGAGCCAAGCAGGGCAACCGCCGCCAGGCCCACAAACATTGCATATCTCTTTAGCTTTCTCATAGCCACTATTTTTGACGATACAAAAATGTTTATTGAGGCGGGTAAAAAGTAATACATTTTTTAGTATATTTCGGATATTTTTAAAAATAATATGAATACTGCTTTTAGTATAAGCCCCCGCCTGGAAGAACTTTACCGCATTCTTACAGAAGCTGAAAAAAGGGAAATAAGCCGGTACCTGAATGCTTCGTATTTCAACAGGCAACGTCCGTTGGAACTGTTGCATCGGTACTTTACAAGTACGGCGGCCAGGGAAGGCTATGATAAGCACCTTGCCTGGAAGGCTGCCTTTGAGGGGCAGGCCTTTAACGAAAAGAAGTTCAGGTACCTGGTATCGGACCTGATAGCTGCTATCGAAGATTTTATTTACACCACCAACATGCTAAAGCAAAGGCCGGGATATGTGCAGTTGCTGAATGACTTTTTTACCACAAGGGAGGCTGTGCTCAATAAGTCTTCGCTGGAGAATTGGGTAAAGAGCAAGAAAAGCGGTAATGAGCAGTTAGTGAGCCCCCAATACTATCTTGAAGATTATTATGGCGCAGAACTATTGGAGGACCTGTATTCAGCATCACGCAAAAACTATAGCCGTTATATAGCCGAGAACCGCAAAGGGCAGGCCGGCGGACTGGATGCCTTTTATGTGATTGAGAAGCTAAGGCAAATGTGCCAGGTTGCTAACGATAATAACGTTTTTGGCTTTAACATGAAGTGCTATTACCAGCCGCAGGTATTGCAGATGCTTACTGCTAAGGGTATTAAGGATAATCTGTTAGTGCAGGCGTATTACAGCGTGTATGAATTACTTACCCGCAAGGAGGAAAGCAGTTTTTACCGTTTAAAGAAGTTGATACAACAACACGGTTACGACATTGACTATAGTAACATGGCCGGCATTTTTACCTATGCCCGTAACTTTTGTATAAGCCGTGTTAACGCCGGACAGAGCAACTTTTTTAATGAGTTGTTTGACTTGTATGAAGAAGGGCTGGAAAAGGGGATACTGCTTGTAAATGGCGAGATAAATGAGCAGAATTATAAGAACATAGTTACTACTGCCTTAAGAACCCGTCAATATGAATGGGCCAACGATTTTATAAATGATTACCGCTATAAACTGAACAAGAAGGTGAGGGACAACGCCTTTAACTATAACATGGCTAATTATCTTTTCCATATTACTAAGTATGACAAAGTACCACAGTATTTGCAAAAGGTACAGTTGGCAGACTTGTTTTATGGCCTGGATGCCCGCTCGTTAATGATTAAGTGCTATTACGAAACGGATGAAAAGGAAGCGTTTATGAATGCCTACCAAAGCTTCCGCATTTTTGTTCAAAGGCGTAAGAATGTATCAGAGCAGCACAGGCGCAACTACCTTAACTTTTTACGCTTTGCCAAGCTGTTAATGAATTTACGCCCCCGCAATAAAGCCGCGGTTACTAAACTTGCTGAACAGATAAACAGCGCCAAGGCCATTGCTGATAAAAGCTGGCTGGTAGAGAAAGTTAAGGCTTTCGAAACCTGATAACTGTAGCATCAGTATTTCTTCGGAATATAAGATAGGAACGACAGGCCCTAAATTACGGGAAGAAAGGAGCGTAGCGCTTATCATTTTTTAGCAGCAGTAGCCATATGCCGTGGTCTGCATATAACGCCTTTATGTGTTCAGGTGTTAAAACTAACCATTGCACTTTAGCAGCATCACTACCTGCTTTAAGTTTTAAACTTTTTGCTTCCGCTGATGATAAATGAAGATGTGCGGCGGTAGTTTCCATCCATGCGTTGTCCGTATTGCGTGGGTCATCAACGTATCCTTTAAAAATTGTTTCAGCCCGGCTTAAGTTGAGAACAATACCGGCTTCTTCTTTTAACTCTCTCTGTAATGTTTGCGAAGCAAGTTCACCGCTATCTACCATGCCACCGGGTATGGCCCATTGCCCAGTATCTTTACGCTGAATAGCAAGCATCTCTAACTGGTTGTTATCATTTACCCTTGTAATTATGGGGTCAGCAGCAAAGTTAGGTCCCCATTTGCCCAGCAAGCCGCGCCCCCTAAGGCCGGTTCTACCGGCCGGGTTTAATGGAAATCCATCGTGGCTAAACTGCAATGGCCCGCAATAACTCTTAAACACTTTATTTTTTATTAACTCATAGTTCTCCGGCTCGGCCCAGCCAACGGGGTTAAGGGATTCATCGTTTTGAATAACTACCGGCGCTACATAATATGGCGGATTATAGTTGGCCATCTCTACACACCACTCAACTTCAGCATCGGTTAAATGGAAACGTTCAGGGCAATTCAGCGCTTTTTCATGCCGACACTTGTAGTGCATTACTCTTCGGTTTTTTGTAACTTTTCTATTGCCTTTTCTAATTTCTCTATGCGTTCCTGCTGTTCTTTAACGGTATTGATAAGAATGTATGTAAAGGCAGAAGGATCAACCGAAAGATAACCACCTGTTGGTGCCGTTTTGGGATCGTTACCCGTATAGCCGCTGCTAACCATATACGGAGCTACAGTTTGAACATCCTGCGCAATAACGCCAATGTAAGAGTTTTCTTCAGGAGTATTGGCCAGGCCATTATATTGATAGCTAACAGGTTTTATCTTTTCCAATACCTGCCACCCATCGGTAAATGGAACAATGTTCTTTTTGAGGCGCGCATCGGAAAGGGCTGTCCACGCACCACCACCCGGTTTTTGCGCAACACCATCTGATTGAAAGCGGAAATATTGTGTATTGGCACTGCAAAAGGCACCGCCGCTTTGTATTACAAACGCATCCTGAGGCTCGTTGCAGTTATCACTTATATTAAGTCTTACTTCCGAGCCGTCCTGTATACTGTTGTATCTTCCAATCCACGAAGGGTCAGAGTTTTCACTATCAAAACCGGGGCCGTCAGGTCCGCCTGAGAAATACATCAGTCGGCCAAAACCGGGGAACGCATTATTGTTCACGTCGGCAATCTCCCCCAGCCTGAAATTGCCAAAAGCCAAATGGAGTTTTTCGGTGGGGACGCTGATACCAATGCCTACATTTCCTCCTGAAAGAATGCGCATTTGTTCGGTGTTATTGGTTCGTACTACTAAATCCTGTGCATCGGTGGTACCTATAAAATTAGATGCCGGTGTTGTGCCGCTGTTGCCCGTTGTTCTCCAAAAAAGTCCGTTACCATCGCCGGGCGCCCAGGCAATGCCATTCCAGAAAAGAAGGTTGTTAAGCGCTGGGGCATTAGCGCTTACCGGATAGGTTTGCAACCCAACCACCGTAGGGTTAGGGTATGTTCCTGATAAATCTCCTGCTGCAGGGCCTAAAGGGCCGGTTGGTCCTGTTGCTCCTGTAGCGCCAGTGCTACCGACACTTCCTGCTGGTCCAGTTGGCCCTGTTGCTCCAGTAACTCCGGTATTGCCTGTTGTACCTGCAACTCCCTGTGCACCTGTGGGTCCGGTTGCACCGGTATCGCCGGTAGGCCCGGCTGCACCAGTTGTGCCTGTAGCGCCTGTGTTACCGGCATTCCCTGCTGTTCCTGCTGGTCCAGTGGGCCCTGTTGCTCCTGTAACTCCGGTATTGCCTGTTGCACCTGCAACGCCCTGTGCACCTGTGGGTCCGGTTGCACCGGTATCGCCGGTTGGTCCGGCTGCACCAGTTGTGCCTGTAGCGCCTGTGTTACCGGCACTACCTGCTGTTCCTGCTGGTCCAGTGGGCCCTGTTGCTCCTGCAATGCCCTGTGCACCTGTGGGTCCGGTTGCACCGGTATCGCCGGTAGGTCCGGTTGCACCGGTTGTGCCCGTAGCGCCTGTGTTACCGGCATTCCCCGCTGTTCCTGCTGGTCCGGTGGACCCTGTTGCTCCTGTAACTCCGGTATTGCCTGTTGCACCTGCAACTCCCTGTGCACCTGTGGGTCCGGTTGTACCGGTATCGCCGGTAGGTCCGGCTGCACCAGTTGTGCCCGTAGCGCCTGTGTTACCGGCACTACCCGCTGTGCCTGCTGGTCCAGTGGGCCCTGTTGCTCCTGTAACTCCGGTATTGCCTGTTGCACCTGCAGCACCCTGTGCACCTGTGGGCCCGGTTGTACCGGTATCGCCGGTAGGTCCGGTTGCGCCCGTAGCGCCTGTGTTACCGGCACTACCTGCTGCCCCGGTTGCTCCGGTGGGCCCTGTTGCTCCTGTAACTCCGGTATTGCCTGCTGCGCCTGCAACGCCCTGTGCACCTGTGGGTCCGGTTGCACCGGTATCGCCGGTTGGTCCGGCTGCACCAGTTGTGCCTGTAGCACCTGTGTTACCGGCACTACCTGCTGTTCCTGCTGGTCCAGTGGGCCCTGTTGCTCCTGTAACTCCGGTATTGCCTGCTGCGCCTGCAACGCCCTGTGCACCTGTGGGTCCGGTTGCACCGGTATCGCCGGTAGGTCCGGCTGCACCAGTTGTGCCCGTAGCGCCTGTGTTACCAGCAACCCCTGCTGGTCCAGTGGGCCCTGTTGCTCCTGTAACTCCGGTATTGCCTGTTGCACCTGCAACTCCCTGTGCACCTGTGAGCCCGGTTACACCTGTTGCGCCTGTTGGTCCGGTAGGGCCGCTACCGGCCGATGCAGCACATAAGGAGTTCCAACTGGCGTTAAACCAGAAAAAGCATCCCACATTGGTGTCAAATACCAATAATCCCGTAGCAGGAGAAGGTATTGCCAAGCGGTCGGCAGTGGTCATTCGCGGAACCAAAAGGCCTTTGTTGTTTGAGTTGATATCAAGTATTGCTGAGGCGTCAGGTGTTTGCGTACCTATCCCCACATTGTTTTGGGCAGCGGCGATTGCTACTGTAAATAATAACAGCAGCGCGCCAAATAGCTTTTTCATTTGCGCGTTGTTTGAAAACTGTAAGCAATACGCAAACCCGGCCCATTCGTGGTTTGAGCATGGTCAAAGAAGCAGCTAAAATTCGTAGAAGTCAATAACAAACTTGGCGTGGATCATAAAATCCGAAGCATGCTCCTCTTTATTATTCCCAAAACAGGATGAGGCTTTTACAATGTGGAATAAGTACTATTTTTGGCACCGCAATAATAGCTACATGAAAAAACTGCTTTTTCTATCCCTGTTGTTTGTTTCGCTTAACCAATTGCATGCTCAGGTTGGTATCAATATTCTGATACCTGATAGCAGCGCGGTACTGCAATTGGAAAGTACCGATCGCGGACTGGGATTACCCCGTTTAACGCAAGCTCAGCGCGATGCCATCAACAACCCCCTAAAGGGCCTTACCATTTTTAATACTTCCGATAGCCTTATTGAGTACTGGAATGGTGAATGTTGGCTTAAAACCTATGAGAAAAATTGCCACGAGTGCGCTTTTACAATGACTATAGACGACCCTACTGATACGCTTGACCGTATTTTCTCTGATTCGGTAAGTGCCACTATCAGTGTGCAGCAAACAAACGGCAATCAGGATATATCTATAATCTTTCTGGGTTCACTACCGCAAGGTGTAACAGCTTCTTTTAACGGCAACTCTACTATTGACTCCACCGGCTCGGTAGAAATTGTGGTTAAAGCAGATTTATGCGCACCCGTTGGCGGCGTTTACCCCATAGTAATACAGGCCTTTTGCGGCGATGAGATACACTTTTTAACCTATACTGTTACTGTTAAGGCCCCGCAGATATTTACTATACCTACGGACCAGTTGGATTATAACTTACAGGCTATAAACAACCTGCCTTCAGGCTCTCCGCAGTTTGTAGTGCTTAACATCAATAACGCTGTTGAATTAAAAGCCAGCGATAATACCATACCGGCCTACACTACCGGTAACCTTGCCAACAACTCACTGGTGTGCATTGTAAACAACGGCGATGTGCTTGGCCGTGGTGGCGATGGTGGTTCATTTGTTTTTAACGGCAGCTTGCTGGTAGCAGGTGGTAACCCCGGTGAGCCCGGCGGTTTGGCTATGAATTTAACTACCCGCACAGTGCTGCAGAACAACGGCGCTATTTATGGCGGCGGTAGCGGCGGCGGCTCGGTTGGCTTTGCCTTAGGCACCCCCAGCATACCTATTATCGGACAGATTGTGATTGGCTTTGGTATGTGTGGCGGTGGCGGCTCTGAGTCGGGTGCAGGTGGCGTAACTAACCCGGGTGGTATAAACATCGGCGTTTTCCAAAACGGTACGGATGCTACCTGTTGTGTGGGTTCAGTGCCTGGTGTGGGCGCTACGGCTAACTATCCAATCAGCATTCCTATCAGCGTAGCAACCGTTAATATTACCCCTTCTGCTTATGGTGGTGATGGTGGGGCTTTTGGTCAACAGGGTACGCAGGGTTATATTGATGTAGATATTGAGGTTTGCGTTAGCATTCCAATTATCGGTCAAATATGTATCCCTATTCCAATACCGGGTGGCTTTTTACCTTTCTATGGCCCGCAAAGCGGTTTGCCGGGTAACGCTATTAAGCGCAACGGCAACACCTTAAGCGGTATTAATGACGGCACTTATAACTCTGCCCAGGTTAAAGGGGTAGTTGGTAACTAATTACAAAACAGCAACGGAAATAAAATTAGCATGAGAAAACTAATCACCCTCGCCACATTGGTAATGGCACTGCAATTTGCCTTTGCCGCCAAGGGACTTATAGTTGAGCAGAAATATACCAGCGATAATGCCATAGGCTCTACCATTTTGGTAACCTGGTACGTTACTGATGATGCCTGCAAAATGAAAATGACCTTTAGTGATGGTAAGGTAAGCACCGTATCGGATTTTATACCCGACCGTAAAGGCGGGCAGTTGCTGATGTTTAATGAAGGCAACCCTACAGGTGGGCAGGCTAAAACCTATTTTACCATGCCTACCAATAAAATACAGCCCCCTAAGGATATGGAAACCGGTAGCGTTAAAGTTACCCGCACCGGCGAAACCATGGAGTTTGGTGGCATTAAGTGCGAGAAGATGTTGGTGAGCACTACCTCTACTGAAACTGAGATGTGGGTTACTGTAGAAGTTAAATACAACTTCTATCAATACTTCCCTTTCTTCCGCAGTAACTACGATATACTTGGCCTTAACAGCGAAAGGATTAAAGGCTTCCCGGTAAAATCAATTACCAAAAACCTGCAGGGCAAGGTAGTAGCCAACTACGAACTTATCAGCGTTAAGCAAACTGAAATTGCCGATGCTGAATTTGTAGTGCCGGCTGAATACAAGAAAGCGCAATAATCAGGCGCTTGTTTCTTTCAGCTTTTGCAAGGTAAACTCCAGCATTTCCTCTGTAACATCAAGGTGTGTAACCATGCGCACAAGTGTGGGTGAAAAAGGAGAGGTGCGTATGCCTTTCTCAGCTAGTTGAGTTGCGGTTTTAGCGGCATCTTCCACCTCAAAAATTACAATATTGGTTTCGGCTGGTAAAACCTGTTTTACCCATGCACAACTTTCCAGTGTTTGGGCCAGCATTCTTGCCTTACGATGATCTTCGGCAAGGCGGCTAATGTTGTTATCCAATGCATAAACACAGGCTGCCGCCAACAGGCCGCTTTGGCGCATGCCACCGCCCATTACCTTACGTATCTTCCTGGCCTTTTTAATCATTTCTTTAGTACCGGCCAAAACGCTACCGGCGGGTGCGCCCAATCCTTTACTAATACACACTGATACACTATCGAATATACCTGCAAGGTGGGCAGGAGTTTTGCCTAAAAACTCCAGGGCATTAAAAATGCGTGCTCCGTCAAGGTGTATTATCAGCTTTCTGCTACGGCAAAAATCAGAAATGGCTTTCATCTCTTCTACCGTATAAACGCTGCCGCCCCCTTTGTTTACGGTATTTTCTATAGCTACCATGCGGGTGTTGGGGTACCAATCAAAATCGGGCAGTATCAATTCTTCTATTTGTGCTACCGTCATTCGGCCCCGGTTACCATCAGTAAGCCTGACTGATACCCCCGAGTGAAAAGCCCAGCCACCGGTTTCGTAATTATAGATGTGCGAAATCTTATCGCAGATAATTTCATCCAGCGGTTGAGTATGTGCTTTAATGGCAATTTGGTTGGTCATGGTGCCGCTGGGGCAAAACAATGCGGCTTCAAAACCAAAGAGTGCAGCAACCTTCTCTTCCAGCTTTTTTACAGTAGGGTCCTCGGCAAAAACATCATCGCCTAACTCAGCTTTAACCATGGCCTCAAGCATTGCCGCCGATGGCTTTGTAAGGGTATCGCTTCTTAAATCAACTATCATGGTATTACAATTTCAATAAACCTAGGCGCTAAAAGGTAGTTGCCTATAAGCGGGAACAATAAACCGAATATAGCGCCCCAAAAGTGGGCAACATGGTCAATGCGATCGCCACCGCGGCGCGACATAAAAGTGGACATGGCTAAGAACAGCAGGCCTACCACCCATGCCGGTGTTTTACCAAGTGGTATAAAAAAGAAGGTAAAGCCGTAGGCGTTGGGGTGAAACAAGATAAAGGCAAACATTACTGCGCTGGTAGCGCCTGAAGCCCCTACACTTGAAAAGCTGTAATCATCTTTATGCTTAAACAAATTCCAAAGGTTGGCGAATATGGCTGCGCTGAAGTAGAACACCACAAACATTACCCCGCCTTTAGTGCCGAATATCTCCATGTTTTCGGTTTGCGGGTTAAGCCAGTGAAAATCTCTTTCCACAATCTCACCAAAGGAGTACAGCGCCAGCATGTTGAAGGCCAGGTGTACAAAATCGGCGTGCAGAAATACCATGGATACCAGGCGATGCACTTTTTTATGATGCCAAACCAGGTAAGGGTTAAACTTCAATTCCTCAAACACATGCGGGTTACTTAATGCGTAAAATGAAAACGCACAGGTAACAACCACAATTATTAGTGTAATACTCATGAATGATGGTAAGGTTCGTTATTTAATATGGTGTAAGCCCTGTATAACTGTTCGGCAAAAATGGCGCGTATTATCTGGTGCGAAAAAGTCATTTTACTTAAACTTAATTTAGCATTGGCCCGGCTATACACCTCTTTTGAAAAACCATAAGCCCCGCCTATAGCGAAGTAAACATTCTTATGCGATTGGTTCATCAGGTTGTTAAGGGTGGCGGCAAATTGAACGGAGTCCATTTCTTTTCCGCGTTCATCCAGCAAAAAGAGATAATCGCCGGGGTTAAGGCGTTTAAGCAGTAGTTGCCCTTCTAACTCCTTCACCTTTTCTACTTCCGTTGCTTTGATGGCCGAATTCTCTATCACCACCTCCTCGTACTTCACGTAACGGTTAATGCGTTTGGCATAATCGGCGCAAATGCTTTTTATATCAGGCGATACGGTTTTGCCAAGTTGAAGAAAGCTGATTTTCATGCGGCATTTGTAATTGAGGGTATGGCAGCTATTTTAGCACGCTAATTTAACCGTATGAACATAAGCAAAGCCGGATTATTTTGTTTAACCATAGCATTTGTTGCGTTAAGCACACTGTCATCATGTACTGATAAATCGAAACTGGTGGTGGGCACCTGGCGTATTGACGATTTGAAATATAAAGAGGCAGTTGCGCCTGAGTTAAAACCGGTAACGGATAACTGGGTTAACATGATGAAGACCTCGTACACCATAACCTACCGGGCTGATGGAACATACACCGCTACCCTTAACAATCAACCTGTGGATGGCAAATGGAAATTGAACTGGAATTCAACAGCGATGACTTCAACAGGGCCGGATAACCAGCCCAAGACCTTCCAGGTGCAGGAACTGGACAACGAAAAATTTGAGTTTAGAGTGGATGAAGGAGGGCAGGAGGTTATTTTTACAATGGGTAGAAAGAAGGACTAATTAAACAGCACTATATATGGAACTGAATTTTAAAAAAAGCATATACCTGTTATTGGCAGCGGGCATTATTATACTGCTTGCACAATGCAGTAATAAAACCAAGGAGCAGTTGGTAGGCATTTGGCGCGTTGATAAAGTAGAACTTAACGGTACCCAAATGGATGGCAATACTGCCGGCAACTGGATGTGGGAGTTTAATGAAGAAGGCGGTTACATGATTGTAGCCTCAGGTATGACCGAGAAGGGTAAATACAATTTGAATGGCAAAACCTTAAAGCTGAAATCGGTATCCAACCCCGATAAGGAGGAAACGGTGTTTAGTATACAAAGTATTGACTCTTTACACATGGACCTGGCCTCGGACACAAAAGATAATAAAACCCTGCTACACTTTATTAAAGCCAAGGGTGGCGAACTGGAAGAAGAGGATTGATTTTCTTTTGCGTATTACTAAGTTCTTATATTAGCCATATGGCACTGTGGGTTATACTCGCGATTATTCTTGTAGGTCTTCTTCTGATTTTCCTGGAGATATTCTTTATACCCGGAACTACTTTGTTTGGCATTGCCGGCGGCGTAGCAGTTGGTATCGGTGTGCTTTTAATGTATAGCTACTATGGTCAAAAGGCCGGTAACCTTACCCTTATAATTTCTTTAACTGCCGTGTTTGTTAGCATTGCCTTAGGTTTTAGGGTAATACAAACCAACAAACTGGCCATGAAAGGGACCATAGATGGGAGGGTTAATGAGCCGGAAATCTCTTTTTTGAATGTTGGTGACAGAGGCACCGCAATAACTGAACTAAGGCCTAACGGCAAAGCAATATTTGGTTCAAATAAAGTTGAAGTATATTCCACCGGCGACTACGTTAAGCGCGATAGCGCCATAGAAGTTATAAAAATCAATGGTTCAAAAATTTTCGTTCAACCCATAAAATCCTAAACTGATGGATGCACCCGTATTTGTTTTGGCAGGCATAATTGTCTTTGCCATTTTAATCCTGTTCTGGCTATTGCCTATACCGCTTTGGTTATCGGCCAAGTTTGCCAACGTAAATATCAGCCTGGTACAGTTGCTGTTTATGCGTTTTAGAAGAGTACCGCCAACTACCATAGTAAACGCCATGGTAATGGGCCATAAAGCCGGTATACCTGTTGAGCGCGATATGTTGGAAGCGCACTACCTGGCCGGCGGTAATGTGGACCGCGTTGTACGTGCCCTTATCAGCGCCGATAAAGCAAATATTGAGCTTGACTTTCGTGCAGCTACCGCCATTGACCTTGCTGGCCGTAATGTGTTTGAGGCGGTGCAAATGAGTGTGCAGCCTCGCATTATTGAATCGCCGCCGGTAACCGCTGTGGCTAAGGACGGTATTCAGTTAATAACCAAGGCCCGTGTAACGGTGCGCGCTAACATTAAGCAGTTGGTGGGTGGCGCCGGTGAGGAAACGGTATTGGCCCGCGTAGGTGAAGGTATTGTTACCTGTATAGGCTCGTCAGAAAGCCATAAGCACGTAATGGAAAATCCGGATTCCATTTCGAAAGTGGTATTAGCCAAAGGCCTTGATGCAGGTACAGCCTTTGAAATTCTTTCTATCGATATCGCAGATATTGACATTGGTAAAAACATTGGCGCTGCCCTGCAAATGGACCAGGCCAATGCCGATAAAAATATTGCACAGGCTAAGGCGGAAGAACGCCGCGCAATGGCTATAGCCCTTGAGCAGGAGATGAAAGCAAAGGCCCAGGAAGCACGCGCTAAAGTTATTGAGGCCGAAGCGCAAATACCGATTGCAATGGCCGATGCTTTTAAAAACGGCAACCTTGGCGTAATGGATTACTACAAAATGCAAAACATACAGGCTGATACCAGCATGCGCGATAACATTGCCAAAGGCCCCGGCGATAAGAAATAATAGCCTTAAGGCTGATTAAAAGGTTTTAAGTAATAAGCCCCTGAATAGTCGGGGGCTTTTTTATTGCTGCGATGGAAGAGGTTACAACAAAGCGGCTACAGCATTCCATACTTTTTGGGTGCCGCCGGTGCGCTGCTCTACATACTGTTTGGCAGCTTGTGCGCTGCTGTTTAGCTTGTCGTTGTTTGATAAACTGTTGCACGCCTCAGTTAACTCGGCATTGTTGTTAATGCAAAAGGCAGCGCCTGTGGTTATAAGCTCTTTAGCCTCGGCAGATTTGGTGTGGTTAGGCCCGAATAACACGGGCATACCGTAAACTGCAGGTTCCAGCACATTATGTACACTCGCGTTAAATCCGCCACCTACATAGGCAATGGTGCCGTAGGCGTAAATAGCCGTAAGCTGCCCTATACTATCTACCAGTATTATATCCGTAGTTGATGCATTGCTTTCATTCAGTTGCGAAAGTTTGATTGCCTTTGGCCCCAATTCAACTAACAACGTTTCGATTCGTGCACTATCAATATCGTGCGGAGCGATAATGTATTTGTGACCTTTAAGTGTTCCGGCAGTAACCAGTGCTGTAATCAACTCTTCATCTTTGGGCCAGGTACTGCCGGCTATAAACAATGGAGCATTGCCTTTGAATTTTTCAATAAGAGATAAAGTGTTACGCTGTTGTGCAATTTGATACACCCGATCGAAACGGGTATCGTTTGCTATTTGACTGCTGATGCCAATTTGTGAGAGTAAATGTTGCGATGCTTCGTTTTGCACGAAGATGTGAGTGAAGCTTTGAAGCATCTCCCTGAACAGCCCGCCATACCCTTTAAAGAACACCTGGTCCTTCCTGAAAATGGAAGAGAAAAGGGTGGTAGGTACTCCTTTGGCCTTTAGTTCCCGGAGGTAGTAGAACCAAAACTCGTATTTCACGAAAAAGGCAATGTCCGGCTGTATGGCATTGATATAGTCCCTGGCATTTTTAGCCGTATCAAGCGGCAAATAAGTCACCACATCGGCGCCACTGTAATTTTTGCGCACTTCGTAACCGGAGGGGGAGAAGAAGCTTAAGACTATACGGTAATCCGGTTTCTCTTGCTTAAGTTTTTCAATAAGCGGCCTTGCCTGCTCAAACTCACCCAAACTTGCACAATGGAACCAAGCCGTTTTCTTGCTTGCCTTATTAAGTGAAGATAGTTGTTGACGCCAGTCATTTCTGCCGTTAATCCATAGCGCCGCCTTTTTATTAACCAGTGCTGCCAGGCGGATGCCTAACCAATAAAAACGAATAGCAATGTTGTATGCAAGCAGGCTCAACGTAACTGGTGTTAAGCCTCCCCTTCGGGAGGTTTAGTAATAGTAATATTCCTTTTCGTTGGCCTGAAGGAATACAGGTAAAATCCAACCCACTTTTATACCCAGGAACATGTCAACTCGCTTTTCGTCAAGTTTACGTTGCTCGTAAAAGTCGAAAGCGCGCCGGTTTTGTGTAAAGGCTACATCAAACTGCAGGCCCCCGTAAAAGCTGTAATACTTACGGCGGGCCATAAAGGTGCCACCAATAAATTGAGAGATAACGGGGCCATTGCTCATGCGGTCGTAACCCTTGCGGTAGGTTTTGCTAAGTTGGGGCACGCTGGTTTCGCGCACATTCAGCCAGATTTTATGTTGCAGAAAGCCCAGGCTTGTGATTAGCAACAGCCCGGCATCGGGGTACTTTGCCGAGAAGGGAATGATTTTGCCAACCTCGGCCTTAATGGTATAGCCCTGCATTTGCGGGCGAACTCTTATCAAATCGTTATTAGTACCTATAAGGTGGCCGGTAGCAGTGGTAATTTTATCAATGATGTAGTTTTCGCGTAGCTGGTCGCCAAAAAGAAAGCCTCCTTCCACACCAATTAACCAGTTTTTCTTCATCTTATACATCAGGTTAAGGCTTACCTGGCTATTAAAGCCGAAACGGTCTGCCATATCGCCAAAGGGGAACTGGGCGGTATAAGACGGGGCAATTATTAAAGCGGTATTGGGTTCAAATTTGCTTTCCGGCTTCTCTTTTTTCTCTTCCACCTGCTGCCCGAAAACCGTGAGGGTGATGAGCAGTGACGCAAAAAGACATGATGATTTGTTTATAAAGCTCAATTTCATTGATTTGCGCTGCAATTTAGGTTTAGAAAGGCACATTATTATACGAATCCTTCCTTAACTGCAATAACGCAAAAATATTACTTTAGCCCGCCCAAAAAATGAGAGCCGTGCCCGAAATAAAAATGGTTGACCTTTCGGCCCAGTACGAGAGGATAAAGCCCGAAATTGACAAGGCTATTGCTGACGTTGTAACCTCCACCCAGTTTATCAAGGGGCCGCAGGTTAAAGCCTTTGAAGACCATTTGGCGGCTTACCTGGGTTGCAAGCAGGTTATAAGCTGTGCGAATGGTACCGATGCCCTTCAGATAGCTATGATGGCCTTAGGCTATGAGCCGGGAGACGAAGTGATAACGGCTTCCTTTACCTATGTAGCAACTGCCGAGGTAATTGCGCTGTTGAAGCTTAAGCCCGTGTTGGTAGATGTTAACCCCGATACCTTTACTATTGACCCCGCTGCCATTGAAAAAGCCATAACGCCGCGCACTAAAGCTATAGTGCCGGTACACCTGTTTGGCCAATGTGCGGATATGGAGGCCATAATGGATATTGCTAACAGGCATAAACTGCATGTTATTGAAGATAACGCCCAGGCTATTGGGGCTGATTATACTTTTAAATCAGGCGTTAAGGTTAAGGCCGGAACCATAGGCACAATTGGCAGCACATCGTTTTTCCCCAGCAAAAACCTGGGTTGTTATGGCGATGGTGGTGCCCTATATACCAATGATGAAGCTTTGGCCAAACGTATACGCATGATTGCGAACCACGGCCAAAGTGTATTATACCAGCACGATGAAATAGGCGTTAACAGCCGCCTTGACAGCATACAGGCAGCTATATTGGATGTTAAGCTGAAATACCTGGATGATTATGCTGAGCGCCGCCGCAAAGTGGCGGATTATTATGATACTGCTTTTGCAGGCCTGGCTAATGTGCAAACGCCGGTGCGCTTTGCACATTCAAACCATGTGTTTCATCAATATACGATGAAGCTGAAAAACGTGGACCGCGATGAGGTTAGAAAGAAATTAGCGGAGAAAGGAATACCTTCTATGGTATATTACCCCATACCCCTGCACATGCAAAAGGCCTATACAGACGAGCGTTACAAAGAAGGCATGTTTCCCGTAACCGAAGCCCTGTGCAAAAGCGTACTTTCCTTACCAATACATACGGAGTTCCGGGAAGAGGAGCTGAAGTTTATTGCTGATAGTTTTAAAGAGTTAGTGAAATGAAAATTGCGGTTGTAGGTACAGGATATGTAGGCCTGGTAACAGGCACCTGCTTTGCCGAAACCGGCAATATGGTTACCTGTATTGATATTGATGCTAAAAAGGTTGAGCAACTTAAAAACGGCGTAATGCCTATTTACGAGCCGGACCTTGATGTACTGTTTGAACGCAACCTGAAACAGGGTCGTTTAAAGTTTACCACATCGCTGGCTGAGGGTATTAAGGAAGCTAAGATTATATTTTTAGCCCTGCCTACCCCGCCGGGAGAGGATGGAAGCGCCGATTTGAAATATGTATTGCAGGTAGCCGAGGAATTAGGCAAGTTGGTAGACCATTACGTGGTTATTGTAAATAAAAGCACGGTACCGGTTGGCACTGCCGATAAGGTGCGCGATGTAGTGGCTAGAAACGCCAAAGTAAAATTTGACGTGGTTTCTAACCCTGAGTTTTTGAAAGAGGGTGTAGCTGTTGAGGATTTTATGAAGCCTGAGAGGGTAGTAGTAGGAACCAGCTCAGATGAAGCCGGCAAATTGATGGAGGAGCTTTATGAGCCTTTTGTACGCCAGGGTAACCCCATAATTTTTATGGATGAGCGCAGCGCCGAGCTAACCAAGTATGCGGCTAATGCATTTTTGGCTACCAAAATTTCGTTTATGAATGAAATTGCCAACCTGTGCGAGTTGGTTGGCGCCGATGTAGATAATGTACGCAAGGGTATTGGCACAGATAGCCGTATTGGCAAGCGCTTTTTGTTTGCCGGCGTAGGTTATGGTGGCAGTTGTTTCCCTAAGGATGTGCAGGCGTTGTATCATACCTCGCAACAAAATAAGTATGACTTTACCATTCTGGATTCAGTAATGCGCGTGAACCAGTTGCAGCGCGAGGGTTTTTATAAAAAGATTGAAGCCCATTTTGGCGGTAACTTAAGTGGCAAAACAATAGCCCTTTGGGGGCTTGCCTTTAAGCCCAATACGGATGATATACGCGAGGCACCTGCCCTTTACTTAATAGATAAGTTGCTGGAGGCCGGTGCAAAAGTGCGCGCTTATGATCCTGAAGCCATGAAAAATGTAGAAAGGCAGTATGGTGAGAAGGTTTACTTTGCCAAGGATGAATATGATGCTTTAAGCGGCGCCGATTTTCTGGTTATAGTAACAGAATGGAACGAGTTCCGTTCCCCTGACTTCGACAAAATATCTTCTGCTCTTAAGAATAAGTTAATCTTTGACGGAAGAAATCTTTATAGTGTTGAGCATTTAAAAAAGCTTGGCTTTACGTATTATAGCATAGGCAGAGAAACAGTGAAATGAAACGGGTATTAATAACAGGCGCGGCCGGTTTTTTGGGTTCTCATCTTTGTGACAGGTTCATTAAAGAGGGTTACCATGTTATTGGCATGGATAACCTTATTACTGGCGATTTGAAAAATATCGAGCACCTGTTTAAGCTGGAGCATTTTGAATTCTATCATCATGATGTTTCAAAGTTTGTGCATGTGCCCGGCCATTTAGATTATATCCTGCACTTCGCTTCTCCTGCATCACCTATTGACTACCTCAAAATTCCAATACAAACTTTAAAGGTAGGTTCTTTGGGAACGCACAACTTGCTTGGTTTGGCTAAGGCAAAAAAGGCCTGTATACTGGTGGCTTCCACCAGTGAAGTGTACGGCGACCCTCAGGTGCATCCGCAAAACGAAGATTACTGGGGCAATGTAAACCCTGTTGGTCCGCGTGGTGTGTATGACGAGGCCAAGCGTTTTCAGGAAGCTATTACTATGGCTTACCACACCTTTCACGGCGTGGATACTAAAATTGTAAGAATATTTAATACGTATGGCCCACGTATGCGCTTGAACGATGGACGTGTTCTTCCGGCATTTATTGGCCAGGCTTTACGTGGTGAAGACTTGACCATTTTTGGTGATGGCAGCCAAACGCGCTCCTTCTGCTACGTTGATGATTTAGTAGAGGGTATTTACCGTTTGCTGTTGTCCGACTATCACCAGCCGGTTAATATTGGCAACCCATCTGAAATTACCATTAGCCAGTTTGCAGAAGAGATAATTAAACTAACGGGCACTACCCAAAAGGTTATCTATAAGCCGCTGCCTGTTGATGACCCAAAGCAGCGCCAGCCGGATATTACCCGCGCTAAAGCCATTTTAGGATGGGAGCCGAAGGTAAACCGTGCGGAGGGCCTAAAGATTACCTACGACTACTTTAAGAGTTTATCGAAAGAAGAATTATATCAATCTAAACATAGGTTTGCGTAATGGAGAATAAAGACTATTTCGTGCATGAAAGCGCCTATGTTGACGAGGGCTGCAAGATTGGTAAAGGCACTAAAATCTGGCATTTCAGCCACGTAATGCCCAATTGCACTATTGGCGAAAATTGCAACATCGGGCAGAACGTAGTAGTTAGCCCGGATGTGGTTTTAGGGAACAACGTTAAGATACAGAACAACGTATCTATATACACCGGTGTGGTTTGCGAGGATGATGTTTTCCTGGGGCCATCAATGGTGTTTACCAATGTAACCAACCCTCGCAGCGCTGTTAACCGCCGCGGACAATACTCTAAAACAACCGTTAAGCGCGGAGCATCAATTGGCGCTAACGCTACTATAGTTTGCGGGCATGATATTGGCGAGTTTGCTTTTATTGGCGCCGGTGCAGTGGTTACTAAAAATGTACCTGCTTACGCATTATTAGTGGGTAACCCCGCTAAGCAGTTGGGATGGATGAGCGAATACGGGCACAGGCTTAACTTCGATAAAGAGGGTGTAGCAATATGCCCGGAGAGTAAAGAGAAATATCAATTAAAGGACGGAAAGGTTTCAAAAGTTAAATAAGATGGTTGAAGAATTACTAAGCAAGAAAAAGAAATTAGCAGTAATAGGATTGGGTTACGTGGGGCTGCCTATTGCGCTGGAGTTTGCCCGCAAAATCTCTGTTATCGGATTTGATATCAACCAGAAAAGGGTTGATATGATGCGGAATAACATTGACCCGAGCAATGAATTAGAGGCAAAAGATTTTGAAGGAACTGATATTCACTTTACTGCGAATATTGATGACCTTAAGGATGCCAACTTCTTTATTGTTGCTGTGCCTACGCCGGTTGATAAGCACAATGTGCCTGATTTAAAACCGGTAGTAAGCGCCTCTACTACAATTGGCAAGGTGCTTAAAAAGGGTGACTATGTAGTGTTTGAATCCACCGTTTACCCTGGTTGTACTGAAGAAGATTGTCTGCCTGTAATGGAACAGTTAAGCGGTTTGAAAATGGGTGTTGACTTTAAGCTTGGCTATAGCCCTGAACGTATTAACCCGGGCGATAAAGAGCATACCATTACTAAGATTAAGAAAGTAGTATCAGGTTGCGATGCTGAATCATTAGATGTAATTGCACGCACTTACGAGATTATTGTAACTGCCGGTACGCATCGCGCTTCTTCAATTAAAGTTGCCGAAGCTGCCAAGATTATCGAAAATACCCAGCGCGATTTGAACATTGCGTTGATGAACGAGTTAAGCCGCATTTTTGACTTAATGGGCATAAACACGTACGAGGTATTAGAAGCAGCAGGTACTAAATGGAACTTCCTGAAGTTCTTCCCCGGCTTAGTGGGTGGCCACTGTATTGGTGTGGACCCTTACTACCTTACTTATAAGTCTTTAGAGCTAGGTTATAACCCTGAAGTTATTTTGGCAGGCCGCCGTATTAATGATGATATGGGTGCGCACGTTGCCCGTAAGTTGGTGCAGGAGTTAATTAAACTGCACAAGCAGATTGATGCTACCCGTATATTGGTTATGGGTGCTACCTTTAAAGAAAACGTTAGCGATATACGCAATAGTAAGGTGGTGGATGTTATTCAGGAGTTGAAGCGCTACTCGGTTAAAACCGAAGTAACGGACCCTTATGCTGATGCGGAAGAGTTTCACGAAGAGTACGGCATACACCTTAATAAGGAGTATGGTAAAGATTACGATGCAGTAATTGTTGCCGTTAACCACGATCAATTCAGTACGTTGGATGATGCCTTCTTCCAAAAAATTCTGAAAAAAGATGGCATTATAGTAGATGTTAAGGGCGATTTGAGAAATAAAATAAAGGCTTTCTCGTATTGGAGCCTGTAATAAGAAAGCAAGAAGCAATGAAAAAGATATTAGTAACAGGTGGGGCAGGTTTTATCGGTTCGCATGTGGTGCGGTTGTTTGTAAACAACTACCCTGATTATGAAGTGTACAACCTTGATAAACTTACTTACGCAGGTAACCTGGAAAACCTAAAGGATGTTGAAGGCAAGCCCAACTATAAGTTTGTAAAAGGCGATATAACCGACCAGGCTTTTATCAATAACCTATTTGAGGAACATAAGTTTTTGGCTGTTGTGCACTTAGCAGCCGAAAGCCATGTGGACCGTTCTATCTCTAATCCATTAGAGTTTGTTACTACCAACGTTATTGGCACAGTTAACCTGCTTAATGCCGCAAAAAAGGTGTGGGAATGCACAAAGGATAAACCTTTGCGCAAGGACCGTATCTTCTATCACGTTTCAACCGATGAGGTATATGGTTCGCTGGGTGATACCGGTTTCTTTTTAGAGACTACGCCTTATGATCCGCAATCTCCTTATAGTGCTTCTAAGGCAAGCAGCGATCACTTTGTGCGCGCTTACTTCAATACCTATAACCTGCCCGTAGTTATTTCTAACTGTTCTAACAACTATGGTTCGCACCAGTTTCCTGAGAAACTGATACCGCTGTTTATCAATAACATTCGTAACAATAAACCGCTACCTGTTTATGGCGATGGCAAATACACCCGCGATTGGTTGTGGGTGGTAGACCATGCCCGCGCTATTGATACCATTTTACACAAGGGCGAACTTGGTGAAACATATAATATTGGTGGCTGGAATGAATGGCAGAACATTGAGCTGATAAAGCTGATGTGCAAGGTAATGGATAAGAAGCTGGGCCGTGCAGAGGGAGAATCGGAGAAGCTGATTACTTATGTGAAAGACCGCCCCGGCCACGACCGCCGCTATGCTATTGATGCTACTAAACTAAACGAGAAGTTAGGCTGGAAGCCATCCGTTACTTTTGAAGAGGGCCTTGAAAAAACAGTGGATTGGTATTTAGCCAATGAAGAATGGCTGAACCACGTTACCAGCGGCGCTTACAAAAACTATTACGAACAACAATATTCAGCCCGCTAATGTTTGATATTAAGTATCACGATAAAGACTTATCGCAATATTCGTTTTTGGTAACAGGCGGCGCCGGGTTTATTGGTTCTAACCTTGTTGAGTACCTCTTAAAATACGGCGCAAAAAAGGTAAGGGTGTTTGATAACCTTGCCACCGGCCGCGAATTGAATATTGAAGAATTTAAGGCCAATCCTGCATTTGAATTTGTTAGCGGAGATATTAGAAACCTGGAAGACTGCCGCAAGGCTTGTGCAGGTATTGATTTTGTTTCGCACCAGGCGGCGCTGGGTTCAGTGCCACGTTCCATAAAAGAACCCTGGAACACCAATGATGTAAATGTTGGTGGTTTTGTAAATATGCTTAGCGCGGCTAACGAATCCGGCGTTAAGAACTTCGTTTATGCGTCATCCTCTTCAGTATATGGCGATGAGGCTTCCTTACCTAAGGTGGAAGCGCGCATCGGTAAGCAACTTTCACCGTATGCGGTAAGCAAGTACACCAACGAATTGTATGCCGGGGTGTTTAAGTCTGTTTACGGTATGAACGTAATAGGCATGCGCTACTTCAACATCTTTGGGCCTAAGCAAGACCCCAACGGTATGTATGCAGCAGTAATTCCTTTGTTTGTTTCTAAGATAATGAACCGCGAAGAAGTGTTTATTGACGGTGACGGAGAGCAAACACGCGATTTTACTTTTGTGGAGAATGCGGTACAGGCAAACGTAAGAGCTATGCTTTGCGATAATAAAGAAGCAAGTGGCCAGGTATTTAATATAGCAGTGGGCGAGAACTTCTCGGTTAACCGCCTTTATGCCGATATACAACAGTTGCTTGGAAGCGACCATAAAGCCACCTACCGTGCAGCCCGTGCGGGAGATATACGCAATTCTTTAGCGGATATATCGAAGGCACAAGCCATGCTTGGTTACAAGCCTGAGTTTAACTTTGGTAAGGGCCTGGCTTTAACGGTTGAGTACTTCAAAAAGCTATACAGCGCCTGATTTATCTTTGCAACGGGTAAAATGGCCTATCTTAGCCCGAAATACAAGCGGTGCTAAATAAACTCTTGGGAATTTTTGGTGGTAAAAAGGAGGAGTCTTCTTCCCTGCAGGATTATAGTCTTATGGCTGCGGATATACACTCTCACTTAATACCCGGTATTGACGATGGTTCACCGGATATGGAGACATCGCTTGAGATGTTAAGGCAATTTGAGAGCCTTGGCTTTAAGAAGATATATACCTCGCCGCACGTTGTGGCTGATGGCTACAATAATTCTACCGAAAAGATATTGAAGGGAAGAGATGCAGTGCGCGCACAAATGGCCAAGCATGGCATTAACATAGAGTTTGATGCTGTTGCTGAGTATTACGCTGATAACTCCATGTATGAAAAGATTGAAAAGCGCGACATACTTACGTTTGGCAAGAACTACGTTTTGATTGAGTTTTCGTACCTGCAAAAGCAGAATGTGGTATTGGATATTATTTACAAACTGCAGTTGGCACAGTACCGTGTGGTGCTTGCCCACCCTGAGCGGTACCCTTATTATCACGAGAACGATTTTAAAACGTATCACTCCTTTAAAGACCGTAATGTTTACTTCCAGATTAATATAGGTTCCCTATCCGGCAAATACGGAAAACCGGCCAAGCAGGTGGCTGAAAGACTAATTGACGAAAAATTAGTTAACTTTGCCGGCACGGACTTACACCGATTGGCACAATTTGAAAGCTTAAAGGAGTGCCTGAAGTTGAAACATCTTGAAAAACTGCTCACCTACGACAAGCTATTGAACAAAACTTTAGTTTAGCTAATATTACCCTTAATTGTTTAACCCAGATTTGATTTTATTATGCCTTTTATTGAAACCGGTTTGCCGGGCTTAAAAGTTTTTGAACCAAAGGTGTTTGCTGATGCCCGCGGCTACTTTTTCGAAAGTTTTAATAAAAACACCTTTAGTGAAGCGGGTATTACTTCGGAGTTTGTTCAGGATAATGAATCAAAATCGGTAAGAGGTGTGCTAAGGGGCCTGCATTATCAGCTTAACCCAATGGCACAGGCAAAACTGGTGCGCGTAGTTGAGGGTGAGGTTGTAGATGTAGCAGTTGACATCCGTAAAGGTTCGCCTACTTTTGGTAAAAGCTACTCTATTGTGTTAAGTGCTGAAAATAAAAAGCAGTTATACATACCCCGCGGTTTTGCCCATGGCTTTGCTGTGTTAAGCGATACCTGCATTTTTCAATACAAGTGCGATAACTTTTATAGCAAGGAAAGTGAAGGCGGTATAATTTTCAAAGATACCGATTTGAACATTGATTGGATGATTAAGCCGGAAGAGGCTGTTGTATCGGATAAAGATAAGGTGCTGCCAACTTTTAAAAATTGCAGTAATAATTTTGTGTTTTAACCATGAAGAAAGTTTTAGTTACAGGTGCACACGGACAGTTAGGCTCGGAGATTAAT
>JBDHYB010000020.1:0-53945 GCA_039811145.1 Chitinophagales bacterium | reverse complement strand
TAACGCAGGCGTGGTAAAGCGCCCAACTCATAGTTCAACACTTTTTTAAATACATGCTGCATTAAACCACCGAAGGTTTCAAAAATATCCTCCTGGTGTACAAAGCTCATTTCACAATCCACCTGTGTAAACTCAGGCTGGCGGTCGCCACGGAAATCTTCATCACGGAAACACTTAACTATCTGGTAGTAACGGTCCATACCCGCCACCATTAATAGCTGCTTTAAAATTTGCGGGCTTTGCGGCAGGGCATAAAAACTGCCATGCACCAAACGGCTGGGCACTAAAAAGTCGCGGGCGCCTTCCGGGGTACTTTTTATAAGGTTGGGCGTCTCTATTTCTACAAAGCTTTTGCCATCCAGGTATTCGCGCACGGCTTTAATAATAGCTGCTCTCTTTAACAGGCGGTCGCGCAGTACAGGGCGGCGGATGTCCAGGTAACGGTATTTCAGGCGCAGCTCCTCACTTCCATCTGTTTCATTTTCAATAATAAAGGGCGGAACCTCACTTTGGCTAAGCACATTTAGTTCACTCACATAAATCTCAATATCGCCGGTAGGCATTTGGGCGTTTTTGCTGGTTCTTTCGGCTACTTTACCCTTCACCTGTATCACAAATTCGCGGCCCAGTTTATTGGCGCGCTCGCAAAGGGCGGCATCGGTTTCTATATTAAAAACCAGCTGGGTTAAGCCATAACGGTCGCGTAAATCAATGAAAGTCAAGCCTCCCAGCACCCTTACACGCTGTACCCAGCCGCTAAGGGTAACTTCGGTTCCTACATTAGCTAATCGCAATTCTCCACAAGTGTTCGAACGATACATATTTCAATTTTTGAGCGCGCTAAAATAACCGATTTTACATCACCTCAATTGCAGCCCTTTTACAACGAAAACCCTATTTTTATCGTCTTGTTCCTTACTGAAGGAACCCCTATTAAAACTCAGCTAATGTTTTTGAAGAATTTTTACCTGAAAAACCTGTTCATTTTAACCCTGTTTACGGTGCTTTTTGCACCCGTGGCACAAGCCACCCACAATATGGGTAAGGACCTGCAATATGTATGCTTAGGCCCAAATGGCGGCAACATGCAATACAAAGTTACCGTGCGTTACTACCGCAATTGTTGGGACAACCAATTTCAAGGCCAGGCGGCTACTGCGCCCTCCAGCGTTGGGTTACAGGTAACCGCTACCGGCTGTTCGGGTTTTACCAGCAATTACACCCTTAACCAGGATCCTACAGCTCAACCGCCAAACGGCTCAGAAGTTTCGCAATTATGTCCTGCCCAATTACCACAGAGTGGTTGTAACTGGACCCAAACCGGCAGTAACCCACCGTACCCCGGTGTTCAGGTTTACACCTATACCGGCATCGTTAACATTCCGGTGGGCTGCGGCACTGTAACTTTCGGCACTACCGACTGCTGCCGCAATAGTTCTATCAGTAACATCCCTAACCCCGGCGGCGAGGACCTTTCTATTTATGCAACCGTAAACAATACTATTGATCCTTCAACCGGCCAGCCATATTGTAACAACTCCGTAGCATTTACCAACCAGCCGGTGCCTTTCTTTTGTGTAAACAGCTATGTAACCTTTAACCACGGCGGCGTAGATGCTGATGGCGATTCACTGGTTTACGAACTGGTTAACCCGATGGATGGTTTTAACCTGCCTTACCAAAACATAAACTTTTCAGCCAACTACTCAGTTAACTGCCCTATACGCACCAGCCCGCCTAACTCCTTTGGTTTTAGCACTTCAACAGGCCAAATGCAGTTTGTTCCGGGTTTTCAGGAAAACGACGTACTTGCTGTGCGCGTGTATGAATACCGCGATGGCGTTTTAGTAGGCAGCACCATGCGCGATATACAGGTGGTAATTTTAAACTGCGCTATTTCTATACCTGAGCAGGACCCTATTACCAACGTGCAAAACGGTAACCAGGTTGATTCATTAACCGTTCAGGTTTGCCCCGGCACCCCGCTTAACTTCGATATTCTTTGCACTGACCCTGCTAACCACAACCTTACAGTTACAAGCAACATCAATACCACACCTTCGGCAATTCCGGGTGCAACTATGACCCAAATAGGCACCGGCGATTCAGTGCTGGCGCATATTAACTGGACACCGGCCCCGCAGGATACCGGCTGCCACAACTTTATTCTAAACTCGTTGAATGATGACTGCCCTATTAAAGGCGCTTACACCCGTGTGTACACCATCTGTGTATTTACGCAGGTAAACCTGCTTTCGGCAAGCCCCACTTTCTGCGGTACGCCTGTACAGTTAACAGCCACAGGTGGCTCCAATTACTTCTGGTCGCCTTCTACCGGGCCTAATGCGGTTAGCAACCCTAACACCTTAAAGCCTACCGTTTCGCCGGCATCGCCAACTATGTACTACTTTACTTCTGATTGTGGTACCGATTCCGTTTTTGTAGATGTTGACCCTCCGTTCCTGTACGATGCAGGGCCGGGCGGCTCTATTTGCCAAAACGGTCAGCTGCCATTAAATGCCAGCACAGATAATTTGTACGGCCCTTACCACTTCCAGTGGGTGCCGTCAGCAGGGCTTTCCGATCCTGTTTCAGGTTTACCGAATGATACCATACCAAATCCAATTGCCAGTCCGCTTGTTACTACTAACTACCACTTGTACGTAACCGGTTCTAACGGTTGTACCAATGTTGATTCTTTAATGGTAAACGTTAACGGTACAGGCCCTGCGCTTGTGGCCCACGCGCAGCCTACCAGTATTTGCCCCGGCCAGCAGGTTGATTTAACCATTGTAACCAACCCGCAAAGCTGTGGCATTAGCCAAACACCTTGCAGCGGCAATATTTTAACAGGGCAAATAGGTACAGGCACGGGGGTTACGCCTCCGGTTTCGCCAACGCAATATCCTACGGTGTATGGCCACTTCAGCAACAGTGCGCGTCACCAATTCCTGTATCCGGCCAGCGAATTGTTACAGCAATTCCCTTCAGGTGGCGAAATCCGCAGCATCTCCTTTAACCTGGCACAGGTTAACACGGCTAACGACACCATGAAAAACTTTGAGATTAAAATGGCCTGCACCCAGGGCACTGCCTTTCCTATACCCGGTGGACCCGGTTGGGTAAACGGTGCTGTTACGGTGTTCTCCGCTAAAAATGTGGCGTTGGGTACCGCCGGCTGGAAAACACATGTATTGGATTTTCCATATAACTGGGATGGCACATCTAACCTGGTAGTTGAAATTTGCTTTAACAACAACACCAGCACCCTGAACAACAAAATGCAGATGACCCCAACTGCATACAATTCTGTCATCTATTCAAAAGGCAACACTTCGCAGTGCGGTAATACCGGTAGCCCGGTTGTTAGCACCAGCAGGCCAAACACCAAATTCGATATCTGTATTACTTCAGTAGATGGTATGCCAACGCAGTGGACACCAGCGAGTGGGCCTAATGCCGTTATACCACCAACTAACGACACCGCAATCAGTTTCCCTCAAACGCCGGTTATTTATAATGTAGATGTTACAGCCCCTAACGGCTGCGTTAGCAGCGATTACGTATTTGTGAACGTAGATACCTCGTTGCGCTTTGAGGCTTTCCCTGATGATACTTTCTCTTGCAGTGCAACAACTTTTACTTTAACCACTACCACCCAGGGCACCCCACTTCCCGGCCAAAGCTTCGGTTACCAGTGGATTAACCTAAACACCGGTGCATCGGCGGGCAACACCCAGTCTATTACGGTTAGTCCGTCTGCTTCTACCGATTATCTGGTGTCGCTTACAGGCGGCGCGTGTAGCCTTAGCGATACTGTACACGTTTACGTAGGCAACGATATTCCTATACAAATGGCTGTTACGCCAATTACCTGCTTTGGAGCAGCCAACGGTAAAATAGTAGCCACACCAAGTGGTGGAACCGCACCTATAACTTATCAATGGAGCCCCGTATCTTCTGCAACAGATTCAATAACCAACTTAGGGCCTAACACTTATACCTTAAGCATTACCGATGCACAGGGTTGCACCGGGCGCGATACCGTTGTTTTAACGGAACCCGCCCAGTTAAACGTTACCATCAACTCGCAAAATATTACCTGTAATGGCGCTGCAAACGGACAAGCTACCGCAGTAGCTACCGGTGGCACGCCGGGCTATACCTATGTGTGGAACCCCGGCGGACAAAACAACCCTATCACCGGCCTTGGCCCGAATACTTATAACGTAGTAGCAACGGACATTAGCAGTTGCACCGCTTCAGCATCGTGGACAGCCGTTGACCCTGCTCCTATATCCGTTACTGTTCCAACAGTTACTGATGTATCCTGCAAAGGAGGTAGTGATGGCACTGCAACCGCTACGGTAAATGGTGGCACCCAGCCTTATACCTATACCTGGAGCGTAATTGGTGTTGGCGCTAACCCGGGCACAGGGTTTCCTGCCGGTACTGATACGCTTGTAGTTACAGATGCGGGTAACTGTACGGCCTCTGCAACCTTTACCATTAACGAACCTACTGCTGTAACTGTAAGTGTTACATCCGTTACCAATGCAACCTGCAATGGCGGAACGGATGGTGCAGTAGATATTACGGCAGGCGGCGGCAACCCCGGAGGTTATACCTATAACTGGGGTGCAGCAGGCACATCGGAAGATCTTACCGCGGTTGGAGCAAATACCTATACCGTAACAGTTTACGACAGCAAAAATTGTAATGCTACGGCAACGGCAACAGTTACAGAACCAACAGCCGTTACCCTGGCATTCCAGTTTACCAATCCGTTATGTAGTGGCGATAATAGTGGTTCAGTAACCGCAACAGCAAGTGGCGGCACCGGTCCATATATTTACGATTGGGCATACGTACCGGGTATTAATGATGGGCAAACGATTAACTCCATCCCTTCGGGCCAGTATGATGTTACAGCTACTGACAGCAAAGGCTGTTCAACCACAGATAATCAAACTTTAATTGACCCCGTAACGCTTAACGCTTCCTTCATTAACAAAAACGAAATAAGCTGCGCTAACGATGCCGATGGTAGTATAGAAGTTAGCGTAACAGGCGGCACAAGCCCATACGTTTATAACTGGACCTTTGGCCCTACCACTGCCGCTATCAATAACCTTGCGCCAGGCACATACACAGTAAATGTTGCCGATGTTAACGGTTGCGACACCACCCTTACCGTGGTGTTTGCCTCTCCGCCAACCATCGAAATTCAGCAGCTTGATATTGATTCAGTAAGCTGCCCGCAATACACCGATGGCGCCATACAAATTGCCGGTATTGGCGGCACACCGGGTGCAGTAACGGCTTACGAGTATTCTATTGATGGCGCCAACTTCCAAAGCTCACAGTTCTTCCAGAATTTAGCGGCAGGCACCTACCAGCTTATTATCCGCGATAGCGAAGGCTGCACCAAGGATACTACCGTAACGATATTCGAACCGGCTGAACTGGCCTTATCTATATTACCGGGCGACACCATGATAGACCTGGGCAACTCGGTTGTGTTAACAGCTAACGTGGCTAATTACTCAGGTTCTGATATCAACTTCTACTCATGGACACCGCTAAGTGGCCTCGGCTGCGGCGATTGCCCATCGGTTCAGGCTACCCCTTATGTGCATACCGACTATACCGTTACCGTAAACTACCTTAACAATTGCACCGTAAGCGAAACTGTTAAAGTGCTGGTAGGCGATGGCCAGGATATTTTTGTGCCGAACGCATTTTCACCCAACGGCGATGGCAATAATGACGTCTTAGTAGTGTATGGTACAGGGCTGGCAACAGCTAACCTTACCATCTTTAACCGCTGGGGCGAGAAAGTGTTCGACTCGCAAAACCAATGGTTAGGATGGGACGGAACCTACAAGGGAGTTCTTCAAACGCCGGGCGTTTATACCTACTACTTAAGGGCGGTTTACCTTAACGGCAAAGCGCGCGAAAAGAAAGGAACAATCACGATTTTGCGCTAATTGCCCCTTAAATTGCAAGTTGTGTAAAACAAATTGTAACCTTTATGAACAGTTTTCGGTAAAAGTGTGAGAGGAACCCTATTTTTTTGAATTTAAAATTTTGCAGAACCCAAATTTTAATATTTTAGATAACTATTTTAAACCCGGGACATGAGGAAAGTTTTACTATTAGGCATACTGGCTGTATGCATGCTATTTAAGGCGGAGGCGCAGGACCCGCACTTCTCGCAATTTTATATGACACCGGTTTATTTGAACCCGGCACTAACGGGTGCTTTTGATGGCAACTACCGTCTTACAGCATTGTTCAGAGGCCAGTGGGGAGAAATTCTGCGTAACGAAAGCGTGCCGATGTATCGCACCTATACTGCTTCTGCTGACTTCCGTACAGCGAAAGGTTTTAAGAAAGGTGATGCGTTCGGTTTCGGTGTTTCGTTTATGGGCGACCAGGCAGGCGAATCTAAATTCGGATTCAACAGCGGTGGCCTTTCATTAGCTTACCACTTAGCATTAGACCAGCGTGCCGAAAACTACCTGGTGGCAGGTTTCTCATCAAGCATTTACCAACAAACTATTGATTTCAGCCGCCTGCAATTCGGCAGCCAGTGGGATGGACAAGGTTACAATGCCTTACTGCCTACTAACGAATTTTTGGTGGATAACAGATTTTTATACTGGGATGTTAACGCCGGTTTATTGTGGTATATGAAATTAGGTCGTCGTGGCCGCTCTAATATCTACTTAGGCGCCAGCGCTTACCATTTAAACCGTCCTGCAATTTCCTTCTTAGGTGATAAGAACGTGCGCATGAACATGAAGTTTGTAGGTCACGGTGGTATTCGTTTCCCTATAAAAGGCCGTTTCGACCTTATGCCTAAGTTCATCGTAATGAGCCAGGGTAAGAGCATAGAAACTATCTGGGCTACTGAATTCCGTATCCTGTTTGAAGAAAGATATCCGCAAGGCGACCACTTCCGTGTAGGAGCCATGTTCCGTATGGTTGGCGGTGATCCTAACGCTCCATGGAGAGACAAGCGCCTGAATCCTGAATCAGTTATCCTGAACGCAGGTGTTAACTGGAACGGTATTGACCTTGGTGTTGCTTACGACATTAACGTATCACAGCTGATCAGCGGCTCTCGCTCACGCGGCGGCTTCGAAGTTGGCCTTGCTTACGTTGGCAAATGGAAGAAGAGAGGTCCGCAAACAATCTACTGTCCTCGTTTCTAATTATAGAAATAACTTATTCAAAAAAGCAGAGCCCAACCGCTCTGCTTTTTTATTTTATAGCTTTACTCAGCCTTTAAATATTTCTACGTTATGAAAATAAAGCTCTATCAGGTTGATGCCTTTACACAGAAAATATTTGGTGGTAATCCCGCTGCGGTTTGCCCCTTAGAAAACTGGTTGCCCGAAAGTGTATTGCAGAACATAGCTATGGAAAATAACCTGGCGGAAACGGCTTTCTACGTCCAGCACAATGGCGCATATCATATCCGCTGGTTTACACCTGCATTAGAGGTTGACCTTTGCGGGCACGCCACCTTAGCCACCGCGCATGTAATGTTCAACCACGAGGGCTTATCAGGCAACAGCGTTTCGTTCCAATCACGCAGCGGGGTATTAGGCGTTGAAAAGAATGGCAACCTGCTTACGCTCAATTTCCCCGTTGACGATACACAGGAGATACCATTAACGGCTGAGCTGATACAGGGTTTTAATATAAAACCGGTGGCTGCATTAAAAGGTAAAACTGATATAGCGCTAATTTTTAGCAGCGAAGAAGACATCCTTAACCTTCAACCCGACTTTCGCACAATTGCGCAATTGCATGGCCGCGGTGTAATTGTTACCGCTAAAGGCAGGAATGTTGATTTTGTTTCGCGCTTTTTTGCACCGCAAGCGGGTATTGATGAAGACCCTGTAACAGGTTCTGCGCATACAACACTAACGCCTTACTGGGCAAGGGTATTGGGCAAAACAGAACTTTCTGCCATACAACTTTCAAAGCGGCGTGGCGAATTGCAATGTAAACTGGTAGGAGATAGAGTATTGATAAGCGGTTATGCGCGCACTTACCTAAGGGGAGAGATAACTGTGGATTGATAGCTATCGCATCGTTTCGTAGCGCTGGGTATCAAGCCGCACAAAAATGAACAGTAGCACCGTAAACGATAGCAAGGACGAGCCGCCATAACTTACAAAAGGCAAGGGGATACCAATTACAGGCGCTACACCAATTACCATACCCATGTTCACCAGGAAGTGAAAGAACAGAATACTGGCTACGCAATAGCCATATATACGGCTGAATTTTGAGCGCTGCCTTTCCGCTAAATACAGCAAGCGGAAGAACAGCCCCACGTATAATACTATGATGGTTATACTGCCCAAAAAGCCGAACTCCTCTCCTATTGAACTAAATATAAAGTCAGTACTTTGCTCTGGCACAAACTTCAATTTCGTTTGCGTGCCATTCAAATATCCTTTACCGGTAAACCCTCCTGAGCCTATGGCAATAATGGATTGTTTGATATTCCAATCCTTACCTTCCTCCACCTCTTTACCCAACAATACGTTAATCCTATCGCGCTGGTGGGGTTTTAGTTTGCTAAAGGCAAAATCCACCGAAAAAATGTACGCAGTAGAAGCCACCCAAATGGCGGCAATAATCATAACCGTTTTGCGGTTCTTCCAGTTAAAGTAAACCAGTATAGCAGCTATAAATGCCAGTGCCCCTATTAACACAAACTTGCCTGGGATGGTCCATATAATGGTTCCCGAAAAAATTAAGGCTAATACAGAAAGTACGGCCACTGATGCTCCAATGATTAAGTAATAAGGCTCCAGCCCATCGCGAAAAAGCACCAACGAAAAGGAAAGAAACACAATGGCCGAACCTGCATCGCCCTGCCCTGCAACAATAAGCATGGGTATGCCTATAATGGCAAAAGCTTTCCACTTATCGCGCCAGCGCCTTACATCCACATTTAATGTAGAAAGGAATTTAGACAATGCCAGTGCTGTTCCGAACTTAGCTAACTCCGATGGCTGCATTTGAAAACCGCCCAAACGTATCCAGTTAGCCTGCCCCTTTACCTTGGTGCCCAGCACGAATACAGAAAGCACAAAAAGCAAAATGAAACCAAAGAAGATATAAGCAAAAGTGGTATAGAAACGGGAGTCAACTATCAAAACAATAAAAGCAAGTATTGCGGAGGCCACCATCCATTGAAACTGCTTACCTGAGTTTATTCCCGAATCAAAAATAGACTTGCCCTCGTCAGTATAAACCGAAGAGTAGATGGCCATCCAGCCGATAAGCACTAACAGTATATAAATAAATACTGTAAGCCAATCTATTTTACCCGCTATAGATTCCTGTCTTGCCATCTTTATACTCTCTCTGTTCCGTTATTCGCCATTACTCATCCCCTGAATCGTTCAAGCCCGCTGATTTATTAATTGATACACCGTATTTATTCAGCAGGTTCCCCTCCAGCATTTTCTTTTCCAGTGGCAACCGCTTCGTCTGTATTGTATCATTCAGGTATTTCTCCACCATTAAACTGGCAATGGGGGCAGCATAGGCAGCGCCATAACCACCGTTTTCCACTACTACCGCAATAGCAATTTGCGGGTTCTCATAAGGGGCATAGCCTGCAAACATAGAGTGGTTATCGCCATGCGGGTTTTGTGCAGTTCCTGTTTTACCGCAAAGGGTTATACCATCAACGTGTGCTGATTTTGCCGTTCCGGCTTCCACTACCTGGAACAAGCCCTCATCAACTGCATCAAAATATTGCGGGTCCACAGTGCTCTTATGCACTTCGTAACGGTGCGTTACATCCTTCCCGGTAACGGGGTCGCTTATTTTCTTCACCACGTGCGGTGTAACCCAATAGCCTTTATTAGCGCAGGTAGCAAAAATATTAGCCATCTGCAAGGGCGTTACCAATATCTCACCCTGGCCTATCCCCAACGATATAATGGTAGAAGAGTGCCACCCTGTTTTACCATACATTTTATCAAAGTATTTAATAGAAGGTATGTTACCCGATTTTTCGCTTGGCAAATCAATCCCAGTTTTAAGCCCTAAACCAAAGCTGTTGCAATAAGCAATCCATTTTGCATAAATATCGTGTATGTCTTTATACTGCCTGTTCTCTATCGTATTACGGAAGGTTTGCCAGAAGTAAGGGTTGCAACTTTGCATTAAGGCATACTGTATATTGGTAGCAGATGGGTGGTGGTGCGAGCAATGCAGGCTAAGCCCGGCAAAATTGTAAACGCCGCTACAGGGCACAGTGTAGTTCACGCCCTGTACGCCTTCTGTTAAAGCTATTAAACCAACTACCGGCTTAAACGATGAACCCGGCGGATAAGTAGCTTGTGTTGGACGCGAATACAAAGGCAACAGAGAATCCGTAAGCAGTGCTCTGAAATTCTCTCCCCTTACCGCACCGCAAAGCAGGTTAGGGTCATAACCGGGGCTGCTTACCAGGGCAAGTATCTCGCCGGTACGTGGTTCAATAGCCACAATGCTGCCCTTTTTATTTTGCATCAAACGTTCGCCGTATTCCTGCAGTTTAATATCCAGCGTGGTAATAACGTTATCTCCGGTTATAGCCAGCGTATCGTATTCGCCGTTTGCAAAACTACCGGCTTCCTTATTGTGCACGTCAAAAAACACCAGCTTCTTGCCGCGCTTACCGCCCAGTTCCTTCTCATAAACTTTTTCGATGCCGCTTTGGCCAACATAGTCACCCGGTTTGTAGTAGCCGCCACTCTCCTTTATCTGCCTGTCATCTACTTCACCAATATCTCCCAAAATAGTTGCTGCCACGCGGTGTGGGTACTTACGTATGGTACGCACCTGCCCGTAAAAGCCGGGGAACAAGTACATATACTCCTGCAGGCGCGAGTAATCTTTTAGCGACATCTGTTTGAAAAATACATTGGGGATATACTGGTACCCCTTCTGCTTCTTCATGTCCATAAAGCGCTTAACGTAGTCCTCCTTAGTAATACCCAACAGTTCGCATAGTTTAACGGTATCTACACCCTTGGCTTGCTTCGGTATCACCATCAAATCGTAAATCGCTTCATTGTAAACTATCAGTTCACCTTTGCGGTCGTATACTAAACCGCGGGTTGGGTAAACATCAACTTCTTTAACGGCATTATTACGGGCAAGCGAAACATACTTGCGGTCTATTACCTGCAAATACAATAATCGCAGCAAAAATATTACTGCGAAACAAACAATGATTAACTGTATGACCCGGTAACGGTTTTTAAAAAGGTCTTTGGAACTCACAGGCTACAAAAATAATCAGGCAAAGCGTCTCTTTTTTCTTGAGGAAAACAAAAACAGGAAAATGAGCATTAAACCTACTGAAACTATGGTGCTGGAAACAATTCTTAACAGCTGAATGAAAAAATTATAGAAGGTGGCCGACTCAATGAAAAGGTAAAACGTAAGATAAGCGAACATGGAAATGCCCAGGTAAATTATAAACCATGCCACGCCCTGTGCATGTACATTGGGGCTTATTTCAAACTCGCTTCCCTTTGGGGTAATAACGTTAATGAGGAAAGGACGCAAATAGCCAATTAACAAACAGGCCGCTGCGTGCATACCCATTGAACCCAAAAATACGTCAAGCGCAAGGCCGGCGCCCATGCCTATAAGCATTAACATCCAGCGCGGGGTTTCAAAAGGCAATAACAGGATAAACAGCGGGAACACATACGGGTTAACGCCATAGGTGCTAAAATGTATGTTACTGAAAATAAGCACCTGTGCCATCAGCAGCAAAAAGAATCGGAAAAGGTTTATGGGTAGCTGGCTTATCATTTTATTTAACTACGGTGCTTGTATCTAACAGGTGCAATTCTTCTCTTCTTAAATTATTTACCACGTACACATAGCTAAGGTTGCCGAAGCCCGTAGATAAATGCACGGTGATATCTAAAAACGTTTTTTCAGGCGCTGCATTTACTTTCTCTACTACCCCAATCATTACATTCCGCGGAAACAGTTGCGAAAACCCGGAAGTAACAATTGTATCGCCCACCTTTGCGGGTACGTGCTTAGGAATCTCCTCCAGCGTTGCGGATGTTGAGTTTATGCCATCCCAATGCAGGTTACCGAAAAATTCATTCTTCTTGAATTTGGCGCTCACCTTAAAATCTTTGCTGAGAACGCTCATAACGGCAGCATAATTATCCGTTACGTTGATTACCTGCCCCACAATACCGTTAGGCGCTATTACACCCATTTGTTTATTGATGCCCTGCAACTTGCCCTTCTCCAGGTAAATAATGTTGGTGGCCTGGTTAACGGAGTTACGAATTACTCTGGCCGGTATGTAGGAATATACCTGCACAAAACGGGTGGCCGAATCGCGCGCAAAAAGTGAATCCGTTTTGTTATCGAAACGGCTATCAAGCAACTGTGCCCGCAGGTGAGCATTTTCCAAAGCGAGGCTATCGTTTACACCACGCAGATGCAGGTATTCCGATACACCTGATACCGTTGAATAAAAACGGCCGCTAACTCCATTGGCTACATTTATGTAGGCCGCCTGGTTGTATTTGTTCTTGCTATAAATCAAAAAGAAACAAAAGCCCTGAAGGGCTACAAACAAAAACAAGAGGTAGTATCGTAAGAAAAAACGGAGAAGGTTAACCATTAGAATTCTGTCCTCCGGCCCTAACCGGCTCTAATACTGCGGCATTGTTGCCACAACTATTATTCGTCCATTAAGAAAGTAAACTTGTCAATATTTTTTAATGCAATACCCGTACCACGAACTACCGCACGTAGTGGATCTTCAGCCACATGTACCGGTAATTTTGTTTTCTGGCTGATACGCTTATCCAAACCGCGCAATAGAGCACCGCCGCCGGTTAAGTATAAACCGGTTTTAAAGATATCTGCTGCCAACTCCGGTGGAGTAGTTTCCAGCGCTTTTAAAATTGCCTCTTCAATCTTTGATATGCTCTTATCAATAGCATGCGCTATCTCGCTGTAAGAAACAATGATCTGCTTTGGTATACCGGTCATCAGGTCGCGCCCGTTAACCGGGTAATCATCCGGGGCCACATCAATATCAGTAAGCGCAGAGCCTACATTTATTTTTATCATTTCAGCAGTGCGCTCACCAATCAACATATTATGCTGACGACGCATATAATCTACAATATCTAATGTAAACTCATCACCCGCCACACGTATACTTTGGTCGCACACAATACCGCTTAAGGCTATAACTGCAATTTCAGTTGTACCGCCACCAATATCAATAATCATGTTGCCATTCGGCTCTTCCACGTCAATACCAATACCAATTGCTGCAGCCATTGGTTCGTGTATCATTTTCACTTCCTGGCCGCCGGCCTGTTCCGCACTATCTTTTACCGCACGCTTCTCCACTTCAGTAATACCTGAAGGAATACAGATCACCATACGATAACGCGGAGGGAACAGAGGCTTCTTCTTTTCGTAGATCATCTGTATCATCTCGCGGATCATACTTTCTGCAGCTTTAAAGTCGGCAATTACACCGTCTTTAAGCGGGCGCACTGTTTTTATATTCTCGTGCGTTTTTTCGTGCATCTGCATCGCACGCTTACCAACTGCAATAACTTTATCTGTACGACGGTCGATAGCAACAATGGATGGCTCGTCAACTACAACTTTATCATTATGTATAATCAGGGTATTGGCTGTGCCAAGGTCAATGGCAATTTCTTGCGTAAGGAAGTTAAATAAGGCCATGTGGCTATGTTAGATTCTAAGGGTTGTCAATTAGCGGGCAAAGTAGAGAAATTCCCGAGAGAATAAACGCAAGTTTTTCAACAAAAATTGCGGTGTTCGGAATAATAATTTTCAGCCTTTAAATCGGTTGCAAAGCAATTGTAGAAAGTGCAGTATGCGGGAGCCTGAAATCAATTTGCCGGATTACACATTTTGCGAAATCGGCAACCATTTCTTTAGTGTTTAAAATGCCTTACCCCTGTAAACACCATAGCCTGGCCTAACTTGTTTGCGGCATCAACGCTATCCTGATCTTTTATACTACCGCCGGGTTGAGCTATAGCCGTAATGCCAGCCGCTGCCGAAATAGTTACACAATCAGGGAAGGGGAAAAACGCATCGCTGGCCATAACAGCACCTTTTAGATCAAACCCAAATTCGGCCGCCTTGCGTATAGCGTTTTGCAAGGCATCTACACGGCTGGTTTGGCCGCAATTACTACCAATTAATTGCTTGTTTTTAACAAGAGCTATACCATTGCTTTTCAGGTGTTTAACGGCAATTATGGCGAATTCCAGGTCGCTTAATTCAGCTTCGTTTGGGGCCTTGGCGGTAACCTGTTTAAAATCCGCACGTACCTCTGCCCGGCTATCTACGTCCTGGGCTAAAACCCCGTTAAGCAAGCTCTTAAATTGTACGCTGCCCGCCTTCTGGTTAGTGTTTCCCGTTTTAAGCTGCAGTAGGATGCGGTTCTTTTTGCTCTTTAAAACTTCTAAAGCTTCAGGGGCATATTCAGGGGCCACTAACACTTCAAAAAACAAGCTGTTCATTTCATTAGCTGTGGCCAAATCAATAGGGCGGTTTACAGCAATTACGCCACCAAAAGCAGAGGTAGTATCGCAGGCAAACGAAGCCTTATAGGCCTCCACCAGTGTAGCACGCGAAGCCAAACCACAGGAGTTGGTATGCTTTATAATGGCTACCGTTGGCTCGCTGAATTCAGCCACAAGATTTAGTGCCGCATCCACATCCACGAGGTTATTATAGCTAAGCTCTTTTCCGTTTAGTATCTCAAACATCTCTTCCAGCTTGCCATAAAAAACACCACGCTGGTGAGGGTTCTCTCCATAGCGCAGCACCTTGCCGCTTAACTCGCTTTGCTTAAACACTTCAAAGCCGAAGCTTTTATTGAAGTAGTTAAAAATAGCGGTGTCGTAATGCGATGAAATCATAAAGCCCTTGGCGGCAAACTTTTTACGGTCTTCCAAATCCGTTTCGCCCTTCTTTTCCTGCAGCAAGGCCAACAGGCTTTCATAGTCATCCTTTGAGGCTACAATCAAGGTATCGCTGAAATTTTTAGCTGCGGCCCTTATCAGGGATATTCCTCCGATGTCGATCTTCTCAATAATATCCTGTTCGCCCTTACCTGCTTTAACTGTTTCCTCAAAAGGGTAAAGGTCTACTATCACCAGGTCTATTTCCGGTATCTCGTATTGCTTCATCTCCTTTTGGTCGCCTTCATTATCGCGGCGGCCAAGTATGCCACCAAACACCTTGGGGTGCAGGGTTTTTACGCGGCCACCCAATATTGATGGATAAGAGGTCAAATCTTCAACCGGCGCCACTTTTACCCCAAGGCCTTCGATAAAAGTTTGGGTTCCCCCGGTGGAGTAAATGGTTACCCCTAGTTTGTTCAATTCCTGAACAATGAGGTCCAGTTTATCTTTATAGTAAACAGAAACAAGGGCGGATTTGATTTTGCGGCGCATACGGCAGGATTTTGCGCGCAAAAATAAAATCAGCTTAAAGAGGGAATCCGCACTTTACTAACGGATGTTGATTAGAGCAGTTGTTCTATTGCCTTCGGGTACCACTCGTGCTCTAATGCTAATACTTTTGCCGCCACAGCATCGCAGCTTTCGCCAGGGGTAACGGCTACCTTCTTTTGCAGTATCAGTTCCCCTTCATCGTAATGCTCGTTCACGTAGTGTATGCTTATTCCGGTTTCTGTATCTCCGGCAGCCAATACGGCTTCATGCACCTTTTGGCCGTACATACCCTTACCGCCGTGTTTAGGCAGTAAGGCGGGGTGGATATTTACGATTCTGTTAGGGTACTTCTTAAGCAAAAAGCCCGGTACCATTTGCAGAAACCCGGCCAGCGCTATGAACTCCACCTTGGCAGCATCCAGCAATTTGCTTATCAGCTCCTCTTTCTGCAGACTCTCTTTGGTAACGATGGCCGACACAATTTTGGCCTGATGGGCTATGTGTAATACCCCGGCAGCAGGATTACTGGTAACAACCAATGACACCCTGATGCCGGGATGTTGACTGAAGTAATTAATTATTGCCTGTGCGTTGCTTCCCTTGCCCGAGGCAAAAATGGCGATGTTTTTCATGTAACCTGTTGCAGCCGCAATATTACACGGCTTACTTTCTTACCACAAACTTCCTTACAATTTTATCGTCGTTATAACGCACGCGCACATAGTATTCCGCTGCGCGCAGCATTTCAATAGGCAAGGCGTAATCAGTTCTGCCCTGCGGTAAGTTGTACGAGGTTTCATTCATTACGTAATGCCCCGCTACATCCATTAAAGCGATGTAGACAGTGCTTGCCTTAGGCAATATAATGCCAAGGGTAGAATAATCACTGGATGGGTTAGGCGACGGGCCAACCAACTGTATAACGCCGTTTAACGACGAACACTGCTTGTTGTTCTCGGTAGAAACTTCCGTTTCGCCGTCGTTAACTTCCTTGGCTTCTACGCAAACATAGCTATCCGCATTTTGCTGGCTAACAATAAACTTAGCTGTAAAGGTGTAGTTTATTTGCTGGCCGCTGGCTAATAGCCCTGTCCAGGTTTCTTCTATCACCCCGCCACTGCCAAGGGTAGCATACAGCTTAACGTCCGTTATAAGGCGCGTGCCTATATTGGCTATGGTTCCTGTAATGGTTACCTCCATGGTGCCATCCGGCAATGATAGCTGGGTAGCTTCGGCGGCCGTAACTGCCACATCAAGTGTGGTAGGCGCTACTATAAATACGCGCGATGCAGAATCAACACAGCCAAAAGCACTGGTAGCCACCAGCACTATATTAAAGGTATCGTTGTTTTGGTAAGTGTAAGTTGGGTTAACATCTGCAACCGGGTCGCCTTCTCCAAAATACCACACATACGAAACTGCATTTGTAGTAAGGTTGGTAAAGTTTATCTGGGCCGGTGCCTCACCGTACAACGGGTCGAAAGCAAAGTCTACAGCAGGGCGTGGCTTAACTGCAACCGTTTGCACGGTAGAATCCACACAGCCGCTTAAGGTGGTTACTTTAAGGGTAACCGCATAGGAGCCTGTATCAGCAAAATAATGTTGCGGTGCCTGCACGCCATAAACGCTTCCGTTTATGTTCCAGTTCCAGGCAGCCACTGCTTCACTTGGCGATACAGTATTATCCAAAGGCATATAGAATCCATCCTCGCAGCCTACCAGCGGGCTAAAGGCCGCTACCGGCTTTTGCACAATGCTTATCAGCTTAGCTGTAGTATCTATACAACCAATAGCATTTTCAGCAGTAAGCGTTACCAGGTAGCTACCCGCAGTGTTGTATTTGTGCTTCGGATTCTGCTTGTAAGAGAACTGACCGTTATCGCCAAAGTTCCACTGCCACGCCACAATTGATAACGACTGTGTAAGGTCAATAAAGGCCGTTGAATCGCCCAAACAAACATTGCTTGCAGCAAAGTCTGAAGAGAAGTTGGCGAACACCTCAATGGTTTGGCTAACTGTATCTGAACAGCCCACTGTGGTAGCAGCAATTAAAGTAACCGGTATGTTGCCCTGTACAGGGAAAGCATAAGTTGGGGTTTGCGTATGGAAGGTATCGGTATTATTAAATACCCACGTCCAGGCGGCAATGGTATCGCCGCTTATAACGGAGCTTATATCCGTAAACTGCGCTGTAGTACCCGCGCAAATTACACCCGGATAAGTGAATGCCGCATTAGGGAAAGATGATACCTTCACAAACTTCTGCTTAAAGCCGGTGCATCCGCTATCGGTTACCACCAACATGCTTACCAGGTAATCTCCCGGTAAAGTGTAACCATAGGAAAAGGATGGCAAGGCAGAGGTATTACCATCACCTAATGTCCAATTCCAACTGGCTATGGCATCGGGGCTTGTTGGGGTACTTAAATCCGTAAACTGAACGTTTTGCCCCAAACAAACATCTGCAGCGCTAAAATCAGTTACAGGCGCGGTCCAGCCTTTGGTAACGCTGGCAGTATCCTTACTTACGCAGCCATTTATATCCGTTACTGTAACAGAGTAGTCTCCACTGGCGGTAATAGTTACAGCAGGTGTTTGTGCACCTGTAATCCAGATGATATTTTGCGGTATGTAGCTACCGGTATCAATCACTAAATCATTGCCACCGCACACTGTAGTGTCATTTGGCAATAACGACCAATAAGCAAAGCTATCTATGGTTATAGTTACAGTATCCGATATAAACTGGCATCCGTTTGTATCAGCAATCAGAGCGAAGTAGTCGCCTGCTAAAGTTGGGGTAATGGTTGTTGCGGTGCTTAGTGTGGTGGTAGTATCATTCAAGTACCATCTGTACGTATAAGGCATTGAAGCCATGTTAGCTGCAATAATAGCCGAGCCTCCTGCACAGAAGGTGGTATCGCCTGTACTCATTCCCTGGAATGGTATAGTCACATTAATCTCATCGGTGCTTATTCGGCCGAACACATCCGCAACAGTTACGGAATAGGTTCCACTGCTGCGCACTTCAATTGAACTGCTGGCTTCGCCAGTGCTCCATATATAGCTAACAAAGCGGTCGCCGGCATCTAACATAATAGGGCAAAGCTTGTAGGCTTCATGAATGTCCGGGCCAAGGTTTACCGGAGGGGCGTATTTGTTATACAGGTAATTTTCAACCAACCTGCGGTTGTTTGAGTCTAATGCCGATTTATAAATAAGCACTTCAGCCATATCACCGTTAAATGGCTGGTTAAACTTACCGCCTAGTGAGTAATTACTACCGGAAGGGAAACCTGAAATACTATTAGCAGCTTGCTGTTGATTAGCAGGGTTAACCTGCACTTCGTTCATATAAACCTGCATACGAACGCCAATCTCCTTTACCGTTTCAATTATTTTGTACGAATACCCCGGCGCTAAAGAGCCCGTTGTATTAAACACCTGGTTGTTGTTTTTGTACTGCAGCGTTTGTGGTGTAAGGCCGCTTTCTTTTAATTGAAACCCGGAGTTATCCGTATTCAACTTCAGGAAAATGCCCTGGGCAGGAACGGCAGAATTGCCTTTCACAATCATAAACACAGATAAGGATGAGGAGCCTACGCCAGTAGGGTAAGCACCCCCCAAAGAATCTGTTGAGCCGTTAAAACGAATAACCGGTTTATGGTTTAATAAGGCTACGTCCGGCACAAGGTCCGGCTGTGCAGTGCTAACGCCCTGTAAAGCGTGGAAACCGCCACCGCTAATATCACTCCATTGGCTAACGCCCCCGCTACCGAATTGAATTGCGGTATCTGCCGCCAGCCACAACGTTAGGTTCGGCAGGCTGCTTGGGTTAAATAAGGTAACAACCCATGCCTGGCCGGTTGTTTGGTTTCCGCATATATTAAAATCATTTACCCTCCAATACCAAGTACCGTTGGTAAGCGTTTGCGTGGTTTGTGTGGCTGTAGTGTTCACATTTATAACACCTGAACTAAAGTTAGCATCCTGCGATAACTGGAACTGGTAGTTAACTGCACCACTCGCCTGGCTCCATTGGAAGGTAACCGATGGCTGCGTTGTTTGCGCACCGTTCAATGGTGTTGCTAATTGTACAGGGTCTGCAGCCTGGTAAGTGCTTACTACCTGTACCACTTTAGTAACTGTATCACTACAACCTGTACTGCCATCAACAATCAACTGCACATTGTAGCTACCGGTGCCGGTATAGGTGTGCTGCGGGTTTTGTATTGCAGCCGTTCCTGCATCCCCAAAATCCCAACTCCACTGGCTAATAGAACCACCTGCAGGGGCCATGCTTTGGTCAGTAAACTGGAAAGCATTTTGTACGCATGCTACTGCATTGGCAAAGTTAGCCACCGGTACGCTCTTAATTTGCACCGTACGCGTAGCAGAGTTTCCGCAACCGGATGTGGTTTTTACTACCAGCGCTACATTATAAATACCATATTGGTTGTAGGTATAAACAGGGTTGGCTACAGTACTGGTATCACCATTGTCAAAATACCAGCGGTAGTAGTTTATCGTACTCGCGTCAAGCGATACCGAATTGTTTTGCGGCGCATAAACTTCTCCCAGGCAAAGCGTATCTCCGCTAAAGTCAACCAAAGGCGCTACGCCGTTTAAAGTAACGTTTACAGCATCCGTGCCGGTGCAACCTAAACTATTAGTTACTGTTACATTGTAAGTGCCTGCATTTGCAACCGCTGTGGTAGCAGTAGTAACGCCCGTGCTCCAGTTAAAGGTTAAATTGTTCCAGCCGCTTGCAGGTGTGCTTAATCCTAACTGGCTGCCCTGACACATTACTGTATCGGGACCCAAAGAAACCGTCAAGCCAAAACTGTCAACTGCTACAGCAATAGTATCAGAGTAAGCGGTACATCCGCTTTGATCGGTAATGGCAACATAGTAATTGCCTGCGGCACCTGCATTATACGTAGCTGCATTACTGCCATCCTGCCACACATAAGTATAGTTAGCCAGGCTTGGCAACTGAGGATACAATGCTATTGTTGAACCCAAACAAACGGTGCTATTGCCGTGGTTCAAATCAGTATTAGGGAAGGTAACGGTTATCGTATCGCGGCTAACGCGTCCAAATACATCGGTAGCTGTTACCCAGTATGTGCCATTGGCAGTAACCGATATTGTATCTGCGGTTTGGCCTGTACTCCACACCTGCGAAACAAAGCGGTCGCCACCGGTTAACTTAACCGGGCAGAAACCATAACCCACTACAACATCAGGCCCCAGGTTTACCGGTGGGGCGTATTTCTCATACAAATAGTTCTCCACCTTGCGGCGGTTTACGCTATCTAATGCGGTTTTATAAATGATGATTTCTGCTATCTCACCGGTGAAGGGAAGGTTGAATTTAGAGCCTATGCTATAATTCGTACCTGCAGGGAAAGAGCCCAGCTCGCCGGCCGGTGAAGTTACATTGCGCACCTGGGCTTCATTTAAGTAAACAATATTACGGGTGCCCAAATCTTTAACTGCTTCAATTATTTTATAAGGATAACCGGCATTTAATGCGCCTGTGGTATTATAGATGCTTCCATTATTTCGCCCCTGTAATACCTGGTTTGTGCCTCCGCTTTCGTTTAACCAATAGCCCGATACACCGCTGTTCAATTTCAGGAATATGCCCTGGCCGTTTGATGCAGCATTGCTCTTAACTATCATAAACACGGAAAGCGAAGAATTATCAGCTCCGGTTATAAACGGTCCTGCTAACGAATCGTTAGTTCCGTCAAATTTTAAAGCCGGTTTATGGTTAATGAGCCTTACATCGTTCAACCATAGCGGTTGCGATGGAGAGGCGGCCTGAGTAGCGTGAAAATTATTACCGCTTAAATCACTCCATTGGCTAACGGTGGTTCCATTAAGGCCTACTAAAGAATCGGCCGCTAACCATAGCGCTATATTGCTCAAGCTACCGGGGTTAAATACGGTGATATTCCAACGGCTGCTGGTAGATACGTTGCCGCAAATATTAAAATCCTTCACCCTCCAGTACCAGGTTCCTCCTGTTAAGGTTTGGGTGGTTTGTGTACCGGTAGTATTTACAATAGTTACACCGTTTACAAAGTTGCTGTCCTGGCTTAATTCAAACTGATAACCAACAGCGCCATTAGCAGTTTGCCAGCTAAAGCTTACAGAACTGTAAGCAGTTTGAGAATTATTAGCAGGAGTGACTAACTGTGGTACCGCAGCAGAAGGATAAGTGCTTACCACCTGTACGGCTTGAGTTGCCGTATCCGAACAACCGGTACTGCTGTTTACTATAAGGTCAACAGTGTAAGTTCCGGTTGCGGTGTAAGTGTATTGCGGGTTTTGAAGAGATGATGTTCCGCCATCGCCAAATGCCCAGCTATACTGGGTTATAGTACCGCCCGAAGGCGCACCGCTTTGGTTGCTGAACTGGTAGGCATTTTGCGCACAGGCAATTGCAGGTGCAAATGCAGCTTGAGGTACATTGCGCACATCCACTACCCTGCTGGCTGAGTTGCTGCAACCCGCCGTAGTGCGGATAACCAAATCCACATTATAAACGCCTGAAAGGTTATACAGGTAAGTAGGGTTAGCTATGGCGCTTGTATCGCCATTGCCGAAACTCCAATGGTAATAGTTAATGCTGCTGGTATCCAGGCTGGCGGATGTATTCTGCGGATTGTATAACCCGCCAAGGCAAAGCGTATCGCCTATAAAACTTACCTGTGGCGCGGTGCCCTGCAAACTAACGTTCACCACATCGCTACCGGTGCAGCCTAACTGGTTGGTTACAGTTACGTTGTAGGCGCCTGCTGTGTTAACTGCTGTAGTGGCTGTGGCAGCTCCTGTACTCCAGTTAAAGGTAAGGTTGTTCCAACCACTTGCCGGGCTGCTGAGCCCTAATTGGCTTCCTGCGCAAAGCACCGTATCGGGTCCCAGTGAAACAGTGGTTTGAAAACTATCCAGCGTAACAGTTATAGTATCGGAATGGGCCACACAACCTCCCTGGTCGGTAATAGCAACGTAATAGTTGCCGTTGGTGGTTGCGTTTATGCTTGAAGTGGTAGCGCCATTCTGCCATAAGTAAGTGTAGTTATTTAATGTTGGCAGTTGCGGATATAAGGTGAGCGATTGACCAAGGCAAACCACACTGTTACCATGGTTCAAATTACTGTTAGGGAAAGTAACTGTAATTGTATCGCGGCTTACACGGCCAAATACATCAGTAGCCGTAACCCAATAAGTGCCGTTGGAAGAAACAGAAATGGTGTCCGTTGTTTGACCGGTACTCCATACCTGCGAAACAAAGCGGTCGCCACCGGTTAATTTTATCGGACAGAAACCATAGTTCACTGTAATATCCGGGCCCAGATTTACAGGTGGAGCATATTTCTCGTACAGGTAATTCTCTACTTTTCTGCGGTTAACGCTATCCAATGCCGACTTGTAAATAATAATCTCGGCCATCTCCCCTTTAAAAGGCGAATTGAATTTTGAGCCTAAACTGTAATTAGTGCCTGCAGGGAAAGGGCCGGTTTCAGCGGCGGGCGTAGTTACATTGCGCACCTGCGCTTCGTTCAGGTATAAAATATCCCTTGCATTTAAATCCTTTACTGCCTCAATAATTTTATACGGGTAACCACCGGGCAATGCCCCGGTAGTATTGTAAATGGAACCATTATTGCGTCCCTGCAATAGCTGGTTTGCACCGCCACTCTCATTTAACCAATAACCGGCAAGGCCACTATTCAGTTTTACGAATATACCCTGGGCATTAGTGGTAGAATTACTCTTAACAATCATGAAAACGGAAAGCGAAGAGTTATCTGTTCCAGCCGGGAATGGTCCGCTAAGAGAATCTGTTGTACCGTCGAACTGAATAGTAGGTTTGTGATTAATCAGACGTACGTCAGGCACATAGGCTGGTTGCCCGGTGGATGTTGGCTGGCTGGCATGGTAGTTATTACCACTGCGATCGTTCCATTGCGTAACGAGGCCACCGGTTACCTGCACAGCAGAATCAGCCCCTAACCATAAGGCAAGATTGCTTAGCGCTGAAGGATTAAATATTACTAGAGTTCTGCGTGCGCTTGTGGTTACATCATTGCAGATGTTGTAATCCTTAACGCGCCAGTACCAAGTACCGTTGGTTAACGTTTGGGTAGTTTGTGTATTAAGGGTATTTACTGTTGTTACGCCACTAACAAAGTTGCTATCCTGCGATAGTTCAAACTGATAGCTAACAGCCCCTGATGCAGCAAACCAACTGAAGGCAACACTGGTTGAAGCCGTTTGGGCATTTGGCAATGGCAGATTTAGCTGCGCGGGGTTTGCGGCAGGGTAAGTGCTTACCACCTGCACCAGTTGTGTTGCGGTATCGTTACATCCTGTACTGCCGCTAACAATAAGTTCTACATTATAACTTCCGGTTGCAGTGTAAGTGTACTGCGGGCCGGCCAGCGCCGATGTTCCTCCATCGCCAAAAGCCCATGCATATTGAGTTATGTTGCCACCGGCAGGTGCGGTGCTTTGGTTAATAAACTGGTAGGCATTCTGCGCACAGGCAATGGCCTGGGCAAATGCTGCCACCGGTGCACTTTTTATTTGCACAACCCTGGTGGCAGAATTGCTGCACCCCGAAGTGGTGCGTGCCAAAAGGGTAACATTGTAAACGCCGTAGGCTCCATACGTATAAATGGGGTTAGCAATTGAGCTGGTATCTCCGTTCCCAAAATCCCATTTGTAATAATTGATGGTGCTTGCATCTAAGGATATCGAAGTATTCTGCGGATTATAGGATTCTCCAAAACATAAGGTATCGCCCAAAAAATTTATTTGCGGCGCGGTGCCATTTATGTTTACGCTCACCACATCACTGCCGGTGCAGCCCAAAGCATTGGTAACCGTAACACTATAGTTGCCTGCAGTACTTACCGGTGTTAAGCTATTGGTGCTACCGGTGCTCCAGTTAAAAGTAAGGGAACCCCAACCGCTTGCAGGGCTGGTTAACCCCAATTGGCTACCGGCACACATGGTAGTGTCAGGCCCAAGGGAAACAGTTACTTTAAAACTATCTATCCCCAAAGTAATGGTATCAGAGTATTTAGTGCAGCCGCCCTGGTCTGTAACGGCAACGTAGTAGTTGCCGGGTGTTTTTGCATAAAGCGTTGCACCGGTTGCACCATTTTGCCACACATAGGTGTAGTTGTTAGGGTTAGGCAACAAGGTAGTAAGCGGTATAGAATCATCTTTACATATAAGCCCGTTTCCATGGTCCAGGTGGTTGTTTGGAAAGGTAACAGTGATGGTATCTCTGCTAACACGGCCAAACACATCGGTAGCTGTAACCCAATAGGTGCCGTTAGCAGAAACCGCAATGGTATCGCCGGTTTGTCCTGTGCTCCACACCTGCGAAACAAAGCGGTCGCCGCCGCTTAACTTAACCGGGCAAAAACTGTTGGTTACAACAATATCTGCGCCCAGGTTAACAGGCGGAGCATATTTAGCATACAAGTAACCTTCTACACTTCTGCGGCTGGCGCTATCCAGGGCTGCTTTGTAAATAATTATCTCTGCTATTTCACCGTTAAAAGGCAAATTAAACTTTGAGCCTAAGCTGTAATTAGTGCCGGTAGGGAAAGCGCCATAAATAGCAGCAGGAGGGTTTGTTCCTGTTGCATTAACCTCATTAACATATGGGATAAACTTCAATCCAAAATCTTTTACTCCTTCAATTATTTTGTAAGGGTAACCTGCCGGCAAAGCTGCTGTAGTGTTATAAGGCGTACCATTGTTTTTAAACTGCAACAACTGCGAACCTCCACCGCTTTCGCTCATCCAAAAACCACCATTGGTGCTGTTTATTTTCAGAAATATACCCCCGCCATTAGTAACAGAATTGCTTTTTGCAACTATGAAAACCGTTAGCGATGAACTCTCGCTACCTGCAATAAAAGGCCCGAAAAGAGAATCGGTACCGCCATCAAATTTTAGAGTTGGCTTGTGGTTAATTAGCTTAACGCTGTTAACCCATAAAGGCTGTCCGCTGCTAACGGGCTGGGTAGCATTATAGCCATTGCCGCTGTTATCCCCCCACTGGCTTACGGTCGTTCCGTTAAGGGTAACCAGCGTATCGGCCCGTAGCCAAAGTGCCAGATTGGATAGTTGAGACGGGTTAAAGGATTGCGCTTTTAAAGCACCAAAAGGCAGCAGCACTATTGCCAGAAATAGCAAGGCAAAACCGTAAAATTTTCGCATACGTCTAAAGTAACAGATAAAATCGTAATCAAGCAACTGTAAAAAATAGATACTCACCTATCAAAATCGGTTGTATAATAGGGTGGAGTTTCGGCTGCTTTATACGCACTTAGCGCAGTTTCCTAACAGCTTCTTTAAGGCTTGCTACAATGCTGGGCTTGTAAATTCTAAAATAGGGGGCAAAATCTCCACCAAACTGGCGGTAGTATGATTCCACGCCGGGTATCATACTGCCCTCAAAATCAAAGTATTTAACCTGCCGGGCAGCATCGCATATGGCCTGGTGTATCAGTCGTTCGTTATGCCCGGCAGCCTTTTGCTCTTCATCATAACCGCTAAAAAGCAGGTATGCTGCATTGGTATCGTATGCTACACCTAGTACGGAGGTAGTTACACCTTTTTTGTTAACTGACCTGTAAAAACGCAGCGCCTTATGTTTGTTGAGAGCAGCACAAATGGCCTTAAACAGGCCGGGGCTAAAGGCCACCTTCTCCTTTTTGCGGACAAAGGTTCCATTGATAATATCGTAGAAAAGCGGCAGGTCAAGGTCTTCAACAACTATTATTTCCTTATCGGTAAACGTCTTTCGTATCTTGCTTCTAAGCCTGGGTGCATACAAGGCCAGCAACTCATCCGGCGTTTTTCTTTCCACTTTTATGCGATAGGTGTAATAAGTCGTTTCCTTAAAGCCGGCATGGTAAAATAACAGCCAGTTCCCGAAGTCGGGGTGAAAGAAGTAGTCGTAGTCGCTTAACTCACTGCATTGGGTCAGCAATAAACGCAAAGCCGAACGCCTGTTAGTTTCAACCGTGTAAGGCGCCCCGTCAAACGGTGCAAACAACACACCTGTGTATTTTTGAAAAGGCCCAAAAGTCCATTTGCCATCGCGGTTGCCCAAAATCATCCCCGCACAAATTTCCTTATCCTTTTCTACTACGTAAATTTTGTAAGTAAGACCAATAGCCTGCAAGTACCATGTTTTATTAAACACGCAGCCTTGTGCCGATTTATCAACGAAGTTGTTCCATCGCTCCTCTTCCGTTTTCTGCAGCAGTTTAACTTCCATGTTAACGGTTGGCTTTTTTTGCGCCTAGGGCGTTATAAACCCCCGCGTATTTTTTAATGCCCTCTTCTAACGAATAAACACGAAAAGCATTTTGTCTTATCTGGCCGGCATCCAGCTTAGCCTCCAGCATGCTATCTACTACCTTATTGTAGCTTTCGGTATTAAAAGCGCTTATAGCAAAACCACACTCTCCGTTTTGTAAAATTTCAGCCACATCACCCACGCCGGTATTGCAAACATGCGGTATACCCATACCCATAATTTCACCCTGCTTGGTTGGCGATGAGGCCAGTTTAGAAAACACCGGCTTAATAAAAAACAGCGACCAATTGCTCAGGCTCAAAAAACCCGGCACCTGCTTATGCGTGGCGTGTACAACAATCACCTTATCCCTGCTAACTCCTCTTGCTTCTGCCCTTGCAAAAACAGCTTCGGCACTCTCGGGGGTTACAAACAAAAACCGGGCTTCAGCAACCTTTGCGTTCAGCACTTTAAAAAAATCAAACATTTCGTCGGGCATATACCAGGTGCCAATACTGCCCACATAACTCACCACAAAATCACCGGCGGCAATTCCAAGTTCGTTGCGCAGCCTTGTTTTTTCCTGCTCGCTTACGCTTACAGCATTAAATAGGTCAAGGTCGGCACAGCAGGGTATAACCTGTATAGGTATGGGCTGCCCGCCAATGCTCTTCCAGCTATGTATCTCCTTTTTGCCTGCTTCAGTTAACGAAATGGTGTAATCGGCCTTGGTAAAAAACTCCTTCTCCTTGTTCTTAAAATAGCGGAAAACCCCGCGAAACAGTGGATTGCTTAAATTCCAGATACCGCCTTCTACACGCTCATCGGCCCAAAAGCCGCGCATATCAAACAAAAACTTTACACCGGCTTTCTCCTTCATCTTAAGCCCAACTAGTGCGGATATATAACTGCGGCAGTGTACAATGTCAAACTTGTTAGTGGCATGTAACTGAAAGGCCAGTTTCTCCATTTTCTGCAAATCAAGCATGGTAGAAACCACCGGCGGGTTTTTAGTATACGGTTGCGGGTGCCACTTAATGCCGCTTTCGTCCATAACTTGCTGAATGTGCCCTTTCAGCTTTTCAAAGCGGTCCGGTTTTTCGAAACTTATCAAGTGAAAGCTGTGGCCCAGTTTGGTTAACCCTTTTAAATAGGGTATTACCTGGCTTTGGCCAAGGGGGTCGGTCATACCGTCGTAAGAAAGATAGAGAACCCTCATTTTAAGATCCGTTCTTTAAGTGCCTTTAAGCCGGAAAGAAAGGTTTTCCAACGCCCTTCTGCACCCGATGTATTTACGAATACGGTATTGTGGTCTTTTGCAACTTCTTTCTCAGGGCGCGTTGGGGTATAATAATAAACAGCCAAAGATTTTCGGCTAACATCATTGGGTGTATTTAAAGGCACCGGGTGGCCGTGAAAGGAAACCTCGGATGTTTCAAACATAACCATGCGGTTGAAAAGTGGGGCCACGCTATCCATCATCACCTTTTTCTCCATATCCCACAACTGCAGGTGGCCTTCATATTCATCCTTCCAGCCTTTATTCATATACACCAACACGTTTAAACGGCGGTGATGCTTGGTTTGCGGATGGTAGTTAAAATCCACATGCACATCTAAAAAAGCGCCTTTTAAAGATTGGTGTAAGCCCCCACCGAACAGGCGGGCATCTCCCTCCAGGGTATCAATACCCGTAAGCGAACCCAGGAAATCAATAAACGGTTTTGAGTTTAACTCTGCAAACACATCGTGAAGCATGCTGCCATTATCAAACTGCTTTAGCTGGTATTTGTTTTTTTGGTGGATATAGGTGGTGCCGTCCCAACTGCCTTTGGTAACATCGGGGTATTGCTGCAATATCAATTCAGCCTTATCAGGATAAAAGAAATTATCGTAAACCAGGTAACGGAACGGTTTTTTGCTGTTCCATTGCCGATGCAGTTCTGCTTTATTTTTTCTCAGGCTTTCTAAGTCAATATATTCCATACCTAAGGCCCTGCTAGCCAGCGTGTTCTTCTAACCACTTATGAAGAAGAATTAGTACCCAAATACGATTGTATAAGTAGTTGTTACCGTTCTCAAACTTATTAATTATTGACTTAACTTTTTCGGCATTTACAACTTTGTGTCGTTCAATAACCTGCGGGTGCAGGTATTTTTCCAGCAGGTAGTGTAAATCAGTTTTAAGCCATTTGCCCAATGGAATTGAAAAGCCCCATTTAGGGCGCGCAAACATTTCTTTAGGCACATAGTCGTATAACACCTCTTTTAAAAGATATTTGCTTACCCCGTTTTTCTTCTTCAGATTCTCCGAAAGGTTCAAGGCAAATTCCACTACGCGGTAATCCAAAAAAGGTGCGCGTGTTTCCAGCGAAAATTGCATGCTTGCCACATCCACTTTAACCAGCAAATCATCTTTAAGGTAATGCTTTATGTCAAACAGGGCCTGCTCCTCCTGCACGCTAAGGCGGCGTTTAATGCCGGTAAAATCTTCATTGAACAGCAAATGTTCCTTATAGCCATCTAATAGTAAATCGTCCAGTTCCTCTTCGCTGAAGAAGTACTGTTCCTGGCTAAAAATGTGACTCTTTATCCGCTGCCTGCTTTTGTAATTAAACACCCCGGCCGCTCTTTTATACCTCTCCCCTAATTGCGAGAGCGATAGGGTAATTGGAGCGCGCAATAATTTCACCAGCGGATTATTCAATCGCTTTGCCCAGTCATACGCTCCGTAACCCAAAAACAATTCATCTCCGCCATCTCCGCTAAGGGTCATGGTAACATGCTGCCGTGCCAATTTAGAAACCAGCATAGTGGGTATGGCTGACGAATCTGCATAAGGCTCGTCATAAGCTTCGGTCATACGGTCAATCAGCTGCAGCGCATCATTTTCAGTAACGGTAAACTCGTAATGTTCCGTGCGCAGGTGTTCTGATACTTTCCGCGCGTACTCACTTTCGTTATGCTTTGCTTCTTTAAAGCCTATAGAAAATGTTTTAACCGGTTTATCGGATATGGACTGTGCTATCGCTGTAACCGTACTTGAATCAATACCCCCGCTAAGAAAAGTGCCGAAGGGCACATCGCTAATCATACGGTAACGAACGGAACTTTCCAGCAGGTCCTTAAGTTCAGCCTTTGCAGCGGTAAAATCTTTTTTAACAGCAGGGGTTATCTTTTCTTCCGGCTTCCAATATTGCTTTACTGCAAAATCTCCGTTTTTTAAAAGCGCATAGCTGCCTGTCGGCAGTCGCTTTATGCTTTTGTAAATGGTAAATGGTTCAGGAATATACCCGGCATATAAAAAGGTATGAATGGAAGGCTTAAATACCTTCAGGCCTTTTTTAATCAAAGGCACCTGCAAAAGGGTTTTAATTTCTGAACCAAAAGCAAAGTTGCCGTCTTCAAAATAATAGTATAGCGGCTTTACGCCCAGGCGGTCGCGGAATAGGTGCAGGCTGCCATCGTGCTTATCATAAATTGCTATGGCAAACATACCATTGAACAAATCAACGCAAAGAGGGCCCATGCGGGTAAAAGCCTCCAGTATAATTTCAGTATCAGAAGAAGTGCGGGGATGAATGTCCAGCTTCTTTGTAATGTCGCGGAAGTTGTAAATCTCGCCGTTAAAAACCACCACATACCTGCCATTGGCAGATAGCATGGGTTGGTTGGCAGCCTGGCTAAGGTCTATAATACTAAGGCGGCGGTGGCCTAAACCCAATGTGCCGCCTTCATTCATAAAATAGCCGGCAGCATCAGGCCCGCGGTGACTAACCGAATTGGCCATTTGCTCTAAATCGTCCTTCTTAATTTGTTTGGTGGGGGAATAAAACCCTACTATACCGCACATGAAAACTCCATTATCTTAAGCTGCATTAAAATACAAAAACTATTCCTTAGCAAAGGGGTGGCCACCGGCCGGCAGTTTACAGAAAGGGTGATACTCCCCCTGTAAACCAATAGGTTGTGCATGGCGTATAGTATAGGCAATCTCTATACTTGGCAGGGCTTCCTTAACGCCAAAGCCATTACCGGCCAAAATGTTCTTATAGCTATTGGTATGCAAATCAGTAAAGCCATCGCTAAATTCAATCTCTTCGCCTTCCAACGTCATGCTGCGGTAGGTGCGCATGTTTTTCTCCAGTGCGCTTGCGGGCAGGGTTTCGGGGTTAATACTTAAAAACCACCTAACACGCGCCTTGGCAAACTCCAGGTAGCCTGCAGCACGGTCATGCATGTGCAGGTGCACCACATTTTTCTGCACATCGCCAAACAGGTAGTGCAGCATATCAAAAAAGTGGATACCTATATTGGTAGCAATTCCGCCGCTTTTACTTACATCACCCTTCCAACTGGTGTAGTACCAATTGCCGCGTGAAGTGATATAGGTTAAATCGAAATCATAAATCTTATCCTTAGGACCGTTTTCAATCTTTTCTTTCAGCTTAACAATGTTGGGGTGCAATCGCAACTGCAAAATGTTGTTTACTTTTTTGCCCGTTTCAGCCTCCAGTTCCATCAAGGCCTCGGCATTCCAGGGATTAAGCACCAATGGTTTTTCGCAAATAACATCAGCGCCTATACGCAGGCCAAACCGGATGTGCGAATCATGCAGGTAGTTAGGCGAGCAAATGGAAACATAGTCCACCTTATCGTTTCTGCGTATCAATTTACTGATGTGTCGGTCGAATCGTTCAAACTCCACAAAAAAGTCAGTTTCCGGAAAATATGAATCAATTACGCCAACGCTGTCGAAAGGGTCGTAAGCGGCTACCAGTTTATTGCCGGTATCTTTAATTGCTTTTAAATGTCTTGGCGCTATATATCCTGCAGCCCCAATCAATGCAAACGTCTTCATAACGCTAATGTAAATTTATTTGCCCTGGCGTTGGCCAAAAAACTTTTTCACTTCCTCTACTATCCGCTCGCTGGCTTTTGCGTCCCACACCTGCAACTGACGTGCATGCTTGCGCTTACCGTTCAGCACATCGTTTACATTGCCGGCTATTACTGATGCATCCATGGGAAGTAGCGTATTGGTGCCATCTTCAATCGTTACTTTCAATTCCGATGTTTCGCGAATAGTAAAACAAGGAACATTAAAGTACGAGGTTTCGGTTTGTATACCGCCTGAATCACTTATCACACAACTGCTATCCTTCACCAATTTTAAAAACTCAATATACCCCTGTGGCTCCGTCAGCTTAACTCTGCTGTTTTCCAGTTTAGACTTAAGGCCGCATTTTTCCAACTGCTTTAAAGTGCGAGGATGCACCGGGAACACCACAGTTAGCTTTTCTGCAATGCGGCAAAGCGTTTCTACAATTATCGCCAGGTTTTTATCATCGTCAACATTAACAGGGCGGTGGAAAGTAGCCACGCAGTATTTATCCGTTATGCCAAGTTCTTCCTGCACTTTGCACTTATCAATCAGCGGCAGCATTTCAACCAGGGCATCTACCATGGTATTGCCAACCAGTTTTATTTTTTCATCCGCAAAGCCCGATGCCTTGGCATTATCTACGCCTACCTGCTCTGTTACAAACAATAAGTCCGAAATATTATCCGTCAATACGCGGTTGCGCTCCTCGGGCATGTCCATATCAAAACTCCGCAGGCCGCTTTCAATATGCCCTACCGGTATACGCAATGAGGCTGCCGCAAAGGCACAGGCAAAAGTGGAGTTTACATCTCCCGGCACAATCAACATATCGGGCCGGTAATCCATTAGCACCTTTTCTGTTTCAATAATTATTTTGCCTACTACCTCATTGTTGCTGCCCCCGCCAATGCCCAGGTAATAATCAGGCTCACCCAAACCAAGTTGGGTAAAGAATATCTCACTCATTTTTGCATCAAAATGCTGGCCGGTGTGCAGTATGCGGTATTCAAAACCGGCTTCCTCAAACAGGCGGCGAAGCTTTACCACCTTTATAAAGTTAGGGCGCGTTCCTACGCACGTCAATATCTTTTTCTTCATAACGCTTTTAGAATTCCGGCAAGCACTTGCGCCTGGTTTCGGCGCGAGTAACTCATAATACGGTCCTGCGTACCGGTCATCCTTATTTTTCCGTTCGCAATATAATCATCTGCCAGTTCAGTTAGCTTCCGCTCCACTTCGGCCGGGCTGTTGCAAAATACCCCCAGGCCTGTATCCGCCAGCGTTTCATGGATAATATCATTGTCATCGGGGCACAAAATAACCGGCTTTCTAAAGCACAAATACTCGTACAATTTACTGGAAGGTATACCTTTTAAGGCGCCGTGAGCCACCATCAAAAAGGCATGCGAAGCATTCTGCATTTCGAATACCTTTTGGCGGGGTATGCGTTCGGTTATATTCAGTAACTCTTCGTATCCCTTCATGAATGATTTAACCCTTTCGCTTTGGCTGCGGTCAAAAGCCAGGCCGGGGAAATTGAGTTTTAGCGTAAGTTGGCCCTTAAACTTATCGGCCGCCTTTTTAAATCCCTCCAAAAAGATTTCGATGTTTTGAGTAGGATAAAGGGTGCCATTGTAGGTTATCACAAACTCGCCCTGCTTTTCAGCAGGCGCCACCTTGTCCATATCTGCTTCGGTAAAGCCGTTAAGCAAAACTTTTCCTTCAACACCTGTAAAACGCGAAATCTTCTGCACATAATAAGGCGAAATGGATGTAATAACCGAAGCCGTGCTTACCCATTTTTTTTCGCTGCCTTCCTCAATTCCTGCTATAAATTTCTGCAGTAATCCCTTTTTTTCATTCAGCTCCGATGTACTCCAGTCATCACGATAGTCCGCCACCCATTTAACTTGCGGAAACTTTTTCTTCAGTAGGTACCCGAAGAAAAACGCCACAAATGGATTAGCGGTAATAATAACTTTAGTGATAGAGGGGTCCGCCGCAATCAAACTCTCCGCTTTGGTATAAATGTTTGAGAAAGGTATTGCTGCTGTTGTAAAATTCTGCAACACCAGTTCAAGAAACGACAGCGCCTTACGTACAATGCGGTATTTACTGTCGCCATATTTTGCATACAGCCTGTCCTTTAAACTTCCGGCATAAGGCAGGTAAATAATTTTTGCCTCTCCTTGTTGCTCAATCACCTCTTCAGTGCCGGATGGCCGCGAAATATCCATGGGGGAGTTAACCGGGTGTTGCCAGTTGCGCGTAAGCACAATAGGCGTAAAGCCAAATTCGGGCAGGTACTTAGCCCAGGCTGCAGGCCTTGCAGAAGCCGTAAGGTTGCAGGGCGGATAAAAGTAAGCGATGATTAAAACCTTCTCCAAAAATTTGGCTTAATGTTTCAGAATCTCTGACGCGAAATCCGAATAATTTTTCTGGGCATTAAATCGGCGCTGCCAGGTATCAAAAGCGTTTTTGCGCAGGGCATTAAACTGCTGCTCGCTCATAGCTGCAATTTTAGTTATTGCGCCCGATATTTCCGCAGTGTTTGGCCGGGCAGATAGTAAAATGCCGTTTTGTTCATGCTTTACAATTTCTGCTATGCCCCCAACATTAGGGGCTATAATAGGTATGCCATAGCTAAGCGCCTCCATAAAGGTTACCGGCAACCCTTCACTTTCACTGGTATTGATTAACGTATGAAAAGTTTGACCGGCAAGCAGGGTTGCAATTTCAGCATTGCTTTTGTTGCCGTAGAAACGCGCTTCAACATTACCATTAGCCGAAAGCTGGTTAACCGCATATTCTTTAAGCCGCGCTTCACCATCGCCGCCACCTATATGGTGCCAGCAAATTTTTATATCCCTTATTTCCTTTAAAGCATCAACAATTCTCTCCAACCTCTTTACCGGCGCCACAAAAGCTATGGATAATAAATGAAAGGTTTCTGCCCTGGGGTTGCCGGATTTTAAACTACCCCTAGGTGCACCCAGGTATTGCGTACTTATTTTGTTTGCAAACTCTTCTCCTGTCTTTTGTAAAAGATACTGCCTGCCCTGTTCAGAAATTGTAAACACATTCTTCAGCTTACTGAAAATACATTTCCGCAACGGAAGATATTTAATGGTGCTTCGCTCAAAGTAACAGTCCCATCCATGTATACGTGTAACGGCATAACAGTCTGCTATTTCGCGGCTAAGCTGCGCTACGGCATAAGTGTATTGCGTACACCAGTAGGTATACAGGTAAATTTCTTTGTGGTACTGTTTTAAAAGCAGTGGTTTAAGCGCACGTTTAAAAGCATTGCCTTGCGCAAAATAATTCCACAGAGTTTTGAGAATATTGCTGTTAATATTCAAGCCATATCTGCCCTTTACAACACCCAACTCTTGCCAAAATTCTTTGGTAAACAAGGAACCTAAAACAGCTAAGCCTTTATCAACGCCGCTCAAAGAATAGTTCAGTGTAATTACCTCAACGTTCGCGGGAATACCATACTGCTGCGGAGCGAGTGGTTTATTGTTTTCTACCGGCACTATCACAAACACCTTCTCAAAAAACGGTGCATTTACCTTTAGCTCATTTTCCAGAAAGGGTTCGCCATATCCAAACGGATAGGTAGCTGTAACCAGGTATAGTATTTTGTTTTCCATCTCCTCCTTTCTGTTTACGCGAAAATACGTTTTCGTAAGGCGGGGGAATTCACATTAATGTTTAGCAGTTATGGCAGTGTTGTAAATTTGCAACAGCTTATCAGTATAGGCTTTTATATCGTAGCCCTCGGCAAACTGCCTGGCACCTCCGCTAACGGTAGTGTATAGTGTTTTATCAGCCATTAGTAGCTTAATCTTTTCAGCAAACTGCGCTGCATTGTTTGGCACCATATAACCATTGATACCTTCTTTAATAATATCGCGGTTTCCCTTCCCGTCAAGTGTTACCACGGGTAAACCTGCCACCATGGCCTCAATAAGCACTAATCCAAAAGGCTCGTACAGTGCGGAGTGCACGTACACATCCGCATTCCAAAGATATTCCTCCACATTGGGGACATTACCTCTAAAACTGATATGCTTTTCGAGGTTTAAAGACGCCGTCCTTTCTTCCAGCATTTTCCGGTTAACGCCATCGCCCAGCACATTCAAATGTGCATTTATGCCATTGGCCAATAACTGCTGTATCACCTCAATTAAAAAAACCTGGTTCTTTTTATCTACCAGGCTGCCAACTGTAACCAGCTCAACATCCGCCTTTAGATTACTCCTGAAATTTTGTGGTTTTCGAAACCGGGCGGCGTTCACTGCATTTGAAAGCAGGTTGATTTTCCGCAGATCTGAAGGAAGCACACGGTTTAAATACTGTTCAACATCTTTAGAAATAGCCACAAAATTGTTGCCGCCATTGCGCCTGTATTGTCTTAATAGATATTGCCTTTCGAAAAAATCGGTAAGCCGACGTTTGTTCGTTAGGCAGTCCAAACCAAAGGTTTCAAGTTGGGGCATGTTGTCGTGCCCGTGGCTAAACCATTCAGCTTTTGGATATACGGCACTGCGCGAAACAATTTCCGCCTCAAATAAATGAGAATGTATTACATCCGGCTTAAACTCCTCCAACAGTTGTTGCCAAGGGGCAATATCCAACTTAGGCGCCCGCAAAACCGATAGTTGCACTTTTGCAGGAACATAACGGATTTCCGGAGCATCCGCATTAAGCGGATAGTTTCTATCATTATGCAGCAAAGCCAACACCACCTCAACCCCTTTGCGCGAAGCCAACTCCGTGCTTATGTCCAAAGCCAAACGCTCAGCGCCACCTTTACGCAACGATGGTATGATATGGATGATGCGCATGGAGAGATTTACTTTTTGCAAACAAAAATAACACTGCTGCTGCGCTTACCCGATTGCCGCATGGCAAACAGTTGCCTGTAATGGGGGTTAGGATACAAAGCCGGCAATATGGTTTTTTGTATTGTAAACACTTTAGCTACTGTAGCGGCCCAGTTCTTTACCTTGTAGTGCCCAAGGTCATAAAAAATAGTTTTTGCCCTTGGGGTGCTGTGCGAAAGCGGAATGAAAACATTGATGAAAGCAATTTTACCGGTATTGATAAAAGGGCTTAAAAAGAAATTGACAAACCGCATATGCGAGGTAAACAGCAGTTCCATTACAAGATTTACTGCAGCCATTGCTGCAGTTGGCATAGAAAGCAGCAGCGTGCCACCGGGCTTAAGCACACGCTTCATTTCGCGCAGGCTTTGTTCCTCGTCATTTACGTGCTCCAGCACATGCGAGCAATACACTATATCAAAGCTGTTATCCTCAAAAGGTAGTTTTTCAGCAAACGATTGCTGAATGTTAAGCCCATCCATATTTGACTTATCGTAACGGCCTACCCCATGCGCTCCCGGTTCAGGGTCAACGCCAAAAGTGGTGCAGTTAAAGTCGGCTTGTGCGCGTTTCATGGCATAGCCCGCACCACAACCCACATCTAAAAAGCTCGCGCCATTAGGTATGTATTCTTTAATTGCTGCCCATTCCACATCACGGATAGCTTTCTGATGCCTGTCAATTTCAGGTTTAGGCAATACAGGGAAGTAGTATAATTTAAGCAGGAACGATTTCAGACCCATTTCTCGGCACAAATTTATTTAAGTTTCTCAGGCGTTTAAGAAATCTGCCAAAAGCTTATCTGCCTTTTGGTTCAGCGCAGACACATAGGCCACACCACGCCTGCCTGTTTCTTCTTTATCCTTAATTACGGACTCCAGTTTTTCAGCAATTATCACCGGGGCATCTATACGGTTTACGGTCAATTTTTCCTTCAGCCAGGTATCATCATCCAGCAGGTTGGTGGTTGCTGAAACCAGGCATGGTACTCCAAAAGCCAGGCTCTCGGCTGCTAACTGCCCCCACGATTCACTAAAGGATAAATGAAGGTTAACATCCATAGCGGCTAAAACACTTAAAAACTTTGATCGGTCGCCACGTTCAATACCGCGTATAGTAGCGGCGGGTAAATATTGATACAACTGCGGCTGCGTAACATATATGGCGCTCTCTTTTATAAGCGCTGCCCCCGCCACCTGGTTATGAATATTCTTATTGAAGTTCTCCGTTCCAAAAACCCCTATACTACATCCTGCAGGCGCTAAAGTGGAGGGTTTAATGTTTTCAGGTATTACGCACTTATTGCCTAAGGTGTGAGCCTTAACGCCCCACATCTTGCTTACAAAGTCAGTTACATCTTTTCTAACTGCTGCTATTTTTTGAATATGCCCCTGTTGTAGCAATTGCAGGCTTAAGTGTATGCTCTCCGAAATTTTACCACCAACGCCTGCTTCGGAAAATGTGCCATGTATAATCGTACTTACCTGCGTGGCGGTATACAAGCGCGCAATTATTTTATCGGCATACAAAGGCAAACTGCTGAACACTACATTCCGGAATTTCAAGGCCAATATCTCCTTACTCAGGCCTTGCAATTCTTCATCAGTTAACAATTGGCTGGAGTAGTGTTGTGGCAGTTCCACCACCATGCCGCCGAATAATTGTTTGGTAGCAATGTTAATGCCCAGCCAGTTGCCCCCGGTGGGCTTAGGTACAATCACCAGGTCTTCAGAAACTTTGCGTACACGTCTTACCTCTTCCAACAATGCATTGAAATCGTAAGCAGGCATTTTACCGCCCCGGCCCAACAGGTTTCTTATCCTATTCAGTTTCATACTTTAAAAAATCCGTTGCAGAGTTTACGGTTGCTTTGTAGTTCTGCTTCAACCTGGTTAAATATCTTTCAAGCATGGCGCTTATCTCCTTTCTGCGTTTGGCGCCAGTCACTTCCGCTTCGGTATGTGCTGTCCTTTTACCATTATATAATCTATCGTCCAGCCGTATGTTGAACTTTAACAGCCATACATAAAGCGCAAAATACAGCCCACCGTAATACTTAAATATAAAAAGCAGTTGCGACAATAACACCTGCATCTGTTTCCAGTTACTATCTACACTGCTGCCGCTGTCTTTATGCAATATGCGGGCTTCGGCGTAATAATAATGCTCCAACCCCATCTTTTGCAGGCGTCCGCACCATTCCACATCCTCGGCATACAAAAAGAAATCTTCATCAAGCCAATATTGCGGGCTATTCAGTCTGCTTTTATTAAACAGCATGAATGCACCGCTAATATGTGCAGCAAAATGACTGGTTGAATACCATTTTTCACTGTACGATTGCTGGCGGGCTTTATTTCTAAAGAGATAAATAAAAATGGCATTTGCCCTCAATAGGTCCTTAAGCCCCATAAAGCGTTCGTGTACGCTCGGCAAAATTTGGCCGCTAAACGAACAGATTTTGCAACCTAATAACCCTAACTTATGTTGTTGCTCCAGCGCCTTGTACTTTGTAAGGCTGGCAGTAATGGCATCTTCTTCAAGCAAGGCGTCGGAATTCAGGAGCAGCACATATTTGCCGGAGGCCGCCTTAATACCTTCATTATTTCCACGTGCAAAGCCCGAATTGTAATTTTTATTTATCCAGCGCACGGTAGGGAATTCTCCTTTTATAAGTTGTTCAGAGTTGTCTTCTGAATTATTGTCAACTACAATTACTTCGAATACAGCAGTGGTATGCTTATATACAGAGGCAAGGCATTGCCGCAGCAATTCAGGTGTTTTATAGTTAACCAATACAATACTCAGTTCCACTTCAGCCATTAGTCTGCCACTACCCTTTTAAACCCGTTAAAACTAAAATGAAGTATACCATTCATAATATACCTAAGCCGTTCTTCTCTTGTTCCTTCGCCTATAGCATAGCGTGGTACAGCCATTAGCTGCTCTTCATTCGCCGTAAACACATTACCGGCACGGCCGGTTACGGCCAAGCTATATCCCGCCTTCGCCGCCAGGTCAAATTCACGCAGGCTACATTCATTTTTTGAACCATACGGATAAGCAAAGTGCGCAACAGCTTTGCCTGTTTTACTCTCTATCTCCTGTTTGCTCAAACTCATTTCAGTTAAAGCTGTTTCCTCCGACAACTTTGCCAAAGGCAGGTGGTTCATAGTATGAGCGCCAATAGTACAAAGCTCAGTTTGCGCCAAGCCTTTTATTTCCTCCCAACTTAAGGCGAAGTCTTTATTTGAATCCACAAAGGATGCGCTGTGCTCTACCGCCTCTATCCGTGCGTTAAACTCAGCCAGGGAATTTGCTTCCAGTATAAAATAACGGAGCTTATGGAAGGCCTCGCGGCGGTCAGCATCATTGGCAAACTGCTTCGTGATGGCGGTTTCGCCGTATTTAAATGCTACCTCAGCGCGGGTGTAAACAATCTCCTCAAGGTTCTCTGCCCACATTTTCGCGGTTCCGTTAGCAAAACAATTGGCTACATAAATGGTGTAGGGTACATTATGTTTTTCGAAAACGGGGGTGCCGTAAACAAGATTGTCCTTCCATCCATCGTCGAGGGTAATAGCTGCAAATTTTTTGGGGGAAGGCTTGCCATTTATACGCTCAAGAACTTCATCTATGCTTATAAGCTCAAAACCCTGCTGCCGCACAAAATTTATCAACCATTCCAGGTATTCAGGCGATACCGCCATACTGTTTTCGCCCGACCATCTACTATGCAGTGGTTTAGGTAAAACACGGTGCAGGCAAATAATAAAGCCCAGTCCTCCAAAAAGAGGCTGCGACAACCTCCCATTGGTTTTTACAAATAAGCCCAACGTTTTTTCCTTCAGCATCTTCTACAAGTCTAAAACAAATATTTCTGAGTAAAGCACATCTATTGCTTCATCAGGCAAGCCGTTAGCATAAACCATTTGGCGGGAATGATAATAGGTTGTGACAGGAAACCAGGTTGGCTGTAGTTTATTCCAAAACCAAAGCGGCACACCAACACCGGCGCAGTCATGCTTGCTCAAAAAGCTTTGCAGTATGGGCTTTAGCTGTTGCGCAGCAAAAGCATAATTACTGCAGTAAAGCAGTTCGTAAACTACCATTTCCTTATGCAAAAACCCCTTAAGGCCAATCATACGAAGGGCGCGGTCAGCATAATTAAGCAGCCGCACATCCAAAAACTTACGGCGGTGCGAGCTGCGTTTTTTAAAAATCATGTATGCCTGCTGCCCATCCGCTTCATACAAAGCATGAACACCATTAAAAGGCGCATGGTCTTTATAAATACGGGCCGCCTCGCCTTGCAACTTTGCCTGCAAGGTTGTCGCCTCCTCCGTATAGTTTATTGAAGGCGACATTGACCCCGTTCTCCATAATATTTTGCGGAAATCATTCAAATCGCGAAAACCGCTCTGTTTATACATATTGTAAAGCGGGGGTATGGGTGTTATGGCGGTGAGCACATAATTGCCGGAATCGCGAAGGTACTGCACAATTTTATGGGTCAGTTTCTGCCCGCGGTAGGCCGGATCAATAATCAGCGTAGTAAGATTACCAAAAACGTGATTGACGCCATCAATAACTCTGTCGCTGAAAATTACCCCCAGGTAAGCAATCACTTTACCATTGTCCTCCATCATCAGGCCACAATGCTGTAAGCTACAAGGCCAGTAAAGCGTAAACAGATTTCTGAAATCTTCCTTCTTCAGGCTTGTATTTTCAAACCGCTGTAGCAGTTCGTACACCTTATCAAAATCGGAGGGGTAAACTTTTTTAATCTCCATTTTCGCGCAATCAGTTCACTGCATTTTTAAAGGCCAGGGCTTTTTTCTCAATTAAATACCAGCTTAAAACTGCCAGGGGCAGTGTGCATATAAAGGATAAAAACACCATTAAAGGCAACCCAATTTCCGGCCCCAGAAAAAATATGAGCGTTTGCTGAACAGGGTATGCGTAGATGTAAATGCCATAAGAAAAATCGCCGTATTTGCCGAAATGATTAAGCGCGCCCGGAAGGAAAGAGAGATAAAAAATTATGTAAGGCAGGGTTAAATAATAGGTAATACGGCCTGCAGTTTCGCTTAAGTAAACCGCCGCTACTGTAGCTACACAGGCAGCTACAAAAAGCAATACGTTAAATTTTATTTTATCGCGGAACAGGTAAAAGAGCGTGCCCGCGCCAAAAAACAAACCCCATTCCACTACGTACATAATATTTAAACCCAACAGGTAAGGTGTAGCGTAGTCGTAAACAAAAATTTTAGCTCGTAAATACGTTCTCACGGCAAAAAGTCCCAGCCACACAAATAAAACCACGTACCTGTTTTTTATAATACCGGTAATGCCTGCCACAAGTAACAACAGATAGAAAGAAAACTCATAAGCCAGTGTCCATAAGGAACCATTGATAGCATTGGTCATTGGGTTTTTGGTGAAAACACCGGGCAAAACAATGTTGAGCTTATAAAGGCTAAGTGTTAGAAACACTCCCCAGGTTTGAGGCGTAGTGAAATACGTTCCCAAAGGCAATGTACCAACCAGCGGGCCCAAAATAACAACCAGTAACGCCAGCATAACCGCAAGGCCCGGAAATATGCGCAGAAACCGTTTCCATAAATAGCCACTGTAGGTTTTTGATCGCACAAGGCTTTGCGCAATTAAATAACCGCTGATGATAAAAAAAACAGCTACCCCTAAATGGCTGAACTGAATGGTTCCTCTCGAAATGGAAGACAGCCAGTCCGTACCTCCATGTCCGCACAAAACCTGCGAGTGCGTAATAATTACAAATGAGGCCGCCAGAAAACGGATTAAATCGAAGTTATTGCTACTACGGTGTACAGAGTCTGTCATCAGCAACGGCTTAGCTTTTAAATATTTTTTTCAGCATTCGGTATGGGGCCAATACCTGGCCACCTATTTTATAGTCAGGCGTTTCGCCCAGCATTTTATGGGCATAAAACAGTTTCTCGTATTCGCGCATCACTACCTTAATGTGCTTTTTATAAACGTAACTCATCAGGTCTTCCAGGTTTTTATTCGCCACTTCATATGTGCGCGACTCGGGCCTTACTCTTATTTCAAAAAACACGTCGGGCACATGTTGCATCAACCAACCATCTTCCGTTATTCGTATCCAAAATTCCCAGTCTTCAAGTCCGCGCTTGCTCATGTATTCATCAAAATAGCCGCTTTTGTCAAATACAGCCTTGCGGATAAAACTGCACAGCGCCACCTGGTTATAAAGAATTGCCTTGCGGATATCGAATGGCTCCTGCAGGTTCATTTCATTTCGTGCTCCGAAAAACAGGTTATCGCCATACACCACTCCTACTTTTTCATCGGCAAAAAAACTCAACCCCTTTGCCAGGGCATCCGGCTTTATGCGGTCATCGGCATCCAGGGGCACAACTATCTCGGCTGTTGTTTGTTTTATAGCCAGGTTGCGGGCAACGCTGGGGCCAGCGTTTTGCTGCCGTAGAACCGTTATACGTTCGCGGTTCTCCAGCTTTTTTAGTTCTTCCAAAGAATGAGTATCGGTTGAACCGTCATCAATTATCCATACATCAAAATCAGTGAACGATTGACCGAAAACGGAATCTACCGTTTCAGCAATAGTGCTGCCGTTATTAAAAAAGGGTATTATGAAGGATACTTTGGGCATGCACTATTTTAATTCGATAAGCTCACTAAAGCGCTTCACCATCTTTTCTAAACTGTATTCTACTGTTACTTTTTCCTTCAATTTTTCTCCCGTGGTTTTTTGCAGGGCAACATTATTGCACAGCGCTTCTACCTTGTTGGCAAAATCATGGGCATCTCCGGTTTTAAAAATAAAAGGATAATTTTTCCCAAGCACATCGGTTATGGCGTCAATATCATTAGCAACTACGGGTAAGCCGGCCATCATGTACTCCAACACGCTATTGGGGCAGCCCTCAGAGGTGGATGACAAAATGCCTATATCGGTAGCCTGCAGCAAGCCGGTTACATCATCGCATTCGCCCACAAAATTCACAGTATCTCCTAATTTTAAATCATAAGCCAATGCCTTGGCCTCGTCCCTTCTTCGTTTATCGCCACCGCCACCGGTTAAAAGGCATACCACAGGCACTTTTTTCTGTTGCAGAATACCCATGCCCTTTATAACCGTTGCAAAATCTTTTTCAGGAAAGAAATTAGCCACCATGTTCAGTACTATGCTGTCATCTTTAAGTTGCAGCTTTTGCTTCCATGTCTCAGCATTGTTTTTTGCAGCATCCTGTACAGCGCCATTATTTACAATTTCAACATCGCTATCCTTTAGCGCGAAGCGTTTTACCAAAAACTGCTTGCCGGGTAGTGAGTTAGAAACGAACCTGATTTTATTTACCGGCAGCCACTTCTCAAAGCCGTGAACGGGCACATGGTCATCCACACTTCTTTGATTCCAAAAACATTTCGCCTTAGTAAATCTTGCTGCGTGCGCAGTAAGATAGTTGGGCCAAAAAGTAAAGGGTATTACACAGTCAAAGCCTTCGCTACGTACAAAGCGCACAAATTGGTTCAGCACTTTAAGCATTCGTTTGCGCCCGGGCATATCGGCCATTGTATTGGGTAACACATGATGTTTAATGCCTTCTTCCTCTAATTTTTTTATCAAGGGGTAGTTAGAGCCGGTTAAGGAAAAGCCGCCTACTGTAACCGGGTAATTTAGTGCGGTAAGGCCTTTAGCTAATAAAAAACCCTGGCGCTCCGCACCACCAAAGGTCAGAAAAGGCAAAAAAATGAGAATGCGTTTTTTCCGGGTTTCCAATTCCAAACAATTGCGCGGTTTAAGTTAGGCGTTTTGCCGCAGCCATTCATCTAAAAATAACAATTGCCAGATTGGCTCACTCTCACCTATGTATCGGTGGTAATCCCGTCGGTTAACAATGCGGTCAATGCCGGCATCAGTAAAATATTGGCGCAAAGGACTATCGCCGGCACATAGCCTTTCTTTCACTTTTGGATATAGCTTGCCATCAGGTTTGGCAAACCATTTATGCAGCGGCATTCCAAAACCCGCTTTACGGCGGTGGATAAACTGCTCCGGAAATTTATCCTTCAGCAGTTCCTTTAGCAAAAACTTTTCAGTGGTTTCGCCGTTGGCTTGCATGTTTAGCAAAACCGCTGGTGGTATAGTACCGGCAAATTCAAACACTTCTTTATCAATAATAGGCGTGCGCACTTCCAGGCTGTTCATCATGCTGGCGCCATCTACCTTGGTCAAAATATCGTAAACCATGTACGATTTCTGATCAATATATTTGCCTTTGTTCAACAGCTCAGCACCTTTTACATTCTCAAACTCCTGTTCAATACCCGGCCAGCGTGAATTAATGTAAGGATGGTATTCTGTCTTCCACAACTCATTGCGCACGGGCGGTTTCAGGTACTCAACAAAACGCAAAAAGCTGTAAACGTCTTTAATAGGCCTTAAGGGCGAGTAACGTTTGGGGTTAATAGCATGCGCAAAGGGCAACAGCAACTCCTTCCAGTAGGGCACTTGCAGTTTGGTGTCAAGGTATTTCAACCACTGCATATAGCGCGGATAGCCAAAGAACGCCTCATCGCCGCCATCGCCGGAGAGTACCATGGTAACGTGCTTGCGTGCCAGGCGCGTAACATAAAAAGTAGGTATAGCGCTACTATCCGCATACGGCTCGCCATAGTGTTTTACCAACTGTGGCAATATTTCAAGCGCATCAGGCCTAACTGTTTCATGGAAATGCTGAACACCCAGAATATTTGCCGCTTCTTTTGCATAAGGCAGTTCATTAAACTCCTCTTCCTCAAACGAAATGGTAAAAGCTTTAACCGGTGTATTCAACTGCTCGGCCATGTAGCGCACAACCAGAGTAGAATCAATACCTCCTGATAAAAATGCTCCGAAAGGAACATCAGAAACCAAATGCGCCTTTACACTTTCCTTCAGTTTGTAAGCAGCACGCTCAATCCACTCTTCTTTTGTTGGTTTGTTATCAGTTTCAAATTTTAACTGCCAGTATTTTTCTTCTGCTAAAACGTCGCCGCTAAAATTTAGCACCATGCGGTGGGCGGGCTGCAGCTTGCGCACATGCTTGTAAATGGAATGCGGCGCCGGGATATAGGAAAGCCACAGGTAATAATCAAGCGAGTGCAAGTCAAGCTCTTTGTTAAACCCGGGCAAATGTTTAAGTGCCTGAATTTCTGACGCAAAGCCGAAGGTATTTTCATCGCTGTAATAAACCAGAGGTTTAATACCCATAGGGTCGCGGGCCAAAAGCAACTCCTGTTTATTGTAGTCGGCAATACAAAAGGCAAACATACCGCGTAGCTTTTCTACACAGTGCTTGCCCCATTCCTTATAAGCGTAAATAATTACTTCCGTATCGGAGTGGGTTTGAAAGGTATAACCCTTTTGCTCTAACTGCTTTTTAATCTCCAGGAAGTTGTAAATCTCTCCGTTAAAAGTAATGGCAATGCTGCCATCGGCACTAAACATGGGCTGCGCACCTGCAGTCGGGTCAATAATAGCCAGGCGGGTATGTACCAGTGCAATATTGGCCTGCAGGTGTATGCCGTGCCCATCGGGCCCACGGTGCCCCAGGCAGGAAGCCATAGCGGCTGCCGCTTCTCTTTCAGCCGCCTTGCCCTTGCGATTAATAAAACCTGCAATACCGCACATCTTTCTGCTTCTCTTTTAAATTATCCCGCGTGCTTTTTCATCAGGTCGTAATGTATGTTGCACATTTCTTCCAGGCGAAAATGCTTATCAATACGCGCTTTGTTTCGCTCACCCACTTCTTTTATATAAGCAGGGTTAGTGGCTAGCGATAAAACCTTATTGGCCAAATCTTCGGCGTCCTTCGGCTTGCTTAGCATATCCTCATTTTCAGGGCCAAGGGCTTCGCGAATGCCGGGTATATCGGTGCCAACAACAGGTAAACCGCAACGCATGGCCTCTAATAAGGAGTTCGGCAAGCCTTCGGTAATAGAACTCAGAATATGAATATCTGAAGCGATATTAAGGCCTGTAATGTCGGTTACATTACCTAAAAATTTAACGTATGGAAAAACGCCCAGGTCTACCGATTGTGTTATCAGCTTTTGGGTGGCCTCTCCTAAAATACCTGCGAAAACAATAATAGGCTCTATATCCTGCGGCTTAAGTTTATCTACTACAATCTTCCACGCTTTTAACATGGTGTCATGGTCCTTACGCAGGGCAATATGCGCCACCATTAAGGCCATAAACTGGTTTTCCTTCACCCCCAGTTTTTCGCGCCACTGCGCCCGGGTATATATGGGTTCCACCACTTCGGGGCCATTATAAACCACCATTACTTTTTCAGCAGGCACCTTTAACTCGCGCTTTAAAAATTCAGCACCGTTGGTTGAATTGGAAATGAAAACCGGTGTTTGGTCAAGCGCCATTTTATCGGCTTTTTTCGAAAACGGATAACCAGAAGCTTCAATACCTTGCTGGCCCCATATGTAATACTTTGCTCCGGTGCGTTTCCATACCAACCCAAACAACAGATTAGGCTGGTTGGTGTAACTCATCAAAACATCGGGCTTAAACTCTCCGAATAGGCGGGAATATTCCCAAATCTGTTTAGGGTATAAAAAGCGGGCCAACCCACGGAAGTAGCCTATCACTCTTGTTTTTAATCCGTAGCGGTCGCACAAGGCTTTAGCTGAGCCATCACCCGGTAAAAAGGCCCATATCTCTACAGTTTCTTTTTTTTCCTTTTGCAGCCACTCCGCAAACAACAATGCTTGCTTTTCTGCACCACCAAGGCTAAACGCATCCAGTAATATTAAAACTCTCATGTCTTCTGTCTATTTTAAATCCGCTTATAGCAATACTATAAGCCGCGCATAGGTTCTTACTGCGTAACTAACTGCCAACTGCTGCTTTGGTATACTACCGCCAGCTTAGGGTCTATTGTTTTTCCATTGCCGAAGTAGTCGCCTTCTTCTACCTTAAAATCTCCGGCAAAATTTATTTCATCAAATACCACGTTAAGGTCGCTAACAAATAAGTGTATACTGTAAATGCCTGCCGGCAGCGGTACACGGGGTACTGTTATAACTACTTTACCACTCTTAGCAGCAGCCGGAATCTTAAACTCGCCGGTTGGCGTGTGCGTGGTACTCATGTGTAAAATACTGCGGTCAAAATCATCTACAATACGCAACGAAAAATGCACCGGCCTTACGGAAGGCTCATTTATCTCAAAGTAAAGATGAAACTGCACATCGCGGCCGCTCATGCCGTTTTCAACCGGCATACCTTCTGTGTCGGTAAGCTCCCATTTAGTAAAACGGAAGTTGCCATTACCGTTACGGTTGCTAACGTTCACCAGGTTTTTATCGTGGGTATCGTTACGGTTGGCATGCATGTAGTGGGTAACAATGTTGCCGATAGGGCCTTGCTCTATTAACTGTCCTTGTCGCAATAAAATACCTTTATTACAAAGGCTCATTACGGCGCTCATATTGTGGCTTACAAACAAAATAGTGCGACCGCTTTTGCTAACCTCTCCCATTTTGCCCAGGCACTTCTGTTGAAATTCCGAGTCGCCTACTGCCAACACTTCATCAATAATTAAGATTTCAGGCTCAAGGTGTGCTGCTACTGCAAAGGCAAGACGCACATACATACCGCTGGAGTAGTGCTTAACCGGTGTATCCAGAAAACGGGCCACGCCCGAAAACTCCACTATCTCATCATACTTACGGGCAATCTCGCTGCGCGTCATTCCCAGTATAGTACCGTTCAAAAAGATATTTTCCTTACCGGTTAACTCCGGGTTAAAGCCTGTTCCAACTTCCAGCAACGATGAAACCCTGCCGTTAATTTCGGCACGGCCCGTGGTGGGTTGCGTAATACGCGAAAGCACCTTCAGTAGGGTACTTTTGCCTGCGCCGTTTTTCCCAACTACACCAACAATATCCCCTTGTTTAATTTCAAAGGTGAGGTCGCGCAAAGCCCAAAACTCTTCCCTGGCTTTTTTTGATGAGAAGATGCCCGCAAACAGCTCGCGCAAAGAGCCGGCGCCCAAAGTGCCCAACTCATATTTTTTCGAAAGGTTCTCAACCTTAATAGCTACATCACTCATGGGCATTAAATAATATCACTCATTACGTATTCTACACGGCGGAAGAAATAAACCCCGCTTGCAAAAATTAAGGCAATAATGCCGAAAGAAATATAAGCATACTCCGATGGCGGGGGTGCATCTAACAAACACCACCTGAAACCCTGTATAATACCGGCCATAGGGTTAAGGAAGTAGATATAAGTGGCCCACTTAGGCAGGCCGTTTATCACGCGCTCAGCCGGGTATATTACCGGTGTAACATAAAAGCCCAGCTGCACTACAATGGGTATAATAAATTGAAAATCGCGGTAGCGTATACTTAAAGCGCTTAACCAAATGCCCACGCTAAGCGCCGCAATTACATTCATTAGAATAAACAGCGGCAGAAAAATTACCTGCCCCGGAGGTACAATGTGGTAAACCGCCAAAATTACAAACAGTATGCACAGGTAAATAGTAAAATCAATAAGGCCCAGCGCGGCTTTTGAAATAGGAATTACCAGGCGGGGGAAGTAAACCTTCTTAACCATATCCTGCGCGCCGATGATGGAGTTGCCTGAGTTATTTACCACAAAGGAGAAAAAAGCCCATGGACTTAAACCGCATAGTAAAAAAGCAAGGTAGGGTGTTCCACCGGTTTGCACGCCTATAAAATGGCTAAACACCAACCACAGCACCGTAATTTGCACGGCCGGTTGCAAAACGCCCCACAACACGCCAATAAAGGTTTGGCTGTAGCGTATTTTAAAATCGCGCCAGGCAAGGGTATAAAACAAGTCGCGGCTGGCTATAAGCTCGCGCAGGCCCAGGCCCCTGAATTTCTTTCCCGAATCAATTATAATTTTAGCCATTGCGCGCGAAGATAAAATTTTAATGAGGCTGCGTTACTTGCTTTGCTGTAAGCCCGCTTCCTTCACCTGTTCAGCAATCCATGAGTAGGTCAGTTCCAACCCTTTTTTCAGTGCAAAATCGGGCGACCAACCTAATTTTTGCTTAATCAGAGCGTTATCAGAATTGCGACCTCGAACTCCTACAGGCCCCGGTATATTTTTTACTGAGAGCTTTTTACCTGAAATTTCAATAATCATGCGGGCAAGTTCATTAATGCTCACCATTTCCTCCGAACCGATGTTTACCGGCCCTTCCCAATCGCCCTCAGTCAATATTCTAATGCCGTCAATACAGGCATCAATGTAAAGGAACGAGCGCGTTTGCAAACCATCACCCCAAACATCAATGATACCGCTATCATTAGTAGAAGCCACTTTCCGGCACAGGGCTGCCGGGGCTTTTTCCTTACCGCCCTGCCAGGTGCCTTCCGGGCCAAAAATATTATGGAAGCGCGCTATACGCACCTTTAAACCATGATTGCGCATGTAAGAAAGATACAGACGCTCGCTGAACAACTTTTCCCAGCCATACTCGCTATCGGGCTGCGCCGGGTAGGCCGAATCTTCAGAACACTTAGGGTTATCGGGGTCCTCCTGATTGTAGGCAGGATACATGCAGGCTGAAGATGAATAAAACACCCTGTCAACCTTATGTTCGTGGCACAGGTTAACCATGTTAAGGTTAACTGTGGCTGAATTAAACATTACATCAGCATCGTTCTCGCCGCTAAAAATATAACCTGCTCCGCCCATATCGGCAGCTAACTGGTACACCTGATCAAAAGGGACATTAAAAAGAGACCTGCAAACCTGCTGATCGCGTAGGTCGCCTATCACAAAATCATCAGCTGCAGTGGGGCTAAATTGCGGATACTTTAAATCCACCCCCCGCACCCAAAAGCCTTCCTGTTTAAGCCTTTTTACTAAGTGGCTACCGATAAATCCTCCGGCGCCGCACACCAACGCTCTTTTCATTTCAAAACACTATTAATTATTTGAAGATAGCGGCTTTCCAATGCCTGTACCGAAAAATTCTCCTCTACCGTTTTTCTTCCTTCTTTACCCAAGCGTTTTCGTAGTTCAGTGTTATCTATCAGCAAAGAAAGTTTTTCTATCCATTCCTTTTCATCGGCAGCTAAAAATCCATTTACCCCATCCTGCACTACATCTTTATTCATGCCTACCGGCGACATTACTGCCGGTACCGAAAGGCCCATGTACTGTAAGCCTTTCATGGCACATTTGCCTTTACTCCATTCATTATCAGGCAAGGGCATAATACCTATATCAAAAGAAGCTATAACCCCCACCTCGGTATCGTGGCTCCAGGGCAGCGCTTCAATATTAAGCGCCTCGTTTTTATAATGCGGGTCGCCATACACTACAAAATGTATACGCTCGCCGTATTTCTTCCGCAGCGCTTCAAACACCGGCAGTATGGTTTCAAAGTGTTTGATGGTGGTATGGCTTCCGCTCCAGCCAATTACAATTTTATCGTTCTTAAAATATGGCCTTGGCCCGGCCGGCAGGCGGTAGTAATCCATATCTATTGTAGAAGGAAAAACCACGGCATTTTTATTGTACTGACCCGCATAGGCAGCCAGGTAAGTATTGCCTACAATAACCAAATCGCAAAGGGCGGCTATATCCGCCGTTTTGCCGGGGCGCTTAAGCCATGCTAATGACCTGTTTACTTCCGACACATCAGGCAGCCAAATAGCATCATCAAAATCGTAAACAAGCTTAGCGCCGCTGGCCTTCAATCTCTTCTCAAAAAATAATGAGCCGGTCATAAAAGCCTCACGGTAAATAAACACTATGTCATAGGATGAAGCCCGCCATACATCTTTAATACGGCGGTAAATTGCCTTTAAAAATATAAACCCCTTCGCCAGCATACTGCGCGATTGATATAAAGCCTTGTCCTCCTCCTCGTTTACAATTATGGGGGAGTAGGTACACTCAAAGCCGTTTCGTTCCAAAACTTTTATGTATTGCTCACAACGGTACCGCTGGCCGGGGCTGCGGTTAAAGCGGTGTTGAACGATGTAAAGTATTTTTTTGCCGGGATTTACACTCATGCACTCTGCTCACTGCGGTTAAGGTGGTAGTTAACCACTATAAAAAAGATTCCTAAAAATGGCATTATCGGTATTTTATAACGCACAAGGGCGCCGTAATTAAAACTGGTTAAGCCAATGGCAATGCTAAGCACAATAATAAATGGCAGACAAAATGCAATGAGGTGATCACTGAACAACACCCCAAACAAGGCATAAATTCTTTTATTGAATATAATACGTATAGTAAGAAATAAGAATATAAGGCTTTCTATGCCTGACAAAAGCATCAACACATTGCGTATTTGCCATACAAAGGGTCCATACAGGGTAGTAATAACAGCCATTGGAGCCTGCGACATAATACCTGTAAAAGTAAACTCCAATTCCCCTTCGCCTATAGAATAAGTAGAGCCGCCCTGTGTGGTATGCCAGCTACGGAAACCCTCCGCTTTTTGCTGTAACGATTCTACACTGTAGGAATCAACGTTTTGACCGAGAGTACGCACAAAAAAGAAGGAGCCCAACACACCTACCGCAATAAACAAAGGAGCAACAAGGAACCGGAGCATCGAGCTGCGAATTGCGCCCTGGTAATAAGCCACCGTCATAAGAATAAGGCAGGGCACCATTGTAAACAATATAAAACCACGCACCAGTGAAATAAGGTAGCCTGTAATAACTAAAATGAACAGGTATTTAAATACCTGTTTCTTGTTGATGGCCATTTGGTAATAGGCGTATATAAACATCATGATGGCCGAAAGCATAATAGTATCCTTTGAAAGACCTGAGCCCCAGAAAATAACTGAGGGAATCATCAACAAGGCATAGGAGAACTGCTTATGTAAGGAAGGATAAACCGAACATACCAGCTTAAATATACGCCACTGGAATTGGTAGGACAAGTAAGCAAACACCAGCGAAAGCGCCAGGTAGGAGTTGAAGCAAAACATGTTTATGATGCCTCCTATCTTAATGGTAGTTAAGGTTGGTGTACCTCTTAAAAGGTAGATAACACTCTTTTGTGCAGCCTCCCAAATACAGGCCGGCGGGTAAAGCTCATAAGGGTTAAAGCAGAATTTGAAGAATGCTGCGGGATCCTTAAAAAACAATTTAAAAAGCGGGCTTATTGCATAGTAAAAGGAAACCGTATCGCCGCCTCCATAGTAATACACATATACCAGGGCAAAAACGGTAGCCCCTATAAACTTATAATTTAGGCCTTTGAGGTAATATTGCTGGTAAAGAAAATCATTGGAGTTTTGAGCCCGGTTACGCAACGCCAGAAAATAAAGCAGCGCGAGGTATAGGGGGGCAAGCAGAAAATCATAAACATCCATAACTTCGGCCAAAGTTAAGTGAATATTTCATCTTCGCGCTCGATTACGTAAGGAAGCAGTATGTGTGGTATAGCAGGTTATTTTTCTAAAAGCAACAATCATTCACTTGGGCCCTTTCTTGAAAAGGCCATTGCACAGTTAGCCAAAAGAGGGCCCGACCTGCAACAAGCACGCACTCTTTCCCAAAAAGTTGGATTTGCCCACGCACGTCTTTCTATCATTGATACTTCGGCTGTTGCACACCAACCCATGCAGGACCCCACCGGAAGGTTCACTATCATCTTTAATGGAGAAATTTTCAATTTCCGCGAGTTGCGCGCCACTCATTTACAAGGTGTACAATTCACCTCGCATTCCGACACCGAGGTTCTTTTACAGCTTTACATGAAAATGGGCAAGGCCTGCCTTAATGAGTTGAACGGCTTTTTCTCATTCGCCTTGTACGACAGTGTAAAGGAGGAGGTTTTTCTTGCCCGCGACCGGTTTGGCATTAAGCCTATGCTTATATACACTGATGAAAACATGATTCTTTTCGGTAGTGAAATGAAAGCCCTTCTTCAGTTTCCGGTAACAAAGGAGATTGACTTCAGCACTTTAGGGCTTTACCTGCAATTGAATTATGTGCCGGGCAACCATTGCATGCTTAAAAACTTCAGCAAACTGCCACCTGCCCATTGTGCTACTATAAATGCCACGGGGCAGTTATCTGTTGAAAGATATTATAGTATGCCATTTAACCCCGGGCATGTAATAAGTGCCGCAGGCATGAGTTACGATGCAGCCAAACAGCAGTTAAGAACACTGGTGGAAGCCGCTGTTGAGCGCCGCCTGGTATCCGATGTGCCGCTGGGGGCCTTCCTTAGCGGTGGTATCGACTCTTCTATAGTAACA
>JBDHYB010000019.1:0-55410 GCA_039811145.1 Chitinophagales bacterium | reverse complement strand
TATCGCGAATGATGTAGTTGCCTAGCACCATTGAAGCCAACACGGTTGCTACGTATGAACCGAATAAGTCGGCACCCATACCTGCTACGTCACCTACGTTATCGCCCACGTTATCGGCAATAGTAGCCGGGTTGCGCGGGTCATCTTCAGGTATGCCTGCTTCTACTTTACCTACAAGGTCGGCACCAACGTCGGCAGCTTTGGTATAGATACCACCACCTACGCGAGCGAACAATGCAATTGATTCAGCGCCTAATGAGAAGCCTGCAAGAACTTCCAGCACTTTGGTCATGCCTTCGTAGCCGCCACCGGTGCTAAAGTTGCCGCCCATAAACTGGAAGAAGAAGAACACGAATAAGCTGCTTAAGCCTAACACCGCTAAACCGGCAACGCCTAAACCCATTACAGTGCCACCACCAAAGGATACTTTTAAAGCTTTTGCCAATGAAGTTTTAGCGGCCTGTGTAGTGCGCACGTTTGCTTTGGTAGCAATACGCATACCCAGAAAGCCTGCTAAAGCAGAGAAGAAACAGCCAATAACAAAGGCTGCAACAATTAATATGCTGGAGTGAACCGCCACCTTTGGAACCTGCGAAAGCACGCCCAAACCAACGCCTGCCAATACCACGTAAATGGCCAGTATGCGGTACTCGGCTTTTAAGAAGGCCATAGCGCCATCGGCTATGTTGCCTGCAATGTTTTTCATTTTGTCATCGCCGGCATCTTGCTTAGAAACCCAGCTGGAAAGAATAGCCATGTAAACAAGGGCTATAACACCAAATAGCGGAAGGATGTAAATTAAATTCTCCATGTTCTTTATTATATACTGTTTTTTGAAAACGGAGCGCAAATATAAAAGAAGAAGCCATAACCCCTAATTAAGCCGGTTTTAACTTATAAATGATTGATTTTAAAATGATGGGCTACCTTTGGGGGATGATTCTATTATCGGCCTTATGGGTGGTGTTCGGCCTGCTACACAGTCTGTTAGCCGATTTACGGGTAAAAGAGTGGTTCAGGGGTATACTGGGCAAGGCTTTTGGCTTTTACCGCATAGTCTATAACCTGCTTTTTATTGGTTTACTTGGTGTAATTGGTTGGTTGTTAGCGGTTCAGCCCAAAGGCACCGCTCTGTTTAATACCAATACCCTTAGCCTTGTTGCGGGGGCGATTATCGCGTTAACAGGCTTCGGAATTATGCTGGCCTCGCTGGCAAAGTTCGACATGGGTGAGTTTTTGGGGTGGAGCTACCTGCAGCCAAAAACCGATAAACAAATTGAAACCCTGCGTACCGATGGCTTTTATAAATACGTGCGGCACCCCTTGTACTTCGGCACTTTTACTTTTGTGCTGGGTTTGTTCCTGCTGTGGCCAACGCCCCTTAACCTTTTAAGCCTGGGCTTTATTTACGTGTACACCTACCTCGGCGCTTTGTTAGAGGAAAAGAAACTGGAAAAGATTTTCGGTAAGGATTATACCGAATACAAGAAGAAAGTAAAGATGCTGGTGCCGTACATATTTTAAGCACCAAAATTCAATATGCAATAATCAAACGGAGCTTACTTCCTCTTCCTTCTCCAGCAATCTTTCAGGTGGTCATCTACCATCCCAACGGCCTGCATAAAGGCATAGCAAATAGTGCTTCCGCGGAATTTAAAACCACGCTTGCCCATGTCCTTGCTCATGGCATCGCTTATCTCGGTGCGGGGTTGAATATCGCGTAAGGTCTTCAGTTTATTTACCAGTGGCTTGCCGCCAACAAAACTCCACACGTATTTATCAAAGCTGCCAAACTCCTTCTGCACTTCCATAAAGCGCTGGGCGTTGTTTATAGCTGCTTCAATTTTTAAGCGGTTGCGTACAATGCCTGCATCCTGCATTAAGCTGTCAAATTTCTTTTGGTCAAACTTGGCTACCTTCTTTACATCAAAGTTGGCAAATGCCTTGCGAAAGTTTTCACGCTTCTTTAAAATGGTCAACCAGCTCAAACCCGCCTGAAAACTCTCCAGCACTAAAAACTCAAACAGCATTTTATCGTCATGCACCGGTGTGCCCCATTCCTTATCGTGGTACTCCACATAAATGGGGTCGCTCAAACACCAGCCACAACGCACTTTACCGTCAGTGGGGCCGGCGTATTTTTCCTTAACCGGTTTTGGTTTCGCAGTTACTTTCTTCTTGGTTGCCATCGTTACAGGTTTTTCAGTTTCTCCCACAATTCAGGCAGCTTTTTAATGATGGCCACCTGCCGCGCAAAGGTGCGGGCCTCCACTGCCGGGTAACCTATATAAGTTTTGCCACCCTCAAGACTGGTAGGCACAGCCGTGGTAGCCATCACCACTGCATCATCGCCTATCTCAATATTTTTGTTGATGGCCGCCTTGCCGTATAAGGTAACGCGGTTCCCTATTTTGGTATTACCGGCTATGCCTACCTGCCCGGCTATTATGCAGTTCTCCCCAATCTTAACATCGTGGCCTATGTGCACCTGGTCATCTATTTTAGTGCCCATACCAATTATTGTATCCTCTGATACGCCTGCATCTATCGTAGTTCCGGCACCAATCTCTACATTATCCTCAATCACCACCTTACCTGCAGTATGCATTTTTTCGTAGTGCGTTTTATGGCGTTTGTAATAAAAGGCATCGGCGCCAATGGTACTATTGGCATGTATAATTACGTTCTCGCCAATTTCGGTATAGGCATAAATAGTAACATTGGGGTGTATGATACAACCCTTACCTATTTTCACTTTCTCACCAATAAATACATTGGGGTAAATAGTGCAGCCGCCTGCAATTTGCGCGCTGGCTGCTATCGGTTTTTCCTGCCACAGTTCCGGACGGAATTTTTGTGCCAACAGGTTATAAGCCACAAAAGGGTTCTCAGTAAACAAAAGGGTTTTACCCTCGGGCGCCTCTACTTTTTTATTGATAATAACAAAGGTGGCTGCGCTCTTTAGGGTAAAGTCGTAATACTTCTCGTGGTCTACAAAGGTTATGTCACCGGTCTGTACATTATGTATCTCATTTATACCCTCAACAAAAGTTGTGACATCGCCTATCACTTCGCAGCCCGTCCATTCCGCAATCTGCTTAACCGAAAGAGGTTCTTTAAATTTCATGGGGTGAATATAAATACATAAGCAAAGCAGCAATAACCATAATTCCCTTTTCTCATTACATTCGCCTTCCCGTATCTCAATACTTAATACTAACTACTCAATAATACATAAATGAAAGAAACCGCCTTAACCCAGCTACACATCTCCCTCGGCGCTAAAATGGCCGAATTTGCAGGCTTCAATATGCCTATAGTTTACAGCAGCATTAACGATGAGCACAAAGCCGTGCGTAACAGCGTTGGCGTGTTTGATGTTAGCCATATGGGCGAGTTCCGTGTTAAGGGCGAAAAAGCGTTAGACCTGTTACAGGCCATTACCACAAACGATGTAAGCAAACTAACCGATGGCAAAGTGCAATACAGTTGTATGCCTAATGATAATGGAGGCATTGTAGATGACCTGTTGGTTTACCGCTTTAAGGCCGACGAATACTACCTGGTAGTAAACGCCGGTAATATTGAAAAAGACTGGAACTGGATAAAGGACCACAACACTTTTGGCGCTGAGTTATTGGATATGAGCAGTGATTTTTCGCTGCTGGCTGTGCAGGGTCCCAATGCCATTAAAGCTCTGCAAAAACTAACAAGCGTAAACCTTGATGCTATACCTTATTACGCTTTTACTGTTGGCGAAATGGCCGGCATTAAGGATGTAATTATTTCTAACACAGGCTACACCGGTGCAGGCGGTTTTGAGTTGTATGTAATGAACGGCGACGCGCGCAAGTTGTGGGATGCTGTTTTTGAAGCCGGTAAAGAATTTGGTATAGTGCCCGCAGGGCTCGGCTGCCGCGATACACTGCGCTTAGAAAAAGCCTTCTGCTTATACGGCCACGACATTGATGACACCACATCGCCTATTGAAGCCGGACTTGGCTGGATAACCAAATTTACCAAGAGCTTTACCATGAGCGATTACCACAAAAAAATAAAAGACGAGGGCCCGAAGAAAAAGTTGGTAGGTTTTGAAATTGGCGAGAAAGGAAAAATACCGCGCCAGCATTTTAAAATAAAAGATGCCGCCGGTAACGAAATTGGTGAGGTAACCTCAGGTACGCAATCGCCTTCGCTGGGTAAGGCAATAGGTTTAGGTTATGTAAAAACAGAATTCTCTGCTATAGGCAGCGAGATATTCATCGACATCCGCAATCAGCCGATAAAAGCCACAGTGGTTAAAACGCCTTTCTTATAGTGCTGAACCACATAGAATCATAGTTACATAGATTGATTTTTCTAAGTTTCTTTGTGCCTATGTGGTAAGTGAATTTACTCCGCGTAGTCTAAATCTTTACTGAAGCTTTCCTTGGTATGCCATATAGCCCAAAGGGCAAGGCCAAGGCATAAAAGGCCTGTGATGTATGCGCTAACTACATTGCCGGTACTTGGTTTTAAAAAGCCAAACAGCATGGTAATTAAAGGCACACTGCCCCGCACAAAGTTCGGCACGGTGGTAGTAACGGTAGAGCGGATGTTGGTGCCGAATTGTTCGGCAGCAATGGTTACAAATATGGCCCAGTAACCCGTAGCCGCTCCTATTAAAAAGCAGAGCGCATAAAAACTTTCCGGCGAAATGTTGCGGGCAAAAAACAGGTAATAGGTCAGCAGGCAAACGCTGGCAAACAGATAAATAAACACTACCCTGCGGCGGCTTTTCAATAGCTGGCTTAACATGCCGCAAAGCAAATCGCCCGCGCTTAAACCAAGGTAGGCATACATAAGCGCCGTACCGTTTATTACCTTGCCCTGCACTTTTAACTCACCTGCCCAGGTAGCCTGAGAGTTAGCAATAATCAGCCCTATAAAGTACCACACCGGCACACCTACTAAAATGCAGTACAGGTATTTTATAAACCGCTCCTTATTGTTAAACAGCATTAGCATGTTGCCCCTTTCCACTTCGGCATGTTGTATATTCTTAAACATACCGCTTTCAATTGTGCCCACCCGCAACAGCAGCAACATAAGCCCCATAACGCCACCCAATATGTACGATACCTGCCAGTTAGCCAACTGCATGTTTAATACACCCGAAAGCCAATTCGTAATTACATCTCCCTTCGCATTTACCAGGGCAGCCACAACTGCGCCCAAAGCGCCAAAGGTTACAATTATCATAGTGCCGTAACCGCGCTTTTCTTTGCTCATGGTTTCGGTTACCAGCGTAATGCCTGCACCCAACTCACCCGCCAAACCAATACCTGCAATAAGTCGGATAAAAGCATAGGTATTTATGTCGTTTACAAAAGCATTGGCAACATTGGCGGCCGAATAGAGAAGTATAGAACCAAATAGTACCGAAAGCCTTCCTTTCTTATCGCCCCAAATACCCCAGATAATGCCGCCCAGCAGCATACCGGTCATTTGCATGTTAAAGAGAAACAGGGCCGTGCTATTGCGCACTTCCTCGGTAGCCCCGCTCATTATAGCTTCAAGGCTTTCCTTCTTTACTACATTAAACAGAATGAGATCGTAGATATCTACGAAGTAACCAAGGGCAGCAACAATTATAATTCCGTAGGCCAGCCAACCGCCTTTCTTTTCCGTCATTCGCTTTTAAGCTCTGCGTTATAAAGATGGAAAGTTATAAAAACTGTATTGGCTAACAACAGCATGCCCCCTGCCTGGTGCAACACCCCAAGGCCTACGGGTATATGGCCTACGCAATTAAGCACGGTTATAATGCCGAGCAGTGCCTGCACCAAAACCAAAACAGGCAGGGCGGTTAATCCTTTTTGAAAGAAGGAATCCTTCGTAATGCCGCGGCTCTTCCACCAAAAAATGGCAATCACTACTATAAGGGTATAGGCCGTCATGCGGTGGACAAATTGTATTAAGGTGCGCCCCCAGTAATCCTGCGGCACATATTTTACAAAGCCGGCAAAGGTGGGCTGCTGGCTAAACAAGGCGGAGGGAATAAACTGCCCGTTCATATCGGGCCAGGTGGGGTAGGCCAGGCCGGCTTTCATGCCGGATAACAAACCACCAAAGAACAACTGCAGAAACACCAACACCACCAGCGCAACAGAAAACATTTTCAATCCGCCTACTTGTGAACTGTGAACCGTAAACTTTGAACCACTTCTGTACACCTTCAGTGTTATCCATATTAAATAGCACAGCAGTATAAAAGCCAGTATTAAATGCGTGGTTAAACGCAACGGTGGCACGAACATAGAATCCAATCCACCTCGCACCATTATCCAACCCACAAAACCCTGTATGCCGCCTAAAAAGAATAAGCCTACCAAGGGCCAAACCAATTGGCGGTCAAAATATTTTTTCAGTAAAAAATAAACGAAGCCTATGGCAAACACCACCCCCATTAAGCGCGCCCACAGGCGGTGGAAGTATTCCCAAAAGAAAATCCACTTAAACTCGGCAAGCGTCATGCCCTCGTTAATAACCTGGTATTGTACTTTCTGTTTGTATAAACTGAATTCCTCCGTCCACTGCGCTTCATTCAGCGGAGGCACCGTACCATACAGGGGTTTCCATTCCGTAATAGATAAGCCAGATTCCGTTAAGCGGGTTATGCCACCCAGCACCACCTGAAAAAAAACCATTACACAACCAATAAACAACCATGCACCAACTGCCTTACGCGCTTGCGGACTCATACTCCATTTTGAAAACAAATGTATAATAGAAATGGTTCACGGTTTAGCCGTATATTGGTATTTACAACATGGAACAATGAATCCCCAACAAAACGCATATCTGTTTAGCTGGAATCCTAATAAATGGCGGCAATGGTTGGACCCTAAAAACGAGCCTTATATTGAAAATAATCTGGAAGAGCTTAGGACTACCGGGAAAACGACTATGATTTGGAGTTGTCGCAGTCACAAAGCAGTCAGACCTGGCGATAAAGCTTTTTTGGCAAAGGTGGGTTCAGAGGGTAGAGGAATTTTCGGTTCGGGTAAAGTAATTTCAGAGGCCTTCCTATTCCAGCACTGGAGCGGCGAAGGTAGAGATGTGCCTAGGGTTAGAATCGAATTTGATTTTTTACTGCATCCCAATAAGGGCCCCTTACTTAAAACGGAAAACATAGGAAAAGAACTTTTAATAGAACAGGTTTGGACTCCTCAAGCATCTGGCATTTCAATAAAACGGGAAATTGTAGAGGAGCTAGAGGAAAAATGGTTCAATTTTTTAATCTCCCAAAATCTAGGATATAACCCTTTCACGGAAACTTTAGAGTCTGAACGATATTATAAAGAAGGTGCGGCATCGCAAACTATCCAGACCAGATACGAGCGTAATCCCCAGGCGAGAAAGATATGTCTTGGGTATCACCAGCACTCATGCAAGGTTTGTGGTTTTAATTTCGAAGAAACCTATGGTGAAATAGGAAGAGAGTTTATTCATGTTCACCATTTAGTCGGCCTGGCCGTGATAAAGCAAGAGTATCAAATAAATCCAATAAAAGATTTGCGGCCTGTATGTCCGAATTGCCATGCTATGTTACACAAAAAAAACCCTCCATTTACTATTGAGGAACTTCAAAGGATATTGAAGCGCGATATTTAGTAGCATTAGATGCACTAATTAAACACCAACCTTTCCACTCTCTTCTTTTCCGGGTGCAACTTATCCGTCAACTGCAACAGGTAAACGCCCTCGCTCAGGCGGTTCTTGCTGATGTAAATAGTTTCGTCAGGCGCAATGGTTTCCTCCAGCAGCAGCTTACCATCTACACTTAGCACCTTTGCTATAAGCGCATTGCGCTGCGATGACGAAACAAAAACACCTTCGCTTGTTGGGTTAGGGAATACAGAAACGGCCACGGCTTCTTCCACCGGCTCAAAGCCTGAAATGTATTGCGTAGAATCGCACACGGTATTGGGCGCTAAAAAATCGCGTATCACCCATACGGTAGTATCCATATAAGGCAGGGGGTTGTGCAAGGGGTCGGTAGGTAATATAAAAGGCACATGGCCCATACCTTCAAAAAAGTAAAGCGAATGCGATAAACCAATATTGCTAACCCTGTTTTTAATATCGCAAGTGCCAAACAAGCGCGACTCAACCGCCTGCGCGGCATACGCGCTATCAAACTGGCAACGCACTAAACTATCAGCGTAGCCATGCACACCAACTAAAATGGGGTCGTTGGGCATTATCCAAACGGTATCGGCCAAAGCGCCGCATAAATCAATAACGCCCTTTACCTTCGTTCCGTAACCGGGGTTGCCGCTGTTGCCTTCAGGTCCGCCCAAAGCCAATACCGTAGGGAAACCCCACACAGGTGGCACGATGGAGAAAGTATCTATTTTACCGTAGGCATAGTTTAAACCAATGAATGCACCTGCTGAAACACCACCGATAAATATCTGGCTGGTATCAATGCGGTAGGTGTTAGAGGTTAATGCATCCTTATAAAAAAAGCGCACGGCGGCTTTCATATCCTGTACACCGCGTATCAGTGCGCGGAACTGGTTGGTATCGCTATCATTGCCATCTTCAAAACCCAGTCGATAATCAATAGATGAGCACACATAACCCCTGCGCGTAAACTCATTGCACAGGTTTACAATATCCGGGCTCTCCTTTATACCTGCCGTAAAACTTCCGCCAAAAGCCAGTATTATAAGTGGCCGGTGCGCAAAGTTATCGCCATCGGGCTCGTAAATATTCATAAACAGGTCCTGATAGGTGCTGTCAAACTTCATGGCATTGCCAAACTGCACATTGCTGTGCGTGGTAACGCCAAAAATTTTGTTGTAGTAGCGTCCGTTAGGGCATTGTGCGTTTAATGCCACCGTAAAAAATACAAGTACAAATGCCGGAAGTAAAGTTTTTAGCATAAGGTATAGGTTTTTTAACCTGCCTAATGTATTTAATCTTTTTTGTGGCGGGAAAAAAGATGCGTTAAAAGAAGGCGTACGAAAGGCCTTTTGAGGTCATTTTCCGGCTATTTAACATCTCCTGTGTCAAACGTTTACACGCTATATGTTGTAACATACAATAAGATAACATATTAAACAAATTTAAATAAGATAATTCGCTGACTATTATGCACAAACAACAAAACTTTACGTTAACTTAGCGTTGACAATTAGCGATTTAAGGATTATATTTACTGTACAATAATACCCCCTGTCATGCTCTCCGCGGCATCAGAGTTATTCAGCGAAAAGGACTTGGCTCATGCGGTTTCAATACTCAGAGCTATAGCTCATCCCTTAAGGATGCAGTTGATAGAATATATTGCCCATAACCGAAACACCAACGTCAACAAAATTTACAATACCCTTAAGCTCGAACAATCGGTTACATCTCAACATCTTAAGGTACTGCGCGATGCCGGCCTGGTAATTACCGAGCGCAAAGGCAAATTCATTTACTACTCTGTTAATTATGCTCTTTTAGCTGCAATTGAAAAATCGGTGAACGAGTTTTTGGCTTCCTAAGTTCCTTAAGGTAACTTCGCGCCCAAATTCGGGGCAATGCAAGCGTTTGGAGTAGAAGAATTTAAACAGTTGGCTGAAAAAGGCCACACGGTGGTTGATGTACGAAATGCAGAAGTACTTTCCTTAGGCCAGGTTCCCGGTTCCTTAGCAGTTTACTTCGATGAGACTTTTATCGAGCGCCTTGGCGAAGTAACCGAGGATGACGAACAGTTACTGTTAATAGCTGATGAGGGCCAGCTTACCGCTCTGCAAAAAGCAGTACGCGCTGCTAACTTTACCAATGTTAAAGGTTACCTGCAAGGCGGCTATCAGGCCTGGCACAGTGCAGGCAACCCATCTGACCTTCTTATCCTTATTGAGGCCGATGAGTTGAAAATGGACTACCAGTTTGATGAGTTTTACCTAATAGACATACGCAGTACCGAAGATTTTGCGCAGGAAAGACTGGAGGATGCAGAAAACATACCCCTGGTAGATTTAGCGCAAACCCTGCCTAACCTTGAAACAGCCAACAGCTATTATGTTTATGGCGCAACAGCCAACGAGGCAATTACAGCAGGCTCGCTGTTTAAACGCAACGGTTTTGAAAGAGTACGTGTAGTGGCTGATGATTATGAAACAATCAAAACAGCAGGCATACCCCTGTTTAACATAAAGAAGAAGAAAGGAGATAGGTCCTCATCTAAAGAGGAGAGTTTATAGTGGTTACTACGGGTTTTTCAAATCTTTACAGGCAGCAGTACATCAGCCAAATGGCATCGCAGCAATTTGATTTGCTGGTAATAGGCGGTGGCATAACGGGCTGTGGTATTGCCCTGGATGCTGCCCTGCGTGGTATGAAGGTTGCCCTGATTGAAAAAAGTGATTTTGCCTCAGGCACAAGTTCGCGCTCTACCAAGTTAATTCACGGCGGCCTCCGCTATCTTAAGCAACTGGAGTTTAAACTGGTGCGCGATGTAGGAAGCGAACGGGCGGTAGTACACCGCAACGCCCGCCATGTGGTTATCCCCGAAAAAATGTTGTTGCCTATAGTAGAGGGTGGCTCCTTAGGTAAATTACCTACTTCACTGGGCTTATTAGTATACGACCTTTTAGCAGGCGTAAAAGCCGAAGAAAGGCGTAAAATGCTTGACCGCCACGAAACCTATAAAGCCGAGCCCTTGCTAAACACCAACGGCCTGCTGGGTGGGGGCTTGTATTTTGAATACCGTACCGATGATTCGCGCCTGGTTATTGAATTGGCAAAAAGCGCTTATGCTAATGGTGCATTGTTGCTCAACTATGCGCAGTCCACAAAATTTATTTACGATAGTACAGGTAAAGTAACGGGCGCTACAGTAACCGACCACAACAGCGGCAATAGTTTTGATATACGCGCTAAGGTTATTGTAAATGCCTGCGGCCCCTGGGTTGATTTGCTGCGCAAGGAGGACAACTCCCTAAAAGGTAAAAGACTACAGTTAACAAAAGGCGTTCACCTTGTTTTCCCTTACGAAAAACTGCCGCTTAAGCAGGCCGCTTATTTTGATGTAGGCGATGGCCGTATGATATTCGCCATACCGCGCGATAACATAACCTACGTAGGCACCACCGATACCGTTTATAACGAAAGTATTGATAGCCCCAACTGCACCAAAGCCGATGCTGACTACCTGCTAAAGGCCATTAATCACATGTTTCCTTCAGCGGGCCTGCAACTTAACGATATACAGTCCACCTGGGCGGGGCTACGCCCCCTTATTCATGAGGATGGAAAGTCCGCCTCTGAACTTAGCCGTAAAGATGAAATCATGGTTTCCTCTTCGGGCCTTATTTCCATTGCAGGGGGAAAGCTAACCGGTTACCGCCTTATGGCTGAAAAAATTGTTGATTTAGCCGAAAAGAAGTTGGGCAGGAAACATACCCCTTCCACCACAAAAAATTACAGGCTTAGCGGGGGTGAGTTTAAGGACGAAGACGACTTTACAAACTCATTAAAACAGTTTTTAGCACAAGGAGAAAAACTGGGTATTGCGCCGCAGGTTGTTTCACGCTGGTTTTACCGTTATGGCAAAAACGTTCAGCAGCTTTTTGAAATTTATTTAAGCCAAAGCAAACACGCTAATGCTACCGAACTAACCGAAACGCAGTATGGCGTGAAACATGAAATGGTTCACACGCTTTCAGATTTTACCATCCGCCGTACGGGTAACGTATTCTTTAACTACCCCGCTACTAAAAGCCAGCTTCCATTTATAGCAACGGCCATTACTTCGCTGCTGAATTTGCCGGAGGAAGCAAAAACACAACAACTTAGCCGGGCTTCAAGTGAATTTGAAATGGTTGTGGCGTTCAAACATTAAATGAAGTTGGCCTCTAAAAGCCTGCCACAAGCGGGTTTAATGTATTTTAGTTTCTTCGTAGCACATGCAAAGCAAGCAACATTATATATACAGCCCCCAACCTGATAGCCTTGGGCAGTATGTAAAAAAGTTATGGAGGTTCCGTAGCCTGGTGCTAACCTTCGCATTGCGCGATATTAAGGTGAAATACGCCCAAACCTTTCTGGGCATATTTTGGGTGGTGCTTCAACCCGTCCCTTCTGTTGTAATTTTTACTTTCTTTTTTGATAGGCTTATTCATGTTAATACAGGCCTTTTACCCTACCCCATTTTTGCTTTAACGGGCATGGTAGCCTGGAATTACTTTACAGGCCTCAGTTTCGGCATCGGCAACTCGCTTATTGAGTCGCAACACATTCTCAAAAAGGTTTACTTCCCAAAACTGATATTGCCGGCAGCTAAAGTACTATCAACCGGGGCTGATTTTATGATTGCGTTTCTGGTAGTAATTATTGCTATGATGTTTTACAGCGTATGGCCCAATACCGGCATATTCTATTTTCCGCTCTTTCTGTTGTTTAACATAATAACCGGTTTTACCATTGGCATTTGGATAAGCGCCCTCACCTTTCGCTACCGCGATTTTCAATTGTTTGTACCCTACGTAATCAACTTCTCTATATGGCTAACGCCTGTGTTTTACCCAACAACAGTACTGCCTAAGGAACTTGAGTTCATTATGTATTTCAACCCTATGGCTTTAGTAATAGAGGGCTATCGTTTCAGTCTTACAGGCGCAACGCCGCCGTCTTCTGCTTTCCTATACTCTATTGCATTAGTGCTGGTCCTATTCTTATCAGGCGTATGGTACTTCAGAAGAATTGAAGATGAAATTGCCGACTTTGTGTAATTAACTTAACCCTAATCTTACTGAGGCTGCTGATTGAAAAACACCATTAGGGTCAAGTTGCTTCTTCACTTCTTTAAAGGCATTTATTTTAGGGTACATCGCAGCGCACTCCTCCGCAGTTAAATACGGAAATTTCGATAAGTAAATTTTGCCGCTATACTTTATTACAGTTTCTGCCAATGCGCGTTGCATTTTATAAAGCTTCTCCGGGTCCCTGTTGTTACAATCATAATCGATGGTTACGCATAACCCATCCCCGGAAAAAGAAAGATAAGCATCGTCCGCTTTTAAGCGCCTGATGGCACATAATTCAGGGTAAACATCAAACCGGCTGCAACACTCAACCAGTTTTCTAAAGGCCTCCTCAAACACAGCAAACGAAAAAAAACATTGTATTTCCTGAAGCCCATTTGGTATAAAGCGCTTGTTCCAGTTTGGCAACAAGCCTGCAATAGGAAACTGATACGTGCTGAAAGGTTTGGTTTCCATATTAGTCGCATTTTTCAGCCAGCTATAACGCATACTATTAAACGCAGCAAAAGCCGCCTTATCCAACCCTAACTTATGAGCCACTTTCCATCCACCTCTAATTGCGCCCCAAAAAAAAGAATCCTTAAGGCCATATACTTTCTTATTGTCAACTCTGCCAATTAAACCAATATCCCTGGGCCCGTCTACAAATTTTGCGATCTCCACCGCCCCCTTGCCAAAGTTTGCGCCCTTGCTTATCCCATCCACCCAGGCATAGGCAAAATCCACTCCTTCCACCTTTAATGCCTCAAATGCCCTGATGGTATCATTTATATTTCGGGTAACAATCCTTTGGCAAAGCACATTATTGCTTTCCCGCTTAATCAACTTTAACTCTGCTTCCAGAATAATTCCTGCTACACCCAGACCGCCTACTACGGCATTAAATAACTCAGCATCCTTATTGCTTATCCGGGCAATTGTTCCATCGGCACACATCAGCTGCACGCTTTCAATATTGTAGTAGTAGTTTCCTGTTTTCCAGGAGTCCTTGCCGTTTACATTGGCTGAAATATCTCCTCCTATAGTGTTTAAGTAAGAGCCCGTCATGGCCGGCAGGTACAAATCTCTCTCAAGCAGTTGTTCTAACAGTTCAAACGATCGCACACCTGAACCAACCCGCACACTGCTTTCCGAAAACGCAATACTTCGGTTTAACCCGCTTATATCTATGCACTCGTTGCTTGCAGGCAAAAACACATCACCAAAACTGTTGCGCCCGCCCAAAATGCTTGCGCTGTTTCCCTCCTGTTTTAGCCTTTGTAATAGCGCTGAAAGTTCGCTTACACTTTGCGGGGTATAAACAGTACAGGTTTTTCCTGCATTATAAACGTATGTGCTTATAAACTCGGTGCGCATACTGCGTCAGTTGGCTACCTCCATCATCATTTCCAGCATTTCATCTAACGAGCGGTCACCATGCTTAACCTCAACTGTTGGCACAACAGGGTTGCGAATGTATTTAGCGGTATTATTAAAAGTGCCGATAACGTTTACAACATCGCCGGCCTTTAATTGTACCGGGTTTTTATAGTAGTATATATTCTGCCAGTTAAAGTCCCAATCATTAATACGTATCAAGGGTATAGTGTCGTTAGAAGCGGGCCGCAAAGCAAAAGCGGTAAACTTTTGCCCCCTGAAATGCATATGAGGCGTAAGCGCTAATACCAACATATCCTTATGCAGTGTATGTTGTATGTGCAGTTCTGTTATAGTATCCTTCGGCAGCGCAAACGTATTCTCCAGCAATGAATCTTCTAACACCATGTACAATTTAACCTGCTTTTCGCTTTCAGGTGGTTTAGGTATGGTATATAACTTTAGCTGTGGCCTGTCTCTTTCCTGTTTATTGTAGTGTGCGTAATGGGTGCTAACCAGCAAGCGCGTACCCGGTTCTATATATTTATAATAGCCTTCCGGCAAAAAAGTGCTGGTCATACCCGGCAAAAAACCCGCTACCAATATGCTGGTCAGCATCTCCGGCGAAACCGACTCCGGTTTTATTCCTTCGGGCAGGCAACCCAGCCAGGCATGGTGCATTATTTTTTTATTCTGATTTACCAGTTCTATCTTTCGTACATATAGCCCCTTCTTGCTGTCAAGCGGCATTGTAAAAACAGCATAATGATCCAATCCGTCACCGGGGTGCACAAACTCTGTTTCTGCTGTAACATAAATAATGCTGCTATCGTCAGCTAATTCATTTTGTTTAACCGGCGCATACTTCAAATTTTCATCGCCGTTATCTTTGGGTTTACCGCACATCACCCAATTTCTGAACATTCGTATATCCTCCGCATCCAGTTTAACCTGTCCTGTAAACTCGCTATAAGTAGCGTCAGGCTTCCAGGGGGGCATTAATCCTTCCTCCAAAACATATTGAATCATACCGGCACGTGCGGCAATCTGCTTATAGTTGGTAAGTGCAAAGGGTGCCATGCCTTCCGCAGAATGGCACCCCGAGCAGTTTTTAAAAATAAATGGAGCAATATCTTTTCCGAACAGCGGAACGCGGGTATCGCTGCTTTCGCCATGTAAAACCGGCTTATCTCTCTTACAGCCGCATAACAGGGCTGTCAAAAGAACTATCCAAACTATATGCTTCTGTCTGTTCAATAGTTAACTCTCTTAAAACGGAATATCCATGTTAAGAGATGCGTAAATCATTCTTCCGATAACCGGAGCGCCGATAGCATACTTCAGCGCCGCACCTGTAACATTGGTACAGCCAAAGGTAATTCTTGTGTTGGGCTTATCAAACTGATAAAACACCGCAAGGTCAAGGTTGGTCATGGCATTAAGCGTTCCGTTGCCAATGGCGCTTTGCCAGTTTGTTTTATCCGTCCAGCGCACCAGGGCCGATGCCCCCAACCCCTTATACAGGTGAGAGCCCTCAACTGAAAAGTTTACCTTGTGTTTTGGCGTATTAAAGCCCGGCAACACAGTCAGCGCTAAACTATCCGGCAAAACAATGCCTGAGTACGTGTAATTAGCCATTACGGTTAACTTGTCCTTATATTTGTAGCCGGCCATTACTGAGGCACCATAGGTCTGCACCTTGTTGGTAAGGTTCACCGCTACCTGAATCAAACGGGCTTTACCTGTTTTAATGGAATCAATATCCTGAGCAATGCTCTGATTGGTGGCGTTTTTAACCAGGAAACCACGGTAGTTGCCTATAAAGTTAGCATACCAGTTGTAGTAAGCCGTGGCTTCAAAGAAGAAGCCTTTAACACTTCCGCGGTAGCCAAACTCTATACTATGCACGGTCTCAGGCTTTAACTTCTTAATTGAAACTTTAGATAGAATAGTAGTATCGTAATTGCCTGAAGCCGCAGCTTTGCCGAATGCTGTATACTGATTTAGATCAATTAAACCTTCGTAGCCGTTAATATTTCCAAGCAGCAGTATTTGCCCTAAATCAAGCTTAACATACTGGTTTTGCAGCGTTGGATTCCGGAAGCCGTATTGATAAAGCAGGCGCAGCGAATGTGTGCCGATGTTTACTGACACCCCACCACGTGGCGACACCTGCAAATTGAAGTTGGAATGTTTATCTAAACGAACAGACGCCCAAAAATCAAGCATATTATGCAGCACCGATTTGTTTAACTGCACCAATCCGCCACCTTCATACGTACTTAACTTTTTATACTTCAGTTTTTCATCAATTGAACCATCAGCAGGCGCTTTAGAAGCATCAAGTAAAGTATCCTGAAATATAGTTCCAAACGATACAGGCCTGCTGTACCTGAAGTACCCCAATACATCAATATTTATAAACTTAACAGGCAGCGAATAGCTTGCTTCAGTGTGTAAAATGCTTGACTGATCGCGTATGCCCGAACCTTTTAATGAATTGGCGTTAGCTGTAATTTGATTCAGGCGTGTTTTAAATGTATCGCTTGAAGGAGACCACCATGCAGAAGCAGCATTGGCCTGGCTGCCGGCAAAAAGGCTCTGGAAACCCAAAGAATCAATATTCTTTGAAAACCCATTACTTGCCAGAAATACGTTTTCGTAATATTCCTTTATTAACGTGTTGGTATATACCGGCAAATTAGACCGTGTCATATAATTACCGGTCAGCAGCATGTTATAGGCATCAATAAATTTATCGCTGTTGTAATTCAGTTTGAATCTGAAACCGTCATACTTAATGTTTACATCGTGTAAGTGAGAGTAGGCCGAAACATAATAGCGGGTGGTGCCTTGTAAAATTTGTTTACCGTACGAAAATGAGTATTGATAAGAGATCTCCAGTTTATCTATTGGCCTGTAAAACACCCCTGCTGTTGCTTTAGCGGCTACAGTATGGTAATCTGCAAAGTCAGTTTCTTTTATTCCGGGGGTAGTTATTGCCTTTGAACCGATCAAGGCACCTGCGTGACTATTAAAATAGTTTAGCGCCGCTAAGTAAGTGGCAGAATCATTGGCCGGTAAAACGGCACTTGATAAATATCCCTTAATGCCGTTTTTAATATCAAGGGTAGAAGCAATTTTGCCATATGTATTAAATGTAGGGTCTTCAGCATGCCAATCCTGCATGGAACTGTACATGCCACCCACTTTAAAGCCAAGGTTCTTTTTCTTAAGCACCGTAACATTCAAAACGCCCTGCACATCTATGTAATCTCTGCTGCCTCCTTTAACCTGGAATGAAGCCTTCCTTCCGTCAAAAGGTGTGCTGGTTATAGAATTATATAGCCCCTGAAAGGCATTGGCACCAAACATAGCTGATGACGGGCCGGCAATTAGCTCTGTCTTTTTAATGTCAATAGGGATCGGGCCCGTTACGTTACCCGCTGTAATGTTCAAAGCAGGTAGCATTACATCCACCCCATTGGTCAATTGCACAAACCTTGTTTGAAAAGCATCATTAAATCCGCGGGTATTAATAACATTCACATTGCCCCCCAATTGTACTATATCTACTTGAGGAAAGGTGGCCAGGGCATAATACAAATTTCCGGAAGCGTTATTCCTTATCTCCTCCTGGCTCTTTGCAAATATGGTTGCAGGTGCTTGACGTATTATAGTTTCACGGCGTGCAGCGGTAATTACAATATCCTCCTGGGGGCCCGCATTTTGTTTCAAATAAACCTTCAATTCTCCTGCTGAAAAAGTTGCTGCTGTTAATTCAATTTGCTGGGCCAAAAAACCGGTGCGTCGTATTTCAGCTTTACCTACATGTAAGCCACTGACCTGGCCGGCAGGGTAGCTTTTACCATCCTGCACTATAACAGCATCGCTTAGCCCGGTGCTGTCTGCAGCATTTAGAATTTTTACATTAAGCTTTTCCTGGGCTTGTAAGCCTAAACACAATAGGCAAAAAACAATTAAGAGGTAGCGTTTATTCATGCAGTGAGTTTTTGCTTTAAAAGTTGACGGCTGGTTTTTCCAATCCCTGATTTCGGTATGGCATCAACAACAATAAATTCTTTAGGCACTTTATAGGCGGCTAATTTGCCGGTACAGTATTGCTTTAATTTATCTTCGTTAATTGCTGCTTGCGATACTATGCAAGCCACTACCCTCTCACCGGTATGCTCATCTTTTATACCAATTACAGCGCAATCCAACACGCCTTCTGCCCCCATTAGCACTGCCTCAACTTCAGCAGGGTAAACTTTCAGGCCTGAAACATTAATCAAATCCTTGCTTCTGTCCAGTATCTTTAAGAAGCCTTCTTCATTAAATTCTCCAACATCACCTGTGTTAAACCACCCCTCCGCAAAAAACTCATTATTGGCATGCTCATTAGCATAGTAACCAATAGTTACCTGCGGCCCCTTTACCCATATGTCGCCGGTCTTTTCATCAGCGCCTAATGCATTACCATCATTATTTAAAAGCTTAATCTGTGTACCGGGCAGAGCAATGCCGGCGTACTCTATGCTGTTTCTCTCATTCAAAGGGTTGCATATAAGCATAGCAGTGGTTTCGGTTAAGCCATAGGCTTCATATAGCTCCTTACCTGTTTTACTCTTCCATAACCGCTTTGTATCCGGTTGTATTTTCTCTCCACCGCCAATACATATTTCCAGGCTGTCAAAATCATGGGCATTAAATGCAGGGTGTTGTATAAACCGCTTATACATGGTGTTAACAGCCACCATAATATGCGGTGCAAAATTTCGTGCGGCAAAAAACACGTCTTCAAAAACGCGTACATTACGAACCAACACACAACTGCCTCCCATGCGCAAGGCATGAAAAACATTAAACACCAACGAAAAGGAGTGATAGAAAGGTATTGTAACTAAAACACGCGCCTTACGGCCTTTCACAACTGTGGCAAAATGCTCCATTATCTGGCTCACATTCCCTATAATGTTTTCATGAGTAATTATGGCAGCTTTAAAGGCACCACTGGTGCCTCCCGTAAACTGAATAAATGCTGCAGCAGGCTTAGTGTTAACTTCAAATGGGCTAGGGTTACTTTGTGCCAGGGCTGCCCTGCTAAATGGCTTAACATTTACTCCACTTTCGCCAATTGCCGCAATAGTCATTGCATCTATCGCCCCATCCTCAACAAGCAGTAAGGGCGATTTTACATATTGCACGCGTTGTACAATTTCAAACGGAGTTAGGTTTGGGTTTATATTGGTAACACTATATCCTTTACCCAAGGCAGCGAATAAGAAACCTAAGTACTCCGAAGTATTACTCCCGGCGAGGCAAACCACCGCATCTGCCGGCAAATGCTGAGCATCAAGGTAGTCGCTACATTTAAAAACCAGTTCTTTAAACGCAGCATAGGTGTACACAGCATCTCTTCCCACCAGAAAAACATCCTGTTCGTTTCCAGTTCTGTCAAGCAAAAAAGATATTACATTGGTCATTACAACACAATTACAACCGCCCCTTAGCCATAAACGCAATGGCATTATAGGTCAGTTACTACTAAATCTTAAATTAAATGCGATAGATGAATCCTATCTTTTATAGCAGACGATGCAAAATTGATCTGCTGAATTTTCACGGGATGCTTCCCCATGAATAAAACAAATGTAATAAAGCTGTTTGCGTTTCCAAATTAGTTGCACAAATAATATTGCTACGGCGCATTGTGTGCTGCGGAGGAGTCCACCTTGTATATAGCATACCCCCCGTCATAAAACACACGGTCGAAGCTATACTTTCCTAAGGTTTGATGCTCCTTGGTAAAGCCAAGGTAGTTGCACAGCTCTCCATCATTAAATAGAACAATGTGCGACACTTGCCTTTTGCTCAAATCCGAGATAAAAGAGTCCTGCTCAAATTTTTGATTCAACCAGGTTTTGCCCGAAATGCGCCATATCACTCCTTTAGATGAAGTATCCGCCGCATCAAGTAATTGTAGGTCCGCATATACATGCCATCCGTTTCCAATCAGGTACTTTTCCTGGTCTAACATAAGCCTTCCATCTCTTAAGTTCTGCTTAGCATAACTGGCGGATGATTTATACCCTTCAGGCAACTTCAGATAGTTATAGGAGCCATACAGAAAAGTTATTAGCGCTAAGGAAATTACAGACGGAACAACAATGAGTAAGCCGAGCGTGCCTTTTTTTATTCTTTTCTTTTCATAAAGCTCTTGCAGATAAAACAAACCATAAGGAGCAATTAAAATGGCGTACAAGCTGAAATAGCGTATACCGGGTTGTAGGGTTCCGCTCATTAACTTTACCAAAGCATAAAATGCAGGAAGCAACGCTATAATCCACCAATATTCTGCCACCTTTTTACTTCTTGCTTTAGCCAGCCCGGCAGGAAACAGGGGCAGCAACAACAGGTGAAAGGAAATGTAAAACACAAACGCCCTTTGCGGTATAGTTACCGGTTGCATAGCATACTGCAGCTTTACTTCTTTATCGCTAAAGGTTATCCCCCACAACGCATCACCGCTAATTGCATACATTTCATACATCTCCCACAATGGAGCGAGGGAGGATAGAAATAAAAATAAAAATACGGGCAAAGGCTTTCGCGTTTTCACAAAAAACCAGGCGGCCAATACCAGGGTAAACATCCAGCCCTCAAACCGTAAAAGGCTGCTTAAAGAAATAAACAAGGCGGCTAAAACAATATAACCAACACCTCCCTTTTGAAAGTGCTGTTGTAAGAATAATACCGCAAGCAATACCAACAAGGCGAACAGGGCTTCTGTTTCGGTAACACCGCATATAAAAATATGGGTATGAAAAATGCTTAAAAATACTGCGGCCCATTTGCCGGTCTCAACACCAAACTCATTACATACAACCCGGTAATAAACAAATACTGTTGCAGCGCCAATCAACACATTCAAAATTCGGGGGCTCCATATAGCATCTCCTACTTTCATTGCCGTTCCAAACAGGTAAGGGAATAACGGCATCCAGTCAACACTGGGAAACCAACGTGGGTTATTCTTCCAATCGTAGGCCGTAGCTAATCTTGCTAAGGCATCGCCTTCATAACTGTTGTCGGTTAGCATCATCCACACCAACCTAAGTGCCAGAGCCGCAAGCATGGCTGCCAAAACAAATCTTTTTGGGTTGTGACCTGGCATAATTGCGCTAACGGCGATATTTAGTACATAAAAAATTTAATAAGCTAATTTGGGCCGTGCTCTTTTGCGGGCACGCCATAGGCCTTTTTGCCATCGCCAATAGATTTATTAACCATAGTCATGGCACCAATTGCCACCTTTTTGCCCAGGCTTCTGCCGGGCAGCACTACTGACTTTACCCCAATAAAGGTATACTCGCCTACACTGCCACCTGAAATTCCGCTATACCCTCCAATAAAAACATACTTTTCTACAACGCAGTCATGGCCTATATAAGCATACTGGCTTATTATGCAGCCATCCTTTATTACCGCACCCGCTGAAATCATACTGCTGTGCATCAGCACTGTATTTTTTGTAGAAATATCGCAAAGTTCCAAACTAACATTTGCGCTTGGGCTAATAAAACAATACGGCTCACCACCCATTGAGGTATACTTCTCTACCAGTCGCTCCCGCACTTCATTATTGCCAATTAAAACCAAAAAGCGCTTATCAATATTTCTGAAATGGCTTATCACATCATCAACGTTGGCTGATGTGCTCAACCCTTTGCTTTGAAAGAATAGCAGGTTTACATCTGCGCTTACTTCTGAATAAAAGAGAAGTTCCTCACGGCTGTATTGTGTAAGGAGGTCGGTAAGTATATCTTTCGCTAAACCTCCAAGTCCTATAATAACCATCTACTCTCCTCTTTTCTTGATTAAGTATTTAAAAGCCTTTAGTGCGTAAGCAACTCGTCGTTTAAAACTCCAGCCGGAGCTATCCAACGTATCTGCATTTCGCACTACCGGAATCTGATACACTGTTTTAGCGATTTTCAATAGCTCCAGCTGTAAAAATACTTTATCAAAATCATTTTTTAGCAGCCCCTGTTTAACCGTGTCATTAAAAGCCACAAAATCAAATCCTCCTTTAGGGAATTTTGGAAAAAGCCTGGCAAGTAGCCACAAAAATAATTTAGACACTACACTTTTAACCCCACCTTCATTGCGGCTTCTTCTAAATGCCAGGGCACAGTCATAACCGCTTTCTACTGCTGCATATAGGTTAAAGGCTTGCTCAAGAGGGTTCTGCAGGTCGCAACTGGTCATAATGGTAACTTGCCCACTGGCAACCTTTAACCCTGTTTCCAGTGCTTTAAGTTGACCAAGGTTAGTAGTGTGCCGAATAACTTTTACATACTTATCTGCCTTAAGGCGTTCCAAAATAGCCCGGGAGCTATCTTCGGAACCATCATCAACAAAAATCAATTCATAAGCAGTGCCTGGCACAGTAGGCTTAAGGGTGCTTGTAAGCAATTCAAACACAGGCATTATAGCATTTTGCTTGTTGTAAACCGGTAAAACCACGCTTACCCTTAACACCTCCTCCATACTTACAATTATCAGTATAAAATCAGCATGCACCAAATAAGCTTTATTTAAAGCTCAAACTATTGCCAAAAGTCCGCTTACATTTATCATGCACAGTAGCCATTTTTAACCTAAATCACTGATATTTGTACCCTGATACTGGTGCTAATTTGTTGTTGACTAAAATGATTGTAGTATTATGATTACCAAGCCTCGTATATTTTCTAAACTGTTTATTGATGAAAACACTCAACATCATTATGAAACGCACGGCTTTGCCACCATACCGCTATTAAATGCTGAAACCCTTCAACAAATGCGCTCCCTGTTTTATACAGAGCGTAGTAACATAACGGAAGACGTTACACATTCAGTCTATGCCTCAGGGTGCTCAACAGATTATGATTTGCGCAAGCGTATAGGTCAAATTATAGACAGTACTATACCTGCTCTTTTAAACGGAATTGTAAATACAGATAGCATTGAATTAATGGGGGGCACAATGCTGTTGAAGGCCCCTGGCGAAAACGGATTTTTACAAGCGCACTTTGACAACCCTGTGTTGGATGAAAACAAATTCTCCAGCGCCTTTTTATGGGTGCCGCTTGAGGATGTAAATGAAACCAATGGCTGCGTTTATGTTCTTCCGGCCACTCACTTAATTGATCATGGCCCGCGAGGTATGATGTCTCCCTTCCCCTATAAACAATGGGATGAAATAATTTATAAATACGGTGTGCCAGTTACGGTTAAAGCCGGCACTGCACTGGTTATGGACCATGCTCTTCTTCACTACTCTTTAAATAACCATAGTAATAAAGAGAGAATTGCCTTTACCTTCAACCTTAAACCAAAGGCTGCACAACAAATACACTACTATTACCGTCAGGACAAGAACGAAATAGAACTTTTTAAAACCGATGTAGCCTTTTATTTCAACGAAAACTTTTTCGAACGCCCCCAGCATCTTGAACAAATAGGCTCGCTACCTTATCGCATGCCCTTATTTACCGAACAGGAGTTCAGCGCCTACCTTGAAAAGGCCTCCTCTGTTTTTTTGATGCCTGCATGATGAATGCAGCAAGTGTATGAAACAACGCATTTATCTTTTCGATTTACCTACATACCCTAAAGGAGTTCTGTCGCTTTCCCTGCCGGCGGTAGCCGGCTGCTTCCCTCCGCAGGAATTTGATGTAAGCATTATAGACCTCAATTTCTATGGCGCTGATTATGTTCCTAATCTTGATCAATCCGCTCCCTTATTTTTTATAGGCCTAAAAGTCTCTGCACAAAACTTTAAATACGCTAAAGCCCTTAGTGCCCGGCTTAAAAAAGCCCATCCGGCCATACCTTTGATTTGGGGTGGCGAATTGCCCACGCTATTGCCTGACTCCTGCCTGCAGTATGCAGACATTGTTATACAAAGCATGTTTGAAACCGTTGCGCACGATTTTATAGCTGACCTGAAAGCAGGTGCGCCCAAAAAAATTTATACAGGCAGCAATAACTATCCCCTATCGCATATTACTTCTCCTAACTTAAGTGCTGTTAGTTGTATAAATGATTACTACAGCTTTATGGGTTTACCGCTCGAAACATCACGTGGCTGTACCGAAACCTGTTCCTTCTGCATGGTGCATGTAATGCAAAAGAAGAACTACAACCAAAAAAGCAAGGAGCAGTTGCGGGCAGAGTTAAGTAATTATAAAGGCCGCTACGTAAACGTGGTAGACTATAACATTGGTGTGGATGCAGGCCATGTTATTGCTGTGGCCGAAGTAATGAAAGAGTCCGCCGTAAATGGCTGGATGGCTGAAATGTGTATTGAAATGCTGGACAACGATAAGGTACTTAAAGCATTAAGCGAAAGCGGTTGCCGCATTATATACTGCGGGCTTGAGGCAATTGATGAGGGGGCCATTAAGTCCATTCATAAAATGAATACCAATCACATTGAAAACTATGAGCGCATTATTAAAAAGGCTCAAAGTTACGGTGTACAAATAGCAGCAGGCATAATTCTGGCCATTGACAATACGCACGAAAGCACTTTTGAAAATTTGTTCCGTTTCTTTCAGCGCACGGGCATTATTTATGCCAAGCTCACCTTTTTAACTTACAACCCAGGCGCTAAGGTTCAACACTATATGCAAAAGAAAGGGGCGTTTACTACTGAAGAAGTTGAACTTTTTGACGGCAACCACCTAAGCTATCTTCCTAATGGGGTAAATGCCGATGTTGTTTATAAAGGAGCCGAACAATTTATACGCCGGTTCTACTCCTTAAGCGGAATTATCAGCCGCTCATTAAATGTGAAAATGGGTTTAGCCAAAAGGCTGGAGTATGTTTTGTTCAACCTATGTTACCGCAATGTTTATTTAAGCTGGTTAGGCAACAATATCTTCTATTCACAGGAGGGTTTTAACGCACTAATTGAAACGCCGTTTAAGAAAGGCTTCACTATTAAGTTTGCTGAGTACTTCCTGAAACTTCTTCGCAAACCTTAATCATATCCTGATTTACAGGTTTTAACTACTTTAGAATCATGAAACGCCGTAGCTTATTGGTTTCCGCAGGAGTGGTGTTTGCTGTTTTGCTCCTGCAATATTGCAAACCTGATAAGGCTGAACATGTAATTAATAAGAAGGCGCACGAGCCAATAGAAATGGCTGAGTTTAAAAACCTTAGCCGTAAAGAACAGGTTCAAAAATGCGGAAGCTGCCACGCGCGCGAGTACGAAAATGAAATGAAAGGCCCTCATTCAGCGGCCTTTAATCAGTATATGAATCACCTTATGTATGTATGGAGTGATGAGTACACTGAAATACCTTACCGCCATTTTTTAGAAGCTAACAGCTATAAATGCGCCGGCTGCCATGCCGGTCAAAACGTTTACGAAAAAATTTGGAGCGCTTCGTTGAGGTCCGGCACAACCGTGCCTGATTCTTTAAAACAAATTCTTGGTGCCGGGCCGCAATGCCGCAGTACTGATGCCCGCCATCTTGAATCCGGCATTGATTGCCTTACCTGCCATTACGATGGCGAAAAGGTGGTTACCAATTTTTCTTTTCAATCAACCAATAGGGCGTCCTCGCCGCCTTATTGCTCACCCTCAGGCTCTAAGCTTTTTTCTACTAACAACAATTGTATAACCTGCCATTACGAGGAAGTTGAGAAAGTGGAAGAGCAAACGTTTATGACCGATGAAAGGGGAAAGAGCTGCCTTAAATGTCACCAGCAATATAATACCGACGGAAGTCCTTCTCATTACATTTATTGGCGAAACGACCCCGCCGATAAACTCAAACCAAAACATTTGTTTTTGTTTGAAGGTATTGAGGCCACTTATAATGCTGTTACAAAAACGGTTGAGATTAAATGGTATAACCGTTATATGCCCCACTTGTTAACGTTAGCCACAGAAACCCGCGCTCACCTTAAAGTGCTTGACCAAAACGGCAAGGTTGTGGCAGAAGATGACCTGCGTTTGAACCGCAGTGCCGAGCACAGCAAAGAGTTACAGCAGTATTTCGGCACCCAAAAAATACCGTACACACCGGGCACTCAACTTCCGTTGGATGGAACAGCATTGGAACACGCAATAACCGGAGTTAACAGCAGCGGAAAATTAACTTTATTAATTACCGGCTATCAAAAAGCGCAATACTGGCTGCCCGACTCTTTAGGCAAAAAAGTGTACGAAAGAAGTATTGCACTTTAAGAGGATTATTGAATCATAATACTGCGAAATAAAAAGCACTGCTTATTTTCGTAATTGTAAATAGTTAAGCATAAAAAAGGGTTATGAGCGCATATACACTTACCAACGGCAAAAACAGAAACCATACTGATCCGCTGAATTTTAAATACTTTGATTACCTTACGGATAAGGAGGAAATTGCTAAAATAAATGTACATCAATTACGCAGCCTTGAAGTGGATGGTGTAATCATCCGCAACTTTTTAAGCACTGAAGAGGCAGAAACCATGTTAGCCCGCCTTTTTGCCCTTCCTGAAAATCAAGGGCTGAATAACAGCAAAACCTTTCCGGGAAATTATGCGCTAATTGATCCAAATGCTGATGGCGGGGCCGAACAACTGGATAGCTACTTTCAGCTTTGCAAAAAATTTACTGATGACTTTGAATCGGTGTTCGGTGTTAATCTCATCAAAAAAATTCAGGACGCTTTTTCGTTGCTCAATAATGGTAATGCTACTCATATTCCGCGCGCTGCCAACGGCGCTAATTATACCCCGCTTACCTTTCGCATGATCCATCCTGAAAAATGCCATATCAATATACATTGCGGTAATCAGTTTCTTACCCAGTATCCGGCCTTTTATAAATCACTGTTAGAACAGGCTGATGTATGGAATCAACTTAGCTTTTTTACTGTAGTACAAAAACCGGAAGTTGGCGGTGAACTAAGTGTTTACAACGTTGCCTGGGATGTTGCCAAAGAAATTGATGTGCCTCAGCAGGCTATATTAACGAATACAGGAGCTATGTTGCACGCCGCTAATCCCGCAGAACTTTTTAGACAAAAATTCTCACTTAACCAGGGCGACCTTATTCTCTTTTCTGCCGGCCAATTATGGCACAGGGTTGAAGAGGTTTTTGGCAGCAAATGGCGCGTTACTGCCGGTGGATTTCTTGGTTTTTCAAAAACAGACTCGAGCACCTACATCTGGAGTTAATGTAACTGTTGTTCAGATGACTGTATTGATAAATAAGGAAATTGAAGCACAACTAAACCGCGATGGTGCAGTAGTAGTTCCTTTCTTTTCTGACCATGAAATTGATTTGCTTAAATCCTTTTACGAAGAAATCCACTCCCAAGGCAAACCGCGCAATTTTGTTGGGGGGCTGGAAACCACTCTTTTTAGCAGCAACATCCCTTATAAACTTGAAGTACAAAAGGGCATTAAAACTATTATAGAGGCAGCCTGCAATCGTTTTTTTGCTAACTACCGTACGCTTTGCCACATATTTATCGTTAAAGAAAAAAACACTACGCAGGTTCTTCATGCCCATCAGGACTTTAGCACTGTGGATGAGGTAAAGTACACTTCTTTTAATTTATGGATACCGCTACGCGATACAGATAAGAACAGCGGTGGCCTTTGGGTTATAAAAGGCAGTCATCAATTGAACAGGCCCCTTCGGGGAGGCAAAGTGCTGTTGCCCGATTACTCTGCCATTGATAAAAAGCTGGAAAATGTAATAACGCCACTTACCACTAAAAAAGGCGACGCCATTCTGTTCTTTCACCGCACTATACACGGTTCTTTTTCTAACCTGGTTGATACAGACCGGGTAGTTGTATGCTGTGGCGTATTACCTCAGCAGGCTGAAGTTTGTATCCACTATCAAAAAGATTTTGACAGCCCGCTTGAAGTTCACTTTCCTGATGAGAACTTTGCCATACTTACTGACTTTACCCGGCCGGATGTTATGGAACACGGCCCTACTGATACACCACTGGTTATGGGCTATACCTGTAAGCCCACGCCTGTTACAATGGAAGAAATTGAAAAAGTTTTGGTGCGGTAGTTGCTTAGCTCCAGTAATAAATAGTATCACCGGCATAATTAAGGCTTAAGAAGCCGCCATACGTAATACGTGGTTCTTTACCCTTCACCCTTTCCACACGGTGCCAAATATTACCACCCTGAAAAAGAATCATATCGCCCTTTTTAGGGCGCAGCTTATTTTTTCTGATGCTGGGATCCGTTTGCACATAACGCTTTGTGCCATCCGGTTCAATAACTTCATTATCCTCGTTAGGGCTCGTCTTTGTTTGTCCCTCTTTCCATCTAAAGTTAAACAAAGACAACTCCCCCCCTTCTTCAGGCTCGTGCAGCATTACAAAAAAGCTCATTTGGTTTTTGGTAGCCACCTTTGTGTTCATGTGGGCATAAAACTGCTCAAAGGTTTTACCAAAGTAGTTGCCGCAATGCACGGTCATTAAGCCTTGGTAAGGCACCAGGTACCTGAATGTGGTAAACGGATATTGGCCTTCCTCATTAACACCGCGTGGCACTTCTACTTTGCGGCCTCCACCTAAGGTGGTAAAGAAATCCGTTATCTTTTTCAGCGTATCTACCCCGTAAACCTGTGCTGAGGTTTGGTTATACTCTTCGCTGGCTAAAAAATATTTTGATGTTTCAGCGGCCTTTTGCGTAGGGTCCGCCATTTCCAGTCTTCTTGAAAACTCAGCAAACACCGTAGGGTAAGTAAAGCCAGTATCCAGCTTCGATAGATTTTGGTCGCTGTCCCTTATCTCGTATAATTTCTTAAGTAGTTTATCTACTTCTTCCGGAGACATAAAATTCTTGATCAAAAAACCATCAATCTTGCCCACATACATATCGTGTATAGCATCGGGGTAATTTTTCATCTCCTCCATGCTTAACGTCTTAAAATCGTAAAGTTCCTGGTCCGCTTCTTTTTCAAGAATCTGTGATTCCGGTATGCCCGAATCGCCATATAGCACCACCTTCTTTTCTTCCACTTTTTGTTCCTCTGCTTTTGGAGCAACTTCTACCGGCTTTTCCAGCACATCTGTATCGCCCTGTTTTTTTTCCTCTATACCGAGTAGTTGACGTATTTTGCTAAACATATAATATTTTTTTGTGTTAAATTATTTTTTCCTGTTTATCGTTTTCTAAAACCCAGTTTAATTGTGGCTTAATAGCGCAATCAATAAATTCGTTCATAGCAAAAATCTCCTTGTTCGACTCGCTATCCGCAAAAATAGGGTTTTGATATATCTTAAAGAACAATATGCGCTTGAATTCAAACACCATTTCCCTCATATTTTCCGAAGCGCCAAGGGTAACAAAATAGGTGCCCCTGTTTAGCAGCTTGCCGGGTATAGTGGCCTTTAAACGGTAGCGCCCTTTGGGCATTGTATGGTTAAACTGTCTGAAACGCAGATTAATACTATCTGTAAGCACATGTACGCCAATAACCGTAAACAACTCAAAGGTAATTTCACTGGTACGGCTATCGCTGCGTTTTTCATATTCTATAAATATGTCCACGTCATCCTCCATATAAATAGGCTGGTCAGCCGTCTTTCCGGCAGCAGTTACTGAGATTTCCAATAGCCGTATGCGCTCATTACCGGGGGCGCTGTCCGCATCCGTCCAAACTTTCCTGCTGCTTCCGGTTTGATGCTCTACGCTACTCTCTGCAGATTGCTTGTTCTCAGTATTGTTTTCTAAAACAATATCTCCCTGCAGGCTTCGCTCATGCGTTTGCAACAAATACTCTTCAATGGTTTCGGTTGCAGTGCCATCCATTTTAATACCGGCATCCTCAATCCAAATTACCCTGCTGCAAAGGGCCTGCACCTCCTGCGGGTTATGGCTGGCCAGCACCACTGTTCTTCCGCTTTTGGCCAACTCCATTAAAGCATCAAAACTCTTGATTCTAAAGTCCGCATCGCCAACTGATAGTACTTCATCCAGTAATAGTATATCGGTATCAAGTTTTGTAAGTATTGAAAAAGCAAGCCTTACATACATACCACTGCTGTAATGCTTTACCTGCGTATCTATAAACTTTCCTATTCCGCTAAAGTTTACAATGGCATCCATACGCGCGGCAATATCTTTACGGCTAAGGCCCAGCAGGTTCCCATTCATAAACACGTTTTCCCTGCCGGTTAAATCGGGGTTAAACCCTGTACCCACCTCAAGCATGCTTCCGGCAGTGCCGTGTATACTAACGGTGCCCTTAGTAGGCTTTGTAATACCGCTTAATATTTTCAGCAATGTTGATTTGCCCGCACCATTTCTGCCTATAAGGCCAACCACTTCACCTTCCTTTATTGTAAGTGAAACATCTTTTAAAGCATAGAATTCATTACTGCCTGAGGCAGAGCCATTGCCCTCAACTCGGTCAATATCATTAAACCTGAATTTTTTCGATAGGGAGTTAACCGCAATTGCCACTTCGCTCATAGGCACACTTTAACATTTACTTGTTAGCCGCAAAGCGCGCCGAAAAGAAATTCCATAAAGGCCCTGTACTGGCAGTAGTTACAATTGCCATAACCACCATTACTGTGTACAATTGCGCATTAAGTATACCAAGGTCGTAACCAATATTTAAAACTACCAGCTCCATCAAGCCTCTTGTATTCATCAAAGTGCCCAGCAATACGCTGTCCTTCCACGAGTGGCCACTAATGCGCGAGGCAATGGTTACCCCACCGAACTTACCAATAGTAGCAAAAGCAATTACTACTAAGCAAAGCCCAACCAGCCATAAGCTGTTTAATTCCCCAATTTGCGTTTTAAGGCCGGCCACCGCAAAAAACATTGGCAGTAGAAAAATAGCATTAAACGACTCCACTCTTCCAACTATATAACTTCTGAAACGCTCATCCGTTGGCATAATAAGGCCGGCAACAAAAGCACCAAACAAGCCATTTATGCCAAATACTTCTGTTACTAACGTAGAGGTAAGCAACAAGGCCATGGTCAACACTACGGTTAGGTGCTCAACATTACTGCCGTCTACAAAACGATTGTAAATCTTTTGTACCAAAGGCTTAACAATAAGCAACATAACGGCTACAAACACCACTACAAAAAGCATAGTAAGCAACGAGGTATACACCGAGGTGGCCTTTGCAGTTGAAACTACCAACGCCAAAATACACCAGGCAGTTACATCCTCTACAGCAGCAATGGAAAGAGCTACGGTGCCGATTTTTTCTTTAGCCAATCCCTTCTCCTGTATAATGCGGGCCAAAACAGGAAAAGCAGTTATACTTAATGCTACACCCAAAAAGCTGGCGAACACCAGGAAAGGCACATTGTGCGGACCAAAATTGCTATACAACATTAAGCCAAGCACAATTCCTAAAACAAAAGGAATCACAATGCCGGCATGGCTTATAAAAACACTACGCTGCGAGTTTTCCTTTAGCGATTTAAAATCAATCTCCATGCCCAGTATAAACATAAACACCACCAGGCCCAGGTAACTGAAAAACTGTAGGTTCTTTATAGCCTCAGGATAAAAAACATGATTAGATAACTGAGGAAAAACAAGTCCCAGTAAGGATGGGCCTAAAACAATACCCGCCACAATTTCACCTATAACAGCAGGCTGCCCTATTTTCTTAAAAACATACACCATTACGCGGGTGCACAGCAGTATTATTAAAATCTGCAGCATGAGCAGGCCGCCCCCATGCGTTAAATTATGAAGCGCCTGAGTTACCAGCGATTGTAACAAGGTGGATTCCTGCGCGGTGGAAAGCGGCTTCTGAACACCCGGAGTGGAAAAAATGCTTGTGCTTAAATTGCCCACTCCCCAAATAGCCCCAACCAACAATACTATGAGCCCCAAATAGGCCACTACTATTTTTACAGATTGTTTTGGTTTACTGGCTGTCAACATTCTGAATTTTTTGCCTGAAAATTTGGCAAGCATTAAAACGGGAATTTACAAACCCTCCTCTGCCAAAAAACATGATTTAAATTACCCAAACAGTTGTGCGTGAATGTAGGTTGAAAGTTTCATTATTACTATCCTGCCTGCCCTATAAATTTAGTATGTTCACTTTAAAATAACAGCACAGAATTGAATGGCGGCGGAAAGAATTAGACTACACATACCTTTTATAAGCGGCGGCGAGCAAAACTATATTGCTGATGTTTTGGCCAATCCCCAGGGTTTCTCGCAAAGGAAATACCTGAAAAACTGTTTGCAGTGGCTGAAAGAGAACTATACAGAGTTACCCGTACTACTTACAAATACCTGCACCTCTGCACTTGAAATTGTTTGCCTGTCGGAAGGTTTCCAACCCGGAGATGAGGTTATTATGCCTTCATTTACTTATGTATCAACGGCTAATGCATTTGTACGCCAGGGGGTTATTCCTGTGTTTATTGATATTAACGCTACCGACCTTAATTTAGACGTAAGCCAGCTTGAAGCGGCCATAACACCTAAAACCAAAGCTATAGTTGCCGTGCACTATGCGGGGGTAGCCTGTAACATGCACCAGCTATTGGCCATAAGCAAAAAGCACAATCTTTTGTTGATTGAAGACGCCGCGCATAGCTTTGGCGCCAAATACCAAAACCAGTTGTTAGGCACTATAGGGCACTATGGCGTAATCAGCTTTGACCTTACTAAAAACATACATTGCGGGCAGGGGGGCATGCTTCTCGCAAACCGGCCGGAAAAACTGGATGCCATTCATATTACTTATGAAAATGGCACCAACCGCGATGAATTTTTGAGCGACAAGGTTCCTTATTTTGAGTGGAAAGCCTGCGGCTCAAAATTTTTGCTTTCCGACCTAAGCGCTGCCTTTCTTTTGGCCCAACTGCAGGCATCGGGCCAATATCTTGAAAACAGAAAGCATCTATGGAACTTGTACCACCAAACATTAAGCGCTTATAATAATCCAAACTTCACCTTGCCCAATCCGCCCGATTACGCTAATCATAACGGCCATGTGTTTTATATAAAACTAAATGGACGGCAAAAAAGAGATGCAATGCAGAAGTGGTTGCTTCAACACAATATTGAAAGCTCATTCCATTTCATTCCTTTGCACTCCTCCTCTTTCGGAAGAAAAACAGGGCGTTTTGTTGGTGAAGACATTAACACTACTAGCCAAAGCAATAACCTGTTGCGTTTGCCTCTTCACTATTTACTTACAGAGGCAGATATTATACGCGTAGCAGATGCCATTAATGCATTTCAGCCTTAATTAAAGCTTTCCGTAGTCCAGTTGCTGTTGTTGTTTCTTATGTACCTGCATCCAGTACATATTTTGCAAAAAGTATTTATCTAAACCATATTGAAGATCGTGCTGAGGTTTGTAGCACTTAATTTCAAAAAAATCTACCGGGAAAATATACTCCTCCCAGTTTTCAATTTTAGCTATGCCGGTTAATTCCTGAAATTCATTGCTGATAGTCAGATTTTCAAATTCTTCAATTTTCAGGTCAACCGTCTTTACAAACATTATTGCGAAGCCTTGTTTGCGCATGGCATCTAAAACCTTATTAAGATCAGCTACGTTATAGCGGTAAGCCTCATTAATTCTTCCAATTTCGTAATCAATTTTAAGCTGGTGCTCCGGTAAAACAGCCAATTTTCTGAATAGGTCCTTTATATAAAGTGTGCCACCCGGCTTAAGCGCATGCCAGGCACTTTCAATTGCTAAAGCATGGTCAAACGAATGACCGAAGGACTCTAAAAAGTAAACTACATCAAATTGCTCCTTTCCAAAAAGCTGGGGTATTTTATGGTAATCTCCTAACCGCACATTTACGCTTTGGCTCAACGCCTTTGCTTCAATTCTTTTTTGCGCCTCCGCTACCTGAACTTCTGAAACAGTTACTGCTTCCACACGTACACCTGCCTTCTCAGCAAAGTATAAAGCAGGGCCGCATACGCCGCATCCTGCATCGCACACACGCATTCCGCTGCTAAGGCCTATGCTTTGCATTTCGTAATCTAAAAGTTTGGTAACATCAGTTGTACGGTAAGCCTGTATTACTTCGCCGTATACCTGCACAAACTTTTCATTATACTGATTATAAAAGCCGCCTACCTTTTCAGGGCTGGCAAAGGCTTTCACCTCAGGGGTATTAACAGACCCCTTACCAAAAAACAATTCCTTTAAACTATTAAGCAAAGCCATGCGCTAATTAGCAAGCCAATCTATAAACTTTTTGAAAATAGATTTTGGTTGTTGTTCCGTTTGAGGAACGTTTTGCGATGCTGTTTCTTTTATCACCTCTACCGCAGCTTCTTGTTTAGGCCTTGCCTTGCCGAAGTATAAAAAATCAAACTCCTCATCACTAACTACCGGAAAATCGTAATCTACCTCTTTAACTTTTTTCAAACCATTAGGCCCTTTCTGAAAGTCATTATTAAAAAAGTAGTCTACATCAATTTCATAAAGCTCCACCTTATCTCCGTTCCTGTAAAAGTAACGCAGCTCGGCCTTTTGCGATATAATGCCGAAAACCACGGCCATCCTTGCTTTATCCGTTGTGTTTACTGCTGAGGCATGCAATAAGCGGTGGTCATAGATAAGAGCCTGGCCTGCCTTCATCAAAAGCGTTTCGTGAAACTTCCACGCATGACTGTTAGACTTATAATAAGGGTCAGGGATGTTTACTCCTCTGTAACTCTTAATCAACTTATGGCTTGCCGGCAGAACGCTGATAGCTCCGTTATCTTCCGTAGTATCTACCAGTGGCACCCATATATTAAAGGAGCGGTGGTTATCCTCGTCCACTATACCCCAATCCTGATGCGGGTAAAGCACTCCGCGCTCGCCCTTATACTTTACTATGTAAGAGCCTCCCAATGGCCGGCATTCATAAAAAATTTCGTTTACGGCCCGGCTAAACTGCTGCATAATGCCATCACTTAACCCTTTTTTTAATTCGTAGCTTTCGGCATGGGCGCTGGCATACAAGCCCTCTTTAGCAATTGGGTGCGTCTGTTCAAACAAATCAACCAAAGCCTTTACCTCTTCAGCATTTAAAAACGGAACAACCACATAACCCTTTTGGTCAAGCGCCTCATCCAGCATTTTATCTTTTAATATTTGGGTATACATGGTTTCGCTTTTATCAACCTTCAATACCTAAGCCGCTCAGCAGCCTCCTAAAAAATGACTTTTCACTACGCTTCGGAACCTGTGTTACAGTTTCCGCCGATTTAGCCGATGCTCTAGCTGCCCTTTGCGTACCGGCCTTTCTATCCATTTCGGCAATCAACCCTATCAGCTCCTCCTTATTATATACAGGCGCTACATATGGCTTAACACCCAGCGATTTACCCATTTTCGGGCGCTGGTAAATGCTTTCGAAAAAATTCTCGAAGCTTATTAAAAAATCATCTTCCATTTCAATCATCTCCACCTCGTTCACCATCTCAGGACTTTTATAATGGAAGCGCATTTTAGGCCTTTGGCAGGTAACCCCGCTGGTAATGGCTATACGTATTTTATCGCTTTTGTTTGGTGGGGAGTAATGAACAAGGCTTTGATTCAACACCAAAGCTTCACCCGCTTTCATCTTAACAGGTATTGTGTGCTCAATCATCAACTGCTCACTGCCTTCGAAAAACATTGGTAATGTGGGGCAACGTATAGCTTTCACTACTCCATATTGCGAACCCGGCAAAACCTGTAAGGTGCCGTTTGTTTCATCTGTATCACATAACGGCACCCAAATGTTCAGCGCCATATACTTTTCCTCATCTACAATAGTCCAATCCTGGTGCACGGGCAATTCAGAGTATTCATCGGGCTGCTTAAACAAAAAAGCAGAGCCAAAAGCCCGGTAGTTTTTAAATACCTTTTCGTAGTGCCTTTTAAAAATGGAAGTAATACGGTCGCTACATTCCTTTTTATAGGCAAAGTCAGAAGAATAACTGCTGCTTTGAAAGCCCGTCTTATCAAGGTTTGGGTGCATCTCCCAAAAAATCTGCGTAAGTTCTTCTACCTCTGCAGCCGTTAAAAAAGGAATCCGCACATAGCCTTGCGTTTCAAATTGCTGCTGTAGTCCGGCATCCTGAAATATCTCTTTGGGGTCCGGCCTCTTTGTCGGCTTGCCATACAACTCTTCTAACCATTGTGCCGTTAGCTTGGGGAAGTTATAATCCACCAATCCTAAACTCTTACCAATTTTAGGGCGGTCCATTATGTTTTCGCCAAACTGTTCAAAGTTGGTCATAAAGGTGTCATCTTGCTCAAACAACTCCACCTTCTTTCCAAAATCCTTGTTCCAATAACAAATTCGGTAGTCGGCATCCTTATGGGTGAAATAAATATTTGTTGTAATGCGAACGCCTGAAGAAAGATTGGGTGGGGAGTAATGAATTATGCTTTGGTCAAAAATGATAGCCTGGCCCGCCTTAAGGTATACGGGCTGCATATAATCCAGTATTTCCTTTTGCACATCATCGTACAAGCCCGGAATTGTTGAGCCCCTGTAAGTGGGCACAATACGGTGCGAACGGGGAATAGCGTACAGCACTCCATTTTCATCGTTCAAATCCACCAAAGGGCACCATATGTTTATGCCTGTGTATTTTGTTTCATCTACCAGTGTCATATCCTGGTGGGTAGGCATTATAGATTCTTCTCCCGGCGCTTTTACGATAAAGCTGCCGCACACAACTTTATAATCTATCAGGTTTTGGCTTATCCATTTATCGCCTACGCGTCTGATTTCCGCATCAGCAGTTACCCGGTAGTTTTTATCATTCGAAAACGTACTTGGAAAAAACCCCTTTTCATCAACCGGGTGTAGCTTGTGATAAAGAGCTTCAAGCTCCTTAACCTGCTCTTCATTGTAAAAATCAACAATTACATACCCTTCGGCTTCCAGCTGTTGTTGCAGCTTTTCATCACGGAAAACACGCTGCATTTTTTGGGGGAAAGAGAACATAACTCACTATTTTAAATATTACGATAACACACGGCCCTTAATTTCACGAAGGATGTTTAGCGGGGTATACTTTTGAAAAAAGGAGCGGTTATCAACCCAAACCTGCTGCGCAGGCTGTACTGTTTCATGCGAAACCACTTTTACGGGTTCAACAATCTCCTCTTTTACTTCTTCAATTATCTTTTCTTCGGCAACAGCAACAGGCTCCTCATTTTTACTGCCATCCATATTATAATTAAACAGCTTGGCCAGGTGCTCGCACATCTCTACATTAAATGTATTGCCCGCCCCTTTAATCATCTCTACCAACTCTTCATCACTTATTTCTCCGGCCTTGTTCTCTACCTCACCAAGGTAGGTCATGCCTTCCGGTTGCTTACCTTCATTATACAACTGCGAGAGTTTACCATTGCTATGGTGGGTATAGAAATACTCATTCGCCTCGTACTTCATCAGCTTTTTCGAATCACCCGGCTTTAAGTAGTAATGCCTTAAAGGGGCGTCTTTTTGCGTGGCTACAAAGCCAACAGCTAAACGCACTCCGTCTGAAACATTCGGTGGCGATGCATGTATGGTTCTGCTGTCAAACACCAGGGCCTGCCCTGCCTTTAACGGTTGCAGTTTTAAATAAGGGAAAACGGAGAACACATGAACATCAAGCGGGGTTTTAAATTGAGGCGGCGGGGAGGCGCGTAAGTGATCGAAAAACTTATGGCTTTCATCAATTACACCCAATGCGCCATTATACATATCGGTATCAACTAGTGCCGTCCATATGTTTATAGAGTAAAAACCCTCGTCTTCCTCGGTAAAGCTCCAATCCTGGTGTGGCGGTATTACGCTTATTGGGTTCTTCTCCTTTACAGCAAAACTTGAGGTAATTATTTTGTAATCCTGTAAAAACTTATCAGCAGGGCCCTTAACCGTTTCATGTATTTTACTCATTACGCGGGTAACAAAATCTGAACTGTTGTTGTCAATACTTACATGAAAACCATAAGAAGGAATATGGTCGTTGTTCAGCGTGGCATAAAAATCCTTCAACTCCTTTACTTCCGCGTCACTTAAAAAATCCACTACTACCCATCCCTTGCTTTCTAATTGCGCCTGCAACTGGGGGTCTTTAAAAAGGGGCTTCATATTCGCTGCTTTATATTCGTTTCGGAATTTTAAAAATTGCTTTGCTGTAAGCGGAGTGAAATCTGCGCTTATCGCTCTTGTCGGTTTTACAAAGGTAGGTCTTTCGCCGTGGTTATCGTACTTTAAAAAGAAATCATCGTCCACCTCGTATTGGTCCACAGTGCCATTATCATTTAAATGATAAAACAGCAGTTGCGCTTCGGATGGCACAAAACCCATGGTAAGCGCCACCCTTTCTTCACTGCTTTGGTTAAGGTGCGATGCGTGAATCAAGGCATGGTTAAAAATGATGGCTTCGCCTTTTTTAAGCGCTACCGTTTTCATTTCATTACCCACCAATGATTCAATGCCATTAATAACCACGGGTAAAGTAGGAGCCCTTAATGTAAGTGTAAGCTTATGGCTGCCATCTAATACGGTTAATGCCCCATTGTGCTCATTAACATCCTGCAAAGGAGACCAAATAGTAAAGGAGCCAAATTTACTTTCATCAACAATGGTCCAATCCTGGTGTATTGGCATATGCCCCCCTGCACCAACCGGTTTAGTTAAAAAGCTTGCACCTAATGGCTTAATATCACTAAATAAATTTTGCAAAGAAGGCGCGGCTATTCCCCGTACCTCCGCCATCATTTTCTGCTTTTCTTCAATACTTTTTGAAAACGTAGTGGAATGAAAATACGGGCTGCTGCTTTTGTGTTTACTATAAATTTCGCGCAAGGCCTGTATTTGCGCAGGGTCAAAAACGGGCAACACCACATAACCCTTGTGGTTTAACTCCTGGTTCAGTTTTTCATCGCGAAAAATCATCTTATCCGGCTTTAGAAAAAACCTGTTTCAGCCTGGCAAACAATCCACTTGCTTCTTCATCAAATTTGGGCTTCTTCAATTCAGCCTCAAACTGGCTAACCGTTAAGGTGCGCGGTTTATAAGGAATGGTGCCCGTCACTTTTACGTTTTCAGGTTTCATCCAGGGATTAAAGTGCATATAGAAATCAGGTTGCACCTCCAGCACGCGAATTTCGGCATTGTTATCGGGGTTAATGTGGTAATGCTTCGAAGGAACCTCTGCCGGAATTAATATAAGCTGTATGGCCAACCGCAAATGAGGGGTTTTATTGGGCCTGGTGTAATGCACTATGCTATCATCCAGTATAACAGCATCCCCGGCCTTAGTGTCAAGTGGTACAAGATATTTATTAATAATATCATTCTTAATATCTTCCAGCTCCCAGGGAATCATAGGCCCGCGAAACTCTGCAAAACGCTTATGGCTGCCGGGCACCACTTCAAGTGTGCCGTTATCACGCGTTGAGTCAACCAAAGGGCACCAAATAGAAACTGAAGTATACTTACGTTCTTCAACAAAAGCCCAGTTCTGATGCAGGGGCACTTCGCCTCCATCCGTTTTCTTGCGAATGTAATTGGCGATTATGGGCTTGTAGTTGTTTAAATACTTCTCAATCTGCTCCTTAAACTCATCAGAGATAAGTTTTAAAACAAGCTTCTTGTATTCAGGGTTCTTATCGATAAACGTAAAGTCATAAGTAATTTCTGAAACCTTAGCCGTTTCAACTTCCTCGGGCAATATGCTACCACCGCTTTGAGGCAAGGTTTCAAAAAACAGGTTCTTAAGGTGCTCTGCCTTTTCTTTGCTTATAAACGGAATGCGTACATATCCATCCCTATCAAATTGTCTTTGCAAAGCAGGGTCATTCAGTACTTTTCTCATACTCGTACATTTTATCCATTACATGGCTGCCAAATTTAAGCAATTTGCTGCGTCATGTCCTATGACGTTCACCCATTTCATCATGAAAAGTACCGCATCTGAATTTTAATTCAACATAACATGTTGCGATTTAACCCGGGAAACAGTTTATAGCTCAAACTCAGCACTTTTTCGACATTTTCGGGGTTGGTAATTTTAGCCTCTAAAGCATGTGGCTTGCCTTTAAACCATATTACCGGGCGGTTTTCGTCTGGCAGTCTTTCTAACACAGCAATAATTTCCTTTGCAGCATCTATGGGCAAACGCCCCCCGGCTTTCATCAAACTCCACAACAGCCCCTGAAAAAATGTAGCATGCTTGTTTCCTATTTCTGTGCTGACCAGCCCCGGGTGTATAAGGCAAACCTTTATGCCCTGTGGGTTTAACTTGTGGCCCAGATATGTGGCAAAGATGGCGCTTAAAAGTTTGCTCTCCGCATAAGCTAATGTGGGGTGATAATAACGAGCTTGCCCCAACAATAAAGGAGTATTTATGCCGGCTATTTTATAAACCCGACTGCTTAAAAAAATCAGTTTACAGCCTGATGAAGCCTTAAATAAAGGCAATAGTAAATTACATAGTGCAAAAGAAGCCAAATGGTTTACCGCTAATTGTACCTCAAGGCCGGTGGCCGTTAAAGTGCGCCGGGGCATAATACAGGCTGCATTAAACACGCAAACATCTATACAATTTACCAATGCCATAAGCTTTGCGGCAAGCGCATTAATATCCTCGGGGTTTTCTAAATTGCAGGTAAGGGTGTTTATTTGCGAAACAGGCACTAGAGCCAGAATTTTTTCTTTTGTTTGTTGAGCGATTAATTCATTACGGCAAACTAAAATCAGGTTTCTGTTTTCACCCGCTAATAGTTTAGCCGTTTCAAAGCCAATACCTGTGGAGGCGCCTATTATTAGTACATTTTCAAGTGGATGCATACAGCAGAACTAACTCCTCCCATTATTTCTAAAAACCGTCAGGCTTTAACTGCTTTTGGCATTACCGGCGTTCTTTTTGCACTTACCTATCTTGTATTTGGATGGTATAGCGATGCCTATCAAAGCCTTTTAGATTATGCAATTACTGGTGAATATACTGGCTATTTCCCAAAAACCGGGGCAGGTTTCCCGGAATACATGGGCGGTGCCTGGGAGTTCTTTCCATGGTTAGGCCGCATCTATCCAATTCGCTGGATGGCTTTTTTTCTTGAAGCGCTTCTTTTCATTTCTATGTGGGTTATTTACTACCAAGTGCTTAAGCAAACAGCCAAACTGGCCTGGTTACAGCGGCTTTCCCTCATTCTGCTTTTAAGTATATTTTTTGTAGAAAGTGTTGCCCTCTACCACATGGTCCGTATTGCCATGTTTTTGGGCATTGCCGGCATTACAAAGTTGTTAGAAGATGATTTCTCTTCAAAGCGGCTTTTGCCCTTAAATGTTTTGCCTTACCTGCTACTGTTTACCCTTGGTTGTTGGGTGCGTTACAATGTGCTGCTGTTTGTTATAGTGTTTATGATAGCCGTAGTGGTTATACACCGCCGCTCTATTAAACCGCTTCTTCCATTTATCGCGGTGCTGGTGTTTTTTGGCACTTTTAACTCTACTTTCCTGAATAAGAACAGGATGAATCACCTGCATTTTTATTTTGCCTATGACGCAGAATTTAAACTATTGTTTGCCGGCAACTATCAACCAGAGGTTAGATTGCAAAACCATACAGATTCGGTAAAGTATGAGGCTCTTACGCAGGAGTTTTATGCAGATAATGTAAACCTGGGAAGAGCATTCTACGAGCGAATAGGCATATTCGACAACTTCCGACGGTTTAGCTCATACACCCTTGACTACGCCATTCAGAATTTTATTGATGCCATGCGGGCTAATGTTTACTACCTGCTAATTGATTTGGTGCTTTTGTTCTTTTACATGATCGGAGGGGCCGGAGAACTAAAATATTACCGGCTTAAAACCCTGGCATTGTTTACTGCGTTCTATGGTATAGTGTTCCTTATCTGCTTTCTAAAAATGGAGAACCGTTTTTTGGTGCCCTTTCAAATCTGTTTCCTTTTAACCATTCTTTTCATTCACCAACCTGCGCTGTTCTACTCTGCAAAAAGCTCAAAATTTTTACTGGCTTGCCTTCTGCTGTGGGTGCCTCTTACGGTGTATTATACCTATGTAAAAGTGGACGAAGAACAGGTTTATAACGTGGCCTACAAAAAAGCATTTAATGGTCTGGTTAAACAATTTGGTAACGGCACCTTTGTTATACAGGAAATATTGCCCATAAACAGCCGCCCATACGAAACCTTCAATTACCGCACGCAATTCAACAAGTTGTATTTTTATAATTACCGCACCATGCCTATTTCACCTCCGTACCAGCCTTACCTGGAGCATGAGTGCAACTGCAGTACTGATAGCTTTGCTCCTTTTTATGACTATTTGTATGAGAAATGCCAGCCTGTTGTGTTGCTTGACCGTCCCTCGCGCATACGCACATTACAGAAATATTTAGCAGATGTTTATAACAGGAACTATATATTTAAAGAGGTGCCCATGGAAACCGATGTTCATGACAACCTTCGCCAGTTACTGGGTATAGATAGCATTGCCACCTTCACTATAGAAAAGAAGATTAGTGAACAACCTGCAGCTCCTCATTAAGAGCAGTGTCAAGTTCTTTTTTGGCCTTTCCTATTTTTTCAACCAACTCCTCATCCGTCATTGTAGGAAAGGTAAAGTCAGTGTAGCCAAGGCTTTTCACCGTGTCGGGAAGTTTATCGCGGTAGCTTACGTAATTAATATAGAAGTTAACGTTAGCAAGAAATTCCTCCGTTTTACCGCTATCCATATGTTTAAAATGGTAGTAAACGGGCACATCCTTCTCAATCAACGAAAGACCGATGCTCACCCTTTCCTTACCTGAACGATTGGGAGATGAGCCATGAAGGATGCCATGAAAGAAAAATATGGCCTCCCCGGCTTTCATCGGTATATCGGTCATATAGTCTTGCATCAGCTCACGCTGTGCCTCATATTGATCCGGTGTACCTGACCCGCGTATTGTTTTCATAAAACGATGGCTACCTCGCAACATTTGCATATTGCCATTAGCCTCATTCACATCCTCCAAAGCGCACCACATGTTTAACGACCAATGTTTTTGTTCATCAACAAAACTCCAGTCCTGGTGAGGGGGAAAATCGCCTTGTGGCCCGTTTGGTTTTACCACCAGCATACCGCCATACGGTATATAGTTAATAAAGTACTTATCCAGCTTAGGCACAAACAACTTCATAGTTAAATCTTCAACTTCACGTTTATATTCCTCGTTGGGACTGAAGTACGACTTATAAAACTCCGGAGGCGGTGTTGGGTGCCATTTCTCATAAACATCTCTCAACAGCTTCACTTCATCAGCACTTAACATGGGTAGTACTACATACCCTTCCCTGTAAAGAAAGGCGTTCAATTTCTCATCATTCAATATCGGACTCATGATAACCAGTTGTTCAGTTTGCAATAAAATTCAAAGCTTTTGCGGTCAAGGTTCAAGCGCTTAAACTTCACATTTCCAAGATACGGATATTTAGATGATGGGCGCGCATAGATGTCATCATTCATAAAATAGTCTTCGTTAACCTGGTAAATATCTACAGTTTCGGCAGCCGTATCTTTATCAATATAACTCATTATTAAAGGGGCGTTTTTGGGCATTACACAGCCCGAAGCGGCAACCCTTATTTTTCCGCTATTGTTGGCCAGGGAGCCGTGTATTAAGGCGCAATCAAAAAGTATGATTTGTCCGGCTTTGGTTTCCAGCACTTTGCTGTATTTTTTAATTATGTCCTCGTAGCCGTCAAACTGCCAATTAGTGGTATTGCTGCGGTGCACATTGCCAAAGCGATGGCTACCCGGCAGAACATACAGCGCCCCGTTATCGCGTGTATTATCCGTTAAACTGGCCCATGCATATACGCTGAAATATTTGTTTTCATCAACCAGTGCGGCATCCTGGTGAGAGTTTAGCTCGCTTTTTTCTGAGGATGGTTTTATCTGAAATATTCCAGGTTCAGCTCTTGCGTGTTCCGGGCGAATCAGCTTCTGCACTTCCGGCACAAAAAGTTTTTTCATGGAAGTTAAAACATGCGTGCGCGCCGGTGAACTTTTGGCATCTCCACTGGCATAAAAAGTTTCCGGTAGCGGTTTGTCGTACAATTCAACAAACTTATCGAAAGCAGCCTGCAGCTCGGCAATAACCTTTTCTGATATTATATAATCGCATACATGGTAACCTTGCCTTTTCAGGTTGCGCTGAATAACCGCATCCTTGAACATAGGTATATCAAAACCCTTTCTGCCTGTTATTAGATTTTTTAAAATTGAGTAGTCCATATAGCCGCATGTTTAATCAAGTAGCGGTTTCAATTCAGGCAGCGTTATAGCTGTTTGCTCCTTCCTGATTTCATCCAATCGCAAAGTGATGTTTTTAAACTGTGGCAATAAATGACTTAGATCAGCCGCGTCCATATAATCCATACACTTTTCAAATTCGTTCATTACTACGCTCTTTACAAACTCATTCTTACTTGCTTGCGTTTTCATCCATTCCACATGTGCCTTATATATTTCCTTTACCCTGCCTTTTAAATCTTTGGGCAAAATTTGAATGTTATAATGCTCCGGCTGTTCCAGCATGCTCGGAAAAATTTCACTTACATCAATCAGGCCCTCTTCAGTCCATTTCTTATGAAATTCCGGCAAGTGAAAAACGTTAAACACGCTAACGGTTGGTGCCAGCATAAAATCAATATGCGGACAATCCTGCATCAATATTTTTCTGTGCTCAACAGTTTGAACCCAGCTCTGCTCCTTTCGTTGTAACTCTCCCCGTTTGCCGTCATCATCTAAACTGGCACACAAAAAAATGTTTGAAAACTGTTTCCAATAGTTCAGAATGTTTTTGTCCTTGTATTTAAGCAGAGAAAAGTTGGAATTATAGCGCAGGTAAATATGCGTAAGGCCCATTTCAATTAAAATATCCAGCACCTTATAGTGCTGCTCCATCATAAGGGGCTCACCACCGGCAAAATATATCTCCTCAGCATGCGGCAAATACTTTCTTAAATCAGCAAAAAACGCTTCTTCGTTTTCAAGGGATTCAGTCAGGCGCATATCCTTACCGCCTATACCCAACTCACGTGCGTCGTTAAACCAGGTATTGCTGCTCCACGGGCCGCAAATACGGCATTTAAAATTGCAGAAGTTAGAATAGCGTATATCAAAATACACGGGGCTTTCTTTAACAAAGCCTTCGCTATCGGTTGAATTAACACGGTTTAAATGATGTTTGTAATCCTCATTAGTAGCACGCCTTAAACTGTATAGGCCAGCTTGTTCCTTTTTATAACATCGCCAGCAACGCTCATCATGTTCATCTTTAAGCATTTTTAGCCGGAAAGCACGTATACCTGCGCTGTTCCACAATTCACTTATGTTTTGCCTGTTTATATTACCAAAGGCCTTGTCTTCGTCCCAGGGCGTTACGCAACAGGGTGTAACTGTGCCGTTTTGAGTGACATGAAAATGCACCCATGGCATTATACAAAAGGACTTACTGGCTGATATAAACTCTTCATCTACCTCCCGGCCATGCAAACCCGTCGTTTTCAAATATTGCTCCACTGCCAAAGTTTTAGATATCTCTCAATAATGTACTAATTTGCAAAGAATGGTGCGGTTTTTTCAATTCCTGTATCACAAATTACGTTTAAGTGCGCCCTTGCAGTATAAAGTGCCGGTGTTGCTGGCGGTCATCTACATTCTATTGGCTGAAACTCAGTTACAATGGCAAAATGCACTATTGTACCTGGGCCTTTCCTTAGTTACAATAAGCGGTATTGCAGGTTATGCCTACCTGTTAAATGACTGGGCTGATATTATACCCGATGCAAAAGCGGGCAAAAACAATGCGGTAAGTATGTTAAACACCTTGCAGCGGATTATGCTTCTTATTCTATTCTTTTTCATGGCACTTACCCCTTGGTTCTTTTTCCCTTTTAAATGGCTAAACATCGCAATTCTTTTAGCGGAGCTTTTACTTTTTTGCGCGTACTCCTTCCCGCCTTTCAGGTTAAAAGAAAAAGCTATTGCAGGCCTAATTGCCGACGCGTTGTATGCACATGTCGTTCCTGCCGTACTGGCATCATTAACGTTTTTAGCCATAGCAGAAAAGCATACGATACATACAGATTTAGTTAAACAGAATCTGCCAACATTAATGTCTATTACCGCATGGCAACTCTTTTTAGGCTTGCGAAACATTCTCTTGCATCAAATAGAAGATTATACCAACGACAAGCACAGCAACACCCAAACGTTTGCAACCGTTTATGGCGTTATCACCGCAGAAAAAGCATTAAAACTATTGCTGGGCCTTGAAGTAGCGGCTTTAATTTCGGTAACAGTATTTGCTAAAGCAATAGCTTTTTTTGTTGTAGGTGCTTACCTTATTTTCGTTTTGTTCAGACTCTACAAAAACCGGGGCAACAGCGAACGTGTTAACAACTCTCTTCGCCACCTGGCTTACTCGTACTTAGACGACTTTTACTATGACTGGTTGCCGGTTACCGCGTTAATTGTTTTATGCATGTATCAATGGCCTTATGTTATTATTCTTGTGCTGCACTGTTTCTTATTCCGTAATGTTTTCAAAAAGTTGTTTTTAAACTCTGTATGAAGCCGCGCGTTGCCGTTATTTCTTACAACCGCAATAAGTATTCTGAAACCTTTATAAGTAACCAGGTTAAGCATCTTAATGCACAGGTGTTTTACCTCGGCGGTGGCGAAATACCGGAACTGGATAATGAGGGAAATCCGTTTTTAGCCTCAGGAAAACTAAGCGAGCTCAAATATGCCATTCAGAGAACATTAACAGGCCAAAGCCAACGCCAGCAACACCTGGCAGCAATTGAGGCCTACTTCAAAAAACACAATATCCAGGCAGTGCTCGCGAATTTTGCTATCACGGCCTTTCCCATAATGGATATTTGCCGCCGCAACAACATACCGTTAATTGTACATTTTCATGGTTGGACGGCTTACCGTAGTACCGTTCTTGAACAGTACAAGGCGCTTTACCCCATATTGTTTGATACAGCCAGTGCTATAATAGGTGTAAGTAAGGATATGCTGGTACAACTTGAAAAGCTTGGCGCTCCATCTTCTAAGCTTCATCATTTAGTGTGCGGTTACGACGAGGACATTTTTACCTATAGCGACCATAGCAATAACAGTCCAACCTTTCTTTCCGTTGGGCGCTTTTGCGATACCAAAAACCCCCACCTCACCATTTTAGCTTTTAACAAAGCGCTGGAAAAAACACCCAATGCGCGCTTGGTTATGGCAGGTGGAGATGAAAGCCTGTTAAGTGCCTGCGAAGCTTTAATTAAGGCGCTTAAGCTAGAAGACAAAATAGAAATGCGCGGGGTATTGAGCCCTCAACAGGTGTTTGCTGAAATGCAAAAGGCCCGCGCCCTTGTACTAAGTTCAGCAACCACCAACCTGGGGGAAAAGGAAGGTACGCCGGTAACAGTTCTGGAGGCTATGGCCTGCGGTTTGCCTGTTTTAGCAACTAAGCACGCAGGCATAAGCGATGTTATCATTTCAGGGCAAACCGGCCTTTTGGTGGACGAATTTGATGTAGATGCCATGGCCAACAACATGGTAGCTATCGCTCAATCAAACACTTTGAGTTTTTCACTTGGAAAGGCCGCAAGCGAAACGGCCCGCAAGCTATATACAGTTAAACTTTACGGGCAGGAATTAAGCCGTATAATTGAAAACTGCATTAAGTAGCATTAAATTGCAGCATGAATTTGCTTGAGCAGTTAAACAGCCGGAGGGAGGCGCGCGACCACGCCAGATTTTGTCACGCTCCTTTCAGAAGTTTGTTTTTTGGCTTGAAGGGAAATGTAATGACCTGCTGCTACAACAAGGTGCACATACTTGGCAATATTCAACAGCAAAGCATTCGCGAAATTTGGGAGGGTGAAAAAGCGCAACAAATACGCGCCTCATTAAATCTTAATGAACTGAAGTACGGCTGCCAGAATTGTTCGCTAATACTGGAAAGCGGCAATTTTGAATCATCACCAACCAGGGTTTATGATAAACTTGAAGAACACACCCGATATCCATCGCGCATGGAGTTTGAGCTGGATAACACCTGCAATTTGGAGTGCATAATGTGCAACGGCGAATCTTCTTCTGCCATACGCGAAAGAAGAGAGCGCAGACCCCCCATTCTATCGCCTTACGGTAAAGACTTTATCGGTCAATTAGACGAATTCATTCCGCACCTTCAAAACTGTACGTTTTTAGGTGGTGAGCCCTTTTTAATACCTGTCTATTTTGAAATATGGGAGAGAATGGCTGCTATTAATCCTGCTATTGAAATTTCAATTCAAACCAATGGCACTATCTTGAACAGTCGGGTAAAGAAAATCTTAGAATCCCTGAATTTCAATATCACCATCTCGTTAGATTCAGTTGTTGACGAAACCTATTCTGCTATAAGAGTTAACAGCACCTTAAGCAGGGTAAAAGAAAACATAGCCTACTTTGCTGAATACTGTAAAGCCCGCAACAAAGGCATGAGCATCTCTTTTTGTGTAATGCCACAGAACAGATTCGAACTACATGATATTGTGCAATTCTGCAATCAAGTGGGCGCGCATGTTTTCTTTAATACGGTATTTTTCCCCCCTGAATGTAGTTTAATGAACTTATCAGCAACCGAAAAAGAAGAAGTTGTTGTCTTTATGGAAAGCCATAAACCAAAGGCAGAAACCACACTGGAAAAAGGCAATCTTAATAAGTACCTTGATGTAATTGCTCAAATAAAAAGCTGGATAAACACCAATACAGCTTCGTTAAACACTGAACCGCTATACCAATCGCTTACTGATTTAAAAGAGCAACTAAAGCTGTTTTTAAACGATAGCCACGCATCATCAAACCGTTTCGAGTCAATAACAGAAAAGCTGGATGAAATAATAGTGCTTGCCACCAATGACGGCTATAAACACGAGGCCGAGGCCGCCTTGCTACGTGTTAATCCCGAAACTTTCCTGCGTTTCTTTCCTGACATTACTGCGCAAAGAGGGTATGAATTGCTGAAAGAACAGGTGCTTAAAGTCAGTTAATTCTTTAGAAACACATGCAAACCGGGTGTAGTCAGCGGCTCCTTACTGTAATAACCCAGGCTATCGCACAGGTTTGTAACGCTGTTAGCAAATGGAGATGTGGTTTGCGTAGTGCTTAAATAGTAAATTTTAGAGGCACAATCACTATTACGAATAAGAATATCCATTACAACTCTGCTGCTTTTAATTTCATTTAGAATTACCACTTCCGGGCATTTCAAAACGCTATACTTTGAGCCGGGCAATTGAGCCTTCACCACCAAACTATACTCCGCCTGGTCGGGCATTCTATCAAGAAAAATTATACCGTTATCTACTGTTCGCAGTTGTTGTACTGCAGCATTAAACCATGTTGGCTGTTTAAGCCCTTCACCGGTAAGTTTGCTTCTGTATGGGAATAGTATAACCGCGATAAGCAACGGCAAAAAATAAAAAGCGGACGCAATGGTGTGAACAGAAAAACGTTTTAGCGCGTCAGCAATGAACATAAACCCCAATGGCATTAAAAATACGCTGTGTATAAAAACATACCGGTCTTCCACCAACAAGGTTCCGGTAAAAAACTTTACTAAAAGACCCATGAAAGGCACACTGCAGATTATAAGATATTGCTGCGTGCTTGTTTCAAGCTTTCTAAACCGAACCCAGGCATACAGCCATCCAAGAATAGCGAAGGGAATAGTGCCATATAAAAATTCATATACATTATTGAAGGTGGATATCTCACTAGCTGCCTTAAAAGCCGAAACGTCGCGATCACTCTGCGTTACTCCATAAAGCAATTCGTTGCCTTCCATATATTGCTGAAAAAAGATTAAAAAGCAGCCTGCAAACAACGGTATACAAGAAATTGCGGCTGTAATTTTATTTTTAGTGCCTTTGCCGTAAAGCACTAGTGCAAGGGAGATTCCACAAAGTAAAAGCCAGCCTTCATAACGTATTAAGCTGGCGGCAACAGCTGATATTACCAGCAAAACATAGTTTGTTTTACCCCCTCTGTGTCCATAACTTATTGCAAATACTATTGCCGGTATAGCAAAGGCCAGGTAGTACACCTCGGTCATGGTCGTTGCGCTTAACCAAACAGCACAAGGCAAAAAACAAATGGTTAATGCTGAAACAATTTGAAATTTGCCAAACAGGCGCTTAACGGCCCAATAAACAAGCACTACGTTTAAAGAACCGAATACAACAGGTGTTAATTGAAGGGCTATGTAATTGCCCTTAAAAATGAAGGATATTATACTGTTTATCCAGTAATATAACGGCAGCCAGTCAACACTGGGGAAAACCAGTGTCCACCACAGATTTCTGACCTGCCCGGGTGCGATGGTGCCCAAGCAATATGCAGCATGAAGTTTTCCCGCTGCATCGCCACTGCCCGGTATATCAGCAAAACATAATGCAAAAACGGTTCTCACCACAAGTGCAAGGCAGAAAAGCAAAAATGGCAGAACATATTTTTGTCCTTTCATTTTATAAAATATTACAGCCATTTCACTCATCTGCGTTCTCTAAGGGGTTTTACATACTTCGTTCAAATTGACCTTAAAAGCATTTTCCTTTATAAAAGGATGCTCGACAAAATTGTTTGTTAGATTATTCGGCAACTCTCCCGATTTTATCCATGCGTGCAACGTGGGGGCCAATTGATTAAAAACTATCCAGGCATGAAGTTTAAGGCCGCTGCAACTTAAGTGTATAGCATCTACGTAGCTTTCAGGAGATTGACACAAATAGCGCTGTACATCAATAAACGCAACTTCATTTTTAGTAGCATAATTCTTAAAAAATGTATTTTCAAAATTCATCCAATGGTCGATTTCGTGGTTAGGCAAAAAGCCAAAATCGTGCAGCAAATAACCGTATACTGAACCATAGCGGGGCTGCCTTAACACAGAATCATTGGTTAGCATGGCAAAATTGCAAAGAACAAATTTCGCCTTTGCCGAATCACACATTGATTTAATGTCATCTAAGTCCTTTTCTATCTGTTCAATTTCCAGTGGAGATTTTTGACCCTGTTCGGTTAGGCTTACATTAGCCTTATACGGTTCAAACATTTTAATATAATCGGCGTTAAGCATCAAACAAGCCCGCTGAAGAAGAATTGAGCGGCCCACTATTGCGTATTTCCATGAGTTATAGGGGTCATACCCGTTTACTTTAGCCTGATAGGTGTACATATTTTGGGGCCAAAACTGGTTCCTGCCTTCGTAATAAATTACCACATCAGGACTTGCGGGTAAAACCTCGTACTTCAGTATAGCCTTAAAGTCCATGGAACGTTCTGCTACACGCGCCGCGTTTATAATTTCAAACTGTACATCATTGCCCGTCCTTCTGGCCCACTCGTTTAACCAATATCCCACATAATCAGGATATGCTAAATTACATTCACCACTTTGTTGCGTGGTAGAGCCTCCAAGAAATGCAATCCGAATTGTTCTTTTATCCTTTTTAAGTTCAACATTGTCTCCGCCCCACCCATATTTATTAAACCTTAATCGGCTTTTGCTCAAAGTAGAGGCCTGAAAATATCTGTATACGGGTAGTTCGGAGCTGTCGTAGCCGGGAAAAGCATATACAAAACCGCCATAGTTATCAAAATCTACCCGTCGATTATAGTTTTTATCGCAAAAACACTTTTTCAAATAGTTATAGTTCCAAACGATAAGTAAATCATCATTGCCCTCCTCCTGTGTATAGGTTTGTAGTAAATCTTTTGACTCGTTGCGAATAGACCCATAAAGATGTGCTGATGGGGCAGTGTAATACATACCAAAATCAGCGCCGTTTGCTACCGGCACCGTTTGTGCTATGCGCAATTGGTTCAAAGTATCACCAGGCAAATTGAAGCTGAAAAGACAAGGTTCAGCTAATGAAATAGTAACCCTGTACTTAACGCGAAGGATAAAATCAGCCAGGCAAAAAAATATGATGACTACCAAAAAGTATCTGGCTATTGGAAGAACCCTAAATGACCTAAACATAGTTACAGAAGCAATCTACTTAAAACCCTGCGAAAATATGGAAGGCTTATATTTAAATCATGGTTTACAGGCGTTTTCCGAAGCTAAGCGTTGTTTTGTGGGTGCTTTTTTTAGTCGGATTTCTTATTGCGGCGGCTGAAACAGCATTGAGATTAGCAGGTAATATACCCGGTGTTATCCGTACTTGGGTGGATTTTGCAGACACCAACGAATTGACATCGTCCAGCGGTTCATATACCGTTGATAGCTTCGGTATAATGAGTTTTAGTTCTAGCTTTCGCAAACTGATACAAAATACTCCCAACCAAAATCCGGGGATAATTAAGCGGCTGTTATTCAAAAGGCAAGTAGAATCCAACGTTTACGAGCTTGTAGAACAGTACCGCTATCGTGTATATGATAATGAGGCGTTTTTTAAATTTTTTGAAGATGTCGGCCAAATGGACGATGATTATTTTAAAGCCCTCGGCACCTACTGCAAGCAGCCTATAAATTCAGATGGATTTCGCAGTGTAGAGTTTAAGCCCTATGCAGGCAAACGAAAAAAAATTCTTTTGTTGGGAGATTCATTTACATACGGCTGCAATGCCGAACCGCTCACTGAGTCTTTTTATGATCAAATGCTTATGGACACCAGCCTTATTATTTATAACTCGGGGATTATTGCTACAGACCCTGTCCAATACCTTTCCGTTTTAAATAAATACGGCACGCGGCTTAACCCTGATGTAGTTGTGGTCAATTTTTTCTGGGGTAATGATCTTATGCCCTATCCACGTCAGGCAGTACCCTACCAATATGCCATGTATCCGCAAAAAGAATCTATGGTTAATGCTGCTCCCTTTGGTTCTTATCTCTCTTTTTCCCAGGCTAACAAAGTGGCTAAGTTAAGTTGTGTTATTCCTAACCAAAAAAGCAATGCCTACAATGCCATTATGGCGAAAACCGTAATTACCACCAGGTTTTGGTTGTTGATCAATAAACTAATTAACAACGGAGTTGTAGAAGAAGATGAGGAATTGAAAAGCTACAGTCAACACGGTTTGATAGTAGACGAAACAACAAATACTAAGGTTGTTATAAATCAAATAAAATCCGTTTGCGCTAACTTACACTGCCAATGTATTTTTGCTGTCATCCCCGACTATTGTAACAATCAAAAAACAGACATTCAGGCACAATGTGACGGCATATTCGGTTTAAATGCATATGTAATTCCTCCGGCTCAAGCCAACTGGTATAATTGCAGTAACGGTCACTTTAATAATAATGGCCACCATTTATATGCTAAATTTTTACTTCAGCACATAAAATAACCTAGCGCTGGTGTTGCTTTAAAGCTTTAGGCAAATACTTATACTTTAATGCAATCCATTCAGGTATAACCTTTAAAAACTTCAAAACAGAGTGCTTGCTTTTGCCGGCATTTCTGAACCGGTGATGGGTTTCAAAATAAGTATACGTATATCCGGTTTTAATTAGTATAAGACCAAGGTAGCGGTGATAATTTTTAAAATACTGTATGTTTTTAAAAGCGTCTGCAGGCCCGATCTTTAAGCTGCAGCCTGCATCTTCTACATGAGTTTTAAAAACGAATCTTACCAAAGAGTTGCCAACCTTAGAGCTGATTTTTTTAAAAAATGAATCGTCACGTTTACTTCGCCAACCTAAAACTATCTGATACTGATTGCAAAGGTCAAGCATAGGCACAATATCAGCCGGATTACTTTGCATGTCACAATCCATAAATGAAATATATTGGTTTTGTGCTGCCTTTATTCCTGAAGATACGGCAGCCCCTTGTCCTAAATTTTGTGCGTGGGAAACCACCTTCACTTTGTCGTCTTTATCCGCAATTTCCATTAAAATAGGCAAGGACTTATCTGTACTGCCATCATTCACAAAAATTAATTCATAAGCCAAGCCGGCAGTAGTTAGCACTGTGGATGCTTCTCTGTAAACAGCATTTATGTTTTGCTCTTCATTATATAGGGGAATGATTACCGAAATTGTTTTCATAACAGCAGCACCTGAAATTAGTAACGCCTATTGAAAACAGGACAAAAGCGCTTATGCACGTAAATATTTTTTATAGTCTGAGGTTTCAATAAACAATTCAAACCAAACAATAAACATAATGATGCTCCACAAACCTCGGCCATGGTCGCGCTTGCGGGCCAAATGTTCCAGCCATATTTTTTCTACTGCGGGCCAGTTAAGCAATCCCGTTTTTTCTACCGCTTTTTTGTTCAGGTACTTATCAGCAAGCGGTTTTAGCTTATTGGTAAGCCATATTGAGTGGGGCATCTCTAAGCCAAAACTTGGCCGTTTTAAAATAGCTTCAGGCATTATTCCCTCCATCGCTTTCTTTTCAATCCAGCGTGTTTTAAAGCCGCGGATACGATAGTTGGCAGGAAGTTGCGATACGTAATCAAAAAGTATTTTATCCATTAGTGGAAACCTGCTCTCGATAGAATGTGCAAGAAACATACGGTCATTCTTTACCATCAGGTCATCCACAAAAAAATGGCGCATATCAATCAACGAAATTCGATTGAGGTCGTGATCGAAATTGTTTGAGTACCACAACTCTCTAAAATAAGACGCGGATGGTTTAAAGCCATTCGGTTTAAATATTTCCGCCTTTTGCGCATCAGTAAACGTATGGCGCCAATACATGTGTGCATCAGGCGCATCCAGTTCTGCCCCTTCAGTAAACCGCTTCAACTTAAAATCGAGACTTAGCTTACTGTAATTGGCGGGCAACATGTGCACTATGCCGGAGACTGCCTTGCGCACAAAGCCGGGCGTATACTTTTTATAAAGCATGCGCATCTTCCACGCCTTATGTGTGTCGTAAGCATTAAACATTTCATCGCCCCCCTCGCCGCTCAGCAGCACTCTTACATGTTTCCCTGCTTCCTTTGCCAAAACCCAGGAAGGGATGCATGCGCCATTAGCGCTCGGTTCATCTAGGTAGGCCATGTGTTCGTATATCGCCTGCTCTACCTCTTCTGCGCCAACCAAAACTTCATGGTGGGTACTGCCGGCATAATTGCTCATTATACGCTGGTACTTCGATTCGTCAAAGCTTGACTCGCCCATCTTGATACTAAAGGTATGCATGTGCCGGCTCCGGCCCAGCTCCTTAGCCAAGCT
>JBDHYB010000018.1:0-58649 GCA_039811145.1 Chitinophagales bacterium | reverse complement strand
TGGCTGTTGTTCCGCAAGCCCCGGTTCCGGCCGGTGACATGCCAATAGTACTGCCACCTGAAAAGTTGTAGTTGTAATTGCAGCATAAGGTAACGGGTGCGGCGCAACCACCGGTTATGTTATAAACCGCCCAATCCAATTCAGTGCTGGGGTTGGTAGGTGTAGCACTCCATTGCAGGCTTCCACTTGTGCCCGGCGTAAATGCATACCACACTGAAGCCCCCGCTATACCTGTAAAACAGTTAGGTGTAAAACCACCGCTTGCTACGGTTGACCCCAACGTAAAATTGGAAAGGTCGCACACGTTTGTAGCTGTGGCGCAGCTAGTACCCGGAGCAGGTGGAGGGGTGGCAGAAGTAATGCAGATCTGGAAGTTTCCGTTAGCGCCAAAGGCACTTACCTCTACCCATACCTGGGTGCCGGTGGCCAATGATTGTGTAACAAAAGCTGAATCGGTAGGGGTGCTGCCAATATCGCAATATGCGCCATTACCTGTTAAAGTACCGCAACCGCCGGTAAAAACGGCAACTCCCACAGTTTGTGCAGCAGGTGCCCCGGTAGGCCTAACGGTTATAGTATTTATGTTCCCATTGGTAATAAAAGTAAACCACACATCATTGGTCCAGTTAGCCTGTCCGCATATGGGGGCGCCCCACGCTGTTGAAGTAGCGCCGATGTTGTTGCCGTTAATACAAACGCTGCCCGAAGCCGGTATTACAATAGGGGTGGCGTTTAGGCAATCATCATTTAAAGGCTGGGCAACAACAAAACTTATAGAAACTGCTAAAAAACAGAGAGTAGAAATTAGCTTGTTCATGTAAAACTTTAGAGCGTCTAAATTAAACTTAACAATTGACTTTACCGCGAAAAACTTTCAACTGATAATAGACCTTGGATAATGTAAAAGTGTTGCATTTGACAACCGCAATTTTACCCCCTTTTACCGCTTTATGTGTGGATAAGCCACAAGTGCCCCGGGCTGTTTAGAACAGCCCGGCATTTGTTCTCATTTTACTTTTTAGATAATTAATTTAGGTTTGCCACCACTCTAAACCAAAAAACTAAACTCATGGGAGAAAAAATCACTGTCAGCCGCGGAAAATTGAAAGTGCCTGATAATCCCGTTATACCATTTATAGAAGGTGACGGAACAGGTCCTGACATTTGGCGCGCATCGGTGCGCGTTATTGATGCCGCCGTTGAAAAAGCCTATAAGGGCAAAAAGAAGATAGAATGGAAGGAAGTTTTGGCAGGTGAAAAGAGCTTTAATAAAACAGGAAACTGGCTTCCGGATGAAACCCTGGACGCTTTTCGCGAATACCTTGTTGGTATTAAAGGCCCTCTTACCACGCCTGTTGGCGGTGGCATACGCTCATTAAACGTTGCCCTGCGCCAGATACTGGACCTTTATGTTTGCTTACGCCCGGTGCGTTACTACACCGGAACCCCCTCGCCCGTTAAAAGGCCTGAGGCTGTGGATATGGTAATCTTCCGTGAAAACACTGAGGATATTTATGCCGGTATTGAATTTAAAGGCGGCAGCGATGAAGCCCTTGAAATGCTGAAATTTTTGAAACGCAAGTTTGAGAAAGACTTCAGCAAAATCCGTTTTGGCGATAAGAAGAAAGGCAAGGAATACTTAAAGGTTGCCAAGTTAAAGGAAGAGGATCCTGAAACATGCGTGGGCCTTGGTATAAAACCGGTATCGCGTATCGGTTCTCAGCGCTTAATCCGCTCGGCTATTGAGTACGCTATTCGCCATAAGCGCAAATCGCTTACCCTCGTACACAAAGGCAACATCATGAAGTTTACCGAAGGCGCTTTCCGCGATTGGGGTTACCAATTGGCAGAGAAGGAGTTTGGTGCAGAAACTTATACCTGGAACCAATGGGAAGTTACCAAGAAGGCAAAAGGCGAAGGCGCTGCTAACGAAGAAATGAAAGCAGCCCAGGCTGCAGGTAAAGTAATAGTGAAGGATTCTATTGCCGATATTACCTTACAGCAGGTACTTACACGCCCTGATGATTTTGATGTTATAGCTACCCTGAACCTTAATGGCGACTACCTTAGCGATGCACTGGCAGCGCAGGTGGGTGGCATTGGTATTGCACCGGGTGCAAACATTAACTACGTAACCGGCCACGCTATTTTCGAAGCTACCCACGGCACTGCGCCTAAGTATGCTAACCTTGATAAGGTTAACCCCGGCTCAGTAGTGCTTTCGGGCGCAATGATGCTGGAATACCTTGGTTGGGACAATGCTGCAAAATTGATTCATGCTGGTTTGGAAAACGCAATTGCCAACAAGCGTGTTACTTACGACTTTGCCCGCTTAATGGAAGGCGCTACCGAAATTAAGTGCAGCGAGTTTGCAGATGAGATAATCAAGAGCTTTTAAAAGCTTGGTTACATATTTTTAAGACGCAAAACCCCGGACAAAGCCGGGGTTTTGCTTTTGTAGTAAATGCAAAACCCTCCGGCCAGGCCGGAGGGTTTTTGCTATATATGAAGAGAGAGTTGTTTAACGCATTGCCAGGTAATCGTTCAGGTTGTCAACACTGCTGCTGAAAGTAAAACCGTTGTTAACCAGGTAATAATTGTTTTGGTCTAAGGTTTTAGGATAAGCCAGTTTGGCAACTTCCAGTTTGTAGCTTTCGAAAGTGAACAGGTCCATCAGTTCTAATACCTGCTGAGAGGTAAAGTAGTTGTAACCCAGCGCCTGTTTAAATATGCTCAGTTTGGTGCTTTCGAAAGTACCGTTGTTGATAGTTTGTTTCAGTTGGCAGAAGGCTGCACCGTTCATTGGCAGTGGGCCGGCAGGCACAAAAGGCTGGCAGTGGTCCTGGTTGCCGGTGTTGCAGGTAACTACATCTGCACCGCCGGGTTGGTAAGTAGGGCCCTGTAAAATGGCCGGCTTACCTGATGCACTCAAAGATACGATACGGTCGAACATTACTTTTTGTATATCGCTGTAAACGGTAACAAACGATTCGCTGTTAGGGCTTAGGGTAATATAGCCACGGAAAGCGTTATCCATGGTTTCGTAACCCCATGAGTTATCAATGCGGTAAACCTGCATAAAGTGTTGTCCATCGCTTAAGTTGCCCAGTTTGGCAATGTTGCTTACCCCACCGGCTTCGCGGCCATCAATAATTACACGGAAAGGGGCATTATCCATTAAGCGCAGGTTTAAAACGTTACCTGCATGGTAGGCATTAGCCAATTGCAGCGAAAGCAGCAATACCATTAAACTTAGTAGCTTTTTTAATGCTGCAGCGGAAGTAGATATACGTTTCATAATTTGGGTCCTCCTCAATTTTTTAGTTATTCAATGTTTAACAGTATGATTGAAAAAAGCTTTTCGGGTTTAGTGCTGCCGTTAAACCGGATAGCCAGAAATGGCTGAAACGCAGTGCCCGTAAGGGTTTGGGGCGAATGCTAAAAAGTGTAAAAGCCCGTAATCAGCATATGGCATAAGCAGTGTGCCCTAAAAATTTTACCTTCGGCAGCCCAAAATGATTTCTAAAGCCACCATACAGCGCATTACCGAAGAAGCCCGTGTTGAGGACGTGGTGGGAGAGTTTGTAAATCTGAAAAAGCGGGGGGCTAATCTTTTAGGCTTATGTCCCTTTCACAACGAAAAAACGCCATCCTTTAACGTAAACCCGGCGCGCAACATTTATAAATGTTTCGGTTGCGGTAAGGCTGGTGGCCCCATCAACTTTTTGATGGACTACCAGCAGTTAAGTTACCCGGATGCGTTGAAGTACCTGGCCAAGCGTTACAATATTGAAATTGAAGAAGACCAGGTAAGCGAGGAAGACAAGCGCGAGGAACTGGAGAAGCACAACCTTACGGAGAGCATCTTAATTGCCAACTCCTTTGCCCAAAAATACTTTACCGATTACATGCTGAACAATGAAAACGGCAGGATTGGTTTAGCCTATTTTAAAGAGCGCGGGTTTAATAAGCAAACCATTGAAAAGTTTCAATTAGGGTTTGCGCCAGATGGTGGAGATAGTTTAACTAAGGAAGCATTAAAAGCAGGTTACCAGTTAGATATTTTAAAGAAGGCAGGCCTTACTTCGCCTAAAGAAAATTCGCAATACGATTTTTTTCGTAACCGCGTTATGTTTCCCATACACAATCTAACCGGCAAGGTGGTTGGTTTTGGCGGACGTATAATGGTGAAGGATGAAAAGGCACCTAAATACGTTAATACGCCTGAGAGCGAAGTTTACCAAAAGAGCAAAATTTTATACGGTGCCTATTTTGCCAAAAACGAAATACGCAAAAAGGATGAGTGCCTGTTGGTAGAAGGCTACACTGATGTTATATCTCTTTCACAGGCCGGTATTGAAAATGCGGTGGCCTCATCGGGCACAGCGCTTACAATAGAACAGATACGGTTAATAAAGCGTATGACGCCCAACATTACCATGCTTTATGATGGTGATGCGGCCGGCATTAAAGCAGCATTGCGCGGAACGGATCTGATTTTAGAAGAAGGGATGAATGTGCGCATTGTGGTGCTGCCCGATGCGGAAGACCCTGACAGCTACGTGCGCAAAGTTGGTGCTGATGCCCTGCAAAAGTTTGTGCGCGAAAACCGCAAGGACCTGATTCTGTTTAAAACCATGCTTTTTGCGGCCGAAGCGAAGAACGACCCCATTAAGAAGGCAGAACTGATTAGGGATATAATAGAAAGCATTGGTAAGATACCTGACCCTATACATCGCTCAGTTTATGTAAAGGAGTGTTCGCAATTGTTTGACATGAGCGAGCAACTGCTGATTACAGAGGTTAACAAGCTGCGCAGGAAGAAAAGCCAGGACAAAAGCGCTCCACAGGTTGAGGACCAGCCAAGAGAAGAAAGTGACATAGCAAACGCTGCGCATAAAGAACAGTTGCAGCAACAGCCATCCTCAACAGCAGTGGTGCTGGAAAAAGAGGTTACCCGCCTGCTGCTTGATTTCGGCAGTTGGAAGGTGGCCATGGATGAAGGCGATGTTACAGTAACCGCTTATATTCTGGAAGAACTGGAAGGAGTGGAGCTGGAAACACCGGAGTATAAATACGTAGTTGATTACATACGCCGGGAATTTGCGGAAGGCAATGTATATGACGATAAGTTTTACCTGGGCCACGATGATGAGCGCATTGCCAAAACAGCTATTGAACTGTTAACAAGTCCTTATTCTACCAGTGACAATTGGTGGAACCGTTACAAAATTGTGGTGCCTGAAAAGAAGACTACGTTTATTAAGGATATACAAAGCACAGTTACCCGTTTAAAACAGTTTATAAGCCAGCGGGAACTTAAAAAGGTGGACCAACTGATTAAGGAAGCCAAAGAATTTGAAGAAATTCAGCGATTGATGAAGCTCAAAATGGCGCTACAAAAGCAGACCAAAGAATTTGCCGAAACACTGGGCAATGTAATTTACAGGCCCAATACCTAAATGGGATTTGCAATGGTGTCTGCCTTCAATAGGCTCAGGCTGACACTTGAAATTGACTTATTCAGTCTTCGACAAACTCAGACTGACAGTAGCTCATAGCAGACTAACATAGGTGAGCACATGGTCTTCAAAAAACTCGTAATGCAGTGGCAGGTCCTGCACATTCATATCGCTGGCTTTAATAGCTGCGCTTAACACACCCTTAAGTTGTAGTTCGAATGGCTGTATAAGAAGCTGCGATTTAAATTCTAATTGCCTGCGGCCATGCAGTTTATACAAGGCTTCTTTGGCACTCCAGTATAATATCAGCTTCTCAATTTTTTCATTTGGTTGTATGTCCTGTAGTTCTTCCTCGTAAAGAAACTTGTGCGCTATGCGTTCCACCTTGGGGGTTATCATTTCAAGGTCAATTCCTACATCCTGTTTATCGCTTAGTATAACGCCCGCAAACAAAGCGGTATGGGTTATAGAAATTCTTTGAGAGGAGTCCTTGATATAAGGCTTTCCAAATTCATCCTTCAATACTTCGCAGTTTCTGCCGGCCAGTTCATTCACCAGGTGCCTGGTTGCAAGCCACTGTAATTGTTTGCTCTCGTTGGTTATTTCAGCAGAAAGAAATTGCTGATTGAAGAATTCAGCATCTTCTGCAATGCGCCAGATAGCGAGGCGATAATCAGGACCGTTATGAGAATAGTATAAAGGCACGGCACTAAACTAACCAATTGTAGTAAGGCTTCGTACGGGGTTATTGCGTTATATCCGTTACAAACCAGGTATGGCAATATGGATATGCTTTTTCCGAGCTTTCTTCTTTTATCATTAATGGTATGCCCGTCTTTTCTTCCAGCAGGTAGGTTACTTTGGTTTTGAAGTATGCCAGGCTGGCCTCAATACTTTTTGATGGCTTACCCAAAAACGTTTTGGTGCCATCGGTGATAACCTTTATGCAGTTATAGTTCTGTTTGTTAAGCAGTAATTTCTCCTTACCTGTAATTACTGCATTATGCTGTTGGCGGCAATTGCGCTTAAATTCAAATGCACAAAGCAGATTAAATGCATCCGGTGTCTTAACCTTGGTATTTAGGCTTACAAAAGGTATTGCCCCTGACTCATTGCCGCCATTATACAATTCCGAATACCAAAGTCCTTCATTGGATTTTTCTATCCGCAGGCGGCCAATTTCTTTAAAAGTTACCTTGTTAAAACTACTGTCCGCCGTAAAGTATTCATCCCGGCTTTGTATAACAGAAAATATCATGGTGTCGTCTTTTAGAACCACCCGTAAGGCCGTAATTGTATCTTCTTCGGTTTCGCAATTGAGGCTAGCGTAATAGTATGCAGGCAGGGATGGGGTTACAAGCTGTTCGGCTTTTTTAACGGCAAACACTACCTCTCCACTATCCGTTTGCGAAAAAACAGGCAGTGTGGCTATTATGGTTAACAGTAAAGCCAAACTAAACTTCATGCTATACAAATAAAATGTGGAACGGGAGAAAAAGTAACAGCCCTAACCTTCAAGGTTAAGGGTAAAAGTAAAAGTGCGGCTATACATGCGCTCAATAGTGCGCGAGTAAATAAGGCTTGGAGTAGGAGAGTGGATGTTAATAAAGCCGTGGCTCATCTTAAACTCAGGCGACAGAATGAAATACGGGAAGTAAATCATAAAGCCCAATCCGTATTCAGCGGCTGCATCATGGCGATTTAGCTTAATAATGTCATCCGCTTTACGGGCTTTTACGTTACTGGCAAGGTCAAAATCGTAACGCAGGCCGGCAATTACATAAACGCGGAAGTCCTTTATCGGATCACTTTTAAAGCGCAGCTGTAGCGGGAAATCAAGGTAAATAGAAGAGATGGTTTTTTTAGTAAGGTTGTGGTTTATATCCTCGTAAGTAATGCCCTTGTCGGAAAAGGAAAGTGTAGGGATAAAACGCAAATCGAAATAGCGGTGGAATTGGTAGTTGGTAATAATACCCAGGTTAAAGCCCGGGCCGAATGAAGGTTTAAAATAACGAATGGAGTCGTTTTGCACCTGAACCGGCGAATGGATAACTTTAAAATCGCCTACGTTAACGCCCATGGCAATACCAAAGTAAACGGCTTTGCGGCCCAGCTCGTGCACGTTAAACTGTGCCTGCGCCTGTTGCAGCATTAAGCCTAGTACCAATATGAGCCAAAGCTTTTTCATTTTTTTTATTTCTCCATGGTGTAAAATGCACAGGCCCCAAAAGTTAAGGGTTGCCATTTTACATTACGGAAGCCAATATTCTCCAAAATCTTCACGAAGTCCAAACCTTCAGGGAAAGCTTTTACACTTTCCGGCAGGTAGGTGTATGCTCTAACATCCTTTGAGAACAAACGCCCTACCATAGGCACAATATGGTTGAAGTATAAACCGTAAAGTGCTCTTATTATTGTGTTTGGCGGTTGCGATGCCTCTAAAATGGCTACTTTACCTCCTTTGCGTGTTACACGGTACATTTCTGCAAGGCCCTGTTGCAGGTTTTCGAAGTTGCGCACGCCGAAGCCAACCGTAATGGCATCGAAGCTGTTATCGCTAAAAGGCATTTTTTCTGAATCGCCTTTAACGAACTCCACTGTTTTTTCAACGCCCATTTTCAGCGCTTTTTGGCGGCCGTATTTCATCATACCCTCCGACAGGTCGTAGCCGGTAACTTTATCAGGGTTTAAGGTCAGGGCTTCAAACGCAAAATCGCCGGTGCCGGAAGCTACATCCAATATCTTTTTAGGCTGTATATCGGCCAGGTATTTTACAGCCTTTTTCCGCCAACTAATGTCAATACCCAATGATAACAGGTGATTCAAAAAGTCGTAACGGTGGGCGATGTTATCGAACATCTCCTCCACCTGCTCCTTTTTGCTACGGGCATCATTATAAGGTGTAACCGTTTTGGCCATTGCGGGCGCAAATGAAAGGAATTATTTAATGCGGAGTGCTTAATTACTTTAAAAGGAACACCCGTGCTTACTCCTTAACGAATAGGTAGCTGGTAGGGATGAAGTGGTAATTTTTCATGCGGCCTTTAAAGGTATCTGGCTTGCTTAAATACATATAATCGGCATAATTGGCGTTTACCCAGCTAACAATACTATCAGCCCAAACCTGGTTGCCGTTTTTGTTGGGGTGTATACCGTCCTTAAGCCGCTCTAACTTCAGATTGCCGCTGTAGTAGAAGTTTTCGTTGTTAAGGGTGGAATCTATAAGGTGGTTAATACCGGTGTCTTCCTTCCAATTGGGTGGTCCAATCCATGCAAAGCGGTAAGGCGTAAGGGCTTCTTTTAGCTTAACAATGTAAGGCTCCCTGAGGCGTATGTAGGGCATCAGCAGTTCGTTAGTGCCGTTTGAAAAGATGACGAAATCGGGCTTATTGATTTCTAAAATGGTTTTTAGCGTATCGTGTCGGCACCAGGCTTTAGAGTTGCCACCATACCAAACAAGGGTGTTGGTTTCAAAACCGGCATGTTCAAAGTAGTCGGTAAGCCGGCTGCACAGGCCTTCCAACATAGAATCGCCGATGAACAATACCTTCCTTTTTTTGCCTAACTGCTTTAATATTTTGGTTTGAACGGTAAAGATTGAGTCGACTATAGATGCGCTGCCGGGGGCAAGTTTAACTACGGGGGAAATGGTTTTAGCAGGAGGAGAGAAGGAATAAAAAAGTGAGGTAGCAGCCAGGCCGCCTATGGCCAGTATAACTACCAGCCAGCGAAAGTGTTTCATTTAGTGTTTCGTGTTTTGTTCATTAGCCAGGGTAATAAATTGCACTCCTTAAAAGCGAAATCCCATGCATTGTGCCCCACCCCATCATATAGGGTATACATCAAGTTGCCGGTTTTTTTGGTATTAATATTCACAAATTCTTTAACGCTTTTAGGGCGCACTAATTTATCATCAGCACCGTGAAAAAACCAAATGTTTTCGTCAGCTAATTTTTTGTAGTTCAAATCAACCCCGCCGCAAATACATACAATACCTGCAAAGGTGCCGGGGTTTTGGCTGGCCAGGTTAATAACCCCTAAGCCACCCATGCTCATGCCAACCAGGTAAATGCGGTTGCGATCCACCCCATACCGCGCCACCAGGCTATCAACAGCGCGCATCACATCTGCGCTTTGCCGGTTTAGGGTATCGGGGAAATGATAGATAGTGTCCTTCCAATCCACATCTACCCATTTGGTGTTTTCCGGGCATTGGGGGGCCAGTATAAGCACTGAATCTGCCAATGCAGTATTACCGCAGGCGGCAAACAGCTTTTGAAAGTGTTTAAGCTGTATATAGTTGCCCGTGCCTCTTTCGCCGGCGCCATGCAGATAAACTAATAAGGCCGGATGCTCCGTAGGTTTCTGTGGCTCGCTTAGCTGAAAGTTAAGGCTGCTGCCCTCAAACTTTACGGCATGAAAGCTACGCAGAGTGTCCTGCGACTTCAGGCTGCAAAACACAAAAATGGCAGAAAGAAAAAGGAGGACACGGATCAAAATTGTAAAGCTTTTTATATAACGAAAAGTGAAGGTAAAGGATTGTGCCAAACTATGTATGGCAGCCGCTTAATTGCTGTTAATTATGGTAGCATTTTTTCAACACTTTGCAGCGCTTGGCAACAATGTCGTATTCCTTTTCATCTTTGCCTTATGTTGGTTAAAACAGCAGAGTATACTGGTAGCTATATAAAAGAAGATAAATGCCCCAAGGCAGACATGCCGGAGTTTGCCTTTATAGGCCGCAGTAATGTGGGCAAAAGTTCGTTGATTAACTATTTAACCGGCCGTAAAAAGCTGGTTAAGGTTTCAGTAACACCGGGTAAAACACAAACTATTAACTACTTTCTAATCAACAAACAATTTAACCTTGTTGATTTGCCGGGGTATGGTTATGCGCGTATTAGTCAGGAGCAACGTAAGAAATGGACCGGGATGATTGAGGACTACCTGGTAAACCGCAAGCAGTTGCAGTTTGTGGCTGTGCTTGTTGACAGCCGCATACCCCCACAGGAAATTGACCTTAGTTTCATTGACTTTTTAGGCGAGAAACAGATTCCATTTTTTATAGTATTTACCAAGGCGGATAAACACACCCGCGAAGTTTCAGCCAATGTGCAGCATTTTAAGAATACCCTATTGCAGCATTGGGAAACACTGCCCCCCTGCTTTGTTACTTCATCTGAAAAGAAAACAGGCGCGGAACCTATTTGGACCCTTGTAGAAACCTGTGTAAACGAGTATAAGCCCCGGCAGTGAAGCGATGAAAGCGGCAACCGTTAATGAGTTAAAAGAGGAACTAAAACACCTGCCTGTAGGCAAGTTGGTGGAGCTTTGCAGTCGCCTTGCCCGTTTTAAAAAGGAGAACAAAGAGTTGTTAACCTATTTGCTTTTTGAAGCGCATGACGAGCAGGCTTACATAAGCGGAGTAAAAGAAGAAGTAGATTCAGGGTTCAGCGAAATACCGGCGGGTAATAGCCTTTACCTGCAGAAGAAAAGCCTGCGCAAAATATTAAGGGCGGTTAATAAGTACGTGCGTTACTCCGGTGCAAAAACAACTGAGGTAGATTTGCTGTTATACTACTGCGAGTGCCTGAAAAGAAGCCACATTGCCTGGAGCAAAAGCCCTGTTTTAGTTAACCTGTATAATACCCAGATAAAAAAGATAAGGAACGCCATACAAACCCTGCACGAGGATTTGCAATATGATTATGAAAGCAGGCTATCAGAATTAACAAATAGTGGTTGACTTCTGAACTTAGGATGATTTTCAAGTCATATATTTGGCCTGAGATTTATGAATAACACGCAGCTTTTGAAAATGCTGGCCTCTAATCGCGATTTGATACAGCGAAGCATCCCCGGGGCCCTTGATGACTTACAGCACCTGATTGATGACTGCGCAGCTATTGAGGATGATACCGTGCTGCTCTACCTTGAGCTTAACCAGGCCCTGGTAGATATTTTCTTTCATAGCCGATACAAGGCCGCCATTGAGCGCTGTTCAACTGCCATTGGCCGTTTTAAGAACGCACATAGAATTGCTTTTGCCTGGCATTACTGGGCTTTAGGCCATTGCTGTGCCTTGCTGGGCAGGCATGATGAATGCGCCGGCTACCTGGACAAGGTTACTGCGCATGTTACCCGAGCCGATTCCGAGTACCCCTGGATTATGGTAGGTGCGTTGATTGCACGGGTTATGAATAATGAAGTGCAGGATGAGTTGGATGATACTTCCTTAGACTACGCCCTTGAAGCATTGAAAATAGTGGAAGAGTTGAATGATCCGGTGCGCAAGGCCAGCTGCCATACCGCAATGGGTAATGTGTTGCATAACAGGGGACGATATCAGGAAGCGCTTGATTACTTTTTACTAAGCCTGCAGGTTTACGAGCAGCACTATAAACTAAGCGACATGGCCGGCGCTTATAGTAACATAGGCACCAGTTACATTGGCCTTGGAGATTTTAAGAAAGCGGAAGATTATCTTTTGAAATCTGTTGAGTTGCGTAACCAGTTCAGCTCGCCCGACCAGTTGAGTATTTCGTACCACAACCTTGCCATAGTTTATAAAAACCTTAACGACCTGCCACGCACTAAGGAAATGCTGGAAAAATGTTGCGACATACTTGAACGCAATGGAAGCACGGCCTTTCTAAATGCTACCCGCCGCATGCTTGCTGATGTGGAGAGGGAGATGGCAGGTTCTGACTAGTTTACCTCTTCCTAAATGTTTTCTTGCCCCATGATTATGGGGCTTTGCCCCTTTGCGTACCTCAATTTTTGAGGTTGCTGCGTTACATAGGCGTAAACGAAAGCATAATGGCGCATTTTATCCCTAACCACCTAAACTATAACTATGCACAAGCGCCTGTTGCTGTTTGTTTTAGCCATGTTGCCATTTTTTGCTGCCCGCGCCCAGTTTTTTACCGGTTTACGCAGTAGTCCTTACGGAGGTATTACCAATGTAAATTTTAATCCCGCTATTGCTGATAGCCGCTATATAGTGGATATTAACCTGATTGGGCTTGCTGCCAATGTCAACAACAATTACGTTGGTTTGGATAGGAGAGTAATTTACCATCCTTCATTATTTAATAGCCCTGATTTTCAGAGCCAATACCTGAAGGAACGAGTGAATGGCCTGCACAAAAATGCCTATGCGGGTTTGCAGGTGCAGGGGCCTTTAAGTTTTATGGTTTCGTTTGGGCCTAAGAAGAATCCTAATTTAAATGCCATTGGGTTTAGTTATCACGCTAACTTTATAAGCAATGTAGACCATGTGGATGAAACGCTGGCCCGCACGGCGTATTATGGGTTGGGTCAAACAGCTAATGCCATAACCAACTACTTAGGACGCGATTTGAATAATGTAAACCTTAGCGTAAAGAGTGCCGCATGGATGGATTATGGCCTCACCTATAGTCGCGTAATAATTGATAAGCGTGAAATAATGTTGAAAGTAGGCGGTACTTTAAAGCTATTGCAGCCATTGCAGGGCGCTTACGGCTATACTAAAAACCTTAATTACCACTGGACAGAGTATGAGCAGTTAAGCATTAACAATGCCCGGGTAAACTATGCTTACAGCGAAGGGCTGGTAACCAGCAACGGTAACCAAAACCCCACTGCTGCTGATTATGTTCGCAATGCCTTTAGCTTTAAGAGTGGACCGCCAACGATAGGGGTAGATATGGGTGCCATATTTGAATGGAGGCCTGAAAAAGCAAGCACCGAAATGGATTGTAATTGTTACGACCCCAACCGAAACAAGAAATACAAGATTGCTGCAGGTTTTGCCATTATGGATTTTGGCGCTTTGCGTTTTAAGCGAGGACAATACAGCCGCGACTTTACAGCGGACATACAAAACTGGAATGTAGGCGGTGTACAGTTCCCGAATGGCTTGCAAAGTTTGGATGATACTATTAAGACCAGGTTTAACGTAGCGCCCTTCAAAAAGAATTTTACAGTTTGGTTGCCTACTCGTTTTAATATGTTTATCGATTACAATGTGTGGAAGGATTTTGGCGTGGCTTTTACGGCTGTTATAAGCCAGGATATGAGCCCAAAGCACAACATGCTGCACCAGGTAAGCACCTTTAGCATTACGCCTAAGTGGGATAGTAAATGGTTTGGCGCCTATGTGCCTTTAAGTGTAGATGTATTTGGCAATGTAAGCTTAGGCGCAACCTTGCGCGCGGGGCCGCTTACCATCGGAACGCAGGATCTACTTGGCCTTTTTGCGAAGAAACACGTTTACAATGCTGATATACATGCCTCTTTAAAAATCAGTATACCGAATAAAAAGATTTGTCCTAAAAACAGGGGATGGAAGTTTAACGGGCAGGCTGCAACACCCATGAATGCCCAAAGGAAGAGGTTGTAGTGAGTATCATAGGCCAGTGGCCTGCCTTGATTTCGTTGCTTTCTTAAGCGTCATCCAGGTTTGTAATAGAGGGGTAATATCATTACAAAAAAGCCCGTTGGTCTTATCAGCCTCGCTGATTAACTGTGGCAGATTATCATTTATCATACTTCTGCGTTCGTCCTCGTTGGTTGCGGCATATTTTTTCAGGAACAGGATCAATTTCTTTTCGTCTTCCTGTTTCAAATTGGTTTTATCTAACCAGCGCTGCAACTGCTGAAGAAGATTGTCTATAAGTGTATCGTTCTTCAGCTGAAGGTGCACCAGGATGTTGATAAAGGACATGGTGTAATTGGCGCTGTTGTAGGCATCGCTTTTTTCGTTCATTACCTGGTTAACACAATCTAATGCGCGGTCATAATCAGCGAGCGCAAAAAAGTTTTGCGCGAAAACCACTTTTACGGTGGCCAGGTAGTACGTGTTAACCTTGTAGTTTTTAGTCGTAAGTGTGTCAATAATGTTATCGTAAAAAGTGGCTAACTCCTTACTCATCTTAAAAGCAGAGTAAAGCAGCATTTGGGCACAGATAATATCCAATTCCATAAGCGCTATTGGCAAATTGTTGGCGCGGTGTTTTTTAAGGAAGGTGCGGTGCATGTCTAATTGCTCAAAGCAGGCATCCCTGAAATCAATGGCCGGTTGTTTGGGTTCATCCCAAATATCCTGCACCAGCAGTTGCAGCACCTGCGATGAATGCACAAAGCGCACAGGATACAGTTCTTTCATTTGAGGGTTAGCGTCCCAAAGCTCTAATAGCTTTTGCGTCCAGTTGTAGAAATCGGCCTGGTTTCGCCGGTTGCGGGCAATTTGTACGCGTATGCTGTAGAACTGGTCTTTCGCTAAAAAGGTTTGCGGGTAGTCTTCCTTACTAAACAGATCCATCGCATCCATTTTATTTACCTGTTGGGTAAATGCCGGGCTGCTTAAGCCGTGGGTGCGTATTACCTGTACGTAGTTTGTCACCTCGTTGTAGTATTCATATATGTTCTGCATTTTTTTGAGCAGTACAATGCCGGCTGCGTTGTTCTGTTCAAGCACTCCCGGTTTGCTTTGCATAAACTTGTTTTCAATGGTGTTTATTTCCAGTTGTAACAAGGGCAGATCGTACAATTCGGCTTTTGTTCTTGCTTTTAACAGCACATCATAAGCAATGTTGCCAAGGCTACGTTCAAACAAAACTTCGGCCTTGCGAATCAAAAATTTTATCTCGGCTACAATACCTGTTTGAAAGTTGAACTCCGTTACTATATCGGCTAACCTTTCGCGTAACTTCAGCTTATTGCTGCTCAGGTTTTTTAAAAGGGCAGGGTCTTTCAGTTTTTTCTTCAAAACATCCTCATCAAACACTTCCATCTTTTCAAGTATGTCGTATATGCGAAGCATAACACCATCTTCGGTGCCTGATGCTGAAGTTACCAGCCTGAAATGTCGTTTTTCTGCCGGGCTTAAACTTTTTATTAAGTCGAAAAGGGGATCGGTACTTGCCATAATTTGAATATAGGAAAATTAGCTTAGGCAGGCCATAGTATTGAGCTTCAATTAAGTTTTAATAATTTGAATATCAATAAATTACTTTTGTGTTCATAGTTATAAACGGGCTTTAGGCCGGCCATTTTTCAAGTATAATGAATGGCAGAGGACATGCGATGGAAGTAACCTTGCATTATCCAAAACCTGAAGTATGAAAGTTAACGTATTAACCATTTTGCTGAGCCTGTTAAGCATGGGCTTGGCAGCACAGGATAATGTGGGTATAGGTACACCTAATCCTGATCCATCATCCATTCTTGATCTGACATCCACCACCAAAGGGTTTCTTGCACCACGCGTAAGCACTGCGCAACGGTTGGCTATCGTGGCACCGGCACAAGGGCTCCTGGTATATGATGTTACTGTTGGTTGCTATTACTTTTTTAACGGAGGCTGGACCTCCCTTTGCCAGTTTAGCGGGCCAACCGGTGCAACAGGGCCACAGGGCGCAACCGGTTTTACAGGGGCAACCGGCCTGACGGGGTTACAGGGCCCAACGGGAGCTACCGGGTCAACCGGTGTAGGCATTACAGGCCCAACCGGAGATACAGGCCCACAGGGCATACAAGGTATTACAGGAGTAACAGGCCCTCAAGGACTAACCGGGCCCACCGGAGTTACAGGAGCAACCGGCGATACAGGCCCGCAAGGCATAACCGGATTAACCGGCCCTACCGGAACGCAAGGGATAACCGGGCCTACGGGAGTAACTGGTGACACAGGTGCGCAAGGGGTTACAGGCGCTCAGGGTATAGCCGGCCCAACGGGTTCCACAGGCCCGCAAGGTGATACCGGCCCACAAGGAATAACAGGACCAACAGGGCCTAACGCTATTTGCGCGGCGGCCATTGTTGACTTTATACCCAAATTTACCAGCACTACCACTATATGCAACTCTATAATGTTTGATGACGGCTCGCGAATTGGTATTAGTACCACCAGCCCGTATGCCAATAGCAAACTTGATGTGGCAGGCGGAAACATTTTAGTGAGCAACCATGGTAATACTAACCTGCATGATGCGGCCAACCAGTACACCGCACGCATTGGTATGCAAAGTGGCTTGCCAACGGGCGATGGCTTTGGCGGTATTGAATTAACTACCGAAGCTTTTTCGTGCGGTAACGGCAGCCTGATAAAGTTTTATACCTGGGGCTGCGGCACGGCCGTGGAAAGAGAGGTGATGCGCATTAACGAATATGGAAATGTTGGTATAGGTAATACGGCGCCATCATCAACAAGAAGGTTGCATGTAACCGGCAATGCACGTTTTGAGGAGCCGCTTTCTAACTTTTACTTTAATGATGATAACCTTTCCCTTGTTTTTGCCGGCGGAGTCGATAAGTTTCCTTACATAGAATGGCGAAACAATGCTAACGTAAGAGGGGCTTACCTGGGGTGGGGGCAATCTACGGGACCCGTACCGCATTTAGACTTTACCTTTGAAAACGGACACAACCTTGCTATACAAGGTGGCAATGTTTCCATTGGCGGAATACCACCTGCGTATACCTTTCCGCTAAACATTTATATGCCTGCGGGGGGCAATAAGGGTATAAGCATTGATAACCTTTCAGGCACGGGCGAAAGTGATGTGGCCTTTCAAATTCCATCCACCGGCCCGGCAACATCGGGCGGCGCATGGGAGTGCGGCATAAGTAACGATGGTGGCGCAACAGGCTTATTCAACTACAATATGTTTTACCACAAGTTACCGGGCCTGGTAACTCCCACTGGTAACTATGTATTAACGCATGTGCGTGTGCCTAACGGCAACCCCAACGGCACTGTGCTTACGGGTATAATGACCAGCGCACCCGGACTTACCTTTGAAGTGCAAGGCACGGCAGGTAAACCCGGCGGTGGCTTATGGGCCAATGTTAGCGATGCACGTTTAAAGAAAAATATAAACCCTTACACTGATGGGTTGGATGTTTTAAGAAAAGTGGAACCGGTTACCTACCAGTATAACGGCAAAAAGGGAATAAGCGATACTACCAGCGTTTATGTTGGTGTAATTGCGCAACAAATACAAAAGATAGCCCCTTATATGGTAACTACCAATACGTACTATGGTAAAGAGGGAGGAGATTACCTTACTTATGATGGCTCTGCACTTATCTACATGCTGGTAAACTCCGTTAAAGAGGAAGATGAAACAATCACCGATTTAAAAGCGCAGTTACAGGAAACACAAATGCGCTTAGCGGCGCTGGAAAAGCTACTGCAACAACACTAAGGGTTTTGGATAAATGCTTAGTTAGTGCACAGGCGCTTCATGTAAATGAAGCTCCTTTTTTTTTTAGTTATTGTTTTGCCCGGCTATAAATGAAACATCAGCGCCGGCAGCAGTAAACGTTCCTGCAAACCAAAATGCCAGCAAAGCCTGCAAAGCAAAGTAAATTACAAATAATGGGGGAAAGCCCGCCCAAACGGATGCCATGCCAAACCAGGTGTTATCACCTATATAAAGACCAATGCAAACCAGCGTTGAGGTTAGTGCAAAAGCCGGTGCAAGTTTATTATGGTTCATTAACTCCGTAGCGCTGTATACCTGCGCAAAAACAAACAAGCCCAGCAGCCATAAGCCGGTGTTTCCCATTATTGATATATGCTGTATTATGTATATAACCGAGAGCAAGAGTGTAAAAAGCTGCGTCATGCTCCATACTACTAAAGCCCTTGTATGCGGTGGGTTGAACTTGGTATAACGGTATGGGTCGGCAATTTGAGCTACGGGGTATTTACTGTTAAAGCCTGCAGGCCGCCAGCCGGTTGGCCTTACCCAAATGGTTAGTTTGTCCCAAAGGTTTTCAGCGCGCCAGGCATCTTTTACAAGCAAAAGCAAATGATCGAAATTTATAGTAATGGGGTTATAGGAACGTACGGGCCGGGTTATACCATATACAGGGGGCACATCATCCAATTCTGCCTGAAAAGTGCCGAATATTTTATCCCATATAATAAATACTGCACTGTAGTTTTTATCAATGTATTGCGGATTTAAGGCATGGTGTACACGGTGGTGGGAAGGAGTTACCAATACATGCTCTAAAAAGCCAAGATTGCCAATTAGCCTTGTGTGGTACCAATACTGAGCGAACTTATGAATGGGCACCAATAGGGCCACCACCCCGGGAGATATACCCAACATTGCTGATGGTATGGATAGAAAAAAGAAGAAGTTAACGAAATCGGAAATACTTTGCCGCAGGGCACAGGCCAGGTTAAATTCCTCTGAACTGTGGTGTATTAAATGCCGGTTCCAAAACAGGTTAATGCGGTGTACAAGCCGGTGCCCCCAATACGAATTAAAATCAATTACTATAAATGCAACTGTATACAACAGCCATGTAGGTTGTATATTAACAAGCGCCAGGTGCTTAACCATATAGCCATAAGGCACCAGCACAAGGCCATATCCAATAAGCATGCGCACCATCATGGTTATACCCGAATACGAACTGGAAACAGCATCCATCCAGGGTACGGTGTCGTTTCCCTTTAAATGGCCGTAGAACTTTTCGGCAAATATCATTAGAGCGAAAACAGGTATGCCTATGGTAAACAGGCGGCCCAGGTGTTCCATTTAGTTGGGTGGTTTTTAATTTTACTACACCACAAAACTACCGGGCTTTGCGCTAAAACCAATTGACAAAAGGCAAAAAATGAAAAAGGAGTTATTTTTTTGCACGTATGCGGCTGAGGGTTTCCTGTGTTATACCAAGATAAGAGGCTATATATTTTAAAGGCACACGTTCAATTATTTTGGGGTGCAGGGTACACATGCTATCGTAACGCGCTTTGGCCGATGTTTGGTGCATATACTCCATGCGGTATCTGCCTTCGCCCAAAGCACGGCCAAGGGCATTAACTGCCACGCTGTTATAGCGTGGAAAACGGTTTATAAAACTATTGTAACGTTCATAGTCCGTCCATATAAAAAGAGTGGGTTCCAGGGTGGCGCAGGCTACAGGGCTGGGTACGCGGTTAAAAAAACTACTTACGGCTGCTATGGGTTCACCGTCAAACGCAAAGCCCACTATGTGTTCGGTTCCATCATTATCAGTAAAATAAGTGCGAACAGCGCCCTGTATCAACAACCCAATCTTATCGGCCACATCGCCCTGCTTTAAAATAACTTCATTCGGCTTTACCAGGGTAGTTTCTGCAATATCGTTCATGGCCTTCAACTCCTCATCAGTTACATCCACCAACCCTTTCAGCCAATCTTTTACAGCCTCCATTTGTTCATTTTGCTGCGAAGATATATTGCCTGAACTTATTTAAACATTGGCGAGCAACTAAAGGCCATACAAGCCAATTATAGATGTTAACTGCACAAGGCGCTAACGTTTTACCGCTTATTGCTTTGCCAATGCAATTATGTCTTTAACCTCCAGTACGTTTTTAGAATAACCCTGGGTAACTGCTTTAATCATGGCCTCCCCAACCTGCTGAAGAGTGCAGGCTATAGACGGAAAGAAACGCACTAAAACCGGCGCTAACCAGCCTACATATTTGTAAGCAGGCAACGCGTTTTTCTGCCCCGGCGTAAGGCTCATAAAGCCGGGCCTGAAAGCATATACCTGCCTAAAGGGCAGCTTCATTAAATCGTTTTCCGTTTTACCCTTAACGCGGGCCCACATACTGCGGCCTTTTTCGCTGCTATCGGTTCCTGCTCCTGATACATACGTGAAGGTCATATCCGGGTTTAAGCGGCTTAGCGTTTTGGCAAAGCCAATGGTAAGCTCGTATGTTGCTTTAGTATAGTCGGCCTCGTTCATCCCTACACTACTTACACCTGCGCAAAAAAAGCAAGCATTATAGCCGCTTAGTTTAGGTTCCAGTTCCGAAGGTATCTCTGCCAGGTTTGGGGTAATAACTTCCGAAAGTTTTGGATGGCTAAAACCTGAAGGACGGCGATTAACCAACAATACTTTTTCTACTTCGGGGTTTTGAAGACACTCTAACATAACGCCTTCGCCTACCATGCCGGTTGCACCTGTAATTATGACTCTAACTTTCATTTGGATTAGTTGTGAACTTTAAGACGAAATGAGGCTGAAATAATTGTATTGCCTTTATCATTCATCGGATGACTTAAAGTCATCCGATGAGTTAATCGGCATACGAAACAACAGGCAAGCAGCGGCGGGGTTCATCATAACTATTAAATTTCAGCATGGAACAAACTAAAGACATAGTATTCTTCTTTATTAAGCGCATTATAACCAATGCTAATTGGCATGTTTACGAATTAGAAGGAGTGTTTGAAGAGTTTACCTATGGCGTAGACCTTTTTATTAAAAGAGACCTGGAAATAAACGACGAAGTGGTAAAGGATAATGCCATTGGTTTTGCCAGCCAAGTTAAATTATGTGATGATTGGCTTCGGGTATTGTGCGCTAAGTATGATTTGCCCGATGCAGGTAAACCCATGAAGGAGCAGGTGGTGGTAGAAGTAAGTTACCTTACTGCAGGTAATACCACAACCGCGCAGGGCCACTTTATTTTCAACGCTAAACTTGGGCCAGATTACCTGAACCTTGGGGATTTGATAGTGGAAGTGTTTCCTGCTAAGAGCCTGGTGGCAATGCATATTCCTAATCCGGAATATGCGCCTATAATAGTAAACTGCTTCTAAAATTTTTATGACGGTTTAAAGCGAGGTAATGAAAGCAGATTGTCAGGCACAATCGCATCTTTTCTGTCTCTGAAGTACACCGTTCCGCTACGCATGGTAACCATTTCCAGTGGCCTGCCATCACTTTTGTTCACTAGTACCCATATGTTCTTTTTCTCTATTTCAGCAATCTCATCAGGGGTAAGTTCCAGGTGCGGGTTAAAGGTTTGCGACAGTATTATATCCATGTACTCAGTTAACTCGTCTACCAATTGCCGGTCAATCTTTTCGCGCAAAACCTTTTTATACATCAGTTCTATTTGTTTTTCATCGCCGGCATCGCATCCGCCGGTTGTTAACCTGTTTATCGCTTCCTCTCTAAGTTCATCTTCATGGCCTGCTTCCAATACCAATTTAAGCTGGCTATAAATAATGTTTTTTGTGTTGTTCAGTTCCTGGCTTGATACCAACTGCAGTTTATCTATCTGGCCGCCATCCATTGCAACCCTATAAGCTACGTATGGAACAGCGGTGATTATCTTTTTCTTTTCAAGTCGGTCCTCTATTTGTTCAATGGATATATCAACAAAATAGGTCGACATTCCGGCAGGCTGGTAAATATTTAAATAGGGTTCTCGATTGGCTGTTGCGGATTCAACACCAAGCATATCCAGATTTTCTACACCGGGTACAATGTACTGTATGTTTGTAATTTTACCGTCTGCATCCTTTGTAACCGCGCGCGGTTCAGCATCAACAGCCGCTTGAAAATCTACCCCAAGGCGTATTTCCTTTCCCAGCATAAAAATGCCCTGCGATTTGATTTCCATTTGCACAACTGAGGCTACCAGTTGATGCAGTGTGTTGTATAGCGGATCCCAACGCTTTGTTGCAATGGTGAGGTGATGAGGTATTGTTTCTAAAACGTTAGTGTCCCGTACCTCCTCATCCGCAAATCCTTCAACATAAAGTTCATTAAGAGCTATAATGCCCCCGGTTTCAAGAGCCAGTAAACTGGCATTTACCAATAAATAAACCCATGCAGCCGGACCGAAAATGAAAGTTATACCTGTGGCCAGCAACATCGAAAGCAGCATGGTTAAGGATATCAGCAATCCTGAAACATCGGCATCTACCTCCCAACTTACTATCCCATCTGTTATTACCGGTTTTAAGGTTATGTAAACATCAATATCCGGGTCCACGAAGTTGTCAATTTCTTTTTCTGTGTTTATATGTATTCTGAGTTTGTTGGTTTCAACAGTTCCGGCGGAGGATGTGATTATCTCAGGCCCCAATGAAATACTCTGTAAAATGAATCCTTTAAACATGTCTGGATACTTGAACTCAGGTGGGCATACAGATGTTTGCATGGCTTGCCTGTAAGCAAGGTCGGGCCCTAACCGCTCATATATAGCCCCCGGAAGGGCAAAAGCTAAGTTGTGCTCCAACGGTAAAAAATTCTGAGCATCCTCAACATTACCTCTATCAGGTAAAAAACTATTAGATGCCGGTCCGTTTTGCAGTTTCAGGTTAAGGTAAATACCAATTGCCGCAGGAGTTTCTTCAGTGCTTTCAAAAACTTTCATTTCAATTTTATGCACTGCTTTATCCTTACCAACAATTCCAAGGTCAATATGCTGGCTGATATTCTCGCGCAATTGGTCTAAAATAAATTGTCTGTCGTACTCCGCAGATCCCAGACCTCTTACAAAGTCTTCAAGCACGTCGGATTCAAAATCGGTGATTTCAACGTTCAAAAGAACACTTTGCTGAAAACCGTTGGCTTCTGTACTACTCAGGAAAACGTCAGCCAATAAATCTACCTCCATAGGTTCTAAAGGTTCGCCGTTTAGCAGCATGCATACACTGGCTTTAAGCCGCACACTTGCCACTTCGCCACCCGATAGTATTTCAACAGAAAATGAATTTTCAACTGAGGGGTGGCCAAAGTTTACCTCAAACGGGTTAGGGTTAAAGGCAGGGTTAACTTCATAAAGCCTTTTGGAGGCCAAATCAGGCGGAGGTATGATAAACGCACTAAGTTCAACCTCGTTAGGCTCTCCTTCATTAAATACCTTTAAAGGCACCCAATGCGGTATAGTTTCGCTTTCGTAAAGGGAGAGTAATATGCATTTAAGGTATTCCTCGCTCAGTAATAACTCTATATCAAAACCGGAGGTTACCAGGTCTTTATTAATCATATTAGTCGGTTTAGTAAAACTTTAAATTAAACTAAATTTTATATACTGACTTAAAACAATTTTTTAGGCAGCTTTTTGTTGATAGACTGAATGGCACAGTGTTGCAATTTTGCCGCAAAAGGCGGGGTTTTCAATAGGTTCATAAGCTGTGCCGTGTATTAGTTTATGCTTAATCGCCAGGCTATCTTCTTAATCCTTATCTTAGAAACTTAAAACCAAACACTATGAAAAACACATTCCTTCTTCTAATTGCATTTGTATTTTCTATTTCAGTAAAGGGCCAAATTTTTTTAGAGAATACATATATTGCTCCTCCCAACGATTTTACCATCATTAAACTTCAATACTCCGGCTATAAGTATTGCACAGCAAAGCTTAATGACACTATCTCTCTCTACAATTTAGACCATACCGTTTTTAAAAAAATCCCGTTGCCTTCATTACCTTCTGGGTTGCAAAATGTAATTGTTGCCTATATAACTGAAACATTGTTTGATACTGATAGCAGCGATATAGAATACCTGATTAATTACCAGGACGGTCTTTTGGGTTATGGGGCCTGGTATACCAGAGTATATGATGAGAGCGGAACATTGCTTTTTTCTGCTGATAGTTCACAACTGCAAAATATTAATGCGAGCCTTCCCGCATATCGGTCTAATTCATCAGGTATTTACAATACTGATTCAGGAGCCAAAATGATTTTAATTAGAGATGCAATGGACCTTACGACGATTACCTCCGTGTACAACCTTCCCGGTCTATTGGAATGTACAAAATGTGATGGTCAGCGTTCTACCAATACAGGAATTACTAGTGGCGGCATAAACACTGACTTCAAAGTATTCCCCAATCCCTCCAACGGCTTTTCTTTAGTGCAATACGAACTGCCGGCGGATGCTGAGCAAGCTAACCTCATTTTGTTTGATGTAAGCGGGCGGGAGCTAAGGCGCTTTGCGGTCGATAAATCCTCCGCACGTTTAATGCTGCCTACTGCTGAATTTGCCCAAGGCACCTATTTTTATGCCTTAGACATACCGGGCAAAGGTTTAACAACTAAAAAGGTATTAATAATTCATTGATTTTCATGCAATTCGGCTTGAATTACGCAAAGAATGATTCGGGGGCGGTGAACAAACTTTAAACTGAAAACTTTAAACTGAAAACTTTTTATTACATTTGCCGCTCCAAAAATTTAGAATAATGAAGAAGGATCTGCATCCAAGCAATTACAGAACGGTAGTTTTTAAGGATATATCGCTGGATAAATCATGGTTAGGTAAAAGCACTGCTAACACCAAGGATACCATTAAGTGGGAAGACGGTAACGAATACCCTCTTATCAAGTTAGAAATCAGCAACGAAAGCCACCCTTTCTTTACCGGTAAAACCAAACTGGTTGATACGGCAGGCCGTATTGATAAATTTAAGAAGAGATACCAGAAGTAATTTTCTGTTTGAAAGTATATCGAACGCCTCTGAGTTTTCTCGGGGGCGTTTTCGTTTAACATCCGCCGCAAAGGCGCTAAGTCACAAAGAATACAAGATGTTCACTATACGGTTTTCCTTCGAGCCTTTGGGTCTTAGTGGCAGAAAATAAAGCTGTTAATACATTTTACTTAGCGCCTTTGTGTCTTTGTAGCAATAATCCTTAATTCGCGAACGCAAAAATTGAAACAGATATGATAAACATAACACTGCCCGATGGTTCGGTAAGGCAATACGAGGCCGGAGTAACCGCCTATGATGTGGCTGCCAGCATTAGCCAGGGCCTTGCCAAAGCAGTCATTAGTGCAGAAGTTAACGGCGAGGTGGTAGACCTTAGCCTGCCAATTAATAAAGATGCCAGCCTTAAGCTGCTGAAGTTTGACGATCCTAACGGTAAGAAAACCTTTTGGCATTCGTCGGCCCACTTAATGGCTGAGGCGTTGGAGTTTTACTACCCGGGCGTGAAGTTTTGGGTTGGTCCGCCGGTGGATAACGGCTTTTACTATGATGTGGACTTAGGCGATAACAAGCTAAGCGCTGAAGACCTGGAGAAAGTAGAGAAGAAGATGAAGGAACTGGCTGCGCAGGATAACAAATACACCCGCAGCGAAATGCCTAAAGCCGAAGCAGTGAAATACTTTACTGAGAAAGGTGATGAATACAAGCTGGATTTGCTGCAGAACCTGAATGATGGTGAAATTACTTTTTACACCCAGGGCAAGTTTACTGACTTATGCCGTGGGCCGCACATACCAAGCACCGGTTTTATTAAGGCGATAAAGCTTACCAACATAGCCGGCGCTTACTGGAAAGGCGACGAGAAGAACAAGCAGCTTACCCGCATTTATGGCATTACTTACCCTAAACAGCAACAGCTGGATGAGTATGTAAACATGCTGGAGGAAGCCAAAAAGCGCGACCACCGTTTGCTGGGTAAGGAGTTAGAGATATTTACGTTTGACGATGAAGTAGGTCCGGGATTACCTTTATGGTTGCCTAAGGGCGGCGCTTTAATTGAAAAGCTGGAAGCCCTTGCCAAGAAGAACGAACAGGAGCAGGGTTATGTGCGTGTAAAGAGTCCGCACATTGCTAAGGATAGCCTGTATATCCGTAGCGGCCACTTGCCATACTATGCTGAAAGTATGTTTCCGCCAATGGAAATGGAAGGCCATAAGTATTACCTGAAGGCCATGAACTGCCCGCACCATCACAAAATATTTGGCGCCACACCAAAAAGCTATCGCGATATGCCTTTGCGTTTTGCTGAGTATGGCACCTGCTACCGTTATGAGCAAAGCGGTGAGTTGTTTGGCCTTATGCGCGTGCGCAGTTTGCAAATGAACGACGCCCACATTTACTGCACCAAGGAGCAGTTTGAGGAAGAGTTTATGAAGGTGAACGACCTTTATGTGAAGTACTTTAAAATATTTGGTATAGATAAATACCAGATGCGCTTTAGCACGCACGCACCCGAAAAGCTGGGGCAGAAGTACATTAACAATCCAGAGATGTGGCAACAAACCGAAGACATGGTGCGCAAGGTATTGCAGAAGTCGGGGCTGCCGTTTGTTGAAGTAGCTGATGAGGCTGCTTTCTACGGGCCTAAAATTGACATACAGATATGGAGCGCTATTGGCCGCGAGTTTACCATTGCCACCAACCAGGTGGACTTTGCGCAGGCTGAGCGTTTCGACCTTTCATTCACTAACGATAAGAACGAGAAAGAAAGGCCGCTTATCATCCACCGCGCACCGCTTTCAACGCACGAGCGTTTTATCGGATTCCTGTTAGAACACTACGCCGGTAAATTCCCGGTATGGTTAGCGCCTGAACAGGTAGCTATATTGCCTATATCGGAGAAGTTTAACGATTACGGTAAAGAAGTACGCGATAGCCTGAAGAAACTGGGAATTGAAGCTACCCTGGACGAACGCCCTGAGAAGATAGGCCGTAAAATCCGCGATACGGAAATACGCAAGGTGCCTTATATGTTGGTAGTGGGAGAGAAGGAGATGAACGATAAAGCCGTTGCCATCCGCCGCCAGGGCCAGGGCGACCAGGGCACTAAACCTGTTGCCGATTTTATTGCCCAAATACAGCAGGAGATAGCGGAATACAAGTAATTAAGAATACAGAATTAGAAATGTAAAATTAGCCCCGCAGTTGCGGGGCTTTTATTTTATGTTAAACTCCGCCGGCGTCTGTGTCCCCAAGGCACGTAAGCCCACGCATAACCTTGTATCTCACAAATCCCCCATCGGTGGGATAACAAAACACCCGCCCCGCCCGTAAAAGCAGGGTATGAAACAGCTATACTCCGACTATTCCTTTTTTATCAAGATTGTAGCAGGGGCTATAATTTACATGCTTTTCTTCACCTCCATGGCTGATGCTCAATCAGTTACAGGTAAATGGAAAGCCGAAACCGTTACCCATGTTTTAGTGCCGCAGGGGCAGGACCCCGCCAAGGCCGAGCTGGTAAAGCAAATGCTGGCGGACCTAACTATTACCGTCGGGGCCGATAAATCATTCAGCAGCCACACCACCCAGCCCATGTTCCTTAACATTTCGGGCGCTAATTGGGTTTGGGACCCATCCAACGCCATACTGGCGGTGGTGGATAATGTTATCCCCGGTGGGGAAGCTGCAACCTTAATGACCTGGCAGATTACCGAAATTAAGGACAATAAAGCCGTATTTACTTTTAAGGATGGCACTGAGGATGTGCTAACCGTTCAAATGGCGAAACAGGATGTGCAGTAAATTGAAAATTAAATAGTTACATAATTAAGATAACCTTTTAGGTTGCCACATAAATCCGTTTTGGCTAAAGCCGGAACGGATTATTTCTTTTAGATTCGTCCATTAATTGGCGCAGTTTACAAACGGGCATTAAATAGCTGTGGGCAACTGTTTGTTTTTTTAAATGCTTGGGTTATATTTGCGCTCCCAAATTTTAGAATTCATGTACGCAATAGTAGAAATCGCAGGTCAGCAGTTTAAGGCCGAAGCAGGAAAGAAGATTTACGTTCACCGTTTGGAAGGCAACGAAGGCGATGCTGTGTCTTTTGACCGCGTGCTTTTAACTGATGACAATGGCAGTGTTAAAGTAGGAACCCCTACTGTAGCCGGTGTTAAGGTTAACGCCAAAATTGTTGGCCACATGAAGGACGACAAAGTGACCATCTTCAAAAAGAAGAGAAGAAAGACTTACGAAAAGACCCAGGGTCACCGTCAGTCATTAACTCAAATTTCAATTGAATCAATCGGATAGTTAATATCTGTAATCATTAAAAATCCTGTAATTCCATAAGTCATGGCACATAAGAAAGGCGAAGGTAAAGTAAAGAACGGACGCGACAGTCACAGCAAACGCTTAGGTATAAAGATATTCGGTGGCGATAGCGCCATCAGCGGCAACATCATCGTTCGCCAGCGCGGTACCAATTTCCACCCCGGTAATGGTGTTGATATTGGTAAGGATCACACCATCTTCGCAGTTGTTGATGGCGTAGTTAAATTCACAAAAGGAAAGAACGACCGTAAATTCGTTCACGTTGTTCCTGTTGCACAAGCGTAATGAACAAGCTGAATTTATAAATAAGAAGCCCTTGCATTTGCAGGGGCTTTTTTGTTTTTAGGCGCGTTTACCGTGCATTAACGCCTGTTAATCGCATTTAGCAAATTTCATCTTTTAAAAAATCAGAACCGGTGCAATTTTAACGCACCCTCAAACGTATATTTGATTACTGATGCAAAAAAGAAGGACCCCCTTTAAAAAGAGTGCCGCTTTGTTGATGCTCTGTTTCGCCGGTATGTTTTATGCCGGTAGTTCTGTTCCCGCAGGTGATGAGGTTATTTCGCCCATTAAGGAGGTTAGTAGTATGGCCGTGCTATACCAGCGCCTGCAGTTAAAGCAGTTGGGGTTAGATTATAATGCCTTTACCCTGGCTGTAAACGGTTTTGAAAAGCTGAAAGCCAAGGGAGAGATAAAGCGCGATATAATTTCTATTTGCGACTTCACGCAGTCATCTGTTAACAAACGCCTTTATGTTATTGACCTGGCAAGCGGTACGTTGCTGTTTAACACGTTGGTGGCACACGGCAAAAATACAGGCGAAGAATTTGCGCGGTTCTTTTCCAATACCCCTTCAAGTAACCAGAGCAGTCTTGGTTTTTACCGCACTGCAGAGACGTATCAAGGAGCGCATGGCTTAAGCCTGCGTTTACAAGGAGAGGAGCCCGGCTTTAACAACAATGCCGAAGGGCGCGGTATAGTGGTACATGGCGCCGATTATGTTAGCGATAACTTTGCGTCGCGGTGTGGTTGCAATCGCCTGGGCCGTAGTTTTGGTTGCCCTGCCGTTCCTATGGAGCAGCATGAGGAAATTATCAATGCCATTAAAGGCGGTAGCTGCCTGTTCGTATACTATCCTGATAAAAGCTACCTCAACGCTTCGCGCTTGATAAATTAACTCCTTAATAAGAGCGTTCGCCAAACAACAGGCTGCCTATGCGTATCAAAGTAGCACCATGCTTCAGCGCAATTTTGTGATCCTGGCTCATGCCCATGCTCAGTTCTTTAAATGAATCCTGCCCCGCAAAGTGAGTAGCCTTTACTTCATTAAACAAAGTCTTTAAGCCGGCAAACTCTGCACTTATCTTAGATTCATCATCTGTATTAGTGGCCATACCCATTAGCCCGCAAATGCGCACATTGCGCATGGCGTAAAACTCCGCCGAGGCCAGAAACTCCAGCACCTCTGTTTTATCAAACCCGAATTTCGTCTCCTCATCGGCAATAAAAATCTGCAGCAGGCAGTCTATTACCCGGCCGCATTTTGTGCCCTGTTTATTTATCTCGCTTAAAAGCTTAGGGCTATCAACTGAATGTATCAGGCTTACAAAGGGGGCTATATATTTAACCTTATTGCTTTGCAGGTGGCCTATCATATGCCATTCAATATCCTTCGGCAGGGCATCGTGCTTAGGCACAAGTTCCTGTGCTTTATTCTCCCCAAAAATCCGTTGGCCGGCGTTGTATAAAAACAATATATCCGCCAGGGGCTTGGTTTTAGATACGGCCACAAGCCGGGCATTACTGCCCTTCAGTTCTTCTTGTATGTGCTGGTAATTTTCTAAATCCATGTAGCTAAATAATACGTTTACTCCATGCTATGCAAAAAATGTGCATTCCAACCATATGTTAACGGTTTTGGCGCAGTTTCGTTTTAAAGAATGCATGCTTGAATCTTTTATCATTCAGCCATTGTATTACCCCAAAATAATTTAGGTTTGAAGGTAAATCCGTGAAGAAGTTAATACCCATACTGCTTGTGTTTTTAGCTGCCTGCAAACCTGAAATGCCGGAGGTGCCTAAGGATATTATACCGCCCGATAAAATGATTAAGATTTTAGAGGAAGTGCACATAGCAGATGCTGTGTCGGAAACCAAGGCCCAGGCAGGAGGTAACGAGTTTGAACTTACGCGGCAGTATTATCCGCTTATTTACAAGAAATACGGAATAACCGAAGAGGACTTTCGCAAGAGTTATGCCTTTTACGAGGCTAATCCTGTTTGGATGAATAAAATGTACGATACTATTTTAAACGACCTCAGTAAAAAGGAAGAAGAGGTTGGTAAAGAAAAAAGGCAAATTAGAACACATGAATAAAGTAGTTGCAAACGCCGACGAAGCCGTGAAGGATATACCCGATAACGCCACCCTGATGCTGGGCGGCTTTGGCTTGTGCGGCATACCCGAAAACTGCATCGCGGCCCTTATACGCAAAGGCGTAAAAGGCTTAACCTGTATTTCCAACAATGCCGGTGTAGATGATTTTGGTATTGGCCTGATGCTTAAAACCCGCCAGGTTAAAAAAATGATTTCCTCGTACGTTGGGGAAAATGCTGAGTTTGAAAGGCAGCTTCTTTCCGGCGAGTTAGAAGTGGAGCTTATACCACAGGGCACTTTAGCTGAACGCTGCCGTGCAGGTGGCGCAGGTATACCGGCATTTTTTACCCCCACAGGTTACGGCACCGAGGTAGCCGAAGGCAAAGAGGTGCGCGAGTTTGACGGTAAAATGTACATACTGGAAAGCTGGCTGCGTGCCGATTTTGCTATTGTAAAAGCGTGGAAGGGCGATACCATGGGCAACCTGGTTTATAAAGGCACTGCGCGTAACTTTAATCCTATGATGGCTACTGCCGGTAAAATTGTAATTGCTGAAGTAGAAGAGTTGGTTCAGCCCGGTGAGTTAGACCCTAACAACATCCATACCCCGGGCATTTATGTGCAGCGCATTTTTAAAGGCACTAACTACGAAAAGCGCATTGAGCAACGCACGGTAAGTAAGTAAATCAGCATTCATCATTCTAAACTCATTATTCAAATGGCTCTCGATAAATTTCAAATAGCAAAACGAATAGCACGCGAATTGCGCGATGGTTTTTATGTAAACCTTGGCATAGGCATACCCACGCTGGTTGCTAATTATATACCGCAGGGGATGAATGTAATTCTGCAAAGCGAAAACGGCTTGTTGGGTATGGGCCCTTTCCCTACGGAGGCGGAAGTTGACCCCGATATGATTAACGCCGGCAAGCAAACGGTAACTATGCTTAAGGGCGCTTCCCTCTTTTCATCCTCTGATAGCTTTGCTATGATACGCGGCGGCCATGTGGACCTTACTGTATTGGGAGCAATGGAAGTTGCAGAGAACGGTGACATAGCCAACTGGAAAATACCCGGTAAAATGGTAAAAGGTATGGGTGGTGCAATGGACCTTGTTGCTGCAACGGATAATATCATAGTTGCCATGATGCAGACTAACCCTAAGGGAGAGTCGAAGTTGTTACCTAAGTGCACTTTACCGCTTACGGGCAAAGGTTGTATTAAACGCGTATTAACCGACCTTGGCTTTTACGAGATAAAAGACGGCGCCTTTCACTTGGAAGAAATTGCACCCGGTGTTACAGTTGATGAGATTAAAGCCAAAACCCTGGGTAAGTTGGTTATAAGCCCCGATCTTAAAGTTATTGAAGTTTAATCAGCAAGATGCAGCAAAACAGGCCCTCTTTATGGTTCGCACTTTTTGCCTGGGGGGCAATTATACTGCGTTGGGGTTACCGCTTTGGCACAGGCGATCAGGTAGAACTTTTGCCCTATACCCTGTTTTTAAACGACCACACCTTATACGCTAAGGACTTTTTTATACAAGGGCTGAACGCTTCTATTCCTAATGAGCGTACAGTAATGGCAAGCCTGTTATTGCCCTTTGTACAGCAGCTCGAAATTTTTTGTTTCCTCTTTTATGCAGTGGCTACCCTGGTTCTGGTTATGGGGATGGAGAAAATTGCCCGGCGGTTTATAGAGGAAAAGTATTTTGCCTGGTTGGCAGTACTGGTAACCCTTGTGCCGCTTAACGATTACACACTTGGCAACGTGGACCTTACCCCGGATTGCCTGCAGGCCGGCACCGTAGCAGTGGCCATTGTTGTTTGGGCCATCAACCTTTTTCTTGATAGAAAATATGTGCTCAGTTCTGTACTTATGAGCATAGCCACCTTTATACAGTTACTGGATGGCCTTGATGTAATGATGGTGCTGTGCGCTGTTCTTCTGCTGGCCTTGTTCAGGAAGGAAGTTAGCTGGAAACAGTTTTTGTCCTTTACCGGCATCTATGCATTTACAGCCGGCATTTACCTCTGCTTTATTCTGCTGCAAAAAACTTCAGGCTTTGACAAAGGGTTCGCGCATGGCTTGAATGGCGAAATGTTTTTCCAAACGCTTTTCGTATTCCGTCATCCCCATCATTTTATATTCAGCACTTTTCCCTGGTATAAAACAATGGTGTTTTTCTTTCTTTCCTTAATTGGGGTATTCTTCTTTTGGCCGCGCTCGAGCAAAATTTTTCAGTTTATGCTAATTGGCCTTTTAGGTGTAGCGCTGTATGCAGTAATTGTGGATTGCTTCCACCTCATCTTTATCGCCAACTTTCAGTTTTATAAAGTAACGCAGTGGATGAAATTTTTTGGAGTTATAGCTGCGGCCGAAGCATTGCGTTTGGCTATTTACTCCGGTACAAAGCGTATGGCACAGCTTAAACTTGAGCAATTATGGCTCGCCCTGGGAGTCGCCGCTTGTTTTGGCCTTATTGTTTTTTTCAGGCATCAGCTTCCTTATAAAGTGCCGTACCAACTTTTTGCCTTAAAGCAGGAAGACGATATGATAGCTATTTGCGAAAAAATAAAGGAAACTACCCCGGTTGATGCCCTTTTTATACAACCTTTTGATAATACCGAACTAAAATACTACGGACAGCGTTCAAGTTTTGTGGAGTTTAAGGCCAATGTACGGCATAAACGTTTTGTAGGCGAATGGTTGTACAGGGTATGGATGGTTTACAACATTGACCTTAATGCCGACCTGCGAGGGTTTGCGTTACAGCAATATGCTGATAAAACTTTCTATAGCCTGAATGCGGAAAAGCTGAATGGTTTAAAAGCCTGCGGTGTAACCCACTTACTTACACGCAGAGATGCAAACCCCGGCTTTGGCGAGTTGATTATATCGAATAATACCTATGCAGTATATAAATTATAACGGCAATATTTTTAACGAGAATGAGCCTCTGTTTCCTGCTTCTAACAGGGCCTTTCGATATGGCGATGCTTTTTTTGAAAGCATGGTTATGTTCAATAAAAAAATACCGTTGCTGGAGTTTCACTGGAGCAGGGTGGTTTTTACAGCCGATGTGCTTTCGGCTGTTTTGCCTGCCCGCATGGATGAAAGCTATATGGAGCACCAGGTTTTGGATTTGGCATCCGTTAATGAAGGGGTAATCAATGCACGTGTACGCATTCAGTTTTTCAGAAAAGGAGGGGGGCTTTATCTGCCGGAAGATAACTCCCTGGGGTTTGTTATATCCATGGATAAGATACCCAACAGCCGTTTTGAAACAGGTGAAGGGTTGAAGATTGGTGTTAGGGAGGATTGCTATAAAACTGTTTCTATGATTAGCGATCTTAAATCCTCTAATGCGCTAACCTATGTTATAGCTGCCCAGTTTGCCCAAGCCGAAGGTTGGGATGAGTGTATATTTTTAAGCGATGAAGAGCACATTTGTGAGGCTATACATTCTAATGTTTTCCTGGTTAAAGGCGATAAACTGATAACACCAACACTGGATAGCGGCTGTGTAAACGGGGTAATGCGCAGCTACATTATGGCTTTAATGGAAGCAGATGTGGAAGAGCGGGATATAAAAGCGGCAGAGTTATTGGAGGCGGATGAAATACTGCTGGTGAATGCCGTTAAGGGGGTGCAATGGGTAAAGGAATACCGCGAGAAAACCTATGGAAATAAAAAAGCGGTGGAAATCACCGCTTTTCTGAATAAGTCTTTATTGGAAACTGCTTAGTTTTTGCCAAGTTCTTTCGCCTTAGCTTCAATAGCAGCTTTTACTTCTGTATATTTCTTGTAACGGTCTTCGCCTAAAATGTTTTTCAGGTTAGCTTCAATGTGGTTGGTTTGGCGGTTAACAATCATAGCCGCTGTTTCAGGGTTTTTGCTTTCAGGTTTGCTGAAAAGTTCAGCCTGGCTGCGGGCGCTGGTTGTTATCAGTTCTTTCACTTTAGGGAATTCAGCCTCTGTTAGCTTTAATTCTACTGACATAGCTTTTAAAACAATATCAGCATCGGCCTGGCCACCGCTTAATTTATATAAGCTGTAAGCTTGTTGACCGAATGACATAGCCGCAAAGGCCAGAAGTAAGAAAGCTGAAGCGAAGATTTTTTTCATGTTCATGATTTTTGAGGTTACGAAGTTAAAAAAAATATGATTTCCTGTATTCTTCAACGAACCCCGATTATTAAAGTTTGTTTATAAGATATGAAAGTAGCCGGCCCGGTTGCATTTTTTTGGTTTAGAAGGGACCTAAGACTGGACGACAACGCCGGCCTTTACTACGCCCTTAAAAGTGGCCTACCGGTCATCCCCCTTTTCATTTTTGATACCAATATATTGGATGAATTACCCGAAAAAGCGGATAAAAGGGTGCAATTTATCCATAATGAGGTTGTTCGTCTTAATCAGGAGCTAACCGCCCTGGGTTCAGGCCTGCTGGTAAAACACGGCAAACCGCTGCAGGTTTGGGAGCAACTTTTAGCCGAATACGATATAAGGGCCGTTTTTACGAATAATGACCATGAAGTTTATGCCCGCCGCAGGGACCAGTTTGTGGGCGAGCTATTAGCTGCTCACAAATGCACTTTTAACAGCTTTAAGGATATAGTGATATTCGAAAAGGATGAAGTATTGAAGGATGATGGTACGCCTTATACCGTTTTTACCCCATACAGCAAAAAGTGGAGGGCGAAGCTAAAGCCGTTTTACTACAAAAGTTATCCTGCACAAAAGTATAGCTCAGCCTTTTACCGGGGGCTTAAAACGCAGGTACCGGTTTTGGTTAGTATGGGTTTTAGGGGTGTGGAGGCGGACTACCCTGAGCGTAAGGTTAAAAATGACATTGTAAAGAATTACAGCGAAAGGCGCGACTACCCTGCCATGGATGCCACCAGCCGCCTTAGCCTCCATTTGCGTTTTGGTACATTAAGCATCCGTAAGTTGCTTGCCTATGCCCTTGAGCGCAACCAAACCTACGTTAATGAACTTATCTGGCGCGATTTTTACCACCAGATACTTTGGCATTTTCCGGATGTTGAAAAGCACGCCTTTAAAAAACAATATGACCTTATTAACTGGCGGAAGGACGAAGACGATTTTAAGAAATGGTGCGAAGGGAAAACCGGTTACCCGCTGGTAGATGCCGGTATGCGCGAGTTAAATGCCACCGGTTTTATGCATAACCGCGTGCGTATGGTAGTGGCCAGTTTTTTAACCAAGCATTTGCTGCTTGACTGGCGCTGGGGAGAAGCCTACTTTGCCCAAAAGCTGCTGGATTTTGATTTAGCCGCTAACAATGGTGGATGGCAGTGGGCAGCAGGCAGCGGCACTGATGCAGCACCTTACTTCCGCATATTCAATCCCACAGCTCAGCAACAGCGTTTCGATCCCCAAATGGAGTATATAAAAAAATGGGTTCCCGAATATGGTACTCCGGCCTATCCTCAACCAATGGTGGAGCACGAATTGGCCCGCAAGCGTTGTTTGCAGGTTTATCAGGCAGCTTTAAAAGGAGGGGAGTAAACAATCAGGATGCCTCGCGCTCCAGCTTCAATCGGTTTGCTAAATCAATAAAATCATCTCATTTCAAGAAAGGATTGCAAAATGAGGTTAGCTGCAATGGCATCTACATTACCTTTCTTCTGTCTTTCTTTTTTGTTTACACCGCTAAGCAGTAGGGTTTGCGCCGCAATTTTTGAGGTAAAGCGCTCATCCACCTTGTGAATCTTCTTATCAGGGTATTGGCTTTCCAGCTTTTTAATAAAAGCTTCAATATGCGGTACAATATCGTTCTCAGCGCCACCGTGGTTATAGGGGTAACCTACTACAAAGGCTTCTACCTGTTCCTTAGTGCAGTAGGCCTTTACAAAATCATAGATACCCGTAGTAGGTACAGTATCCAAACTGTTGGCAATTAGTTGCAGGGGGTCCGTAACCGCAACGCCTACGCGCCTTAACCCAAAATCAAATGCCAGAATCCTGCCCATATGCCTTATTTTTCCCTTGGTACAATAACTGACTTTAAGGAAAGTATAGTAGCAGGCGGGTCAACATTAGCTGTAACGGTTACCTCTTTTTCAACCTGGCCCTTCTTGCCCTCGCTGTCAAATTCTACATTAATATCTCCGCCTTCGCCGGGTGCAATGGCAGCTTTTGGCCAATTGGGCACCGTGCAGCCGCAGGTAGTTGTAGCGCTCGAAATAATCAGGGGCTTTTTACCTGTATTTTTAAAGTGGAATACCGTACGCACCTTATCGCCCTCATTAATCCTCCCAAAATCATGTGTAGTGCGGTCAAAAGTAATGGCGGTAAGCTCCGGAGGATTCTTGGTTTCCGGAAAATCGCGGGCCATGGGGTCCACATTGGGTTTATTAAAGGGTGATTCCTCGCCTCCGGTGGCGCTCCCCGGTGTTATGGGGGTTATGGAAACCTCATCCTTATGCCCTTCCTTAACCTCATTCAATTCCCTGCGCAGGCTTATCTGCTGATAAGTAAGGTAGCCTACAACTGCCAGCAGCACCGCAATAATTCCGTATGTAACCTTGTTGTTCACTTAATCAGGTTTTAAAGCGAATATAGGCAGATGCGTTGTTATCAAAAGCTAAATGAATTTTAGTTTGTCATATTAGTTTAATATTATTTTTATTCAACTTTTATATGTTTTTGGCTTAATTAGTTATTTTAGAGTAGGACAATTAGTGCTTGGCAATATGATAAATGAAATGAATGGAACCAGGTGTTATTCCAATTCCTGATTTTAAGGTTTTGTTTGAGGAGTCTCCGGGTTTGTTTCTGGTGCTCGACCCTCAACTACGTATTGTTGCTGTAAGCCGGGCATACCTGCAGGCTACTTTAACCGAGCGAGATAAGATAATGGGCAGAGGAATTTTCGAAGTATTTCCCGATAATCCCGATGACCCCAACGCAACAGGCGTTAGTAATCTGAGCAATTCTTTACAACGGGTATTAAAAAACGCTAAACCCGATGCCATGGCGGTGCAGAAATATGATATCCCTCTGCCGGGCGAGAATGCCGGGTTTGAAGAGCGTTTTTGGAGCCCGCTTAACTCGCCTGTGCTGGATGAAGATGGAGCAGTGCAATACATTATCCATAAAGTGGAGGATGTAACCGAGTTCATGCGCTTGAAAGCGAATAATACCCGCCATAAAGAGGACCAGGAAAAGATTAAAGAATTGAATGTGCAGATTGAAAATGAAGTTTTTCAACGTGCACAACAAATACAGGAGGCTAACCGTAAGATGACAAAGTTTACGGAAGAACTGGAGGATAAGAATGCTGAACTTTTAATGGTAAACAGTGAGTTAGATGCTTTCTGCTACTCTATCTCGCATGATTTGAGAGCTCCGATACGTGCCATAAGCGGTTGTACCCGCATTTTGCAGGATGAATACAAAAATATTTTACCGGAGGATGGCCACCATTTAATGAAAGCAGTATTAGAGAATGCCTCTAAAATGGGAGACCTGATTGATGACCTGCTTGCCTTTTCGAGGCTTGCGCGCCGAGACATAAAGCAGTTGCCGATTAATATGAACGAGCTAACGCGGGTTGTTTTAGAGGAGGTTAAAAACAATAACCCGGACTACAGTGCCGAGATAACTTTAAAGGAAATGCCCGCTGCAACAGGTGACCCTGCCATGATAAAGGAGGTAATGATTAACCTGTTATCCAATGCCTTTAAATATTCCTCACAAAGAACCCCTGCGCAAATAGAGATAGGATCATTTGTAAGAGAAGGCACACCGGTTTACTACATTAAGGATAATGGTGTTGGTTTCGATATGCAGTATTACAACAAACTTTTCGGGGTGTTCAATCGTTTACACACTATGAGCGCTTTTGAGGGTACCGGGGTGGGCCTTGCAATTGTTAAGCGAATTGTTCTTAAGCATGGCGGCAATGTATGGGCCGAGGCTAAAATGAATGAAGGGGCGACCTTCTTTTTTACTTTAGATAAAAATAGCAATAATACAATGTAAAACTTATGGAAAATAACCTGCTGGAGATCATATTGGTGGAAGATAATCCATACGACGCAATGCTTACCGTAAGGGCGCTTAAAAGCAAAAACTTTATCAATAATGTTATTCACCTGAACGATGGCGTTGAAGCACTTGATTTTCTATTTGGAACGGGACAGTATGCAGGTAGAGATGTGGGTGTTACTCCGCGCGTAATTTTCCTGGACCTAAAAATGCCAAGGATTAACGGGCTGGAGGTTTTGGAGAAAGTAAAATCTAACCCCGCTACTAAAACCATACCCGTGGTTATTTTAACTTCTTCGGCTGAAGACCCTGATATAAAAAAATGCGCAGAGTTAGGCGCAAACAGCTACATAGTAAAGCCCGTTGAGTTCGAAAACTTCTCTAAAGTAGTGGCTGATTTGGGTTTTTATTGGGTGGCGCTTAACAAAGCCTAGCTGATTTAGCGCAAAACCGGGGCACCGGTTTTTTCCAGGTTCCATTCTACTAGTTGTTGCCCGTAAGTTAGCCCGCTTAGTTTACTGCGGCACCACACTGCCATGTTAAAATCATGAAAATAAGTTATCTCCTCGCTTAACTCGTTCTTAAACAGTTCCTGCACATTATGCAGCATCTTGTTAAGCTGTTCTTTTTGTCCTGTAGCGCCCATTGCCGAAGGTAGCTTGGCTAACATTGAAATGCAAGAGCGTAAAAAGGGTGAGTTTATATTGTTCTTTTTGATAAAATATTGTGCACTCTGTAAGGCGCTGTCCATTAACGATAAGTTTCCCCTTTCATAGTGGATGATGGCGAGCAAAATACGGCAGTATGCCTGCACGTTTACGAAACTGGTGTTTTTATGCTCAATTGTTTTGGTAAACCACTCTTCGGCTTTATCCGTTTCATTTGCTCCAAAAAATAAAATGGCAAGGTAATAGGCTGACATAAGGTTGTTGTTGCCCAGTGGTTCAGGGTTGGTAGCCTGGTAGCTTTCTTCTACTTCAAAAATTTCTTTGCCCGGGGTTTGCGTAAGCGTATGCACCAAAGATACCATCAGCAGGTTTTTAGCGTATACCCGTTTACGGTAAGTTTCAAGCGCAGCATCTTTAAAGCGTGCTTTTCCCAGCACGTTTAGGTAATGCGTGGCCTCTGCCCCTTCTCCCACATTAAGCGCGGTCATAATTATGTTGCTTATGTTCGCTAGATAGCTGTAGGTGTTTTTAAGGTCCAGGTCCATAACCTTGTAAACGTCATGGGTAAGTTTTAAATACCTTAATGACTCCTTGTCGTTGTTTACGATGGCATAGTAGATGTGGAAAATGGCATAGGTCTGCAGTTTACCTCTCTTACCAAAGGCTTCTACATCTTTCAATATTGGGTCTTGGGCAATGGCATTGGCCTGTTCAATTATACTTTTACTAACCACCTCCTGCTTGCCTCTTTCATCATCAAGCACTTTTATATCAAACAGCAAAAGGCTGATGCGCAAATCGCGGTCCATTACGTTAAGCAAATTCTGTATCTCAGTCTTTACCCGTTTGGCATCAGCCATAGTAAACACGCCAAGGTTGCGCAGTATCTGGCTTTCTTCCAGATACTTCAACTGCAACAGCAGTTCGTAGCTTTCAATTTGCTCTGCGCGTTTTTGGTTTTCAATAATCAGTTCAAATGCCTGTTCATTTAATCCTCGGTCAATCAGGTTATGAATATCCTGTATTCGTTCTCTAATTTGATAGGATGGATTTTTGCCGGAAGAGTAGGAGCGTAGCGCCCTTATTATTTGTTCGTACAGGTAATTCTTTTGCGCACTCAGGTTTACCTTTTTGGTTCCCTGGTTAAACGCCTTTTTAATTTTCTCTTCATCGTATTCCACCAACTTATCCAGTAAATCGAATAGTTTTAAATAGTCGTTACCTGAGCTCTTTTCACCATAGCGGCTGCTTAACTTTTTAAAGTATCCCTTCTCACTTTTATCCAAAGATTTTATCAGCTCAAATAGTGCATCTGCCATTCGCCTTCGACTTTTATTGGTTAAACCTCTTAATTAATTGTAAATCAATGTTTTGCTTTAAATATTGCATCCCCTGTCAGGCTTCAACATCTCAATTAAAGCTAAAAATTCTTTTTAAAACCATCAATTACATAAACATATTTGGATTAAGAAAATAGAGATATGAAAAAAATATGGTTTTTCCTTGCCTTGTTGGCTTGTGGCTTTGGTGTTAGCGCGCAAAATCAGGTCACTGTTACGGCTATGGTCATTCCACCTTATTCACCCTATATTTCAACCTATGTAGATCAGCCGAATAAACTGCTGCTTACACTGATAAATAATACGGCGGGTGACCTTAACGCCAAGCTTTGGGTGCGCATAGCCGGCGATAACGGGGTTAGCGCCACAACAGCTCCGGGGTTCACTCCACAGCAGCCTATTGTGCTTCATCCCGGCTTAAATCAAATTGATTTCAGCAGCGATCAAACCCGCACCTATTTCGATGCTAACCACGTTACCCTGGTAGGCATTACCAAAATGCAGATTATACAAAACCAGGCCATGCCCGAAGGTAATTACCAGATCTGCGTACAGGCATTGGATTATACCACCGGTAGCCCGCTTTCTATTCAGGGTTCAGGCTGTACAGCAGTTTTTCCTGTAAACTATATTGACCCTCCGGTACCTTTAACCCCGTCTTGCGGCAGTGATGCTCCTTTGGCTTTTCCGCAAAATGTGGTGTTTACATGGACCCCACCTGCAACTGCCAACGGCAGCATCCAATACGAATTTACGTTAAAGGAGGTACCCTCTTCAATGCCCAACCCTGTTGATGTAATAAGGAATACTGCCTTCCCGGTTTTGTATAACACCACACTAAGCTCGGTTAACACCCTGGTGTATACCAATGCTAACCCTCAGCTGGAGGTTGGCAAGCGTTATGTATGGCGTGTTCGCGTAACGGACCCCAGTAACCAGTCGCAGTTTAAAAACCAGGGCTTTAGCGCTCCCTGCGATTTTGTTTATGGAGGGACTCCTGTTCCTACAGTTAACATCGTTAATAACGGCAGCACACCAACCCCTTCCGGCTATCAACCATTACCGGGCAATGTTGGGCTTGTGCTGCAAACCATAAAAGGCAAGTTGCAATGGTGCTACCGTAAAACGGAAGAAACAAATCCTGCTGCCGAAGTATTTCAGGCAGGGGTGGCTTACAATGATTTATCCGGCGTTACCCTTGCAGATGTAAGTGCCGGAGTTGAGAACCATCTCGGTAACTTGTTCGGTGGCGGTAGCGGCGGTAGTTCCGGTGGCGGTTCCTTTAATTACAGCGGCTCAGAGATTAATGCGAATAACCCCGGCGGCAACTTCGGTGGCAATGGGTACTTTTTTCAGGGCGAAACCTACAATGTTGGCGCCCTTAATAATGGTTTAGCACAAACCAATTACAACACACCTTTCTATATAACTCAGGATAAGATTAATAACCTGGCAGGCAACACTAAATACCCTTTAAAGCAAACCAAGGTTAAAATTATTATGACGGTTAAACCCGAGGTGGCGCAATTAGGCAATGGCGGCTTTGTACCTGATTTGTTCGGCAATGGAAACGGGAGTGGCCTGGCGTCAAACGCGCAACCTGTTACTCTTGGCACTTCTACAACCAATAGCCAGGGGGAGTTTACCATTACGATACCCAAAGACATTGTACCTGATTTTTATGATTTAACACTGGAGATTGACGATGATAATTTCATTTTCCCGTCTGTGCAGGTGCCAATCACTAAATCCGAAGATGGTTTTTACTCTACAGGTACTCTAACCGGTTTGGCAAAAACCTTCCGCTTGCAAATTCAAAATGTAGCTTATGTGTATGATGCTACCAAAGGCTACTACGTAGAAGGCGAAACTCTTAGTGGCGTAAAAACAATTATAAAACATGATCCGGACGATTGGTCTTTTGCCGCGCATCCTAATCTGGTGCATGAATGTTACCGCGATAAACTCGGAATTGCCGAAAGTGTAAGCAATCCTAAAATTGCTGAAACCAAAGAAACAAACCTTTTCCCGCGCCTGTTTGCAAACCGGTACACAGGGGGCTATTTATTGGTGGAGAGCAGCCGGGAAGGGTTTTTGACTAACAAACTGGGGCTTAATATCAGTGAAAAGAACCACCCCGAACTGTTTGCTAATTACCTGGATAAAGCGGAGGCGCCTACCTTTTACTACAAAATGAAACTGCCCGGTGCCGAGCCAGAGGTTAAAGGTAAAGTATTGGTTAAGGGGCCTAACAGCCCCATGAAAGGGGTAATAGTACGCATTAAACGCGGTAGCCAGAATTACTATACTACAACAAACGATAAAGGGGAGTTTGATATTAAGGGAGTTGAGTCAAGCACTAAGCCATATAAACTTACAGTTGAGTCAGGCAGCTTAACATTATATACTGAGGAACTTACACTTGCTGCGCAGGCCCAGATAATGGAAAGAACGCTTTACGTGGAAGGAACGCTGATTCCTGTTACGGGTAAAGTAGTGGATGAGGACCACCATGCATTAAAGGATGCTTTGGCTACATGGAAAACCGGTGGCGAGCCTGCGTATAGTGATGAGAAAGGCGAGTTTCTTCTCTCAAATATAGAAGGTAAGCACACTCTTATTTTAAAGAAACCGGGTTTCCGCGATTTAGAAGTAGAAGTGGAGGTAAAAAAGCCCGGAACATCCGTATCGGTTGATTTTGGTAACCTAACCGATATTACGTTTGATAACAGCACTAATGGTAACATGCTGGTTCAAATAGTCAACTCAATCTATGGTTCCGGTGGTGGTAACAGCGGCAACTCAGGCACCGGAAATAACGGTGGAAGCAATTTTAGCGCCTTAGGTAGCGGATATAACGGAAACATTTCCAATTCTGTTCCCGGAAATTTAGGTGCGGGTGATTATAGCGTTACACAGGATATTATTGACCTGACTAACGGTGCAGGTCCGCTTAATTCGCTTAGCACCGGTGCTACAATCGGCGAATTTGTGATGAAGCGGTTCCACCTGGTTGTTAAGGTTAGAAATGCTACTAAGGATTTACTGCCTAACTGCCCTATAGAATTTAACGGCGCGGTTGTTGGCACCACCAATGCAAGTGGTTGGGTGGTGTTAGATAATGTTGCAGCCAATACCAGCAACGGCCTTGTGGTTTACGGGCCTTCAGGTTCCGATTATTTGCCTAAGGCCAACAACATTGTTATAGATGCCGCTATGGACACTACTTATATGGAAGTTTACCTGCAAAAAGGTATTTCGGTTAGTGGCAAAGTAAGTCTTCAAAACGGCACAGCGGTAAAGGATGCGCTTGTTTATATTGACGGTGCTGAATACATAAAAACCAAATCAGATAACAGTGGTAATTATAAGTTTGCGGCCCCGGCCGGCCCTAACCAATTTATGGCCGTAAAAAGTGGCTTGGTAGGCGATAAGCAGAACCAAACTCTTGCAACGGGCACCCCTGCAACCATCAACTTTACTTTGAAAGATGCGGGTTTTGATGCCAGCAAGCTTTTGGGCTTCGAGATTCAGCTTACTGAAAGTACCCCGCTGCCGAATAATGAATTCGAAATATCAGGACAGTTCGTAAATATTCCTTCTAACAGCGTATTCAAGTCCTCACCGGGTATGGTGCTGCCTTTCACCAAACAGAAGATCAAAAAAGTTGGCAGTTCTATTATCCCTTCATCAGGCGAAATTGTAACTGATGTAACGGGCGTTGATTTAGCGCTTTGGTCTTATCTTAAATTGAACCTTAATAATTCCGGCGGCCTAAGAGTAAAACCACTTGGCGGCGATAACAACAAAGGGAAAATTGACGGCAACATGCGTTTAAAATTGTCTGCTTCTTTCCCTTCTATCAGCGGCTTCTCGTTCCCTTCAACAGATCTATCCATTAAAAGCGGTAATACCACCAGCTTAACCGCCTTTACCAGCGACGGAAGCTCGCCGCTTAACGAAACAACGCTGAAGTTAAGTTCTACCACTAATAGCTGGACGGTTTACGATTTTGCTTTGGCCGTGGACTACAATAACACCTTCATTAATAAGGATGGTATAACCATTGCCGGCAGTATTTCTCCTAAGGGTTTTAAATTTCTCAGCGATCTAACTTTGAAGATCAGCGAAATGCAGATTTCGCAAACAGGCGACATAAAGAAACTGAAGCTGGAAGTTAATCCTATGCCTAAGGTTGCTTTAGGGGCATGGAACCTAAATCTTTCTAATCTTGACATTGCCAGTACAGGCCTTGTTGTAGGCGGTGAAATTAAAGGTAATGTTGCAGGCACTAACTTTGGTTTGCCATTTAAGGATCTGTCAGTAACTAAATCCGGCATCAACGGTGGCAGCTTTGGTTTTCCCTCAGGAGGCATAAACCTGCTGGATGTTGTAAAAATTAAGCCGGGGCAGTCTTCATCACTTACCTTCGGCATGCTGCCTAATGGTTCAGGCTTTAAACTGGGCGGTAATGTGGAGTTTGCCTTTGAAAAGTACTTTAACAAGAATGTAAAAATTGATGATTTCGGGTTTTCTTCTGATGGTAATGTATCAGCATCTATAAAACTGAACCAAAGCTATAAAGTATTTAGCCTGGCTAGTTTAACCATTAACAACCTGGGCATTAATACAGCCAGTAAGCAGTTTGATATAGGCGGCAAAATTGCCTTTGATCTGCCAACCTTTGGTGCAGGGGTGGGTACAAGTATGCACTACAAAAAATCGGCAGTAACCTTCGATCAGTTCCATATCAATCTATCTATGGGTGGTATAGGCGGCTTCAGCTCAGATGTAGACTTTGCCGATGGCGGCTTTAGCGGTAACGGCGATTTAAACATTGCCAGCACAGGTATGAAGTTTACAGGAGGGTTCCATTACAATAACTCAGGCTTTGGTGCAAACTTTAACATGGGCCCAACAGTAAAAGTTCCTGTTAGTGTGGTTACCCTGGATAAGATTGGTGGCGGTTTTGACTACATGAAAGCTCAATCAAAGTTTAAGGTTTGGGGCGAGTGCCGTATTTCAACAACAGGCGATGTGGGAGGTTTAATTACCCTTGATCCTACAACATTCAGCATTGAGGTGAGTGGTGGTGGGCCGGTACTTAGCGCTTCGGCCACAGCCAACCTGGTGGGTATGAGCCTTGCTAACGCTTCTTTCGTAATGGATATACCACAACGAAAAGCAACGCTTAACGTTGATGCGGGCGCGGGCACCAGCATTATGCCGGGTATTAGCGCAACAGGTAGCTACCATATTGGGGCTGAGTTGGGTTTTGGAAGCAGTCCTTATTTCTATTTCGGCCAAATGATGAACATGAAAGTGGTGCATATATGTAATAGCAGCGGCGGTATGTTTATGGGGGTTAATTATATGGTTAACTCTACCACTGCAGCACAGTACAAAATACCTGCCGGCATGTTTACAGGTATAGGGGCGTTTTCAACCGCCAGCATTGGTAGCGATGAGGCCCATGCTGCCGGTATTGATGTGGGTATAGGCTGGGCAAAGGTGTGGTGCGGTTACAGCAGCGATGTTAGCTTTTATGCCAACGCAAACGGTATGAATGCGGGTTTCCACCTTGGTGGCACCTGGGCTGCAGGCGCTAAAGCCTGCGTGCGCTGGGCGGGCTGTATAGGCCTTGATGCAAGTGCATCAGGCAGTATTGATGGCAAACTTACTTCAGGAGGTATCGAAAACGTAACAGGTAAGCTAAGCGCACATGCCGGGGCAAGCGTGGGATGTTGCGATGGTTGTGGCAATGGATTGTGCTGGGCCCTGATTGCACCTTGCGGCGCACAGGTTTGTGTTAATCCTTCCGTAACGGTTAAATACAGTAAATCAAGTGGTTTTGATATTGACTTCTAAACGAAACGACATAAACAGATATGAAAAATAATATTGTTGCATTACTGATTGCCCTGCTTGTGCCTTTTGCGCTGCGTTCTCAAGGCGTACAGGTGCTGGAAGGCAAAGACGGGTTCTGGTTTTTCTATTCGCAGGATATGTTAAGCCCGGCTAATCCCAACGGGGTTACAAAAGCAGTTATATCGCGCTCCGATAATAATGGCGACTTCAAGGAGATTGGCACTGCTTCGGCTATGCTTGACATCCAGAAGATGAAGGAAGCCTTTGGTGCTGATTTTCCGGCACAGGTGGCTTACATCCTTCATTTAAAGGATGAGAATGCCGTGGTGGACTACATGAAGAAAAATGTTTCGCTTAAAGGCTACGGCCTTTTAATGCTGGATATGGATTTTTACCGTGCTACCGGTGCAGTGTTTTTCGATAAGTATAAGCCTGCTGCAGGAGCCAGGTTAAAATACAAGGTGAAATTTCTGAAAGCTGATGGCACTGCATTACCCGAAATGCCCGAAGCAGAAATCGTAAGTGGCAAAACTCCGCAGTTTGTTAAACCACGCTACTATTCGCGTTATGAATCAGACTCGTTGGTTAGCATAAAATGGATTTCAGTGGGAGGTAAGGGTGAAACTGCTTTTTATGGAAATGTGTACCGCAGCAACTTAAAAGGCGGTTTTGATTTTGCGGGTAGTGTGTTACCCGCAGTAAAAAAGGATACTACTCTTTTTACATGGGAGGAGCCTGTTACACCCGGCACAGAATATAAATACTTTGTTAAGCCTGCTTCGCTGGTTTTGTTAGAAGGCAACCCTTCCGACACTGCGGTAATAATATCCTCAAACTTCTCTAAAACAATGCCTCTGCCTGGCTTTAAAGCTACGGATACTACCGGCGGAATATTGTTTACATGGAAGGCACTGGAACCAAATCCTCTTTACGTAGGTATTTGTGTGCAGCGCAAGCCTGTGTCAGATGCTAACTACATAAGTATTGATACCATACCCTTAACTGCCAGCAGTTACCACGATACCCGCCTTATTCCTAACATACTTTATCAGTACCAGTTTTCGTTGGTTAACATCCGTTTCAACTCTTTAGTGCCATCTACAAGTGCAGCGCTTATACACCGTTCGGGTAACGTTAACCCCTTCAGGCCTTTTGCAATAAAAGCCAAAGCCGTTAAAGTGGGTATTGAAGTTAAATGGAACAAAGTGAATCATTATGATATAAACGGCTACTACGTTTACCGCAGTGTTGATGGTGAAGAATTCAGGCAATATTCCCCTTTGCTTAAAGATACCGTTTATGTTGATACTGCAGCTACCAACGGTAGAACTTTATATACCTACAAAGTTTCTTCTATTGATTTTAATGATGTGCAAAGTGAACTTTCAAACGATGTTCAGGCACGCCCTGCTAATACCATTTTGCCAACAGCAGTAAATGGTATTACATCTTTTTCCGAGGTGGGCAAAATTACCTTGGCATGGAACGACATGAAACGCGTTGATAATTTTGTAGCAGGCTACAATGTTTACCGTAAAAAAGGCGAACAGGCGCTTACCAAATATTTTACCCCGGCTGAACTACTGCAGGCAGGCTTTGTTAAGGTAAATACTGCGCCGCTAACCAACTCAACTTTTGCCGATGCTTCTGCAACCTCAGGCACCTATACCTATGCTGTTACAAGTTTAGATTTAAACGGTGCTGAAAGTGCCGCTGAATACCTGGAACAGCGAACTGCCGAAAGTAAAATGGTAGCACCGCCATCCTTCTTCAGCCTGGTGAGGACCGACAAGGGAATTGAAGTGCGCTGGAGCGACGAACTGCAAAAGGAGGTAACAGATTACAACGTTTACCGCCGCCAGCGCAATGAGGAAACTCCGAAGTTGTTAGGTACGGTTAAGGCCTCGCAGTTAAGCTATTTGGATGCTACTGCCGCCACAGGAACTTTTTACTTCTACTCGGTTAAAGCTAAAACAGCAGCCGGAAAGGAAAGCGAAGCAACTAACGAAAAAGGTATAAGCCGCTAAGCATGAACGTCCCCTTTCTCTTTCGCCCGTCTCTTTTTGTAAAGCCGGTTATAAGCCTGTTTGTACTTATTATGGCCATCGGTGGCATAAATGCCCAGGATTTGGAGCAACTGCCGAAGGAGAAACCATTTGAAATTCACGGCACAGCTTCGGCTTCAGTGGGCTACTACCTTTCAAGCGCGTATAACAGTACCCGCCGGCCGTATACCTACAGTATTAATGCCGCACCGGTAATATCACTATATGGCATCCAAATACCCTTGAACTTTACCTTTAACGAAGGCTCTACCAAGGTTAAAAACCCATTTGTGCAGTTTGGTATTAACCCTTATTGGCGCTGGATTAAACTGTACGGAGGGTGGACCAATATGAATTGGAGCCCCACCACATTAAGCGGAAAGACCTTTTTAGGTGCAGGTATTGAAATTAACCCTTCGTTGTTTCGCTTTGGAGCAATGTATGGCCGCTTTAACCCGGCTGTTAAGGAGGATACCCTTAAGGGGTTGAACACCCCCCAGTACAAGCGCCGCGGTTTCGCTTTTAAAATTGGCGTTGGTAACGAGAAGAATTACTTCGATTTTATATTCCTTAAAGCTAAAGATGTTTCTAACTCAATACCTGTGGTAAGCGATGTGCTGAACTTCCCCCCGCAGGAAAATGCCGTTTTCGGCATTATGAGCTACCAATCTTTTTTGAAACAAAAGTTAAGCTGGCAGTTAGATGGTAGTGTAAGCGGCATAACGCGCAATACCAACTCTCCATTATTAGATATAGGAACGGGCCTGGGAACCAAGTTTCTGAAACTGGTTATTCCGCCACGTCTTTCAACCAGCTATGCATGGACAGCCCATACCAACTTTACTTATAAAGGCCCCAGGATGATGTTAGGGTTTGATTATAACAGGGTACAGCCGGAGTATATCAGCATGGGCGTAGATTATATTCTTAACGACCAGGAGCGCGTTGGCTTAGTGCAATCTTTTATACTGGATAGCGGAAAGGTAAACCTGCAATTTAGCGAAGGTTTTCAGCGGGATGACCTGAACAAAAGAAAAGCCGTAAAAACAAACCGTATCAATTTTGGGGCGAATGTAAACTGGATGGCCAGCCAAAAATTCGGTATAACCTTCAGTTATAACAATTTTACCATGTTTCAGCAAAAAGGCCTGAAGGAGCTGAACGATACTACCAAATTGTTTATGATTCAAAATAGTGTTGTGATTACGCCGCACTACCTTATTATTACAAAAACCGGTGTGCATAATATCTTCTTAGCGCTTATGTACCAGCGCATGGATGATTTAAACAATTTTACCGGCAAATACACCCGTAACAATACCATTAATACTAATATCGGCTATTCTGTTTCCGTAAACAAAATAGGGTTAACCGTAAGCCCCGGTTTTAATGCCTTGTATTCTCAAACCTCGTTGGTTAAGCTGCTAAGCCTTACCCCAACTATAGCAGTTAACAAATCCTGGTGGAAGGGTAAGATCAGCACGGGCTTTAACCTCGCTTTCTCCGCCAGCCGCAACAATGGCCTGTGGAATTCAAAAACACTGAACAATATCATTACAATTGGTTACCGCGTAAATAATCATCATGCGCTGCGCTTAAGTAACTCAATAACCAAATCGTTTGCCTTGTTCGGCGGAACCAGCGAGTACAAAGGCGACCTTACCTATACCTTTACTTTTTAGTTTTAGAGCATAAATACGTAGCTTGCTTTGCCTAACTTGGGCAGGTAAACGGAAGCAGTTATGAAAATTTCCATTGTTGTAGCAGTGGCTGAAAACGGAGCGATTGGAAGGGGAGGTGATTTGTTATGGCGCTTGCCCGATGATATGCAGCTTTTCAAGCGTATTACAACAGGCCACCATGTGGTAATGGGCCGCAAAACCTACGAGAGCATACCTCCTAAGTTCAGGCCATTGCCTGAGCGTATCAATATCATTGTAACACGTCAAAAAACATTTAAGGCAGAAGGGTGCCGGGTGGTTTCAACCATTGAAGAAGCGATACAGTTTGCCGAGGATAGTGGAGAGGAAGAACTAATGATTATAGGCGGCGGTGAAATTTATAAGCAGGTGTTTGAACGTACTAACAAAATATACCTTACCACTGTTAAGCACAGCTTCACCGATGCTGATACTTTTTTCCCCGAAATAAAAGCAGACGAATGGAAGGAGATAAGCAGCGAAACTCATGCTGCTGACGAAAAGCACGCTTACGCCTTTGAGTTTAAAGAATTGAAAAGGAGATAAAGCAGCGGACTGTTAGGCCACTAAGAAAGTGCCGAAGTCAATAACTTCGCCTTCGTTGAAATCAAGCTTGCCCATTTTATCAAAGTCAACATTATCCCACACCTTCGTTTGGAAGTGAACGGTATCGCCATCAAACAACAGCAAGTATAAATCCGGCAGAGTTTCCAATGGAGAATCACCGGAGCTTATTTGATGGGGGTAAAAGCTGATATGCGCCTCACCGTTTTCGTTTAAAGGGGCATGGCCCAGGTAATCATCTTCAAAAATATCGCGGTCGTATAAACGCACGGTGTACTGCTTGCCGTGTAAGGGGGTATCACTTCCTTTTTTAATAAAGCGCGCCTTAACAGTCAGTTTAATTTCGGGGTTCCAGTTATTGAGGGCATCAATTATGGCTTGTCTCATGTTGCTCAACTTATTATGCGAATAAGGGGAATTTTTGGTAAAGAGTGTAATTGGTTTTAGCATGAGCAATATCATCCTTCCGTGTAACGCCGGTCAAGGCAATAAAGCACCGGCTTGCCGAACCTTGCAATTCCATTTTTACACTAAAACTAAGCAACATGGGAGAGGGAGCGAAAAATCGGTATAGGCCGCAAGGGTCGGAGGTTTATGGCATGGGCTTTATAGGTGCCTGCATATATTTTATAATGCACGCCACCAGCTTTTGGATGGGTGTTTTAGGTATACTAAAGGCCATAGTATGGCCTGCACTAATAGTGTTTAAAGCGCTTGAGTTTTTTAAGCTATAGGCAAAAATAAAAGGAAGCCATGGGGCTTCCTTTTGTATCATGGCTGATTGGTGGTCAGCTTTGCTATTAACTATTAGTAGGCTCGGGCAAAAATTACGCGCTCCTTGCTTGGCTTACCGCTAAACACACATTTGCCATCTTCCTGAGGATTGTTGAGAGGAATGCAACGGATAGTGGCTTTAGTTTCCTCCTTAATTTTATCCTCTGTTTCAGGCGTGCCGTCCCAGTGTGCGCTTATAAAGCCGGGCTGCTCAATCAACTGTTTAAACTCGTCCCAACTGTTAGCCTGGCGTATGCTGGCATCGCGGAAGGTTTTGGCCTTATTGAAAATGTTATCCTGTATATCGCTCAACAACTTCTCTATGTAAGCGCCTATGCCTTCAAACTGCTGGCTGCTTTTTTCCTTGGTATCGCGGCGGGCCACTTCAACGGTGCCGTTCTCTAAATCGCGCATACCCATAGCTAAACGTACAGGCACACCCTTCATTTCGTATTCAGCAAACTTAAAGCCCGGGCGCTTGGTTTCATCATCATCAAACTTTACGGAAATGCCTTTTGCTTTCAGTTCCTTTACCAGCGGTTGCACCTTGTCAAATATCTTTGCAAGGTCCTCATCACTTTTATAAATAGGAACAATAACCACTTGTAAGGGTGCCAAAAGTGGAGGCAGCACTAAACCATCATCATCACTGTGCGCCATTATAAGTGCGCCAATCAAACGTGTTGAAACGCCCCAACTGGTGGCCCAAACAAATTCCTGTTTGCCTTCTTTATTTAAAAACTGCACGTCAAAAGCCTTGGCAAAATTCTGACCTAAAAAGTGCGAGGTGCCGGCCTGTAAAGCCTGCCCGTCCTGCATCATGGCTTCAATACAGTATGTATCTACTGCCCCGGCAAAACGCTCGTTGGCTGTTTTACGCCCTTTAATTACCGGCATAGCCATCCACTTTTCAGCAAACTCTGCATATACGTCCAGCATCTTTTCGGTTTCCTCTATTGCCTCCTGTGGGGTGCTGTGGGCCGTGTGCCCCTCCTGCCATAAAAACTCAGCCGTGCGCAGGAAAAGGCGCGTACGCATCTCCCAACGCACTACGTTTGCCCACTGGTTAATTAGCAAAGGCAGATCGCGGTAACTCTGTATCCAGTTTTTATAACTGTTCCATATAATAGTTTCCGAAGTAGGGCGCACAATCAGCTCTTCCTCCAGTTTGGCTTCAGGGTCTACAATAACGCCTTTGCCGTTAGGGTCATTCTTTAAACGGTAGTGGGTTACCACAGCGCATTCCTTGGCAAAGCCCTCTACGTGGGCGGCTTCTTTACTTAAAAAGCTTTTGGGTATAAACAGCGGGAAATACGCATTCACATGCCCGGTATCTTTAAACATTTTATCCAATGCATCGCGCATCTTCTCCCATATAGCATAGCCATAGGGCTTAATTACCATACAACCGCGAACGCTGCTATAATCGGCTAAGCCGCCTTTTATAACCAGGTCGTTATACCATTGTGAATAATCGTTAACTCTTGAAGTGATTTCTTTAGCCATAACAAAAACTGGTACGATGTTTACTCTGATGTTAAAAAACGGGGCTAAAATATCAAAATCAGCCTTGCTTAAACTTTGAAGTAATAAATTTGTCATAATTAAAATCCCCATCGCCATGAAACGCCTCTTCGCATTTCTGATTTTAACGGCACTCATCAGTTTTAAAGGCTGGAGCCAGGACGACCAGTATTACGACCCTAATAAGGACCCTGCCTACCAGAATAACAGCAATACCCAGCAACAGCAGCAGCAATACGATAATAGCAGCCAACAAAACAGCAACAGCTATTCATCGGATAATAGCAGCGGCACTACTGACAAAACCGATGGCTATGGTAACCCTGCTGACCGCTATGATGAGAAAGATGAAAACGGCAACACCTATGTTACCAACAATTATTATTACGATGAGGATGATTATGGCGACTACTACTACACTACGCGTTTAAGAAGATATTATACATCTAACTGGGGGGTAAACTACTATAGCTATTGGTTTACGCCCTCTTTTTATTTTGGTTGGAATAACTGGAACACCAGCTTCTATGCTTCTTACAGTCCGTGGTACTACGATAGCTGGTGGAGTTGGAACCGCCCGCGCACTGTAGTGGTTTACGACCCTTGGTACAGCCCTTACTGGAGCTATAACTGGGGCTGGAACAGCTGCTATTATAACACCTGGTATTACCCTACTTACTATAGCTACAGCTGTTACAACTATGGTTGGGGCGGATACGGCCACCATTGCGGCGGTTACTATGGCAACGGCGGCTACTGGAATGGTTACAACAATGGCTACAATAACGGCTATTGGAATGGCTATAATGATGGCTATAACAACGGCTATTACAACAGTCCTTATGCCTATAATGGTTATGGCGACTATTACGGAGGCCCGTTCTTTAAGAACCAGGCACCTTCTAATAACAACAATAATAATGGCTTAACCAGCTTAACGGGCACCGTTAAACCGCTTGATATACCCCGCGAAGGTATTACGAAGCCTTTTACGCCTAATACCAACCCAAGCGCTGCTACAACCGACCCGCGCGGTAATGTTAAGCCCGACAACCTTAACAGCACTACCGTTCCTCAGCCTAATACCAATACAAGGCCCGATATTGCGAACCCTACCGGTATAAACAAAGCAAACCCGGCAGACCGCTACAGCAGCAAGTTTGAGAATGGTAATGCCCAAAACGGAAACAATCAGCTTAAACCTTATAACCCATCAGTTGGTGCTACCGATAATGGCGTTAATAAAGGCAACATAAACAGCGGTAATGATAAACCGGCCCAACAGCAGCCGCAGTGGAATAGTGGCTGGGGCAACAACGGAGCTACGCAGAACCCAAGCCGCGGTAACACCCAACCACAACAGTGGACTGCCCCGCAAAACGAGCAGCCCCGCCAGTGGAACAGTAACAACTCGGCCAATCAAAACAACAGCACACCGCCAAGCCGTGGCAATACACAACCTCAGCAATGGAACGGTGGTAGCCCTAATAACAATACCGCCCCAAGCCGAGGCAATACCCAGCCGCAACAATGGAGTGCACCGCAGCAAAACACGCAGCCTAAGCAAAATTACGAGCCCAGGCAGTATGCACAGCCGCAGCAAATGCAGCCTAAGCAATACAGTGCACCTCAACAGCAAAGCCAACCACGTCAAATGGAGCAACCAAGGCAAAACATTCAGCCGAGCCAGCCACGTGGTAATAGTGGCGGGTTTAACAACCCACCGAGCCAACCACGCGGTAACAGCGGTAGCTTTAACAGCCAGCCAAGTCAACCGCACTCGTTCAGTAACCCTGCCCCGCAAAACTTCAACAGGGGAGGAGGTAGCTCAAGCCCTAGCCCTTCAATGGGCAGAACGGCCCCTTCAATGGGTGGTGGTGGAAGTTCAAAAGGTGGCGTGGGAAGACATTAATTGATTTTACTGAGACATACGGGAAACGGAATTCTGAAAAGGGTTCCGTTTTTTGTTTGCAACCTTTTAACAACTGAATAAGTCTACTTCTAACTTAAAGATAATTCGACCTGGGGAAATGGTGCCGTCCTCCGCAAGGAGACGGCATTTTTTTGTGAGGGATATTAAACCAGGTTTACTTCAGGCTGGATATCTACGCCAAATTTCTCTTGTACTGATTTCCGGATATCAAGAGCCAGTTGATATACTTCATTGCCCGTAGCGCCTCCGTAGTTAACCAGCACCAATGCCTGTTTGGCATGCGAGCCTGTATGCCCCACCTGCTTTCCTTTCCATCCGCACTGTTCTATCAGCCAACCGGCAGCAAGTTTAATGGTGCCGTCTTTTTGGGGGTAGCTTGGTATTAAGGGGTTAACTGCAACCAAACCTTCGAACTGCTCTTTACTTATAACCGGGTTTTTAAAAAAGCTGCCGGCGTTGCCCAATACTTTGGGGTCGGGCAGTTTGCTGCTGCGTATTTTAATTACAGCATCGCTTACAGTTTTTATGGTAGGCTCATTTACCTGCATATCGGCAAGCGTTTGCTTCACATCGCCGTAATCCATTTTTAAACGGTAAAGTGCCTTAGGGTCGGTTAGGTCAGTAAGCCTGAAGGTTACGCTGCCTATCAAATACTCTCCTTTATGCTTGTGCTTAAACACACTTTCGCGGTAACCAAATTCACAGTCGCTTAATTTAAAGGTTACTGCTTCGCCGGTGTACATATTAACTGCCTCCAGCTCTTCAAACACATCTTTTATTTCCACGCCATAAGCGCCTATGTTTTGCATGGGCGCAGCACCCACCAGCCCCGGTATAAGGGATAGGTTTTCAATACCTGCAAAGTTGTGTGTAATGGTCCATAGCACTAACTCATGCCATATTACACCAGCACTGGCCTTGACCCATACGTGCCGGTTTTCCTGCTTTACCACTTCAATGCCGGCTATGTTGTTTTTAATTACAAGGCCATCAAAATTTTTGGTAAAAAGAATATTACTGCCACCACCTAAAACCAGCTTTTGCTGTTTGCGGTAAACCTCTTCGCTCATCAATTGCTGCAAATCCTCCAGCGAGGCTATTTCAACAAACCAACGGGCGGCCACATCAATGCCAAAAGTGTTGTAAGATTTAAGCGATAGGTTTTCAAGAATCCTCACGTTGCAAGTTTAACGTAATCTGTTTAATGCGGCCTTGGCCTTTTGGTCAATACCGTTTTTGTACTCGTGGTTTTCAAAGGTCATACTCAGGCGGTAAAACTCTTTGGCTTTGTCCAGCAGGTTCATCTCCTCCAGTATTACCCCCGATTCATAGGCAGCATTGGCGGCAAAATAACGCGGCAACTTGCTGCCTTTGTTTATAGTTTGCTTATAGCATATCAGCGCATCCTCATCCTTATTCATTTCCTGGTTTACGCGGCCTAAACGGTAGAAGTATTCCGTTTTTTCTTCATCAGTAACAAAGTCCGCTTCTTTAAAAGCCCGCATAATGTAGTAGGCCCGTGTATAGTAGCCGCCATCAAACAACAGGCGTGCTTTAAGCAGGTTTATATTGGGCAGTTTATTGCTTTCCGCTTCTTTTTGGGCTTGTTTATCTGCATCTACCATGCTTGAACCCAGGGCTTCGGCCTTTGCCATCATTTGGTAGTAACCTATAGTATCGTTCTCCAGTAAGGCATTCCACGCTAACTTCTGGTAAGCGGATTTAATATGGTTCTCGCCCTTATACTCAGCCAGAAATTTTTTGAAAGAAGATTCGGCATTGGTATCCAACGTGTTTAGTTTGGCCAGCCCATACAGGTAATGCAGAAAGTTAAAGGAGGATAACTCCGTGGGGGAAAGTTTATCCAGCAGCTTAAGCGCTTCATCGTTATGAGAGCCGTAAATGCCTATATGTACACAACTGTATATGCTCATTAAATCGCTTTGGGCCGTAAAATTGTTATCCTTTAAAACCTGCCAGGCCTTTTCCTTTTCATTTTTTAAATGAAACAGCAGAAAGGCATAATAAATAGCGGTCTCCTCTTTAAAGATGTAATCGTTCTTTTTCCCGTATTCCACCAATGTGTTCAACTTTTGCAAACCACCGTTTACATTGCCATCCATGCCCAGCATGTTTACAGCCCATTGGTATTTATCGGGTATGCTGCCAAGCAGCGCTTCCACCACTCCAAAGGTTTTATCATTAGGTTTAAAGTCAGGGTACTTACTACGGTTATCCTCTAAAAGTTTATAAGCGCTGCGGATGGAGAACACGGCATTTACATACTCGCCAAAGCGCAAGTTCATAGCAGCCCAGTGCAATTGCACTTCGGCCTGGGTAAACAAATACCAGGGCGAGTTTTTATCTGCTTCTCTAAGGTGTTCCAACCGGCCATCTCGGTTGGCCTGCCGCCTGTCATACTCTTCTTTGGTATCAATGGTGTACATTGCAACAAAGTCAATGTAGTCTTCCAGGTACCATCGTATGGCATTATTCTTTTCTGCATTTAGCAGGCGTTGGGCTTCGGTAAGTTTTAAGGCAAGTATGTTACTGTAGGCTTTACGGCAATTGTCGTTAAAGTCGAATGATTGCGTGCTACCGGCCAGCGGCAATAAAAACAAGAGATAGAGGCAAACTTTGCGCAACACGGCTGAAATATAATACATCCGCTTTAGGCAAACTAAAAACCCTCCGTTAGGAGGGTCTTTAGCAGGTAGTACTAGTTTTCTTTGTTTTCCCAGTCTATCAATATGCGTCCGCAGTGTTCGCAGGTAATTATACGCTTGCGCTGGCGGATTTCCATTTGACGTTGTGGTGGTATTTTTGCATAGCAACCGCCGCAGGCATCGCGCAATACGGCAACAACTGCCAGACCGTTTTTATAAGCTCCGCGGATGCGCTCGTAGGCTTTCAATAAGCGCTCTTCCACTTTTTTAGCTTGCTTTTCCGATTCTTTCTGAAGTTCTTTTTCTTCTTTTTCAGTTTCCTCGATGATCTTGTCCAGTTCCTTCTTCTTTGCCTTCAGGTTTTTTTCGCGTTCGCTTATTACCTTTTCTGTTTCTTCTAAAACAGCTTTTTTGGCATCAATCTTAGCAGTAGCGTCGTTAATCTTCTTTTCGCTTAACTGTATTTCAAGCTTCTGCAGTTCAATCTCTTTGCTAAGCGCATCGTATTCGCGGTTGTTTTTAACGTTGTTCTGCTGCTTTTCGTAACGGGTAATTAACTCCTTCGCTAACGACTTTGCGTTTTTGCGGTTCTTAATTTCCTCTTCCAGTTCAACCAATTCATCCTGGCTGTTTTTAAGGCGGGTGTTAAGGCCTTCGATCTCGTCTTCCAGGTCTTTTACTTCGATAGGCAATTCGCCTTTCAAAATCTGTATTCTGTCGATTTTTGAGTCAATTTGCTGAAGGTCCCATAGTTGCTTCAACTTCTCGTCCACCGATAATTCTTTGGTTGCTGCCATTTTATAGGTATTTAATCGGGTTTGTGTTAACTTTTGAAATTAGGGCGGCAATGATAGGGAATTTTTGCCGAATTTCCTTGGCCAGTAAATCGCGGGTAAATTGCTCGCTTTCGTAATGCCCTACATCTGCCACAACTATCTTATTATCAGCGTCAAAGAAGTCGTGATATTTAAAATCGGCGCTGACAAAAACATCGGCTCCGGCGGCAATAGCGTTATTTAACAAAAAGCGCCCTGCGCCCCCGCACACAGCCACCTTTTGAACGGGCCTGCCGCGCAGTGCGGTATACCTAACAGCCCCGGTACCCAGGGCTTTTTTCAGCATTTTCAGAAAAGCCATC
>JBDHYB010000017.1:0-64125 GCA_039811145.1 Chitinophagales bacterium | reverse complement strand
GCTTCAGGTGTAACCTGGCTTTCTTCAACGCCCAGTTTGTCAACGATAATTTTCTTTACTCTTTCTGCGATGTTAGACATGTGCTTTGGTTTTAAATGTGGTGCGAAAATAAAAACATCCCCCTCCTCCGCAAAAAATTCTTTTTCCCTCGTTTTGCGGTCATTCTCAAGGGGTTTTGTAGCTTTATTACCTATTCTACATTTGTATTTTTGTTAATTGAGTGGCAGATAAACGCATAAGTTACGAATTCGGGACCGATTACCGGCTAATCGGCATAGCTGCTTCATTGCGCGAATACAAACTTTGCTTTCACTTAAACGGCCTTTTAGGCTGCGATTTCCGGAAGCTTAAAGACCTTGTTTTTGAGCCCAAAGACCGGGGCCGAAGTGTGCAGTTCAGCGTGTTTAAAGCCGGCGATGAAACCACCCCCCACCAATACCTTATATTCGCAAACAAAAATTTGGGCGAAGCGTTGTTACCGGAGGTAAGCAATTACGATTACCTGTTACAGATTTTCGGTCGGCAACCCGAGGACGATTTGAAAGATTTACTGGATGGCATAAGGGCCTTTCCGGAAGTGGTAATGGCTACCGAAATACCGCTTAAAAAAGTGAAGAGTAAAGACCGCCTGATTTACGAAGAAGAAAAACCTGTACAGAAATTGATAAACAGAAAAAAGCCGAAATGAAAGTTCACGTAAACAAAACAAAAATTATAGCCACTTACGGCCCTGCCTGTAGCGATTTAAAAGTGATGGAAGAAATGGTGCGCCACGGGCTGGATGTTTTCCGTTTTAATATGAGTCACGGGCATTACGACCTGCACCTGGAGGGCTTTAAGCGTGTAAGGCAGATTAACAAGGAACACAACCTGAACGTGGCAATTTTGGTGGACCTGCAGGGCCCCAAAATACGTATTGGCGAGGTGCGCGATAACATGGAGGTTTTAGAAAGCGGCCGCGAGGTAGAAATAACCAATAAGGAATGTGTTAGTACCTTTAAGAAGCTGTACGTAAACTACCAGCAGTTACCGAAGGAGGTTGAAACCGGTGATGCCATATTGATTGATGACGGAAAAATTGAGCTTAAAGTAATAAGCACTAACCGAAAGGATACTATTAAGGCCAAAGTGATTAACGGGGGCAAAATAAGCAGCAATAAGGGGGTTAACCTGCCCGATACCAAAACATCAATACCCGCCCTTACCGAAAAGGATAAAAAGGATCTGCAGTTCGGTATTAAAAACGGCGCAAATTGGATAGCCCTTTCCTTCGTTCGTTCACCACAGGACGTGATAGAACTGAAAAATATCATTGGCAAGAAAAACAGCTACATGAAAGTGATGGCTAAGATTGAAAAGCCGGAAGCCTTAAAAGAGATTGACGAGATAATTAAAGCGGCCGATGGTATTATGATTGCCCGCGGCGATTTGGCTGTGGAAGTGCCGCAGGAAAAAATGCCCTTGATACAAAAGGATATTATTAAGAAGTGTATTAAGTACGCTAAACCGGTGGTGGTAGCTACCCAAATGATGGATAGCATGATAGAGAACCCCAACCCTACACGTGCCGAAATTACAGATGTTGCCAATGCCGTGATTGACGGTGCTGATGCTGTAATGCTTAGTGGCGAAACCAGTGTGGGTAAGCACCCTGCTAAGGTTATACAGGTAATGGAGAAGATATTGAGCAATATTGAACATGCCGACCTTATCTACGACAAGGAATTAAAGGCCGATAAAGACTCGCCAACATTTATCAGCGATGCCATTTGCTATAATGCTGCGCGTATAAGCAGCGAGTTAGGTGCGCGGGCTATTGTTGGTATGACCTTCTCCGGCTATACCGGCTTTTTGCTAAGCAGCTACAGGCCTAAGGCTAACATCTTTATTTTTACTGAAAACGAAGACCTGCTGAACACTCTTAGTTTGTGCTGGGGCGTAAGAGCCTTCCACTACAATAAATTTGTGGGAACCGATACCTCTATCCGCGACGTGATACGCATACTACGCGATAACAGCCTGCTGAAAAAAGGCGATATGGTAGTGAACATCGGCAGCATGCCATTAGCCAACCGTGGCCGCGCCAATATGGTTAAGGTTACTAAGGTTGAGTAGGCCCCGTCTTGTTTAGCGCCTTTTACCACGGTATTTCATTGAATAGAAAAAGTAATAAGTTTACCACCTATAAACAGTATTAAAGTATGGCTATAAATGTTGCATTACTTAAAGAAATAAGCGAGATACCCGGAGTGCCCGGCCATGAGCAAAAAGTGCGTGAATTGGTTAGCCGTGAATTGAACGGCCTGGTTGATTCTATAACTATCGATAACATGGGAAACCTTGTTGCCCTTAAAAAGGGAAAAACCAGCGACAAGCGCGTTATGGCTGCTGCCCATATGGATGAAATAGGTTTTATCGTTCACCATATTGACGATAACGGTTTTCTGCGTTTTCACCCGCTTGGAGGCTTCGACCCTAAGACCCTTACAGCTCAGCGCGTAATAGTACATGGCAAGCAGGATGTAGTTGGTGTGATGGGTACCAAGCCTATCCATTTGATGACGCCTGAAGAAAGAGGTAAGCCTCTGCAACTAAGCGACTATTTTATTGACCTTGGCCTGCCAAAGGCGGAGGTGGTAAAACTGGTAGAAGTTGGCAGTACTGTAACCCGCCAGCGCGAGCTTATTGAAATGGGTAATTGCGTTAACTGCAAAAGCCTTGATAACCGTGTAGCAGTGTTTATTTTAATTGAAACGCTGCGCGAATTAAAAGGCAAGGAAATTCCGTACGATTTTTATGGTGTGTTTACCGTGCAGGAAGAGGTAGGCATCCGCGGTGCACATGTGGCTTCTCACCACGTTAATCCCGATTTCAGTTTCTGTATTGATACAACCATTGCCTTTGATACGCCGGGGGCTAAACCGGAGGAAACCGTTACTAAGTTGGGTGAGGGTGTAGCCATTAAAGTTATGGACTCATCAACCATTTGCGATTACCGCATGGTAAGGTACATGAAAGAGCAAGCCGATACCGCCAAAATAAAATGGCAGCCGGAATTGTTGCCTGCGGGAGGCACAGATACAGCAGCTATGCAACGCATGGCAACCTATGGTTCCATTGCAGGGGCGGTTTCCATACCAACGCGCCACATACACAGCGTAATTGAAATGGCCAATAAGGATGACATTAAAGGCAACATTGATTTGTTGAAAGTGTGCCTGAGCAATTTGGATAAATACGACTGGAGTTTTAAATAACCGCTATTGGTCATTCTGAGTTTGTCAAGTGATGAAATCAAGAAATAGAGAGCCCCTTTAAAGGGGCTTTTGTTTTTTATTCAGTAACTTTCTATTGGCTTAAAATTGCGATTATGTGGAAGGAAGAGAATAATGCACTACAGAGAACTTTTACGTTTAAAGATTTTAGCGAAGCATTTGCTTTTATGGCGCGCGTAGCCCTGCTTGCTGAAAAACACGACCATCATCCTTATTGGACCAACGTTTACAACAAAGTAGAGATTACACTGAACACGCACAGCGCAGGCAATGTTGTTACTGAAAAAGACCGGAAGCTGGCTGAAGCTATTGATAAACTGGTTTAGCCTTAACTTTTCAGGATAGAGCAGCCAGGCCCGCTATTGAAGGTTTTGCCTGTTTAGTTATGCGCCTAAATTATTTCTTTGCACAGCAATGGTTCTGCTTATCGATAATTACGACTCCTTCACCTATAATCTGTATGATTATATACTACAACTTGGGGAGCAGTGCCGTGTAGTAAGAAACGATGAAATTACGCTTGAAGAATTGGCAGATATCTCATTTAGCTCGGCTGTTATTTCACCGGGGCCCAAAACCCCTGCAGAGGCCGGCATTACCATGCCTTTTATAAAGCACTACCATAATAGGTTACCTATCCTTGGCATTTGTTTAGGACACCAGGCGCTCGGTCAGTTTTTTGGTGCCACTTTGGTAAAGGCGCGGCAGCCCATGCATGGCAAAACAACCTTAATACAACACACCAACCATCTTTTGTTTAAAGGCCTGCCACAGCAGTTGCAGGTAATGCGCTACCATTCCCTCATTTTGGAAGGGCTTGAAAAAACCGGCTTAAAGGTAACCGCTACAACAGCCGATGGCGAAATTATGGCCCTGGCGCATAAAAGCTTACCGCTTGCCGGTGTGCAATTTCACCCGGAAAGCATACTTACCCCGCAGGGCCTGCAGCTAATGCGTAACTGGTTTACCTCAATTAATGCTGAACATTAAGGCGGCGAGTGAAGGTTTGGCCCTTCAATTCTACGCGCAACAAATAAACGCCTGCGCCAAGTGCATTGATATCATAGCTTGACTTTGCTACGGTAAGTTTGTGTTCCATTACTAATCGCCCTTGTAAATCAAATATGGCAAACTTGCCGTCAGCAAAATCCGTTGTGCCTATTTCCAGTTGATTTGAAGCAGGATTAGTAAAATAGAAAGAAGCAAGTTGAACATCATCAACTGATACGTAGGTGAAGTTACTTGAGCCTGTACCGGAACAGTTGTCAGCAGTATTTACCACGCAGTAGTAATTTCCGGTTTGCGTTGGTGTAATTACAGCGCTGGTTTCGCCGCTTAAGGCAGAGCCATTAAAATACCATTGGTAATTAACAGCGCCGGGGGCTGAGGCGGTTAAGCCGGTGCCGTTGTCTGTAATGCTTACCACTGGCGTATCAATAACATTAAGTGTAGCCGATGTAAAATTGGTAGCACCACAGCCATTGCTTACGCTGCAATTTATCTGCCCGCCCGTACCATTAGAACTTACATTAATGCTACCGGTTCCCTGTCCTGATAGGAGGGTCCATCCTGAAGGTATAGTCCATTGTATAGCGCCACCGGCCGGTGCGGGATTAAGTTGATAGCTAATATTTCCACCATCGCCCATGCAAATAGTATCGGCTCCGGTAATAGCCCCCGAAGCGGGCGCCTGATTAACTGTTACACTTTTACTTGACGGTACACCAACTCCACAGGTGTTTACCCCGCCCACTGAAACTGTTCCTCCGGTATTACCTGCTACTACCGATAGAAATACGCCGTTTGAGGCGTTCAATGCTATCCAGCCAGCCGGATAGCTCCATTGGTAGGACATAGCGCCACTTACCACTGTGGTTAAGTAGTTCAAAGTATCGCCGGCGCAGGCAACTGTGTCGCCGGTAATGGGGCCCGCCGCGCCAAGGTTAGAAGGTAGTACCATAGCAAAGGCAGTAGCTGTATCGCTGTTTCCGCAGGTGTTTTGTGCATACACCGTAACAGGGCCTATACTATCGCCGGATGTAACCAACACTGATGATGTGTTTGCGCCCTGAGTAATTACCCAACCGGCCGGAAAACTCCATGTATAAGAGTCTGCGGTCGTATCGTTCAATACCGAAAACGATAAGTTGGAAATACCGGAGCACATAGTATCGGGATAGGTGATGTTTGAAATTGAAGCCGGTGCATTTTTTTGTTGCACATTAACTGTATTAGCAGCTAATGAACAAACGCCATCGCTAACATTGACACCGTATGTGCCGGCCTGCGAAACAGTGATGTCGGATGTGCTTGCACCGTTAGTCCAGTTGTACTGAAAACCAAAGGGATAAGCAGTTAATAAAGTGAAGCTACCCGGGCAAAAATAATTTGCGCCAAGTATTACAGGATTTTGAGGCACAGCGTTGGTACAGCTTTGTGTTACTGCAGAAATGGTGGCGGTATCAACCATGTTTTGGAATTTGGTCCAGGCAGGGCAAACTCCTTTCAGGTAGTAGTCCAGGTACGGCTCCAGGTAGTTGCGCACAATTTGTTGCTGCAGGGTTGAGCTTAAGCCCCCGGCTGTAATGCAGGTGCCCTCACCAAATCCGCAGTTGAAATTGTTATCGGCAAAAGCACAGTGGTACGCCTTGGTTATGTTTAGCTGCGTTTTACAGGATGAGGCCAGCGCATTATACATCAATGTTTGGTTAGTGGCCGGCGGCGCAACGCAGTCATAGGTTCCCGATAAAACTAAGTGTGGCTTGGTAATAGCTGCGGCTGCTGTAACGGCTGAAGGATTGGTTTCGGCTGCAGCAAAAGTGAAGTAACACTTTACATTACTGTTGGTGTAAGCATCTGCCAAAAAAGTAGCGCCGCCACCCATACTGTGGCCGCCAATTGCCTCGCGGCCATTAAGCTTGCCGAAGAAGAGATTACCGCTGGTGGTGTTCATGTTTAGCATTTGCGCGGCAATGGAGGCAAGGTCCTTGCCAAAATCCAAATGGCTTGGCGCAGGCAGAAGGCTACCTTCAGTTCTGGCCAGCGCTATGATGTAGCCGTTTCTTGCCATGCTATCGTAAAAAGTAGTGTATGAATCCCACCCCATTGCAAAGCCATGCCCGAAAACAATTACGGGAAACTGTCCGCTCGCTAATGGTGTGCTTTCTCCCGCTGTAGTGGCCGGGTAATAAATTTCTGTACCTATTGTTCGTCCGGTGCCTCCTGAAGGAAATGTGGTACCACCTGATATTGAAAAACCTCCGCTGCGGGAGGCATCTTTAAAATTTACGGAAATATGACCTATGGGATATTGCGCTGCCGCTATTAAAACGGAAAACAGAAAAAGCAGAGTCGATATTTTTTTCATGGTAGGGGGGTATTAAGATAAATGTAGAATTGTCCCGCTCAATTAACAATGGCAGGGCACTAAAGTTTTAGTACCGGTAAAAAGCCAGAATAAGACGGCTTAGCTTTCGAAGAAAAACTGGCGGTTGGTGTAGGGGTTCTCCCTACGCTCGCGGCCAATAGTGGTTTTGGGGCCGTGGCCGGAGTAAACCACTACCTCATCGGGTAGTGTCATCATTTTTTGCATCAGCGTTTCATACAATACTTTGCCATCGGCACCGGGTAAATCATAACGGCCAATGCTGCCGTAAAAAAGCACATCGCCGCTAAATATGGCCTTGTCCTTTTCTGAATAAAATGCCAGGTGGCCGATGGAATGGCCCGGAGTAAAAAGGCAATTCAGTTCCGTATTTCCGAATTTTACAATGTCCCCCTCCTTCAAAAAGTTGTCTGGGCGTGGGGAAGGATCCAATGTAAAACCGAAAAACTGCTGGTAATCCAATGCCCGCTGCATTACTTCCCACTCCAGCTCGTGAAATTCCGGTAGCAGTCCATAGGTATCGCACACAAACTTATTGCCCGGAAAATGATCGATGTGGCAATGCGTATTTAACAGCTTAACCGGTTTTAGCCCGTAAGCCTCAATAGTTTGGGTTAATTCAGTGCGCTCCTTATCGTTGGAACAGCCCGGGTCTATAATGGCACATTCCCCGGTTTCATCTGCCAGAATATATGTATTTTCAGAGAATAGATTAAACGTATGCTTATGTATCTTGAGCATGGTTTTGCTATGTTTGGTGGTGCGAATATAGAAGGAGTATTTGGTAGTGAGTATTAAGATGTTAGAAGAAGAAAAAGCTAAACGCCTCCGTAAAACAAAAGCAGTTAAACAGCGTTTTTGCTACGTAACAATGATTTTGTCAGCTAGGAATATTTTTGGGTTGCTATTGGCCGTGCTTGGTGTGGGAGTAGCTGTTACTGCTTCGGCACAAACCAATGAGGAGAAATTCGGCCAAAACCGCGTTCAGTACAAGGACTTTGTCTTTCAATATTACGAGAGCGATAATTACACTACTTACTTTTACCAGGGCGGGCAGGATGTTGCCAAATACGTTATTAAAACGGCTGAAGATGTTACGGACGATATCTCCAAACTCCTGGATTTCCGCTACCACCGTAAAATTGACATTATTGTTTACAACAACATTAATGAGCTTAACCAAACCAATATAGGCATATACGAGCCCGGCCAAAACCCCGGCGGCACCACCAAAATACCGGAGAACAAGCTATACATTTACTTTAATGGCGACCACCGCCACCTGGATAAGCAGATACGCGAAGGCATTGCGAAAATTTATGTAGAAAAAATGGTGCTGGGCAGCAGCTTTGCTGAACTGATACAAAACGCGGTATTGCTTAATCTGCCCGATTGGTATAAGTACGGCCTTGTGCAATACATTGGTGAAGATTGGAACAGCGAGATGGAGGATAAGCTGCGCGATGGTATTTTAAGCGGCCGCTACAAAAAGCTCAATAAGCTACAACCTAGTGAAGCCATATTTGTAGGGCACTCCATATGGCATTACCTGGAAGAGACCCATGGTAAAACAGCCGTAAGCAACATTATTTATTTAACCCGTGTTAACCGCAGTGTAGATAACGGCTTTTTGTTTGTGTTGGGGACAAACCTTTCGGAAACATTGGAAAACTGGTATAACTATTACTATGCCCGATTTACGAATGAAAAGAATTCATCGGGAATGCCTTCTGATAAGTCCATTGTTAAAGCGCGCATACGAAAAGGCCACGATTATTACCAGCTGCGTTTATCAGCGGATGGTAAACATATTGCATATGCCAGCAACGATATGGGTCGCTACAAAGTTCATTTACTGAATACTGAAGATGGAAAGCGCAAGGTTGTTTTCAGGGGCGGGTTCCGCACGAATACGTTGTTTACCGACCATTCCATTCCGTTAATTGCTTTTGACCCTTCTGGTAAAAAGCTTGCTTTTGTTTCTGAAAAACGCGCCCAAATATTTCTGCGCCTGTATGACATGGAAACAGGTAAAATTGAAGTTAACCCGGTGCGCAAATTCCAAAAGGTAATCAGCTTCTCCTTTGTAGATTCAAAAACACTGGTACTAAGCGCCATACAAAACGGCCAAACGGATATTTACCTATATACCATTGCCAGCACTACCACGCGCAAAATTACTGATGACTACTACGATGATTTATATCCTGCTTATATAACAGCGGATAGCGTGCGTGGCATTATGTTTAGCAGCAACCGGCCTGACGATACCTTGCGCGGCGGACGCTACGAAGCTCAACCTACGTTAAGCAACCACGACCTTTATTTTTACGACCTGGATGCCAACAATAACATCCTCTACCGCATAACCGGCACCCCTAATGCCGATGAAACCTATCCTCAAAATTTCAGCGAAAACGAATTCAGTTTCCTTAGTGATGAAAACGGTACCCGCAACCGTTTTATAGGCCACCTGGAAAGTGTGTTTGACCACAACCAAAAAACCTATCACTTCATTAATAAAGAAACAGAAGAAGCCGATTCGGTTTCCATTCCTGAAAATCTGCCTATTGATTCTGTAATGGACATGAAAACCATTACGGTACAAAAAGTTACCAGCGAAAAGGTGTACAAGTTAAGCGGTGTTACTGCCCCTTACACAAATAACACTTTAAGCATACTGGAACAAAGCACGGTGGCTGATAAAAACCAGGCGCTTGATTTGGTACACAAAAACGGCAGGCCTCAGTTTTTAAAATACAACCTTAACGATTACACCAGCGCGGGCAATACCACGGTAACCGAATACCGCAGTAAGCTACAGGCCAAGGCCACAGAGGTAGTTAAACCCGAACAGAAGAAGGAGGCACCGGTAAAAACGATGTCTTCTGTTTACGATTCTGTTACTGCAAACGTAGGCAACCGGCCATACGATTTTCAAAGCGAATTTGACTACGGCATTAAGTTGTTTGACTGGGATTCGGCATCTGCCTCAAAACTGGCAGAGGAGAAAGAAGGCTATGTATTCAGGTTCTCGCGCGTGCGCCCTTACTTTGTGCGTTTTGCAGTTGATAAACTAATAGCCCAGGTAGATAATAACCTGATGGTTACACGCTATCAGCCGTTTGACCCCGCCAATCCACAATTCAATACGGTGCCGGTAAGCTTCATGTTTAAATTCGGCATTACTGATTTGCTGGAGAACCACAAGCTGTACGGAGGCATTCGCCTGCCGTTTATAGGCATTGATAACAATAGCGAATACTTTATTACGTACGAGAACCTTACCAAGCGGCTCGATAAAAAATTCACTTTTTACCGCCGCAACATAGGCAAAAAAGCATTTAATCAATTACCGTTTGGCAATGTACAGCTGCCGCAGGATTACTCGGTTGACTACAGCATTAAAACCAACTATGCTGAAGCACAATTGATTTACCCGCTGGATGTGCTGAACAGCCTGCGCTTTACTTTTGCGTTCCGTAATGATTTGATTGTTTATAAATCCAGGGACAACTTCTCGCGCACCCTACCTACACTTTCTGATAACTGGTTGTTTACAAGGGCGGAGTATGTTTTTGATAATACGATGGAAGCGATGACCAACATCCGTTATGGAACGCGCTTTAAGGTTTTTGCTGAGGTGCATAAGGAGTTTCCTACCAAAAATAAAGTGCTGTTTGATAAGGTTGATTTCCCTGTGCCGGTGTTTAATGATAAGGTAATGGGCGTTTTTGGATTAGACCTTCGCCACTATCAAAAAATTTACAAGCAAATTATTTGGGCCAACCGTATTGCTATGGGCGCCTCCTTCGGCACATCCAAACTTATCTACTACCTGGGCGGTTTAGAAAACTGGATTGCATCGCCGCGCTTGGACAAATTTGACCGCACTACACCTATCAACCAGAATCATGGCTACGCTTTTCAAACACTGGCCACACCGTTGCGCGGCTTTAAACAAAATGCCCGCAATGGCGATAAGTATATAGTCATCAACTCTGAACTGCGCGTACCTGTTTTCTCAGCGCTTATTAATTCGCCTATCCGTTCTGAGTTTATCCGCAATTTTCAGTTAGTGGGTTTTGTTGATATTGGCACTGCCTGGGAAGGTTGGTCGCCTTTTAGCGAAAGCAACCCATTGTTTAACGAGGAGATACCTAACAGCACCGATAATCCTTCAGTAATTGTAAAAGTTAAGCGTTATAAAACGCCTATAATAGCGGGCTTTGGCCCGGGGGTGCGCACCACCTTCCTGAGTTACTTTATGAAGTTTGACGCCGCATGGAGTTACGATACGGGAGAAGTTTCGAAGAAACCCATGTATTATTTTAGTTTCGGCCTCGATTTTTAGAAATATGCTTACGCTCCGCTCCGAACACCTGCTTAAAGTTTATAAGAACCGCGCTGTGGTTAATGATGTTTCCGTGCAGGTTAACCAGGGCGAAATTGTGGGCTTACTGGGCCCCAATGGCGCAGGCAAAACCACTTCCTTTTACCAGATAGTTGGGCTTATACCGCCCGATAGCGGCAAGATATTTTTGGGCGATTTGGAAATTACTGACCAGCCCATGTATAAGCGCTCGCAATTGGGTGTTGGCTACCTGCCGCAGGAAGCCTCCGTTTTCCGCAACCTATCGGTAGAAGATAACATTGCTGCCGTATTGGAAATGACTACCCTAAGCCGTGCGCAGCAAAAGGCAAGGCTGGAAGAGTTGTTAGGTGAGTTTGGATTGAACCGAGTACGCAAAAGTATGGGCAACGTACTAAGTGGTGGCGAAAGAAGGAGGACTGAGATTGCACGTGCCCTGGCAACAGCGCCTAAGTTTATTTTGCTTGATGAACCTTTTGCAGGTATTGACCCTATTGCGGTTGAGGATATACAGCGCATAGTAATAAAGCTAAAGGAAAAGAACATCGGCGTGCTGATTACAGACCACAACGTGCAGGAAACCCTTTCAATTACAGACCGTGCTTATCTGTTATTTGAAGGAAAGATTTTGAAGCAGGGCAGCGCCGAAGAATTGGCAAATGATGAGCAGGTACGTAAAGTTTACTTAGGACAGAACTTTGTGCTGCACCGCAAAAATATTGACTCCAATGTGGCTTCGGATAAACCCGGCGCTACCTTAACCGTGCCCGGTTTAATAAAGTATACTAACGACATGCTGAACAGTACGGAACGTTTCCTGGATATTGTTTTAAAAACTACCCGGCCTGCCGAAATTGAACAGGAATTGGTGAGCTCGGGCTATAAGGAATATACTACATCGTTAGCCGAATATAAAACTGTAGTAGGCACCTTTGCTGCTACAGGTAACGACACCGTACTTGCTCAAAAAGTTGACACCATTCAGATAAAGCACTTACCTGAAGGCCTTATGTTGTTTTTAAATATGCTTACAAAAAGCTGGCTTTCGGTAATAGTAAAAGGCAAAAAGTTTGAAGAGCAACTTTATGACACCCGCTCGGCCCTGCAGGGCATAGCTTCGCACCTGCTATTGGTAAAAGCAGCCACCAGCAACTAAAGCATTTTCTCTAACTTGCTTCCGTGAGTTTGATTAACGCATTTATGAAACAGTACCTGGCGGCGCGTATGCCCCGCATAAGAGATACTGTTAAGCACCCACACCGCTATCAACAGCATATTTTTAACCATTTACTGAAAGCGGGTTCCCAAACAAAATTTGGCACACACTTCAGCTTCCCCTCGTTTAAAAGCTATAACGATTTTAAACGGACTGTTCCACTAAGTGAATACGAGAATTTAAAGCCCTGGATTGAAAAAATACAGCAAGGCGAGCGCGATGTGCTTTGGCCCGGTAAAGTGAACTGGTTTGCTAAAAGCAGCGGCACTACTGCCGATAAAAGCAAATACATACCGCTTACAACCGAAGCCATACGATTTAACCATGTAAAAGGGGGTAAGGATTTAATGGCTATTTACTATAACCGTTTTCCGCAAAGCCTGGTTTTTGCGGGTAAGTCGCTAATAGTAGGTGGCAGCCTTTCAGAAAACTTTACAGGCGCACATGCCGGCGATTTATCGGCAGTGCTTATCCATCGTATGCCGGAGTGGCTACAGTTTTTCAGGGTGCCCTCGCGCCGGGTAATTACTATGGCCGATTGGGAGAAAAAGATTGACGCCATTGTACAAACCTGCCTGCACGAAAACCTGATGTCCATTTCAGGCGTACCCACCTGGATAATGATGATTTTAAAACGCGCCCTTGAAGTAAGCGGCAAAAAAAATATTGCTGAGGTGTGGCCGCATTTGGAATTGTTTGTGCATGGCGGCGTAAGTTTTACCCCTTACCGGCACGAGTATAATCGCCTTATAGGTAAGCCCATAAACTATCTGGAGGCCTACAATGCTTCAGAAGGCTTTTTTGCCTTTAATGATTTTGAAGGAGAAGGGATGTTGCTGCACATTGGCGCAGGTATATTTTATGAGTTTGTACCGCTGGAAGAATTGCAAAACGAAAGGCCGCTTGCTTTATCGCTTCAGGAAGTGGAGGCAGGTAAAAACTATGCTATTGTAATCAGTACCACTACCGGCCTATGGCGTTATATGCCCGGCGATACCGTTTCGTTTACTAGTGTTAATCCTTATCGCTTAATTGTTACCGGCCGCACTAAGTCGTTTATAAACGTTTTTGGCGAGGAGGTAATGGTGCACAATACGGATATGGCGCTGGCGCAAACCTGCGCACAGTTGAGCTGCAGCGTAACGGATTATACTGTTGCGCCCAGGTTTTTAACCACCACAGAAAAAGGAGGTCATGAATGGCTTGTTGAGTTTGAAAAAGCACCGGAAGACCTGAAAGTTTTTTCAGAAATGCTGGATAAAAACCTGCAGTTGCTAAACTCGGATTACGAGGCCAAAAGAACCGGCGATTTGGCGCTGCAAAACCTTATAATTCATACACTTGCGCCTAAAACTTTTTACCGATGGCTGGCAACAAAAAACAAATTAGGCGGGCAGCATAAAGTACCCCGGTTAAATAATAATCGCAAAATTTTGGAGGAAATACTCGCCTTAGTGTAACATCCTAACCCCCATTACGAAAAATACATAATTTCATTTTTTAAGTTTATTTGGAAACCGACGAAATACATAGTGCTGTGGGTGGAAACACCAGTGATAAGGATTTTGAAATAATCGTAGATATTTCCCCTATCCCCATTTTGATACATAACATGGGGGTAATACGTTATGCCAATAGTTTGTGCCTCGAAATGTTTGAGGTGCCTGAATACAAGCAGTTTATTGGCCGCAATTTGCTGGAGTTTATTGACCCCGCCGACCGCCCACAGGTAATTGACGCCATTGCAAGAGGCGCTAAAGAAAAGGTGCTAAACTCTATAGTAGCGGCACGTATTATAACTGCAAAGGGCAATGGCGGTTATGTAGAAACAAAAAGTTCCAGTATACATTTTAGAGGAGAAGAGTGCAGGCTGGTGGTAGCGCATAATTTTGATTATGTAAGCAAGGTTGAAAAGGAACTGGAGAGTAAGAACCTGCTGATTGAAAAAATTGCCCAGCTTATACCCGATAACCTGATTGTGGTAGAAAGCAAAAGCCGCAAAATACTTTTCCAGAACAACTCCCTTCTTGAGTTTTTGGGATACAATGAGGCTGACCTTGAAGGCAAGGTGGATATGTTTGATTTTATGCAGAACATTATCCATAACGACGATAAGAAAAAGCTGATAGAATCGCGCAAGTTTTTGTTTGACCCTGCCAACGTGGGCAAATACAGCAGCACCGAATACCGCATGCTGGGTAAGGATGGAAAATGGCGCTGGATTTTAGGCCGAAGCACCATGCTGCAAATGCAGGGCGATCAACAAGTGAACTTTGGTATTGCTCAGGATATTACACTGCTGAAAGAAACAGAGCAGGAACTTAGAGAAAGCCGCAACTTTAATGCGAAGATAGCTGATACCATCCCCAACCACGTAGCCATCTTTGATTTAACCAACTTCAATATTGTTTACCACAACTTTTATTTTGGTGAATTGCTTGGCTATAAAGCCGAAGAGCGGTTGGCTAACATGTTTGAATACTTTGAGCCGGACTATGTAAATACGGCGATGGAGCAATGGAGTAAAATACCGCACCTTAAGGACGGTGAAATTTTTACCTCTATTGATCGATACCTTACTAAAGAAGGTAAACGCAAGTTTTTGTTAAGCCGCGTTACGCCCTTCAGCCGCGATGAAAACGGCCAGGTAAAACAGATACTTACCACCACTATTGATATTTCGGATGTTAAAGAGGCAGAAGCAAAGCTTAAAGCAAGCGAAGCGGCCCGCCGTGCCATTTTAGATGCCTTGCCGGATATGGTTTTTCAGGTAAATGTAACAGGCGATATAACCGGTTTCTATTCTAACCTTGAGTTTCAACGTTTGCTGCAGTACTCTGATTTAACAGGCAAAAACATTCGCGACATCCTGCCGGCTGTTGATGCCGAAAAAGTTATTGAACTGGTAAATGAAGCCGTAGAACGCGATGAAATGCGCTGGTATGATTATCGCCATCATTTAAAGGACGACATTTTCAGTTATGAGTTCCGTATCGTTCGGCTCAACGAATTGGAATCGATTATTGTAGCCCGTAACGTAACCCTGCTGCGCAATGCACAGGTACAGTTAGATAAGCAAGTGGGCGAGTTGAGCCGTAAAAACCGCGAGCTTGAAAAATATATTACCTCTAATACGGAGCTGGAAAAGTTTGCTTACATCGCCTCGCACGATTTACGCGAACCGGTACGCAGTATTGTTGGTTTTGCACAGTTACTGCAAAAGCGCAATGCCGATAAGCTGGACAGCGAATCGCAGGAGTTTTTAAACAGCATTATTGATAGCGGCCAGCGAATGAACTCACTAATCCATGGCCTGTTGGACTATTCCCGTATCTCGACTGCCGGTAAGTCTTTTGATAAAATTGATCTGGACGACTTGCTTAAAAAAGTATTGTCAGATTTAAAGGTAGCTATAGAAGAAACTGGGGCAAAGGTACTTTATGAAAGGCTGCCGGCTATATATGCTGATAGCCTTCAGATTCGCCAGTTGTTTCAGAACCTGTTAAGCAATTCCATTAAGTTCAGGAAGCCTGATGTGCCGCCTGTAATTAAAATATCAGCTGAAGAAAAGGCCGAGGGATGGCTGTTTAAAGTAGAGGACAACGGCATTGGCCTTGACATGAAGTTTAAGGATAAGGTATTCGAGATCTTTAACCGTCTCCACTCCGGCGATAAATACCAGGGCTCAGGTATAGGGCTTGCCATTTGCAAAAGAATTGTAGAAAGGCATAAGGGAGAGATATGGATTGACAGCGCCCCCGGTTACGGCACCATCTTTTATTTTACGTTGCCTGCCGAAGCTTAAAGCTTTCGGTTAATAGTAAACTCAACCAACTGTTCAAGGCTGGTACGGGCTTCCCCGTCAGGAAACTGATGGAGAATATCTAAGGCCTGCTGACGATAATCTTTCATGCGGCTTACGGCATAATCCATACCACCACTGCTGCGCACGGTATCAATCACCCAACGCACTTTCTCCATATCCTGGTTTTCATTCTTCACCACATTAATAACCTTGCGGCGGGTCAACCAGTCAGCTTTTTGTAGCGTATAAATAAGCGGCAAAGTCATTTTGCGCTCTTTAATATCTATGCCGCGGGGCTTACCTATCTCAGCTTCTTCGTAGTCAAAAAGGTCATCCTTAATTTGAAATGCGATGCCGATTTTTTCGCCCATAGTTTTAACGCGGCTAAGTATAGCTTCATCTTTGGTAATGGTGCTGGCGCCGCAGGCGCAGGCTGATGCTATTAGCGAGGCTGTTTTCTGGCGGATGATTTCAAAGTAAATCTCCTCCTTAATATCCATACGCCGGGCTTTCTCCAGTTGCAATAACTCACCCTCACTCATCTCGCGTATAGTGTTCGATAAAATTTCGAGCAGTTGGTACTGCTTATTTTCTACGGATACCAACAGGCCTTTGCTAAGCAGGTAATCGCCCACCAGTACGGCAATCTTGTTTTTCCAAAGCGCGTTTATAGAAAAGAACCCGCGGCGCTGGTAGCTGTCATCCACCACATCATCGTGCACCAGGGTAGCGGTATGTAAAAGCTCCACTAAAGACGCCGCTACATAAGTAGCCTCGTTAATATCGCCGCAAAGTTTAGCAGAAAGAAACACAAACATGGGGCGCATTTGCTTGCCCTTGCGTGTTACAATGTAATGCGTAATACGGTCCAGCAAAGGGGCATTACTTTTCATGGAATTGCGGAAGCGGACTTCAAACTCGTCCAGCTCCTTTGCAATGGGCTTTTTAATATCATCAAGGCTTAACTCCATGCGGCGGCTAAAGTAAACTTTCTGCGCATTACCCTTTGCAATAAAAACATATTCAAGGGAGTCTCCTCCCCGTATGGATAGGCAAAAATGGATTAGGTTTGGCCGCATGATTACCCGTGAGCGCAACATTATTCTCCAAAGCAGGCATGGCCGCCCCTTTTTAGCTGATGTTTATTACAAAAAGGATGGGGAACTTAAGCCTGTGGTGGTTTTCAGCCATGGCTTTAAAGGGTTTAAAGATTGGGGGCCGTTTGACATGGTGGCCGAAAGGTTTGCCGGGGCAGGATTTGTGTATGTTAAGTTCAGTTTTTCGCATAACGGTACTACGGTAGACCATCCTATGGATTTTGTGGACCTTGAGGCCTTTGGCAATGATAACCTGAGTATTGAACTGGATGACCTTGGCGTAGTGCTTGATTGGGTTTTTTCTGATGACTTTACCGCTAAAGCGGATGCTGATTTAAGAAGTCTGTGTTTAATAGGCCACAGCCGCGGCGGGGGGATATCCCTTTTGAAGGCGAAGGAAGATGCGCGGGTTGAAAAGGTTTGTACCTGGGGCAGTGTAAATGAATTCAGTAAATTCTGGAGCAAGGAAGAGTTGGAAAAGATAAAGCGCGATGGTGTTGTTTTTGTAGGCAACAGCCGCACCGGGCAAATGATGCCAATTAAATGGCAGCTGTACGAAAACTACTTTGCCAATTTGCCCCGCCTGTTTGTGCCTGATGCCGTTCGTGCTTTAAAAATACCCCTGCTTATCATCCATGGCACTAAGGATGAAACCGTGCCTGCCGAATATGCTGTTGAAATGCACAGTTGGAATGAATCGTCAAAACTGCTTTTGATAGAAAACAGTAACCATAATTTTGGCGGTAAACATCCGTGGACAGAAAATGAATTGCCAAAGGACCTGGAAAAAGTGGTGCAGGAAACAATGCGTTTCTTTCGTACCTGAAAGAACTACTCTATCATCTTCAAAAACTCGTCTTCAGTAAGTATTTGTATGGTGGGTATTTTTTTTGCCTTAGCCAGCTTGCTACCTGCTTCTTCACCAGCTACAAGGTAATTAAGGTTTGCGCTAACGCCACTTAACAACTTTCCTCCATTCTCTTCTACTAACTGCTTGGCACGGTCGCGGCCAAATTGCTGCAGGGTGCCGGTAAACAGAAAGGTTTTTCCTTCGAGCTTATTGTTTTTCGCAGCAGCATCCTGTGGCCTGTTTTCGGTGTTCACCCCCAGTTTTTTCAATTCGTTCAGCAGGTGCACGTTGCCCTCGTTTTGAAAAAACTCAAAAATGCTTTGCGCCACCTTGGGGCCTATACCTTCAATATTGGTAAGGTCCTCCACGCTCATTTTCTCTAAATCAAAAATGGTTTTTATGTGCGAGCATATATCCTTTGAGGTGGTTACCCCAACATGCCGTATGCCAAGCGCATTCAGCAAACGCCAAATGGGCCGGTCTTTTGATTCCTCTATCCCTTTCTGTAAATTCTCAACACTCTTTTTACCCCAGCCTTCCAACTCGCCTATGCTATTGTAAGGCAGGCGGTAAATGTCCTCAATGGTTTTAAGGTAGCCGCGTTCAATAAAATCTATAACAATACTGCGGCCAAGGCCATCAATATCCATAGCATCCTTACTCACAAAGTGTATGGCGCGTTCTTCCATTTGTGCCGGGCAATCTGCATTATCGCAACGCCATACGGCTTCTTCTTCGGGTTTTATCAGTTCCTCATTGCACGATGGACACTGGCGAGGGAATTTTATCTTCTTCTCTTCACCTGTGCGCAAAGCTTCCACCACACCTACTATATACGGTATCACTTCGCCCGCGCGCTCCACAATTACTGTATCGCCAATGTGTATGTCCTTCTCCTTTATAAAGTCCTCGTTGTGCAAACTGATGGAGGAGATGGTAACACCGGCTAAAGGCACAGGTTCAATTTTTGCCACCGGCGTAACCGCACCGGTGCGCCCAACCTGAAACTCTACTTTCAGCAATTTACTTTGCGCCTGTTTTGCGGCAAACTTATAAGCAACAGCCCAGCGCGGATGGTGCGAGGTGCTGCCACAACGCTGTTGCATGGCAAGGCTGTTAACCTTTATCACCATGCCGTCTGTATCAATATTAAAGGTCAGCCGTTTCTCATCCCAACTTTGAACAAAATCGTGCACCTCATTAATATCCTTGCAAACCTTTAAATCCTTCAAGGGCGTTTTAAAACCGCAGTCATACAAAACCTCTACTGTATGGTAGTGCGATTCCAACTTGCCGGCCAAAAGGTTTTTTCCGTTTTCATCTTCAGCTAAACTAACATGGTATAAAATGGCTTCCAGGTTACGGGCACGTACTTCTGAAGGGTCCTTTTGGCGCAAGGAACCTGATGCGGTATTGCGCGCGTTCTGAAAAACCTTCTCGCCTTTTTCGGCACGCACCTCATTCATTTTAGTGAATACATCCCTCCGGATAATTACTTCACCCCGTATTTCAATACGGTGGATTCCATACTTTGAAAAAGCCGCAGTAAGCGGAATGCTGGATAGTGCTTTGGCATTATTGGTTATGTCTTCACCTATCGAACCATCGCCACGTGTTGCCGCCCTCACCAGTTTGTCGTTCTCGTAAACCAGGGCAATGCTTGCGCCGTCAAACTTTGGTTCCACGCAATATTCAACTTCCGTTTTATTGGTTAGTTCCTTTATGCGGGTATCAAAGTCGGTAAGGTCTTCAATGTTATACGAGTTCTCCAGCGATAGCATGGCCGTTAAGTGCGCTACCTGTTGAAAATCGCTGCTTAATGCGCGCGCTACTCTTTGGGTGGGCGAATCATCCGTAGCCAGTTGTGGGTGGGCAGCTTCCAGTTCTTTAAGCTCCCTGAAAAGTTTATCGTAGTCAAAATCTGTAATCAGTGGTTCGCTTAAAACATAATAGCGCCAATCGTGGTAGCGTATAACATCTCGCAGGTGTTCTGCAAACTGCTTATCGGCAAAACTCTTTGTGCCTTTTATTAACTGATCGCTTAAAGCATTCAGATGCTTCTGCTCTTCTTTAGAATACATGTCCTTTATTTCAGAAGGCAATTTGCCACAAAGTAGCGAAGTGGCAAAGCAGGAAAATTACTGCACTACCATTTTAAAGGTACCCGCGATAGATTCATCTGCAGTGCCGGTATTGCGCACATATTTTACATCGGCAAAAGATAGGGTGCATCCTTTTGTTATGGTAGCCATATACGCTTCCATTTCAGGGGTAAAAATTCTGCCCCGTGCAAAAAACTCCTTTATTGCGCCGCCGCAGCCCACTAAAAGGCGAAAGGATATTACCGTATAATCAACATTAGAGGCGCTGATAACAAAAATGCTATTTTGCTTGCCGTGGGCTTTTTCAAGGCTTATAGTATCGGCCACAGGAAGCTGGCTGCTGAATTTATCGGAGCTATTAAACCAGTAAACAGCAGGAGGAACCGGAACGCCCCTTAGCGGCGCCGGATCAAACTTCGGTAAAGCCATTGGCCATAATGTAAACTCCTTACCGGCCACCTCTTTTAGCCCACTACCACCGGACGTGAACAATTGAACTGCGTATTTCTTTTTAGGCGAAACGGATTGATTAACTGTTACGATAAATCCTGAATCCGTTTTTTGCACCTTTCCTTCGGAAAAGCTTATATGCACAATTGAGCTCATGCTAATACCCGTTACGGTAAATGTATATGCTTTACCGCCCAACAGGGTATCTATATCCGGGTAGATCTTAATGCTCTTTTTTATGGTGAAAACATCGTGTTGACTATAAACAGCGATTGACGTGATTAATGCTATAGCCGTAAAAAAGTGCCTCATAGTGGTATAATGCCGAACACATTGACAAGTAACACTCGGGTAAGCACTTTTGCCTTTGTTTCCAAATAGGTAAAGGCCCCGTGTTTATAACAGCTTCTCAAACTTGTCGAAGGAGTCTTTTACGAAGGGGATAGCCTTACCTGCCATTTCAACCACCTGAGGGCCCAGGTTGCCAATGTAGCTGTAAACGTGAGAGGTATCCTTTTGCTTTTGCGGGAACACGCCCATTTTATCAGCAAACCATATTAACACACATAACACAAAAAGCGCAATTAAAGCGTGTAGTACGCCACCTATCAACTGGTTAACCAGGTTAAGCGAAAACGATTTCAAAATTTCCTCCAATACCCAGGCAACCAGCCTTGCCATTAACACTATAAAAATAAACACCAGTATAAAGGCGATAATGGCCAGTGTTTTATGGCTGGCATTTAACGAGCCTTTTAAAAAGTCCACCAGCAGGTAGGAGAACTTCATGGCTACCACCACACCCAGAAAGTAGCCTAGCATAGAAAACAGGGAATAAATAATGCCTTTTTTATAGCCCCACCAAAACCCCAGGGCAAGAGCGGCAATAAACAGAATATCAAAAATCATACGGCTGTTAGCTCAGTAAGCTTTTAACGGTATCGGCAATAACTTTATTATCTGCCTTGCCGGCCAATTGTTTAGAAACCACGCCCATTACCTTGCCCATCTCTTTTTGCGAGGTTGCCCCGGTTTCAGCAATAGCCTTCTTTACCACTTCGCGCACCTCCTCTTCGCTCATCATGGCAGGCAGGTATTTTTCTATAACACTTACTTCTTCCTTCTCTTTGGTAGCAAGGTCTGTGCGGTTAGCCTTCTCAAATTCAGCAATACTATCACGGCGCTGCTTAATCATTTTTTGCAGCATTTGCACTTCCTTTTCAGGGCTAATGATGCCATTAGCGCCTTTTTCAGTTTTAGCTAAAATAATGGCGCTTTTTATAGCGCGCAGGCCGCGTACGGTAGCTTCCTCTTTAGCCAGCATGGCGGTTTTAAGGTCGGCATTAATTTTTTCTTCTAAACTCATGACTATCAAATTTTGTTATGCGAAAGTAAAAAATGCGCACTGATTAAATTCAGCGCACCATATATTGTTTATTCATAGTTTCGGGCGGTTAAATTTACGTTGTATGGGAAAGAACATAGCAATTGTAGGAGGTGGTTTAGTGGGCAGTATGCTGGCGTGCTATTTAAGCCGCCGCGGCCATAAAGTGGATGTATTTGAACGCCGCCCCGATATGCGCAAGGCGGGCTATATAGGTGGCCGCAGTATTAACCTGGCGCTTAGCCACCGCGGCTGGAAAACCCTTAAAAAAATAGGGCTGGATCCCGTAATTGAAAAAATCGCCATACCCATGCGTGGGCGTATGATACACGACCTGCAAGGCAACACCCAACTGCTGCCTTATGGTAAGGATGGGCAGGCCATTTATTCCGTTAGCCGTGGAGAGTTGAACCGGATAATGGTGGAAGAGGCTGAAAAATTTCCGGATGTAAAATTCCATTTTGATGAGCGCGCAGCCCGTATTGATTTCGAGAAGCAAAAAGTAGAGTTTGAAAACGTGGCGCAGGGTGGCAGCACGCAAACCGCTTACGACATTTTGTTTGGAGCCGATGGCGCCTTTAGCGAAGTGCGTTACGAAATGCAGAAAACCCCCAACTTTAATATCAGCCAGCAGCACGAGGCGTTTGGCTATAAGGAATTACATATACCTGAAGGTGCGGATGGCGTACATCAAATTGAAAAAAATGCCCTGCACATTTGGCCACGCGGCAGCTTTATGATGATTGCCTTGCCAAACATTGACGGCAGTTTTACCGTTACACTTTTTGCGCCCTTTAAAGGTGAAAATGGGTTCGATCATTTAACCACTAACGAAGCGGTTACCGCTTATTTTAATAAGCATTTCCCCGACGCCGTTCCGCTAATGCCGGACCTCACCAAAACGTTTTTCGAGAATCCTACATCCTCCCTGGTTACTATCAAATGTTTCCCATGGAAGTATAAGAACGCCTGCCTGATAGGCGATGCCGCGCATGCCATTGTGCCTTTTTATGGCCAGGGTATGATTTGCGGTTTTGAGGATGTGCGCGAACTGGACGAAATACTGGATGCCACCTCTGAAAATTGGGAGGAAGCGCTGGATAAATTTCAATACCAGCGTAAGCCAAACGGCGATGCTATTGCCGACCTTGCTTTATATAACTACATAGAAATGCGTGATTTAAGCGGGCGCGAAGATTTTCAGTTACGCCTGAAAATAGAACGCAAAATTGCGGACCGTTTTCCTGACAAATTTATGACACATTATTCTATGGTAACCTTTAGCGATTTGTCATATTCAGAGGCCAAACGCCGTGGCGAGAAGCAGGCTGAATTACTGGATAAGATTATGGCCATGCCCAACATTGCCACTAAGTGGGAAAGCGAGGAAGTAATGCAGATAGCCGCTGATTGGATTGCAGCCAAAGCATAGCTTATAGCATCTTACCATTAAGCGTATATTTACCATTCATCTATATTCTGAATTGTCATGAGGCCTTTAGTAATTCTGTTTGCCTGCTTTTTAGCGCTACCGGTTTTCGCTCAGTTTGAGGAAACCGAAACGCGCATTTATAACCAGTTTATTGTAATGCTTAAACCCGGTAGCCGTATTGAACAACTGCTGGAAAACCACCGGGAACTGAACACCAAAAAGTGCCTTTCAGCCAGTATGAATATCTGGCTGTTGGAAAGAAATACCACTGCAACGGCAGAAGAATGGCTACTTGCTTTACAAAAGGACAAGAACATAAAACTTGCGCAGTTTAACCACCACGTTAAGCAGCGCTCCCTTATACCCGATGATACCTACTTTGGCGACCAGTGGGGCATGTGGAACACCGGCCAGCAAAGTGGTGTACCCGGCGCCGATATACAGGCACCTGACGCCTGGGAAATAAACCACGAAAATGTAACGGTTAACGGCGATACTATTGTAATTGCCATTGTTGACGGCAACTTTGATTTAGCACACGAGGATATTAACTACTGGACCAACTACAACGAAGTGCCATCAAATGGTATTGACGATGACGGTAACGGATATATTGATGATGTTAATGGCTGGAATGTAGAAGACACCAGCGGTAATATTAACTCTACAGGTTTTGATGCTTACCACTCCACGCATTGCGCCGGTATTGCAGCAGCCATTGGCAATAACGCCAAGGGCGTAGCCGGCGTTTGTTGGGGCGCAAAAATTATGGGCATCAATTACAGTTCAACCTTAGAGTCGGACGTGGTAGCCGCTTACAGCTACGCCCGCGATATGCGTTACTTATACAATACCACCTTTGGAAGTAAAGGGGCTTTTGTAGTATCTACTAACTCATCTTTCGGGGTGGATAAGGAACACCCGGTAGATTACCCTATTTGGTGCGCTATGTACGACTCTATGGGTGCTGTAGGTATACTTAGCGCCGGTGCAACAGCTAACGGAAACTGGAATATAGATACACAGGGCGATATACCAACCGAATGCCCAAGCAAATGGCTGGTAGCGGTTACCAATACCACCCGTAACGATGCGCGCAACCAGGGCGCTGCTTACGGCAAAGTAAATGTGGACCTTGGTGCCCCCGGCACGGGCATTTACTCCACAGTGCCAAGCCCGGCTATGTATCAAAACATGACCGGCACCAGCATGTCTACCCCGCATGTGGCTGGCGCTATTGCTGCCATGTATGCTGCCGCTTGTCCGCGCCTTATAGATGCTTACATAGAACACCCTGATTCCGTATCACTGTTAATTAAGGATTACCTGTTGCAATCGGCAGAATGGAATTCGGCACTTAATAATATCACTTCCACCAGCGGGCGTTTAAACCTGTACCGCGCCTTTATGTATTTAAAGCGTTACAACTGCGACTCCTGCAACTTTAACATCAGCATCGATAAAATTCCTATCTCGTGCAAAGGCGCTGCTAATGGCGCTATGGCCGTAAAAACGGATGTGGGCAATGCGGTGGAGTACAGTATTCTTTGGTCTAACACAGTTACCACTCCGGAATGTTTAAGTATGGCCCCCGGCTTTTATTCGGTAAGCGTTACGGATTCTACAGGTTGCCGCCGTACCTGGACAGAAGAACTGCACGATCCTGATACAGTGAAGATAAACAGTGTAACTACTACACCTGTAATTAACGGTAACCCCGGTAGCATTACCATTGGCGCTTCTGCCGGTAATGATTCATTGTGGTATTCTATTGATGGTGCCAACTGGCAAGCGGCAAATACCTTTACCATTGTGTTTAACGGCACTTTTACCGTTTTTGTAAAAAATCAAAGTGGTTGTGTCGTATCACAATCGGTATTGGTTAGTGGCCTTAAGAATGAAACAGCAGGCAATTTCAGCTTTAGCCTTTATCCTAACCCCGCAAAGGATGTGCTGAATGTGTCAGTTGAGTTACCTCAACAGAGCGTGTTAAACGTAGCTGTAGTAGATATGATAGGCCAGGTAATTAATGAAACAGAGCAGAGCTTTAATGGCGGTATTTCTAATGCTGCCATCAATGTAGCATCGTTGGCCTCAGGGGTTTACCTGTTGCGCATTCATTGTGGCAGTAGCACGGTGGTAAAACGGTTTACTATACAGCGCTGATAATTTAAAATAAGCAGAGGGCCCATAGCGGCCCTTCTTTTTTAACTCTTTCACATTACTTATAAAGTATCTTCGTGCCGTGCAAAAAAGATGGACGCTTAAACCGGTAAACGAAGAGAAAGTGGCAGCCCTTCAACAGGAGTTGAAGATACACCCTGCGCTGTGCCGTGTGCTTGTTTTGCGTGGTATTGAAACTTACGAGCAGGCCAAACATTATTTTAGGCCCGAGCTAAGCGATTTGCATGACCCCTTCCTGATGAAGGATATGGATAAGGCCATTGAGCGCATTACCACCGCCATAGTGCAGCAGGAAAAAATTTTGATTTACGGCGATTATGATGTGGATGGAACTACTTCGGTAGCAACGGTGCATTCCTTTTTTAAAGATATCTATCCGCACCTGGACTACTACCTGCCCAATCGCTATACCGAAGGGTATGGCATTTCTTTTCAGGCAATAGATTTTGCAGCAGTAAATGGCTTTTCGTTGGTTATAGCTTTAGACTGTGGCATTAAGGCGAATGATAAAATTGACTACGCCAACACAAAGGGCATTGATTTTGTAATCTGCGACCATCACCTGCCCGGCGATGAAATACCGAAAGCAATAGCGGTGCTTGATCCTAAGCGCGCTGACTGTACTTATCCGTATAAAGAGTTAAGCGGTTGCGGTATTGGATTTAAATTGATACAGGCTTTTGCGCTGCAACATGGCATTGCCGAAGAGAAAGTTTTTCGTTTCCTCGATTTGGTTTGCGTTAGTATAGGCAGCGATATAGTGCCTATTACCGGCGAAAACCGCGTGCTTGCCTTTCATGGCTTAAAGAAGTTAAACAGTAATCCCCAGCCCGGCATTAAACGCTTACTGGAAGTTGCCGGTTCAGCCAAGCAAATGGATATTGACGATGTGGTGTTTATTCTGGGGCCACGTATTAATGCTGCCGGCAGAATTGACGACGCCAGGCATGCGGTGCACTTATTGGTAAGTGCAGAAGTGGACTTTGATGGCGAAGAAAAAGCCTACCAGCTTAACCGCTTTAATGCGGAGCGCAAGGATTTAGACCGCAGCATTACAGCCCATGCATTAGAGATAATTGCCGGTAATGAAGAAATGGTTAACCGAAAGTCTACCGTTGTTTTTCATTCAGAATGGCATAAGGGAGTAATAGGCATAGTGGCCAGCCGCTTAACCGAAACGTACTACCGCCCAACGGTGGTGTTAACGGAGAATGATGGTAAAGTAACAGGCTCGGCCCGTTCGGTTAAGAATTTTGATTTGTACGAAGCCATTTATGAATGCCGCGATTTACTGATACAGTTTGGCGGCCACCGCTTTGCCGCCGGGCTTACCATGCAAAAGGAAAATGTGGAAGCCTTTAGTAAGAAGTTTGACAGCGTAGTAACGCAACGGATAAAAGATGAACACCTGATACCCGAAATTGAAATTGATGCCGAACTGCCTTTAGAAGCAGTCAACCAAAAGTTCTTCAATATCATTCAGCAAATGGCGCCCTTTGGCCCGGAGAATATGAAGCCTGTTTTTATTGCTAAAGCAGCGCGCGATACCGGTTGGAGCAAAATTGTAAAAGAAGACCACGTTAAATTCTCGCTTCGTAAAACAGATGGAGCGGTAATGGATGGAATCGGTTTTCGCCTTGCTGAAAAATTCCCCCTGCTGAAACAGGGCCCTATTGATGTAACCTACCAGATTGCGGAAAACGAATGGCAGGGTAAGGTAAGTTTACAGTTGGTGGTTAAGGATATTAAGGCTACAGCGTAGTAGTTTACTCTGCTGCTACACCATTGGTGTTAGGGTCCTCCGGCATGTAATACACGGCAACCGAATCGCCAACCACAATTTTATCTTTTACCTTTTTAATTATGGTGTAGTTTTTGCCTTCCACTTCAAGGTGCATAAATATTTCGCGCTTGCTGCCTTTTTCAGCTACACTATCTACCATGCACATTTTGCGTTTGCCTTCGCTTTCAAGCCGGTCCATTTTGCGGTATTCGCTTATGTTGCCAATAGTAGCTATTGCCGCAACAGCAATCAGCAACACAAATACTATCCAGAATCCTTTTCCGCTCTTTGATTTTTCTTCGCTCATGGGGCAAGCCTTTTAATTTTCCAGGCGCCGTTTTCCAGTGCGTAAGCAATCCTATCGTGCAAACGGCTGGCGCGGCCCTGCCAAAACTCAAAGTAGTTAACTTTAAGCAAATAACCGCCCCAATGTTCAGGGCGATGTACACTGCCCGCATTTTTTACTGCTTCCAGCTTATCCTCCAAAAACTGCCGCGAAGGAATTTCTTCGCTTTGGTTGCTAACTATAGCGCTAAGGCGGCTTTCGTAAGGCCGGGTAGAAAAATACTCCTCCGAAAGTTTTACATCCACCTTCTCCAAAGTTCCCTCAATGCGCACCTGGCGCTCCAGCACATCCCAATAGAACAGGAGGCTGGCAAAGGGGTTCTCATCTATTTCTTTGCCCTTGCGGCTGTGGTAGTTGGTGTAAAACACAAAGCCGTTCTCATCGTAGGCTTTCAGTAACACCATGCGCGCAGCAGGCTGGCCTTGCTTGCTTGCCGTTGCAAGTACCATGGCGTTGGGTTCTTTTATTTCAGCCTTGCCGGCATCTTCAAACCACCAATGGAACTGCTCAAAAGGATTGGGTGAAATTCTGTCTTCAGTTAACTCATGCAGGGTATAATTCCTGCGTTCATTATGCAAATTCTTCGACGGTGCCATAAGCCTAATTTAAGCAACCAAAACTATGGAAATAAAAAACCTCCTGTGGATTGATTTCCGTCAGGAGGTTTAAATCATATTTTCAGTGGTTCTAACGAACGTCTATTCTGAATTCTTTAGTGGCTGAAACTTTGCCTTGCGGATAGTTTTGGCCCACGGTAAAGGTGTTGCTGCCGGCTTCAAACGAAATACGGAAACGCACTACATCAAACGCATCCAGTGTATCAGGTATGTGATAAACACCGCTATAGGTGTAAAGATTAACACGTGGGTCCAGGGTATCAAGCTTTACAAAGAAAAGCGTATCAGGATAGCTGGGCGTATAGCTTGCAGTATCCGGCAGGCTATCGATATCATACGTACCTTGTATCCAGTTAATGGGCCTGTCGGTAGTAAACTTAATTTCAAAAGGCAGGCTATCACCGGCAAACAGGCGCGTAATGGCACTATCCGGATGAACCAGTGATATAGGTTCCATAGGCAGGCTTTCCTCATCCTTTTTGCAGGAGTTAATGAATACTACCGAAAGCAATAAGGCAGTTGAAAGCAGTAAATAGATTTTCTTTTTCATTAGCATAGGGTAATTAAGCAAACATATAAATACACGGCTAAAAAGCCAACCTACAGATATTTAAGGATGATGTTAGCCAGGGTTTTGTGCCAGCCTTTGTAAGGAGGCAGTAATAATTTGGTTGGTTGGCTCCAGGCGGTAAGCACAGGCCTTTCATTACAAAACTCTTTGTAGCCAAACTCGCCATGGCTTTTGCCGATACCGGAGTTATTTACACCACCGAACGGAAGGTTAGAGTTGCCGTTGTGCACCATTGATTCATTAATACAGGTAGCCCCGGCCGAAGTGTGATTAACAATGTAGTCCTGGTTTTTCCAACTGCCGCTGTAGATGTATAAAGCCAGGGGCTTCTCTTTAGCGTTAATAATACGCATGGCCTCATCCAGTGTTTTATACGTTACGATAGGCACCAGTGGTCCGAAGATTTCTTCTTCCATCAGCAGCATATCGGGCGTAACATTAGTAAGCACAGTTGGGGCAATGTAATTTTCATTAGCGTCTGCACCTCCGCCAATCTCAACCTTTGCGCCTTTGCTTAAGGCATCGTCCAGCAGGCGTTTAACGCGGGCATAATGGCGCGCATTTATTATGCGGCAATCATCGCCGGATGACTGCATGTTTTCGCCAAAGGCACCCTTAATGGTATCTTTTAAAACAGAGATGAACTCGTCTTTCTTCTTTTCATCAATCAGCACATAGTCAACAGCAACACAGGTTTGGCCGCTGTTTACAAACTTGCCCCACAAAAAATTACGGGCAGTAGCTTTAAGGTTGGCAGTATCATCAATAATTGCAGGTGATTTTCCCCCTAACTCCAGGGTTACGGGAGTCAGGTTTTCGGCTGCTGCTTTCATTACCGACTTACCATGCAGCGGTGCTCCTGTAAAGTGTATGTGGTCCCACTTCAGTTTCAATAACTCCTGCGAAACGGTATGGTCGCCGTCGATAATGGCTACTTCGTTTTCGGCAAATACCTCACTTAATACCTTGCGAATCATGGCAGAGGTGTTAGGCGCGTACTCCGATGGTTTTATAATAGCCACATTACCGGCAGCTACAGCTGCTACCAGGTTGCGGATAGGAATTTGAAACGGATAGTTCCACGGAGTTAGTAATAATACCTGGCCCTTTGGCTCGCGTATTATTTTGGCATAAGTGCCGAACAGCAATAAAGGGGTATCGGCCTCAGTAGGGGTAGCCCAATGGTCTAAGTTGGCTTCAAAGTGTTTACACTCCGAAATAATAGGGTATATCTCGGTTATATCAACTTGCAGCGATGGTTTATGGAAATCAGCCCACAAGGCCTTTTGTATCTCTTCGCGGTGTGCTAATACCGTTTTGCGCAGCTTCTTTATTTTTTTCAGGCGTGCGCTAATGGTGGTGTCCTTAACGTTCTGTTTGTTCTTCTGCTGTGCATCATAAATCCGCAGTATTTCCTCAAGCTTTGTATTGGGGCTTATGGGAATCGATTTAGCGGGTGCGCTCACTGTAACTTCCATACGTTGAAGTGGTTTTTAGGAAACAATAAAAATACAAAATTCCTAACGGATAAGGTAAATGGTTTATTTTAACCCTGTTATGGCAATGCAGGAACAAGGGCTTAAAAAAACACTTACCCCCCTAATGCTTTGGGGTCTGGGAGTAGGGTATGTAATCAGCGGCATGTACTTCGGGTGGAATTTAGGCCTTAAAGAGGGCGGAACCCTTGGCCTGGCGGTAGCTACAGGCTTTATAATTTTGATGTATACTGCTTTTAGCTTTGCTTATTCTGAATTGGCTTGTGCCATACCCAAAGCAGGTGGCGTTTTTGATTATGCCCAGCGCGCTATGGGTAAGGATATGGGCTTTGTAGCCGGCATGGCACAGAACATAGAATTCGTTTTTGCCCCACCGGCAATTGCGCTGGCCATAGGCGCTTACTTCCGTTTTTTCTTTCAGGAAGTACCGCATGTGGACCTCGGCTTTGCAGTACTGGTTTACCTGTTTTTTACTGCCCTTAACATTTATGGCGTTAAGGCCGCCGCAACTTTTGAATTGATTGTTACTGTTTTGGCTGTTGGCGAACTGCTGCTGTTTGCGGGTGTTACCCTGCCCCACTTTAAAAGCGAAAACCTGGCGCATAATGCGCTTCCTAATGGCTGGTCGGGCGCTTTTGCGGCTATACCGTTTGCCATATGGTTCTTTTTAGGAATTGAAGGCGTTGCCAACGTAGCCGAAGAAACGGCCAACCCGCAAAAAGATATTTTAAAAGGTTTCGGTAGCGCCATACTAACCCTGGTTGCCCTTTGTGTTTTAACCTTTATTGCAGCCATTGGCGTTAGCGGGTGGGAAGCCATCGTTTATAAAAACGGCCTCAATGGCGAAACATCAAACTCGCCACTGCCATTGGCCATGAGCAAAATTGTAGGCGAAAACAGCGCCTTGTTCCACATGCTTATTACTGTGGGCCTCTTTGGTCTTATTGCTTCCTTTCATGGTTTAATTCTGGCCTCGGGCCGCTCTATTATGGAGTTTGGCCGTGTGGGTATGGCGCCTGCAGCTTTAGGGGAAGTGCATACCAAATTTAAAACACCGGCAAATGCGTTGCTGGCAGGCATGGTTATAGGCTTGGTGGCCTTGTTTACCGGCCGAACAGATGAAATAATTACTATATCTGTTTTCGGGGCGCTTACGCTGTACATTATGGCCATGCTTTCACTTATCATATTGCGCCGTAAGGAGCCCGGTTTACAAAGGCCATTCCGTGTGCCACTTTACCCTGTTACTCCTGTAGTAGCTTTGGTAATTGCAGTTGTTTCCATAGTAGCCATGAGCTGGTATAACCCGCTGCTTGCCGGTATATACTTTGGTTTGTTATTGCTGGCCTACATGGCCTATAAGCTTAAAGGCTAGTTACCTGCCTTTATAAAAGTTGTTGCCTTACTGCCGGTTTTAAGTGTGTAGCTACCGGCAGGTAAGTCCTTTACCGGTATAAAATATTCGTTGGTAGCACTTTTAATGGCGCTGCATTTTATTACCCGTCCAACCGCATCTATCACCTCCAATTCGTTTAAGGCCTGCTCACTTCTTATAAAAAGTAAATCTGCAACAGGGTTCGGGTAAATAACCATGTTCTGCAGGCTGTGGCCCGGTACATTAGTATAAGTAACGGAGCCATAAGATTTTTCGCAGCCGAAGACATTGGTTTCAACTACGTTGTAGATACCGGGCTGGGTAGGGGTAAAGGCGCTGCTGTCTGCACCGGGTATGGCCGTGTTGTCATGATACCATTGATAGGTGCTGCTGCTTGAGCCGTTAACGTAAAACGAGCCATCAAACCCCGTGTTAATGGCGTACTCCCAGGTATAGGTTGGCGGAATTTGATAATACGTAATAGGCAGGTTCGCATCAACACCGCATCCAAAAGTATCCACCAACGCATAACCATCAGGGTAATAAAGGTGAGAGCAGATATTCATAACGGTAAAAGTATCGCTTGTGGTAAACGGCGAGTCATACAGGGGCATACCCGGAGGGGAAAACCACACACGGGTGGTATCGCCACAGCAAAGGGTGCTGTCCGAAAGATAGATATGGAAATAATCTACCGGGTTAGATTCACCTACAATTATCTGTAAAGTGTCGTGGCATCCATCGGCATCAGTAAGGTAACCGTTATAGCTGCCATGTTGTATGTAATCCATTTGTACAGAGAATGGCTGATTGTAATTAGTGCTGGTACTGTAGGTGCCATTGAAATACCAATCTACAAGTAAAGGAGCCTTCAGACTTTGGTAGGCTACGTATAGGCCTCCGTCGAGCGTGTGGTTACATTCCACCTTAGTGGTAATGGTTTTGCTGGCCCATGGGTAAACGGTAAAAGTATCAATCACAGACCCCACAGGGTTGGTGCTGGTCATAGTTACGGTATAGGTGCCCGGTAATAGCCCGCTTACCGTATCATTGGTGGAGCCGTTGCTCCATAGGTAAGTAGGGGTGGTGTTTACCCCGTAAGGGTATGCCTTAAATGTGGCGGTGCTATCGTGGCAATCGGGTAAATCAAGTGCAAAGGCACCAACATATAAGCCCTGCGAATAAGTTATAAGCGAGAGCAGCAGAAGGCCAAATAAGGCCGGGTATTTTAACCTGTTCATAGCTGTAAGATAATTGTTTTAGGACTTGGTTAAAAAACTATTTTCATTTTTGGAATAAGATAAAAACCCGCGGGTATGAACAGCAAACAGGTAATTGAATACGTTAAGAATCACCCTTCTAAAAAAGTGAAACTGGCCATTACGGATATTGATGGCATATTAAGGGGTAAGTATATATCGTTGGATAAGTTCCTTTCTGTAATTGAAGGCAACCTTGGCTTTTGTGATGTGGTTTTTGGTTGGGATAGTGGTGATGTGGCTTATGATAACACCAGCTATACCGGCTGGCATAGCGGTTACCCTGATGCTAAGGCAAAACTGGATTTGAACACTTTCCGCAAAATACCATGGGAGAATGATGTGCCTTTCTTTTTGGCAGAGTTTATTGATAATGCCGGTAACCCTTTGTATGTGTGCCCGCGCCAGTTGCTGCGCAAAGTTTTAAAGGATGTTGACAAAGCGGGGTACAGCATGGTGGTATCGCAGGAGTTTGAGTGGTTTAACTTTGAAGAAACACCATCCAGCCTGCGCGAGAAAAATTACAACGGCCTGAAGCCACTAACACCGGATATGTTTGGCTATTCTATACTGCGCAGCACTTTGCGTAACGATTTTTTTACGGCACTGTTTGAGGACCTCGGCAAGTTTAATGTGCCGTTGGAAGGCCTGCATACCGAAACGGGGCCGGGCGTTTATGAAGCAGCTATTACCTATGGCGAACCTTTGGAGAGTGCAGACCGTGCTGTGTTGTTCAAGAGTGGCACTAAGGAAATAGCTTACCGCCACGGCATTATAGCCACCTTTATGGCTAAGATTAACGAGAATCTGCCGGGCTGTAGTGGCCACGTGCATCAAAGCCTGTGGGATAAGGCCGGTAAGAAAAACCTTTTCTACGATGAGAAGAGCAAGGACAAAATGAGCGAACTGATGAAGAGTTATACCGCCGGCCAATTGTATTGCCTGCCATTTATACTTCCTATGATAGCGCCAACCATAAACAGTTATAAACGATTGGTAGAGGGTGCATGGGCGCCTACTACCGTAACCTGGGCTATTGATAACCGCACAGTTGCGCTACGCGCCTTACCGGGTTCTTCTAAATCTACCCGCCTTGAAACACGCGTGGTGGGTAGCGATAGTAACCCTTACCTTGCATTTGCAGCCTGCATGGCTGCCGGTTTATACGGCATTAAGAATAAAATGAAGTTACAGCCTGCCACATCAGGCAACGGCTACCGCGATACCAGCCGCGGAACTTTACCACGTAACCTGTGGGAAGCTACCCAGGCCATGAAAGAGAGTAGAGTAGCCAAAGAGCTTTTTGGTGAAAAATTTGTTGAGCACTTTACTCAAACCCGCGAGTGGGAATGGCGCCAATACCAGCGTGTAGTTACCGATTGGGAAACCAAGAGGTATATGGAAATAATTTAAATCAAAATGCGGGAAATGTTTTAATTTAGATAGGCTATGAAATCCATTGTCTTTCTTTTGCCGCTGTTGATTATCCTAAATGAACATAGAGCTTATGCTCAGGATAACTCTGTTCGGCTTGAGAACATGAATAATAAAGCCGACCCTATGCTGGCTTTCGGCACTATAATTACATTGGTTTCCACAACCGTTTTTGCCATAGGAGTTAAAAAACTAAAGACAGGAGTTGTCTATAAACACGATTGTATTATGTGCGGGACATACGCAGTAGATAATCGGCCGAGAGGCGCAGCTTTTACAACGGCTGGTGCAGTTTCTTTGATTGGTGGTGCGGTATTAATAGGTTTTGGCAGTAAGCTTAAGCATTACTACATCATTGAGCGAAAAAAACTAAAGGTAACAACCGGCTACCTGAAATCGGGCAATTTGGGTTTGGAGTTACAGTTTTGATTCCTGTTCATCTCTACTGCGGTCCAACGGCAACAAGAAGAATAAGGGCACCAGCGCATAAATAAAATATGGCAGCATTAAACTTATAAAGCTTACTGCTGAAGCTACCACCAATAACAAAGGCGCCAGTATAAAGGACCTTCTCACATTTTTCAGTACTGCATCCTTATCGTAATGTGGCTGCAAGTGATTTTTGGCTATGTTACGATACAGGAAAATTTGCATTAAGGATGCCAGTGTGGCTACTAAGCCAAACAATAGCACTGCGGGCCTGTTATGTGGGTACTCGCCCATTAACGCGGTTGGAAAGGGAATAAAGGATAACATGAGCAGAAACAGGTGGTTTATCCAAACCGTACCGTAATCTATTTTAACTGCCATGCGAAAAACATTATGATGCTGTATCCACATAACAGCTATAAAAAAGAAACTTACCACCCAGCTTACAATTTTCGGGGCCATTTCTTTAAGGGCATGCAGTAACTCATCTGAACTGGTGTGCTCAGCTATGTGCGGCACTTTGATTTCAAGTACCAACAGGGTAATTATGATGGCAAAAACGGCATCGCTGAAAAACTCAGTACGCTCCTTCGAAAACCGCCAGATTTTAAAACGGGAGAAAAGGCCCATATGCAGGTATTTAAGTAGTATCGCTGTTCTGCCAAATTACAAAATGCCTGCTTAAACCGTGATAATTATCTCATCTTTTTGGCAAGCCTTGCATAAGGACTAAAATCAGCCGTATTACTGTTTCACAAATGGTTATAATCGCACCACTCATTTTAAAGCTACAATGAATAAGAAGAAGACCCCTGCTCCGTTTTTTGCGCAAGACTGGCCCGCTGATGGCCCCATCGATTTAAACCTGCACGATCTGCCTCACCATAGCTCAACAACCGAATGGTGGTATATGCACAGCCATATTAAAGTGAAGGGAGGCAGGGAGTTCTCCTTATTTGCATCCTTCTTTCAGAGTGTAATCGATTATGATAAGGAAAGCAAAAAGCCTGTTTACGGCCACTCGGTAATTTTTGGTATATCGGATATTGAAAAGAAAAAATACTACACGGTTAGTTTAGTTGACCGTCGTGCTCCGCAGTTGGGTCTTGAGCGTTTGAAGAAAGGCGAAATGGTGAAAGACCCTTTTATACGCCGCGCCGGTATTGAAATGCTGAGCAAAGGCGTTGTGCCTTACCCTGATGAATTGTTGAAAAAAGAGCCAACTATAGCTTTAGATAAACTGTATTTAAACTACGATGGTAATACCTTTACTAAACAAAAAGACGGCAGCTATGTGCTGCATTTGGAACATAAAAGACAGCAATTAGGGGTTGATATTCGTTTCTTCCCTAAAAAGCCACCTACACGTCATGGCAACAATGGTGTGGTACGCGGGGTTTCGGCAGAGGATATGTTCTACTACTTCATTCCGAAGTGTGAAGTAACAGGTGGCTTTAAAATCGGCAAAGACGTTTACAAAATTGAAGAAGCTACAGGCTGGTACGACCATGAATTTGGCTGCCACCCTGAAAAGAAAAGTGATAAGCTTAAGAAAGACGTTAGCTGGAACTGGATTGCAATGCAATTGGACAATGGTTCGGAGCTGACTGCCTATGACCTGGTAGATTTAAAAACAGGGGAGGATTGCGGCTCGTTCATTATTATGATTGATAAGAACGGCAAGCGTTACCACTCTACCAAGTTTAAGCTAAAACCTATTGGTGAGGTTTGGACCAGCACCCGTACCTTTAACGATTACCCAACGGCCTGGGTATTAGAAGCTCCTGAATTTAAACTGAAGATAAAGGCAGAAGCGGCTTTTGATCGGCAGGAGTTTGCCACCGTAATTTCAAAGCCCGCCTTTTGGGAGGGCCGCGTAAATGTAAGCGGCACCTTAAACGGCAGGCAGGTAAGCGGGCCGGGCTTTATTGAACGCCACGGATTTGTGAACAGCAGTAATATGAAGGAGTTTTTAAAAGCTGTTTCGCGCACAACCTTAAAATCAGTACAGCAGATTGTACCATTGGCTTTCGATAATGAGAAATTTGAGGAACTGGTTTCAACCAAGGGCAACAAACACTTAATAGAGGGATTAGATAAAGAAGCTTATATAGAGGCATTCCTTAAGCCTATACGTACTATTACCGACCGTGGCGGGAAATCATGGCGCAGTTACGCCACTATTGCCTGTTGCGATATTGTAGGTGGCGACTCGCAGGTAGCTATTGACTGGCTGGCCTTGCCTGAATTGTTACATGCCGGCTCATTAATGGTAGATGATGTGCAGGATAAATCAACGGTGCGCCGTGGTGGGCCTGCTGCGCATGTTTTGTTTGGTGAGGCCAAGGCAATTAACAGTGGCACGGCAGCTTATTTCCTGGGGCAGGTTTGTATTTACCGGGTAGATAAAGGCTGGAAGGAAAAGGTGCAGATATATAACTGGTATTTTGAGGCTATGCGTGCCTCGCATAGCGGCCAGGCTATGGATATACACGGCCTGAATTACCTGATGCCTAAAGTGCTGAAGGATGATAAAATTGCAAAGAGCCTTGTAAAACGTGTGGTAGCTACGCATCGGCTTAAATCTGCCGCACCGGCAGCTTACCTGGCTAAAATTGGCGGCTTATTGGGCGAAGGTAAAAAGGAGCAAATTGATGCACTGGGCAACTACTTTGAAGCATTGGGTGTATCGTTCCAGATAATTGATGACACCCTGAATCTTAAGGGGTTTAAGGATCACCTAAAAACCAAAGGCGAGGATATTACCGCCGGTAAAATAACTTATCCCGTTGCAAAGGCGATGACCATGCTGAACAAGGCTGACCGCAAGCGCCTTTGGGATATCGTAGATTCTAAAACGGAGAACATACAAAGAATTGGCGAAGCTGTGGCGCTGTTAGATAAAGTAGAAGCCATTGAGAAGAGTGAGCGCGAGGCTAAAACTATTTTAGAAAATGCCTGGAAACGCCTTGACCCGCTTGTGGTTGATAGTATGGTTAAGTTAAACTTGCGCGCCTTCAGTTGGTTTGTGTTGGAGCGTACGTATTAAGGAACTTCAAAATCATAAATAAAAAACGGGCGGAAAGAGAAATCTTAACCGCCCGTTTTCTTTGTTGCGCTTGCTTTCTATTGCTTCTGCAATTGACCAGAATAGATGTTTTTATCAACTGCTTTTATAGTGTAGAGCAGATTTTGGGCGGCTATACCATTTAGGTTAAGGTTGTTTAGCCCTTTAGTTAAGGGTTGCTGTAAAAGCAATCTGCCGTTAACGCTATAAATGCTTATGCTGCATTCTGCCGCGCCGCATTCAACCGTTACATGCCCGGTGGTAACAGAGGGATAAACCTTTACCGCCGGCATTCCCGTTTCTGTTAAGCTATTGGCAGCACTTACTTCCACCTGCTTGGTAACACTTTCGGTATGGCAGGCATTGCTTACTGTAAGAACTACCTGGTAGGAGCCTGGCTGCCCGTAGGCATGCGAGGTGGATGCAGAAGTAGAGCCATTACCATCGCCAAAACTCCAAACAAAACTTGTTCCGTTAATAGATTGATTATCGAAAAATGTTAAGCCACCACTTTGTGAAGTGCTGAAGTCCGCATATACAAGTCCGCCATTACCTTGCCACTGGCTAAGGCTATCAAATACAACAAAATCAGAGGCGGCCTGTAACTTGTTTGCTATAGAATCGGGCAGAGTTGATTTGAAGCCGCTGTTAAAACTGCTTTTATGAAAAATGCTGCTGTAAAGCACGCAGGCATTCAGGTAACTGCCTGCTATTTCCGGGTGAGATTCATCCGCCTGATAAAGTACTATAGTGCTGTCTGTTTCGCGAATGCGTTTCCATGCCATACCGCAGGGCGCTACGGTAGCATTGTTATCTACGGTCATTTCAAGGTAGCTTTCGCGCAGGCGGCTTTGCATGCCATTGTAGGTGCAAAGTATGGGGTAGCCACCGCAATTGCTTGCATCGCCGTTTTTGCGGCCCCAGGTCATATAGAATACTGTTTCAGCACAAGGACTGCTTACATGTATTAAGCTATCCAGCGTTTTGGCATAGGGGTAAACTTCACTTTCTACCTGGCTTGGAGGAAAAGACGGCCGTTGGCTTTGCTCCTGCAGTATCACATAATCCCAACCGCCCTGTGCAATCTTAGCCAGCGCATTAGCATCGGCACTATGTTGCTGAAAGGTGTAGCCCCCGGGGGCGTAACTATCTACGGTAATCGTATCGCCGTGCGACTCGCTCAACTGCCGCAATAGGTTGGGCAGGTCGTTTACGTAAGTATAACTGTTACCTAAAAACAGTACTTTTTTAGGAGCGGCCCCTGCACTTAAAGCCAGCAGTAAAAGTGCGATTGGTAAAATTCTATTCATAAGTTAAATATCTATACAAGTTTAAGATAAAGACGGAAACAATGGTGGGGGCGTTGTTCCCGGCCTTTGTAATTGTTAGGCATTTGCTGCCGTTAGGGTATTGGCGCTTGTTTATATTTGCGCTCTCAAATTTTTAAAACCATGATTTTCGAAACCGTACGTCAATTCAACTTTCCTACTATTATCCGTTTCGGCGCAGGCGCTGTTAACGAGTTGCCCGGGTATTTAAAGAGCAATAACCTTAAGAATCCTTTAATAGTAACGGATCCAAACGTGGCTCAGTTGCCTTTCCTTAAAAAGATTGTGGAAGACCTTAAAGCAAAGGGTTTTTCGGCCGAAGTGTTTAGCGACATTCATAAAAACCCGGTTAAGAGTGACGTATATAAAGGGGTAGATGTGTGGGATAATACCAAACGAGATTGTATTGTAGGTGTAGGCGGTGGCGCCGCCCTTGATGTGGCCCGTGCTATGGTATTGCGCGTTAACCATCGCGAGGACCTGTTTAAATATGACGACCTTATTGGCGGCGATGTGTATGTAACTAACGATGTACCGCACTTTGTAACTATACCAACTACCAGCGGTACAGGTAGCGAAGTTGGCCGCAGCGCAATTATTGCTGACGATGAAACACACCAAAAAAAGATTCTCTTCTCGCCTAAACTGCTGGCAAAGGTTGTTTTTGCAGACCCTATGTTAACTATGGAGTTGCCGGCCTTTATTACAGCGGCTACCGGTATGGATGCCTTAACCCACAACATGGAAGCTTTCCTGGCGAAAAACTATCACCCTATTTGCGATGGTATTGCCTTAGAAGGTATTCGCCTTATTTCTCAATCATTGGAAAAGGCTACTAACAAACCTGATTTAGAATCGCGTTCGCAAATGTTGCTGGCCAGCATGATGGGCGCTATTGCTTTTCAAAAAGGTTTAGGGGTGGTCCACTCATTAGCGCATCCGCTAAGCAGTTTGTTAGATACCCACCACGGTTTGGCCAATGCGGTAAACATCCCTTATGGTATGCAGTATAACATTGCCGGTTTTGAAGACCGCTTTAAGCGTATAGCCCAAACGCTGGACTTACCTAACCAAACAGGTGAGGCTGTAGTGCAGTATTTGTTTGACCTGAACACTCGCGTAAACATACCGCACAAACTGCGCGAAATTGGCGTGAAGGAAGAGCACCTGGAAACCCTGGCTGACTTAGCCTTTGCCGACTTTGCACACCCTAACAACCCTAAACCGGTTAGCCGTGCGGATTTCCGTATGCTGTATGGGCAAGCACTTTAATCACAGTACAGTTTTACCGCGAAGGCACAAAGGTTTTAAGTTAGATACAAGAAACGTATGCCAAAACCTACAGATAGAGAAGAAGAAATTGGTAGGATGATTGTGCATTGCGCTTTTCAGGTGCACAAATCCTTAGGTCCAGGTTTACTCGAAAGAGTTTATGAAGTTTGCCTTGCCCATGAGTTAAATAAAATGGGGTTAAAGGCATTGAGGCAGGTAGATATACCGATTGTTTACGATGGCCTTGTATTTGAAGACGGTTTGCGGATAGATATTTTGGTTGAAGATTGCGTTATAATTGAAACCAAAGCTGTCACAGAAATTAATCCTGTATGGCAGGCGCAAATATTAAGCCATCTTAAACTTACTAATCTCAATTTAGGCTACTTGATTAATTTTAATGTACCGCTCATAAAGCACGGTATCAAGCGATTTATTCGGAAAGATTAATTTGAATTAGCTTATATTCTTTGTGCCTTCGTGGTAACATATTTACATTATGGAGAAAAAATTACGTATAGGACTTACCGTTACTGAAGCTCGCCATGAGAATTACCCCGTTTGGTTAAAGGGGGGTGACGAGAATATAGAGATTGTAGAATTACACTGGGATAAACACAGCCTTGACGAGGCCTGGGATGAAATTGAAGATTGCGATGGCATTGTGCTAAGCGGCGGCGTGGATGTGCATCCTGAGTTTTATGAGAACGAGAGAACGGATTACCCTAATGGCCCGGCTGAATTCAATAAAATGCGCGACGAATTTGAAATGCATGTATTTGAAACGGCCCTCAATTTTAACCACCCTGTACTGGCTATTTGCCGCGGTTTGCAATTGGTAAATGTGGCCCTGGGCGGTCAACTGATGCAAGACCTTGAAGAAGGTGGCAACAAAGACCATCGCCGGCATAATGAGGTGGACGGCCAGCATGAAGTAGACATCGTAAAAGAAAGCCTGCTTTCCCAAATTGCAGGCAGCACCAAAGGCAATATTAATAGCGCCCACCACCAGGGCGTAAGCGTGGTTGCCGAGGAGTTAATGGTAAATGCCTACTCTCCTGATTTTGTAATTGAGGGGGCAGAATGGAAAGATAAAAGCGACAAGCCGTTCCTGTTAGCGGTTCAATGGCACCCAGAGCGTATGGCCGATAAGGAAACCAACCCCCTCTCCAAAAATATCCGCGAACGGTTTTTGGAAGAAGTAAGGAAGCAGGCTGCGAAGTAAAAATTCTACGTCATTCCGGCGAAAGCCGGAATCTGAGTTTACTAGAGATGCTGAATCAAGTTCAGCATGACGCCACTTTGCTCTTTGCCGCTTCCTGCCAATACCCTAAACTTGCAGCCAATTCCAATAGACAATGAAAGTTATCAATCCCGCTACCGAAGAGGTAATTGCCGATTTAAAAGAAGATTCAAAAGACAGCCTGCAGCAGAAGCTGAGTAAACTGACTGAAGGGCAAAAGAAGTGGAACGCAGTACCGTTAAAAGAGCGTGTTGCTATTCTGCAAAAGTTTGCGGCCTTGCTTAAAGAGAATATTGAGGAGTGTGCTCGCGTACTTACGTCAGAAGTAGGCAAACCCATGCAGCAATCGCGTAATGAAGTGAATGGCGCTTGCGCGCGTATTAACTGGCTTACCGCAAATGCTGAAAAATATTTGAGCGAAGAAGTAATGAGCGCGCAGGAAGGCATGCAGGAAAAAATAGTGTATGAGCCCCTGGGTGTTGTATGCAACATCAGCGCATGGAATTACCCTTACCTGGTAGGCACTAACGTATTTGTACCTGCGCTTTTGGCGGGCAATGCGGTTATGTATAAGCCATCAGAGTTTGCTACCCTTACAGGTGTAGAAATTGAACGCTATCTGAAACAGGCAGGCGTGCCGGATGATGCTTTTCAGATGGCCATTGGTGCAGGCGAAGTAGGTAAAGTGCTATTAGAAATGCCTTTAGACGGTTATTACTTTACAGGCAGCTACAAAACCGGTCAATATATTTACGAACAAGTGGCACCTAAAATGGTGCCTTGCCAATTAGAGTTAGGCGGCAAGGATCCGTTATACATTGCTGATGACATTGCTGACATTGCTTCGGTTGCTGCAGGTACGGCAGACGGCGCATTTTATAATAACGGCCAAAGCTGTTGCAGTGTTGAACGTATATATGTGCACGAAAAGATATACGATAAGTATGTAGAGGAATTTGTAAAAGAGGTGAAGAGCTATAAGACCGGCCAACCAAATGCAGAGGGTGTTTATATTGGTGCGCTTACCCGCAAGCCTCAGTTGGAAGTGGTAGATGCGCAGGTGAAAGATGCTGTAGCTAAAGGCGCTAAAGTTGAAACCGGCGGCAAGCGTATCGACGGGAAAGGTTACTTCTATGAACCTACTGTGTTAACCAACGTGAATCACGACATGGAAGTAATGCGGGAGGAAAGCTTTGGCCCTGTTATTGGTATTATGAAAGTGAAGGACGATGCCGAAGCTACAAAGCTGATGAATGATACGGCCTATGGCTTAACTGCCGGCGTTTACAGCGCAACACAGGAACGTGCCAATAAAATATTGGCACAGGTAAACAGCGGCACCAGTTATTGGAACTGCTGCGACCGTGTAAGTGCAGCCCTACCCTGGAGCGGACGCAAACACTCCGGCTTTGGCGCTACGCTATCGCACGTTGGTTTACGGGCCTTTACCAAACCCAAGGCTTACCATTTACGTGGGTAAAAGTTGATTGCATAAGACTATCTTAGTCTTATGCAGCCTCTCAAAACATACCGTATAGAAACTGAACGCCTGGTTATCCGCTGCTATAAACCGGTGGATGCTCCATTGTTGAAGAAGAGTGTTGACGAAAATCTGGAGCACCTGGCCCCGTGGATGCCCTGGATAAAATTTGAGCCCGAAACCCTGCAGGCTAAGTCCGATCGTATTGCTGCCTTCATTCGCAAATACACCATCGGCGAAGATTTTACGATGGGCATTTTTAATAAAGAGGAAACAATGTTGTTGGGCGGCACAGGCTTACATACCCGTTTAGAAGGAAATGCGCTGGAAATTGGCTATTGGTTGCATAAAGACTACATTAACAAGGGCATGATTACTGAAAATGTAAATGCTTTAACCAAAGTGGCATTTGAAATAGAAGGTATTGACCGGCTTGAAATACACTGCGACGAAAGGAACATTGCCAGTGCCAGGGTGCCTCAAAAGTGCGGCTTTTCACTTCGCGAGATACGCATAGGCAACGCAAAGGACAATGATGGTAATGACCGCAATACTATGATTTGGGAGCTTAGCAGGGCTGCATACTTGGGAAACCCACTGTCGTCCAACGCAATTCGTGCATTTGATGTGGATGGAAAGAAGATATTGACGTTTTTATAAGAGCAGGCAACGCTTTGGGCGGCTCATTCGTTTTTAGTTTAACTTTAGTAACTTTTTAAAAATAAGTGTATGCGCAAAATTGCCTTAATGGCCCTCTCCGTTTTTCTGTTGTCAGCCCATTCGATAAAGGCGGAGAATAATAGCGGCGATGCGTTAATGAACAAGTTAATGCAGGTAAATGCCGAGTGGGAAAAACAACCTGAAGCCGGAACCTTAATGGCCAACACCACTATAAACAACGCCCACAGTTTTAACGATTGGATTGCTACCCACCTGATGCTGGTAGAAAGCGTGCTCAGTAAGCGGGATGTAAGCAGTTTAAGCGCAACTCAGCAAGCTAACCGTAAACGCCTGCTTGCTGAACTAAACGGTTATTGGCATTTGCGGCCTTTTCCGGTAAATAATTATGTAAACTATAAAACCCCTGTGTTTATTGATCGCACCGGCAACCATTGCGCAGTGGGCTACCTTATGCAGCAAAGTGGTGCCGAAAGCCTTGCGCGTAAAATTGATGCAGAACAAAAGTTTGCATACGTACGCGATATAAAAGTTGGGGGAGTAAAGGAGTGGGCAGATGGAAACGGCTTTACACTGCAGGAGCTGGCATGGATACAACCGTCGTACCCGGCCTTCTCTAATGCCGAATCAATGGGTGGTGGTTTAAATGGTGCAGTAAACACCATTGCTATTGACCCGGCAACGCAAAATGTATATGCTGCCGGAACCTTTACGCAGGCTGCTTCAGGCCCTTATTGCAACAACATAGCTGTTTGGATAAGCGGCATCTCCAGCTTTGGATGGGTGCCCCTTGGCCCCGGCACTAATGGAACGGTTAACGCTATAGTGATAAATAACAATATGGTGTATGCTGCCGGAGAGTTTACCACTGCCGGAGGAATAACAGCGCCTCATGTTGCTGTTTTTGATATTGGTACCGGCCAGTGGCAGGCGCTGGGTGCATTGGATAGCACCGTTCGTGCGCTTACTTTTTTTAATGGCGATTTGTATGCAGGTGGTGATTTTACCGGAAACGTAGCTAAATGGACTGGCAGCAATTGGCAAACGATAAATGCCGGCATTATCACCGGTAGTGTTAGGGCGCTTGAGGTATACAACAACACATTGGCTATTGGAGGCAACTTTGATATTGCCACCGGCGCGCCCCGCCAGCATGCCATAGGTTACGATGGTAATCAACTGGTTTTAATGGGGTTTGGTACGCCTACCCCGGTTAACGATTTTGAAATACACCTGGGTAAGCTTTACGCCGCTTGTGATGTTGCCTGGAACGGCGACTCCTGCGCCCTGGCTTTTTTTGACGGTAATGATTGGCAGGTAGATATTAAGCCGGGAGTTAATACGATAAACAGCTATTTCTCAGGCAATGCTATTAGTAAACTTGTTTCTGTTGATTCAACGTTATATGCAGCCGGGGATTTTAACTGTGGCGGAATGATGTTTTATGGAGCGAACCTTATGGCCTATAGAAAACAAGTTTATGCCCCTGACACAACGGTGTATAGCGTATTTGACCCGCTTGCACTGCCCGATGCTCCTGTTAAGGCATTGGCTTTAGCAGGCAATCAACTTTATTTCGGTGGTCAATTTGTATTTAATCTCTCCGGAATGGGAGGGGGTGATTCCCTTAACCATGTGGCTTATTTAGCTACCGGTCCTTTCAATAGTGTACGTCAGCCCCAAATTAGCAAGGTGCAACTTACCGTTTACCCTAATCCCTCCAAAGGGCAAGTGCGCCTACAATGCGGCGAAGCAATTAAGCAGCTACAGGTTTTAGACATTAACGGTAAAGAAGTATTAAGCGCAAGTAATACAGCGGCCTCACCAACTATAAACCTTGAAGGCCTGAGCAGCGGCACTTATTTCATTAAAGTAGTAACTGCCAAAGGCGCAGGCGAAACCCGTTTTGTAAAAGAATAACACTTATCGACGCATTTTAAAACGTGCTGCACCTAAAGGTGGGCACGTTTTGTATTTTAAGGCACCGTATATTTAAATTATGAATAGGCGTATTGCTTTGGTTGTGCCTTTGGCTTTAGTTGTTGTGTTTGCGAATGCACAGTATGTTTCCTTAAAGGGTAAACAATTCTATAATCAGGCCGGTCAGCCTTTTTATCCTATGATATGCAATTACGAAGCTACTCTTAGTTGCAATCAATGCGTGCATGGCGATGGCGTGGCAGCTATAAACGATATTGAGTTGGCCCCTAACTACAATTATGGCACTTCCGGTATTTATGAATTTGACTTTGGCAGGGGTAAGGATATGATTGCTGCGGATTTTGCATTGATGAAATCAATGGGCTTTAACACAGTAAGAGTATTGTGGTTGAATTTTAGCGGGCACGATTATTACGGCCATGTTGAAAATGGCGATTGGAAAGCCGGCGGAACTGATGGTGGTAGGGCCATTTGCCAGCCACACAACGGCCCGCAATGGAACTGGTGGGGTAAGCCACTGCTCTTCCATCAACCCTTTAGTACAGATAGAAATCTGCAGGAGGTGCTTTTCCCTAAAATTAAAGAGTTGTTAGACATTGCATCGGCACAGGGGCTAAACGTTATTCTCTTATCAGGTGGCAACACTGTTTCGGGCACCATTGCATTTAATAACGATTCCTCTTATTACTACCGCTTACAGCAGGCTAAGGGCTATGCCTCCTATCTGCATGCATTAGGAAAATATTTAAATAAACATCCTGCACTACTTGCCTACGATTTGTATAACGAGCCTGTGTTTGGCACATGGGGAACCTGGGGGCCTTTTACTGCATCTAACAAGGCGGAGATAAAGCAGTTTAGCGCCCTATGGTATGACAGCTTAAAACAGGCAGACCCTAACCACCTTATAACCATGAGCAATTGGGATATACAGGATGTAATGACTTACGACCCGGCTATCCTTAAGCTGGACTTCAATAGCTTCCATATCTATCCCGCTTTTCTTATTGGTAAATGGGAGGCCGCCGACAAAGCAACAGCCATGCAGCGGTTTAACATGCAGTTGTATTGGATATATAAGAACTGCCGCCTACCTTGGATTATCAGCGAAACTGCCGGCAGCTCATGGACAGAGGATGGAGCGGATATAATAGGACAGGACACTAGTGCTACAGCCGCCGGCTTTACACAACAGTATAAAGGGAAAAACCTGAGCGAAATGCCCTTTGTTTGGGGCAGTTACCAGGAACATGCCCAACACATACTTGATGTACAACAAGCTATTTTAAACTACGGCGGCAGCGGTTTTGGCTATTGGGGTTATATGGATGTTAATACGGATATTAATCTTGAAGGCTATGATGCAGCACAGGTTTCCTTCGGTAACCGTGAGGGGATATTAAAGGTTGCTGATGCGCGCTGGCAAAAGGGAAAGTTTGTTTATGATACAAGAGCAATAAAGCCCCTTGCTAAAACTCCCTGGCATGTTTTTGGCGAGGGAAGCGTTAAACAGGCTACAGCAAGTGCACCAACGCCTACCGATTATAATACACCCTTCGGGCAGCCAAAGAAACGTTATTACACGTATAGCGGTTATGTTAAAGATGCTGCAGGCCGCCCTGTAGCCGACGCTGTTATTACAGGCACCAATGCCTGGGGCGCTTTTTCTCCAACAAAATCCGCCCGCAGTTTTGCTATTTACTGTATTAGTGATAGTGCAGGACATTTTGAGTTAACTGCACCGTTTTCAAAAAGAACCAAACCGGGAAGAGATGCTGTTTTCTTTCACATACGTGTATCTGCCACGGAGTTGAGTTGTTATGAATGCGACAACCGCAACAGGCAACCGCACAAGTGCCCGCGCAACGGTGCAACTATTACGTTGAGCAAGGTGGAGTAGCCCTGATAAATCTCACCGCACATTCCTTCGGCCTTAATGCAATAAGTTTTCATCTTTGAGGTGTAAAACGAAGATGAAATGAAAGACGGCGTTTACTACAGCGAATACCTGCAGCTTGATAAAATCCTGAATGCACAGCAACTGGAAAGCGATAAAACTGATCGTGAGCATGCGCACGATGAAATGCTGTTTATCATCATACACCAATCGTACGAGCTGTGGTTTAAGCAGGTGCTTTACGAAGTAGGCACTGTGTTAGATGTTATGGGCCAGCCCGATATTAAGGACAGCTCGCCCGATTTGTTTGTAGTAAACCACCGCCTTAAAAGGGTTAACGTTATCTTCCAAACGCTTATCGGTAAAATCGATATTCTGGAAACCATGACCCCGCTTGATTTTCTGGACTTCCGCAATATGCTTCGTCCGGCTTCCGGTTTCCAAAGCATACAATTTAAACTGCTGGAGGCTCTACTTGGGCTGCGTATGGAAAATCGCCATATGCAGGAGTATTACATTTCTCAACTAAAGCCTGAAGACGTTGAGATAATACGCGCCGTAGAAAAGAAAAAGCCGCTGATTGACCTTATTAATGAATGGTTAGAACGCATGCCGTTTTTTGACGACAAAAGTTTTTGGCCCGGCTGGGATGGAAATTCACTACACGACTTTTGGAAGAAATACCTGGAGCAATACAATAATAGCTTGCAGCCTGCTGAAAAAGCCAACTATAATCGCTTTGAAGAAATGATTGTTAGCAGTGAAAAGAAGCCGGGCCAAAGCCTGAGCCCAAAAGCAAGGCGCGCAGCTTTGTTTATTATGCTATATCGCGATTATCCATTACTTCAACTACCGTTTAACCTCATCAACAACTTAATGGAGTTAGACGAGAATATCAGCACCTGGCGCTATAGGCACATACATATGGTGCACCGCATGATTGGCAACCGCACCGGCACAGGCGGAAGCACCGGTAAGGATTACCTTACAGGAGCATTAAACAAGCATTACATTTTTGCGGAGTTTGCCGAGCTTACCTCTTTCCTTATTGAGCGCCGCAACCTGCCGCAATTAAGCGATAAGTTGAAAGCGCGGTTGGGATTCGGGCAATAGCTTCAACATATTCTTACCTGATTACAGGAGCCGGTTTAGGGCATGTAACTACACGTTCTGCGGCTGCTGATGTATTTACTTGCAACATGCACCGGGTGAGTTTAAACCGGTAGAAGCACTTCAACAAATAGCATTGTGCCAATCAATTATTGGCTAACTACAAAAAATAAAACCGCCCCCAATAGGAGGCGGTTTTGTAATAATGGCTATGTGGGCTATGAATACTATTTGTTAGAGCCTGCTTTTAAACCAGGGTGTGGCGCAGGTGGATTGCTATCGCCGCTTTCGCCTTCATTAGCGTAGCGGAACTCAACCTTGTTCTTCATCTTTCTTTCGAAAGGTGTGCCGGTTGCAGCCTTTTTACCGCCTTGGTATTTAATTATAAAGCGGTCGCGGCTTATTCCGTATTTCTCTACCAGGTAATCAACTGCTGCATTGGCACGGTTCCATGCTAACTGCTCGTTGTATTTCTGGTCGTTCTTACTTTCATCAAAGCCGGTTACAACCAGTTTCATATCAGGGCACATTTGCATGCGCTCAGCAATAGTGTGCAGGTTGCCATAGTACTGAGGATCCAGGTAGTACTTGTCATCATCAAACACCATACCCGGTAATTCAATTTTGCTGCAATCGTACCCGCTGCTGCCTTTGCGGCCTTTGCCATTGCCGGGGCCGCCATTTATCGGCTTACCGTCAGGGCCAAGTTCGGTGCTGTTACCATCAGTGCCATCGCTGCCGTAACCTGTAGTATCGCAGCATGGATTTGGTGGTATAATAGCCACACCAAAGCTATCAACAGGGTAACCCGGAGCGCTGAATGGTTCTTTGTCGTCGCAGTCAATTATGCCATCCTTATCGCTATCAAGCGCTACACCGTGTGTGTTAACAGGGCAGTCTTTCTTGGTGTTAGGCTCTTTATCCAGGGCGTTAATAACACCATCATCATCATCATCTTTAAGAATGTCGTCAGCCACTTTCTTAGGATCGGTTTCGCCAAGCTTTTTGTAGATGTGCTGCATTGGGTTAAGCCAGTAAAGCGGTTCAGTTTTCTTTTTGCCTAAGTTTATCAGGATGTTTAGTGAACTGTAAGATACCATGTCGTTGTTGCCGGTAAAGCCATTGTGTTCATCCTGGCTCCAACGATAGCCGTCTAACAGGTCGCTGCCGGTAAATATCACGCGCTCCTCAAGGCCTAAGGTTACCCATTTTGAAAGGTGAAACTGTAAACCACCCCCAATGGTAGCACCGGGTAACAGCTGCCAGTTCTTATAGCCCAGAGCGTTGTTCTCGTTTTCTGCATGGCTTTCATATTTGCCATCCAAAATGCCTTTAAGCCTCTTAAGCGCTTCTTTGCGCTTGTCCACCCGCTCATCAACCGGGTAACCACCGTTAGGATAGAAGTATAATGAATGTACGTGTGAAAAATCATATACATTATCGTTGGCATCAAGGGCATCCATATAAGTAGTAAACATCATGGCGCTAACACCACCCAGCACATAAAAATTCAAAAAGTTCCTTTCGCGGTGGAAACGCACATTGCCAAAATTGGCAACCACTGCAAAGTGGGCTTCGTGCATATAGGTGCGAAAATTGTAGAAGAACATCTTGTTCATGTTCAAATTATCGCTGGTATTTGGTGCCAGTAAGCTTGGATTATTCCAGTAGTTAACGTTTGGATTGTATTTGCCCGTTAAAGCAGGGTTAAACTGCAGGTTTGCGTCCGGTTCCCAGTTACGGCCGGTTGACATCATGAAGTTATAACCAAAACGAAGTGATGCTACATAGCCGAACGATTTGCGGATGGTAAAGCCACCACCAATGTTTTGCAACACGCCTGTGCCGGTAATATGCGGTGATACGTCACCCATTACGTAAGCACCTCCGCCATTAATGCCAAGTTCCCATTGGTCCTTAGGGCGGGCAGGAAAATAGTACTGGTTGTTGAGGTAAGCCTGTTGTTGTTTTTGGCGTTTCTTACCGCGTTGGAATGGCATAGAGTCTTCGTCGTAACTCATCATCAACGGCGTCGAAATCTCTTTACGGCGGTAGAAGTTATACTTACTCGCTTCCACGTCAGGCTTCATGAACTGCATCTGGTTTTGGCTGTCTTTAATCTTGCCATCGCCGCTACTGCCTGCCGGCTTGTCGCCGTCAGTAGAGCCTGTTGAACCGGTAGCTCCGGTTAACGTTTTACCATCTCCGGTGTTTTCACCGGCAGTATTTTCTGTTGTAGTGGTTTTCTTGTTCTTTTTCTTCCCCTTGCCGGATTCGTTACCGGTGGTTTCCTGGGCAAAGATGCTTGCTGATAAACACAGCAAAAGCGTCAATAACCCAAGCTTTGTAAAGATTCTCATAGCCAAACGTTTTTACAAGCTTATTATAATAAACCCAATGTCCCCGCTCATAGCCTTAAACGGGGTCAGCAAATTAAAGAAAAATTATTAAAAGCGAAAAAATTTAAGGGGTTTATGAAATATACACCCTTGACCCTCAATAGGCGCGGTAATTCTTACCTTCGATATAGTTGGTAAAGGCGCGATTGGCTACCCGGTTGCCCCCGGGGGTAGGATAATTGCCGGTAAAATACCAGTCTCCCAGGTTTTGAGGGCACGCAATGTGCAGATTTTCAATAGTTTGATAAATTATCTGCACATCCGCAAATATGTGTTTTGGGCGAACGATTTCCGAAATTTTCTCCGAGATTTCCTCGGGTGTAAACAGCTTATAAAGCTCCTTAACGTGGTTTTTTATTTCAGGTAGAGGCTTGTTCTCATCCTCTTTACATTTTTCATAAACCTCCTGCAGTTTGGCGCTTAAGCCACGGTCCTTCAGTAAATCAACTAATGCCCTGAAAGCCACAAAGTCATACATGCGGCTCATATCAATACCATAGCAATCAGGAAAACGAATTTGCGGAGCCGAGGATACAACTACAATCTTTTTAGGGCTAAGCCTATCTAAGTTGCTGAGTATGCTTTTTTGAAGGGTGGTTCCCCTAACAATGGAATCGTCCAGTACTACCAGTGAGTCTACCCCTGCGCGTACCGAACCATAGGTTACATCATACACATGGCTAACCATTTCATCGCGGCTGCTATCGTCGGTAATAAAGGTGCGGGCTTTTACGTCTTTAACCGCAATTTTCTCCATGCGCACGCGCAGGTTTAGTATGCGTCGCACTTCCTCATCGCTAAGGCGGGTTGTGCTGAGTATTTGTTGTTTTTTGTATTCGTTCAGGTAGTCTTCAAGGCCTTTCATTAAACCGTAAAAGGCCACTTCGGCAGTGTTAGGTATAAAGCTGAAAACTGTGTTCTCAAAGTCGTAATTAACTGATTTAAGCACAGCATCAGTTAAGTAATAACCAAGTTTTTTACGCTCTTCGTAAATTTCCTTATCGGTGCCGCGGCTAAAGTATATACGTTCAAAACTACAGCTCTTCTTTTCGCCGGGGTCGCGTATTAAATCATGCTTAACGCGCCCATCCTTTTTAATTACCAGCGCATGTCCGGGCTTAACTTCCTCAATCTTCTCAAAAGGCACGTTAAAGGTGGTTTGTATGGCCGGCCTTTCGCTGGCTACTACAACCACTTCATCATCATAGTAGTAATACGCAGGTCGTATGCCGTTAGGGTCGCGCATTACAAATGCATCGCCATGGCCAAACATACCGGCCATAGCATAGCCGCCGTCAAAATCTTTAGCGCTGCGGCTAAGTATGCGGCGCACGCTTAATTCCTTTACTATAAAATCAGTAATCTCCTTATTGCTGTATTTCTGATCCTTGTAACGGTCGAAAATCTTCTGCACTTCATCGTCCAAAAAATGGCCGATTTTCTCCATTACGGTGATAGTATCGCTGCGCTCAATAGGGTGCTGGCCCAGTTCAATTAACAGGTTAAACTGGTCGTCAACATTGGTCATGTTAAAGTTGCCTGCCAGCACCAGGTTACGTGTCATCCAGTTGTTTTCGCGTATAAAGGGGTGGCAAAAGCTATCGGTATTGCGGCCATAAGTGCCATAACGAAGGTGGCCTAACAGCAATTCGCCAATAAAAGGATTGTAGCGCTTGTGCCAGTCGGCTTCGGCCTGCACATTTTCAAGCGGTTTTCTGTCTTTGGGAAAGCTGCCGAATATCTGCGCAAACACATCAACAATGGGCTGGTTTTGGATACTGCGCGCACGGTTTATAAAGTGGCTTCCCGGGTGTGGGTCAAGCTTAATAACAGCTGCGCCGGCGCCATCCTGGCCGCGGTTGTGCTGCTTTTCCATAAGCAGGTACAACTTGTTAAGGCCGTAAGCTACGGTGCGGTATTTTTCTACATAGTAATCGAGGGGTTTCAGCAATCGGATGAGGGCTATACCGCACTCATGTTTGATAGAATCACTCATACAAGGACCGCAAATTTAAGCGTTTAAACGGCATCTATCAGCTAAACGTTAAAATGTTAGGAATTTTAATGGAAGGGTATCCTCAGCCAGGCCTTGTCAGTCGTTTCTGTACTGCAAGGTTAAATTACAGCGCAAATACATTGCGTAACAGCCCGTTTATTTAACCCGCGCTATGAAGATTGTTTTTTTACCGGGCTGTTTTCCGTGGTGTACAGAAACCACCGAGCGCAATGCCTTACTAACTTACTGCCGTAAACAACTGGAAACGCTGGAGTGGAAACATGTGGACCGTATTGTAAACGACCCCCTCAATAACCGCTCCGTTACCGTAAAGGCCCAGGCCCCGTTTGAGCAGGACGGATGGTCGTTTTGCATTAAAGAGGTAAACTTTGATGCCGATACCCTGCTTATGGAATGGGCCGGAAGCATTGAATGGGGTGGGCGCTATAAAGGGTTTAAACACAACCAAATGGCATGGACGGACGACATCCTGCAGTTATTGCTGGTAAATGAGATAGAGGAACCCGGATAGGAACTGACTACAGTAAGTCGCTGATAATTTTATCGATGCTTAAGCCTTCAGCTTCTGCCTTGTAGTTTTTAAATACACGATGGCGGAGAATTGGGTGCGCTACTGCTTTAACATCATCAATATCAGGGCTGTACTTGCCGTTGATGGCAGCATGGCACTTAGCGCCTAAAACCAAATACTGGCTGGCACGCGGCCCGGCACCCCAACTGATGTAGTTGTTTACCATAGCCTGCGAGCCGCTACGGTTAGGGCGCGTGTTGTTAACCAGCTTAACAGCATATTCAAGCACATTATCGGCAATAGGTATGCGGCGTATTAATTGCTGAAAATAAAGTATTTCAGTAGCCGCCATTTTTTTATCGAGGGTTATTTTTTTAGCTGCAGTGGTACTTTTTACCACATTAATTTCCTCCTCGTAACTGGGGTAATCCAGGTTTATGCTGAACATAAAACGGTCTAACTGCGCCTCGGGTAGCGGGTAAGTGCCTTCCTGCTCAATGGGGTTTTGGGTAGCTAATACAAAAAAGGGCAGGTCTAACTGGTGGCGTTTGCCGCTAACAGTTACGCTGCGCTCCTGCATGGCTTCTAAAAGTGCCGATTGTGTTTTGGGCGGCGTACGGTTAATCTCATCCGCCAAAATAATGTTACTGAATACCGGGCCACGGTTAAAACGGAAGTGGCGGTTTTCATCCAGTATTTCAGAACCGATGATATCGCTGGGCATTAAATCGGGCGTAAACTGTATACGGCTAAATGAAAGGTCTAATACATCGGCAATGGTGTGTACCATCAATGTTTTGGCAAGGCCCGGAACGCCTATCAGCAGGCTATGTCCGTCGCAAAAAACAGATATCAAAATATTCTTTACTACTTCATCCTGGCCTACAATTACCCTTGCAACCTCTGCTTTCAGCGTTTTGTATTTGGCAGCAAAGGCATCAAGCGCTTCAACATCCGAATTATACATACAACTTAAGTTTTCAATTTTTCGTTCGAAATATAATAAACCCGCGCCAGCTATTGCTTAACCGCGATGGTAATGCCTGTTTGTTATGGGTTACCCATTAGCCTGTTAACCGAAGGACAACTGTTTTTCATAGAATCATCTATACGAATAAAGTTTTTGCCTTTGTGCTGTAATACCCACTCGTCCAGCGTTTTTTGCTGTTTCTCAGCTTTTGCGGCTGTTTGTATCTTAGGGTAGTCTTCCTCCAAACTTGCCTTATGCGGTTTGGTTTCGGTTTTAAGCCATATGATGCGGTAGCCCTGCTGCGGCATTCCGGTAGCCTTATCGCCGGTGGTATATGGCAAGGCATCTGAAAACTCACCCACTTTCATACGGTCGATAGTAAAAATCAAAGTGCCATCGATATCCGCCTTTTCAAAATAAGTAGTGCCTGTTTTGGTATTGGTCATTAAGCCGCCAACGCTTTTGCTCTGTTCATCTTCGCTGTATTGCTTAACGGCTTCGCGCCAGCTAAGACTATCTACCCTTAACTGATGAACAATACTATCCATACGGTCTTTAACAGCTACCAGGTCGGAGTTAAGTATATCCGGTTTAATTAATATGTGACGTACTTTAATCTTATCGCCGCGCTTTTCATCAACCATTATCAGGTGAAAACCAAACTGTGTTTCCACTACATCGCTCAATTCGCCCTCTTTTAAACGAAAGGCCACTGCTTCAAATTCAGGCACCAACTCACCGCGTTCAATCCACCCAAGGCTTCCGCCTTCAAGATAGCTGCCGGGGTCCTTTGAGTATATGGTTGCTGCCAGGCTAAAGTCCTTACCGGCCAGTATTTCGCCCCGTATCTCCTGTATTTTGTTTTTGGCGCGTTCCTTTTGGGCCTCGCTCACTTTGGGGAACATCACAATTTGCCCTAATTCCAATTCGCTGTTAAAGTAAGGGACGCTATCCTTGGGTATGCGGTCGAAAAACTGCTTAACCTCTGCCGGCGATACTTTAAGGTTACTGAAAACTTTGGCTTTCATTTTATCGCTCACCAATTGCTTTTCGATGTCATCTCGGAAATCATCCTTTAGTTCCATTACGGTTTTGCCATAATAGTCCTCCAACTTCTCCTTACTACCGAAGATGGAAATGAAGTATTTAATACGGCGGTCAAGTTCGGCTTCCACCTCATCGGGGTTAACGGCTATACTATCAATTTGCGCCTGCGAAAGGAACAGTTTTTCCAAAACCAGGTTTTCGAAAACACGGCAACGGTCATTGCTATCCACGTGCTGCTCCAGCCCCTGGCTTTGTTGTAACAGTTGTTGGTATTGGGCCTCCACTTCCGATTGCAGGATGATATTATCGCCTACAATAGCAAGCACTTTATCAACGGGCACACGCTTTTGGGCAAAGGCCCCTAAGGCCGTTACCACCAATAAAAGAGTAAGTATGTTTTTAAGACTTGTCATTCGTTGTTTTTATGGAGTTACACCCTCTAACGCGGCTTCCTTTTTTTTCTTGTCTAAGAAAACAAAAAAACCTACCTGGAAACCAATGCGGGTTACGGGCAGTTGGTCAACCGCGCCTGAAACGTTGGTGTAAAATGCACTTTCGATAGATACATGCTGGTTAATGAAATATGCAATGCCTGCGGAACCGCCGACAATAAAGCCATTGGTGCCGGTTACCTTTTTATCGCGCAGGGTAGTGCTGGTGGTGTAACTGCCGTTAAGGGTTACTAAGCCTTTAAGCTGCTTTTTACCCGGGTAATACTTTATAACAGGGCCGATGCCTGAACTAAAAGTAGTTGCCGAAACGTACTTCAGTTGCTTATAATCGTAAGTGCGGTTGTTGCTTACGCCAAATGAATAGCGGCCACCGATAGCCAGGCCCTTAACTACAAACACCCCGAAAGTTGGAGACATGGATAGGTTAAAGCTGCTGTTTTTACCCTGCCGGGCACTGCTGATATCCGCAGCGCCACCTACCAGGTAGTGGCCCTTTTCGGTTTGGGCCATAGCGGCCGCAAACACAAGGGTCAATAACAATAAAACAGCCTGCTTTTTCACTTTATATTTATTTCAAATGCCTTTGACTTAACCCCGTCCTGGTAAATTTTATCGTAGGTTTTATCCAGCAACTGCATTTTGCGCTTTTCAATAATCAGCTTAACCACTTCCTCGCGCACAAACTCAAGTGGCGAAGGTTCTCCTTTTTTCTTTATCTCCGGCGATTTTATAAACCAAATCTCATCGCTGCGGCTAAACTCGGTAAACTTGTTGCCCAGCTGCCCCATTTCAAAGTTACTTAGCGAAAAGGTTTTAAGCAGGTTATCGCCGGTAAACCACATTGGCTTATCAATGCTGTAGCTAATGGCAAACTCCTTGCAATAACCCAGCAACTTACGGTTATCCTCCTCATCGCGAGGCTTGGTAATCCATTGGCGGGCATCCTTTAGCTGGGGGGCATCCTTTTTAAGTTTAATGTAGTACACCTGGTACACATCATCCTCCAGCAAAAAGTTATCCTTCATCTTTTCATACCAATCATTCAACTCCTGTTCGCGCACGGCAGTATCCAGTTTCTGATTAATCAGTGCTTTTTCGTACTCGTACAAAAGCAGGCTTTCGCGGTAGTCTTCAATTTTTTGGGTAATGCCGGCGTCATCTTCAGTAATGTTTTCGGCAGCTTTAGCTAACAGCAATTTTTTGCGTACCCAGGTTTCAGCATAGCTTTTAAGGGCAGCAACACTATCTGCCCCTTTAAGTCCCTTGGTTACATTCTGCAAGTCCGATGCGTACAGGTAGTTGTCATTTACCTGTGCAATAACATCTTTGTCCACGTCTTTCTTCTTCTTAAAAAAAGAACAACCGGCTAAAAACACCAAAAGCAGTATGGGAACTACGTATTTCAATCTTCCTTATTAAAGCAAAGAAGTGCAACATACATTGCACTTCCCCGAATTTAAATGTTTTTACCCTATCGGGCTTATTTCTTAATCAGCGATTTGAAAACACTCTCATCTACTGAAATCGGATATTTATTTCTAAGGTCGGCCAACCACGTTTTCTCCAGGTATTCCTGGTAATCAGAAACTATATAGCCTTTGGCTTCTTTCAGGCTCTTCGGTTCAGGGCCAACAATTTTTCTAATCCATACAAACTGGAAGCTGCTGTCGTTAAGTTTGGCAACAGGGGTAATGCCGGCTTGCCAGCCTGCTTTGTCAACTACTTCGTAAGCGCCTTTCTCGTACTTGCCTTCAATGGTGCTAACCTTGCTTTTGCTGTTTGCCTTATTCAGTTTAGCCTTAATCTCTTCAGGTGTTTTACCTTTTTGGGCCAGTTTTTTAGCGGACTCGGCAATCTTTGCATCGGTAGCATTAAATATTACGGCATCAGCGCGGTCGCCCCACATATACTTCTGCTGGTTTTTGGCGCGGTATGCTTCAAGGCCGGTGCTGTCTTTAACTGCTTTGGTCCAAACCTGCTTGTCCATCAGCTCAAACAGTAAAATGCCATCGCGGTATTCCTTCATCAGGTTTTTAAAGTCAGGCTTTTTCACTTCCAGCTGGCTTTCTTCATACTCCAGGCATTTGGCGTTAACCCATGTTTCGTAGTATTCGTTCAATAAAGCCGCTGCATTTTTATCGGTGCGCTTCTTGGCGGTTTTCTCAATGTATTCTGCAAAGTCGGCACTGGTGTAGTTTTTACCTGCCAGCACAAACATTACTTTGTTGTTCACTAAAACTGAGTCTGCTTTCCAGTTGCCTTTTTGCAGGGTGCTGTCAACGTATTTGGCAAATTCAGCCTTAACATCGGGGAACTGCACAAAGCCATTGTCTTTCTTAATACGGTCAACCAATACATTTTTGGCTACCTGGCTGCGGCTGTCTCTCTCAACTTTCTTCTTTATGTCGCCTTTAATCTCGCTGAAGGGCTGTATAGAGCGAACCTCTAAACGCTTGATAATATGCCAGCCAAACTGGGTGCGGATGGGCTTGCTGATGTCACCATCTTTTGCTAAAGAGAAAGCGGCATCTTCAAACTCAGGTATCATACGCACCTGTGTGCCTGAGCCGAACCACTGTAGTTCGCCACCCTTTACGCGGGTAGCCTTGTCTTCAGAATACTGGCGGGCTGCTTCTTCAAAATTCAGTTTGCCTGAAGTTATTTCTGCATAAACAGCATCAATTTTCTTTTTTATGCTGTCCTCTTGTTGCTGGGTAGCTTTTTCAGGAAAACGCAATAGGATATGTTCCACATGTATTTGACCACGTGCCGGGCGCACCTGGTTAACGCGCACTAAGTGGTAGCCAAATTCTGTACGGATTGGGCCACCAACTTCGCCGGGCTTCAGGGTGTAAGCTGCATTCTCAAAAGGGTAAATGGTGCCAAACACAGTAAACCAACCGATGTTGCCATCGTTGGTTTTGGCAGAGGGATCCTCAGAGTTCTCGCGGGCCACTTTTTCAAAAGATTCACCTTTGTCCAGGCGCTTTTTAAGGGCCATTATCTTTTTCCAGGCTGCAGCGGTATCTGCCGGGTTGGCATTTTCATCAAGGCGCACTAATATGTGGCTGGCGTTCACTTCCTGTTTGCTGCGGTCGTAAGCTTCCTGTATCAGTTTATCCGAAATTTCGCGGTCGGTAAGGTAGCTTTTGGCCAATTGCTTGCGGTAGCCTTCCAACTCAGTTTTAAGGCTGGTGATGGTGTCAATTTTTAAAGCCTCAGCCTCTTTTACCTTCAAGCGGAAGTTTTCATAAAGGTTAAGGTAATCGCGCAGGCTTTTTTCGCTGTAATCAGCCTGGTTGTTTATGTTGTTCTTGTTGTAAACGTATTCAAACTCACTTACCGTTACCTTGTCTCCGGCTACAGTAAAAAGCACACGGTTATCGGTTGATGGCTGTGCAATAGCTGAAGCGATAAAAAACAAGGAAAGAAACACGGTTAAAATCCTGCTCATAAGGTTGTTGGGTTTTTATGAAGAGCGCAAATATTTAAAGTGCTTTTTAAAGCGGGGCGAAGTTAGTTTTTTTTAACAGGCGGCAAAGGCAGGATTATTGCCACAAAGGCGCTAAGAAACAAAGGGGTGGAAAAGGGACGGAGTTGTTAAAAAGCAGTTGCCTTACTTCTGGATAAGCACCTTACCGCTTTGTATTTCTTCCAGGCCGTTGCTTACCCTGTAAAAGTAAATGCCGGAGGGCTGATGGTATAGATTAAGCAAGGTGCCGGAACTCATAAGCGGTTGACGGCTTATTTGCCTGCCATTGGCATCAAAAACGGTAATAAAGGAGCATGGTGGCAGGTCTACGAACGTATGAACGGAAAAGATCCCATCTGCTGAAGGGTTGGGAGAAATTATAATTGATGGCTGCACAGTTCCTGATCCGGCTTGTTCGGTACTTAACCATTCAATTCCACAACTTCCATCATCCATGCAACCATCACTATTTGTTCGTATAAGCCAGGCTACCTGTACAGCTTCAAAGGGAATATTAATGGTATAGGGCCATTCCCAATATCCTACGGCTATTAAATTACCATTCGGTTCGATGTCGACGTCATAAAGATAATGGCGACCCGGGTCGTAACCTGTCAAGCGGAAAGCGTGATACCATAACAAATTTCCGCCATTGTCGATTTTGGATAAAATTCCATTAAAGCCTGTATAAATTCCCGAATCAACTGCATTCTGTCCGCAGACATAGGTATTTCCATTTGCGTCCTGCTCAAAATCGGTGAACCCATTAACGTAGATTTCTGAGCCTTCTCTTACTTCCCAGACTTTGGAAAATGAAGGTGTCCATTTTGTAATTGCCTCTTTAAACGCGTACCCTGCTCCTTGATGCCTATATGAGTAGTATGCCCCCGAACTTAAGTAGTTTCCATCCGCAGTTGGAGTGATATTGTATTCTACCCGGGTATTGCTATCGGTAGTGCAATGTAAAGCGACTTGATTACCCGCTGTATCAACTTCTAAAAAACAGGTGTTCTGCACGGATGTCCAATAAGGTAGTACCGGATTGGTTTGGGAATAAGCACTAATCAACAAGTTGCCATTAGCGGCAAAACAAATTCCGTTGCCTTCATTAAACAAGGGGATAGTATTGTACCACTTGACAAATTGGAGCCCCCCTATTGCGTCCACTTTCGCAAAAAATGTTCTCGTAAATCCGAACAAATGCGTACCACCAGTAATAAAAAAATTTCCCATGGTATCCTCTATCACCTTATATCCAAAAAACGTTTCAAAATTTAGATTTCCTGAGTCAATAATTTTATACCAACTGATATCTCCAACAGTATCATATTTAGTTACACTTAAAAATATCTCATTGGCTGTATCCTGAGCATACCCCACGCAAATCAGTCCACCATCGTGCGTAGTTATCATGGAATTTTCACGAGTGGCAACGTAGTGCATATAACCTGCAGGCCGTAATGTGGTTTGATGGACTATTTCGCCCTGTGCGTTTAAGCGTAGCAAAAAAGATTTGAGCCCGTTTGGTACAGCAGTATCTCCAATTATTCCTGCCACAAAAATTGCTGTATCATGCACTTCCAATGCATAAGCCAGAGTTGACGTGCCATCTACCGTAAAATGCTTAACAAAAGTTTGAGCGTTTAAGCACAAACTAAGTGTAAGCAAAAAGAAAAGAGTTAGTGTTCTCATTATGCCTGTCCAAGATAACAAAGCTTCTATGCTTCTCTGTGCCTATGTGGTAAGATTTTCTGCATCTTCGCCGCAAAAATCAGCAGGTGGGCGATAAGAAAAGACCTCTTTTAGAGAATCTGGAAATTACAGGCATGAGCAGCGATGGCCGCGGTATTGGCAAGATAGAAGGCAAAGTAGCCTTTACCCAGTTTACCATGCCCGGCGATGTGGTAAATGCCCAGGTTAACCGCGATAAAAAGAAGTATTACGAGGCTAAAATTGCCGCCTTGAAGCGGCCTTCGGCCCAAAGGGTAAAACCGGCCTGTGTGCACTTTACCGTTTGTGGTGGCTGCAAGTGGCAGCATGCGGCATATGACGAACAGTTAAAGTATAAGCGCCAAATAGTGGGCGATGCCTTTGAACGGATAGGCAATGTGCAGTTTCCGCCAATACCTGAAGTGGTAGGTTGTGCCGATAATTACTATTACCGTAACAAACTGGAGTTTGCTTTTACCGACCGCCGGTGGTTAACCGACGAGGAAGTGGCGAGCGGCCAAAGCTACGAACACCGTAACGGGGTGGGGTTTCATGTGCCGGAGAATTTTTTAGGGGTAATTGATGTGGAGCATTGCTGGCTGCAGGCGGACCCTTCCAACCAACTTAGGCTGGCTGTGAGGGATTTTGCCCTTAAGAACGGATATAGCTTTTTTAACCTGGGCAAGCAGTTTGGTTTGTTGCGCAACATGTTGGTTCGCACAAGCAGCATAGGTGAAATACTGGTGCTTGTTTCCTTTTTTGAAAATGATGAGGAGAAGATAAACGCCTTGCTTACACACCTCAGCGAAAAATTTCCGCAGATAAGCTCGCTGCAATACGTTCATAATCCTAAAAAGAACGACACCATTTACGACCTGCAACCGCACGTTTTTAAGGGTAAAGACCACATTATTGAACAACTTGGCAGCTATAAATTTAAGATAGGCCCTAAAAGCTTTTTTCAAACCAATAGCGCACAGGCCAAAGTGCTGTATGACATAACCAAGCAGTTTGCTGACCTTAAACCTACCGACGTAGTGTATGACCTTTACACCGGGGTTGGAAGTATAGGTATTTATGTATCGGATAGCTGTGCGCGTGTAAGCGGTATTGAACAGATTGAAGCAGCCATTAACGATGCAAAAGAAAATGCTGCCCTTAATGGTGTAAGCAATTGTAGTTTTTATGCCGGCGACGTGCGTATGGTGTTGAAGGATGATTTTATTGCTGCTAACGGCAAACCCGATGTGGTAATAACCGACCCGCCGCGCGCAGGCATGCATGAGGATGTAGTAAATACTTTGCTTGCATTAGAAGCGCCTAAAATTGTTTACGTAAGTTGTAACCCTGCTACGCAGGCCCGCGACTTACAACTACTTGACGCAAAGTATGAAGTGGTAAAGGTGCAACCGGTAGATATGTTTCCGCACACGGTGCATATTGAGAATGTTGCCTTACTTCGTAAAAAATAAACGGCTGCTGATGGCTGTTTCTGGTTTTAAAATGAAATACGCCTTTGGTTTACTCTTGCTGTTAATGATGCTTGCTGCTAGCGCTCAGCAGTGGCACGAGTTAGGCCCCTGCGGGTCGGACACTTATGGCAATCATGTGGCATCGCAAAGTGGTACAGGTCAAATACATTGCATTGTTTACGACCCAGATAATCCACAAGTAGTTTATGCCGGGTCTCCTTTTGGCGGATTATGGAAAAGCACTGATGGCGCCCTAAACTGGAGTAGAAAAAATATTGACACCGCTTACGCGCTTGAACTGGCCAGCGTGTGCGATATAGCAATTACCAAACGCAATGGCAGGAAAATAATTTGGTTGGCAACAGGTCACCCCGGTGCAAGAGGGCCATCAGGACCGGAACCCTATACTACAGGGTTATACTATTCAGAAGACGGGGCTCAAACCTTTAAGCCGCTTAGCTCTTTTAATAACAAGTACCACTTTGCTTACAAGTATAAAAAGCATATCAGCCGCATAGCGATTCATCCGCGCAACAGCAACATTATGTATGTAGCTACTTCTGATGGTTTATATGGAACCACCAATGCCGGAAAGAGTTGGAAGCTGGTATTAAGAGAAGATGAACTGCCGGGCAGCTATGAATACACTCAGGGCATTGGTACGGTGGAGTTTAGCGTAACCGATCCGGACCGGGTGGTTTATGCAGGGGGCAGGGATGTTTACCGCTCCACAAAAGGAGGTAAAAAAGGTAGTTTCAAATCTATGACGCACTCCACGGTTAACTTGTTTGCGGAGCCTGATTGTTTTAAGAATCTCAACTTTTATTTAGATGTAAACAGCAGCGACAGAAAGTTAGATGTGCTTTATGCGTTGGCATATTTTGTGGGAGATACCTGCGGCGAGTTTAGAGGAAGGCAGGGGATGACGTTGTTTTATCATGACGGGCAAAAATGGGAACGTAAAAATTTTACAGAATACGGTTTGCCCGATGCTATACGCATAAAGGTGGCCTCAGTACCCGGTAAGCCCTCAATAGTATATGCAGGGGCAGTTACCACCGGTGTGAGCGGTGATGGAGGAAAGAGCTGGAGTAAGTGTACAGACTATAATCAACCGGGCCATGCTGATATACATGCATTGGAAATAGTGCCGGGCACCAGGGATATGATAACCGGAACGGATGGTGGAATATTTGT
>JBDHYB010000016.1:0-66967 GCA_039811145.1 Chitinophagales bacterium | reverse complement strand
CTCATGCCAAGTTCTTTGGCAATATCATCCATGGTTAAATTCTTAACCCCAAAGCGGCTAAACAACTCGCGCGACTTCTTTAAAATGATTTGTAATTGCTGATCGTTTTTCAAAGCGGGCGCTAAAGTAGAGGACAAAAGGCATGGAAACAAAAAAAAACATGAAAGTTTCCTAAGTTTCTTTCGAAGGGCGTTAAAGCAGGCCCGAAACGCCTTAAAAAGCGCCTAAACAGCAGCAAAATCTTCGCTAAATCATTGAAAATGTCATTATTCTGCTTTCTGCCTATCTTTAGCATATGAAATTTCAGGACCACTTTTCGCGCCAATCTGATATTTATTTAAAGGCCCGCCCTACCTACCCCGATGAGCTTTTTGAATACCTGGCAAGCCTGATGGAGAGTAAAGATACCTGCTGGGATTGTGGCACCGGCAATGGACAGGCGGCTGTTTCATTAGCAAAATACTTTACGAAAGTTATTGCAACCGACCCCAGCGCCAAACAAATTGAAAACGCTATACCATTTAGTAATGTAGAATACCGCGTAGCGCCTGCCGAAGACAGCGGCCTGCCTGCCGACTCCGTTGACCTGCTTACTGCCGCCACAGCCGCACACTGGTTTGAGCACGATAAGTTTTATGCCGAGGCTAACCGCGTATTAAAGAACAATGGCGTAATTGCCCTATGGACCTACTCCTTAGCACACATAAGCCCCGAAATAGATGAGTTGATGAACTGGTGGGCCTACGATTACCTGGAGAGCTATTGGCCCGATGGCCGCTGGTATGTGCGCAATAAGTATAAGACCCTACCCTTCCCCTATACCGAGATACAATCGCCTGATTTCTTTTGTACCATGTATTGGAAACTACCGCAATGGCTTGATTATCTGCGTAGTTGGTCGGCATATAATAAGTACATTGAAAAGCACGGTACGGACCCCCTGGAGGCTCTGCTACCAAAGCTTAACCCCCTGTGGCCGGCTGAAGAAATAAAGAAAGTTTCATGGCCCTTACATTTGAAGTGCGCACGCATAACCCATTAAACGTTAATCCTCTAAAAATTAGTTAAAGGATGCAGGGGTACTAGTTGATTGGGTAACAAAAGGCATTACATTTGATTAATTGATTGCGACAACCAATTTTAAAAAACAAAACCAACAACAATGAAAAAGTTATTTCTGATGTTCACTATGGCGGGTGCAATGTTGTTCGCCGGTGCACAGGAAGCTCAACAAGGCACTCCTGCTCCGGATCCAAACGCTCCTGAATTCAAGTGGGACAACACCACCATCGACTTTGGTACTGTTACCAAAGGTGATGAGAACAATTCAACACGCATGTTTAAGTTCACCAACACCGGTAAGTCTCCGCTTATCATCAGCAGCTGCCGTGGTTCTTGCGGTTGTACTGTTCCAACCTGCCCTACCGAGCCAATTCTTCCCGGCAAAGGTGGTGAAATCAAAGTTCACTACGATATCAACCGCGTAGGTCCTTTCACTAAAACCGTAACCGTAACTTCTAACGCGAAGAACGCTAACGAAACCCTGAAAATTACAGGTACCGTTAACGATCCTTCAGCTGGTCAGCCTGCACCTGCAAATGCACCGGCTACTACCCAGCCTCACTAAACATATTTGTTTTAATGACTTTAAACGGGCCTTCTTAAAAGAGGCCCGTTTTTGTTTTATATCCTTTAACCAATAAAGCCTGCTTACTTCTTATCTTTGTAGCCTTGTAATGACAGCCATTAAAGACATACGAACCTTTACTGCCGATGACCTGGCCGCCGAATTGGTAAAACTGGGTGAACCCAAATTCAGGGGTAAGCAGGTGTACGAATGGCTTTGGAATAAAAGCGCGCGCAGTTTTGATGAAATGAGCAGCCTGCCCAAAAACCTGCGCGGCAAACTGGCCGAAACTTTTTCGCTTACACCGGTTAGCGAGCATATAGTGCAAAAAAGTAAGGATGGCACCGTTAAGCTGGGTATGCGCCTGGCCGATAACCGCCTTATTGAGGGGGTAATGATACCCGACGAAGACCGTAACACGGCCTGCGTGTCGTCACAAGTGGGCTGTTCATTGGCCTGCACCTTTTGCGCTACCGGCTTTTTAAAGCGCGAGCGCAATTTGGAGGTAGGTGAAATTTACGACCAGGTAGTGTTGCTGAACAAACACGCCCTTGAACACAGTGGCAAACCGCTTACCAATATCGTTTACATGGGCATGGGCGAACCCTTGCTGAATTACACCAATGTAATGAACAGCATCCGCATCATTAATTCGCCGGAAGGATTGAACATGGCGCAGAAGCGTATTACCGTTTCTACTTCAGGGGTGTCAAAAGCTATTAAGCGATTGGCAGATGAGGGTATGAAGTTCAACCTTGCCTTATCGCTGCATGCTGCTACTAACGAAAAGCGCGATAAGATTATGGACATTAACCATAGCAATAAGCTGGAAGATGTTATTGCGGCGCTCAACTACTTTTACGAAAAAACCGGTAACAAGGTAACCTTTGAGTATATCCTCTTCGATAAATTTAATGATACACTTGAAGATGCCGAACACCTTATTGCCTTATACCACCAGGTGCCGGCATTCATAAATATTATTGAATACAATAGTGTGGAAGGTGTTAGCGACCTTAAAAAAGCCAAGAGCGAAAAACGTGACGAGTTTGTAAACTACCTGCGCAACCGCAATGTAAATGTAAAGGTGCGCCGAAGCCGTGGTAAGGATATTGACGCCGCCTGCGGCCAGTTGGCAAATAAGAACTAAGTGTAAAAGGTAAAACAATGTTTTGCTAGAGGTTAGCGGCTGAATGGCCTTGATACAGGATGGGTGTGCCTCAGCGGGGACAGAATCCGTCTGTGAGGACACAGACGGCGGCGAAGGGTTAAAGTGCTAAAATGGGTGCAGCCATAGTATTGTTTAGGTTGGCGAGGACGCCAACCACGGGAAGGGAGGTGTTGTAAAATATCTGCTCCTATGGTTGGCATCCTTGCCAACCATTAATTTGCCCGCCGTTCACTTAACGAGTATGTCAGGCGAGAGGCTACTCCACATGTTATCGCACAAACAACTTCTCCGCCTTTACCTTTTGCTTACCATCCTTTAGCACACCTATAGCATATAAGCCGCCGGGCAAATTTTCCAGCCTCAGGTTTTGAACAGAGATGGGCTGTAGTTGGTTCTCAAAAACAACGCGCCCGAGCATATCGTACACTATTGCGCTAAAGTTGCCGCCGGCTAAAGGCAATACTATTTGTACTTGTCCGCCTGCTATCGGGGTTATGCTAACACCGGCACCGGCCGTTTCACTAATGCCTACACCACCTTGCGGATTAAAGTTAAAAGTAAACGTACCGTCAAATTTGCAGCTATCAATACTTAAAGGCGCCAGGTTGGTCAGCCATAACTCAAAGGTTACGCTGGCATTAGCCGGTATAGGTTGGCTTACATCAAAAAAGAAATTAGCAGGGTATGTATCGCCCGGCACAAAGGAGGAGGCAAATACATTCCATGGTCCGCCGTTTTCTTTTAATACCAATCCGTTTGGCAGGGGCGTAACGGGTACCAACTTAGCTTGCGGATAAGCATAACTACTGTCTGATGTATTTACAATAGGCACTGAAAGCATAGAGTCGCCAAAGCTGGTCCACGATTTTTGCCAGGTAATACTATCGCTGCGGTAACTAAGTGGTATACCATTGCAGGATGTTTGCGCCTTAAGTTGTACTGCGCACAGCAGCGCCATTAGTAGTGTGGTTAAAACACGCATAGCAATTATTTTAAGTGCAAGTTAAAGCATTGGCGCCTGTTACCGACAGGAGTATTTATACAAACAATTGCACTTTTTAATTATTGCCGTTAAGCCATCGTTTTGCATAAATCAGTATATTGGTAAATGGTAGTAAAATTTAATGCAGGCGCCTTGGGCAATACCCAAAAGCTTTGGCGCTATATCAGCTTCTCTAAGTTTGTTTCGCTGCTTCATTCGCGCAAGCTGTACTTCACCCGCGCCGATAAGTTTATTGATACCTACGAATCTTCCATACCACAAAAAGATGTGGAAGCCTCAAGAAATTACTATGCTTCCTTTTTAAACAGCGATATAATTGATGTTGCCGGTGTATCGCAATTCCCTAAATCAGACATACGCCCAAACATTCAACACTTTTTAAACCTTACTGATGCAGAGATAAACGCTATAAGCGATGAAGATATACCACGTTACCTGCTTAAAACATCCAACCGTTATCAGTATGTAAGTTGTTGGCATACCAATCAAAATGAGTCAGCCGGCATGTGGCAAATTTACATGAACAACAACGAAGGGGTTGCCATACAAACCACGCCTGAGTTATTGGCACAATGCCTTGAACCCGACCCCAACACCATCTACTTCGGGCCGGTAAATTATATTGACTACGCTAATGACAGCTGGGGGCCGCCGCATCCGTTAAATCCCATTTTTCATAAGCGCAACAGCTTTGCTCACGAACAGGAGGTGCGGGCCGTAATAATTAATCCCAAAGGTATAGACCCACGCTACAATACGGGTGCCCCGGTTCCGGTAGACCTGGTAAAACTGGTGCAGCAGGTTTTTGTATCGCCGCAAGCCGAGGGTTGGTTTAAGGATACCGTACAATCTGTGTGCCATCAATATGGCTTGCCTGTTGATGCGGTACAATCCAACCTTTACAACCAGCCATCATTCTAAAAAATATATAGCCAAAGTTTCGGGAACAAGTTCGGCGTATTAGTTAATTATCCCCGCTATACGCCACATATTCCAGATATTCATAAACAGCGGGCTGTATTTGTTTTTACGCGCCTCTTCCTCTTCGCGGTGCCAAAAGTGCAATTCGTGCACCGGGTATAAATAACCGAAGTGGTAACTGGTATGGTCCCATTTCTTCGCCGCAATTAAATCAAGTGGATAGCGGTAATGTTGCTCGCGTTGTTGAACAATTTTCTGTGCCGCCATTCTGTACACTTCTGCCGCTTCCAGTTTTCCGGCGTAGTCAATTTTCTCCTTTTTTAATTTATTCTCTCTTTGGCCAATAATATACTCCAACACAGCACTGCGGTGTGCGGCGCGAATGCCCGTAATACAAATACCGTCCTTTAACTCTTTTATTACCTCATTTCCTTTTGCCGTATCTAGTGCCTCGCATACGTTAAAACTGCTGTTGGCAAAGGCAGTAAGTAAAGGCAACACAGCGTTTTTTATAGAATCAAGTTCTGTTTGTGTAGCCTGGCGCTGCAAATATTTGTAAGGCGTTTTAGGGCGTGGGTGATATTCATCGTTTAATGCCTTAATACCAATTTCATCTGTTATGGTCATGGCGGTCATCCAACGCATCAGGTCTTTATCTTTTAAATATTCCTGCTGCAGGTTAAGGGCATTGCCAAACAATTGCTGCTCTCCTTCAGTAAGTAATTCATTAGCATACATAGTAGGCGTCCGCTTTTGTGTAATGCCATCCGTTGTGTATTGCCAGCTCCAGCGCGCAATGCTCCAGTCAAACAGCCAATAGCCCCACTCCCATCCGCTGCTAAAGGTTATATGGCCCGGTATACCGTACTTCACACAGGTGTCAATATCACTAAGGCGTGCATTAAGGTAAGGCAGCAAAAACATGGGCACGCTGTTATCAAACGTTACCCAGTAAGCGCTCTCGGGGTAATACCAGGTTTCTCTTATCTTATGTTCACGCAGCAAAAACTCAAACTGGTGCCGCTGGTTTTCATTTTCGTACACCGGTGCGTGGGGTTCCGTCATACTGTAAAACATTACCGTGTGCGATAACACCCCGCGCTGGCGATCCAAAGCGATAGATGCGCTATCCCACTCAAACCCTTTACGTTTGGCACCTTGTTCGTTTTCATGCTTTACTACATGCTGCCGGCCCATCAGCTTGGTATTAGCGTTTTCTCCCAGCCATTTAATAATAAACTGGCGTAGCCCCTCCTTTTTGCGATAGTTACCCACAATAAACTCGGCAGTGCTAAACTCCATATTGATAAAATCCCAATCGGCGGTCATCAGCCATTTCAGGTTCTTTTCAATCTGTTTCTTTTTAGCAGCAGGCCCTTTATATAATTGAAAGGTCTTTTGCTGTATCATATGCAGCGATAAGTCAACCGCAGCAAGCATGCCACGCTGGTGCACGTAATCAACAATGGCCTTTGCATGGGCCGGCCATTCTTTACGGTCAATGCTTTCCAGCAAGCAAAACTCAAAATACGTTTGCCCGTTGCGTGCCAGCCAGTTGATGTATTCCTTTACATCATCCAGTGCTTTAGGCATGGCGGGGTCATGCAGTTGTTCTGCCAACTCGGTATGGTGTTGGGTGTGTAGGTGAAATCCCTTTTTATCAAAAAGCGGGTTAGCCGTAAATGTAAAATCGCCGCTCAACGGCCAGCTGCTCCACTTTGGTATTACTGTATTGCGCGGGTGGTAAAACTTAAAGCCAAGCTTTTCCTGCAGCAAACCGTACAACCCAAAACTGATGCCCTGTAAAGAGGTAGCCTGCAGCTCAAGCATAGTTTGGTTGTTTTGGTGGTACTGCTTCCAGCTATAATTATGTAGGGGATAGTTTTTATAGGGAAAGGTGGCTGCACCGGCCCAGGGGTTCAATTCTTTTGGTTTTAGTTTATTGGCAGCAGGTAGTATTATAACCACAGGGGCGGTGGCATCGTTGTAAGTTACCTTGCAGCCGCAGGCTTCTGTAAGCAACTCCTGAACATCATCTAAGGCAATGCCGGTAATTGACGAATCGCGCAAGGCCTGCGAGGCAATAATGGAAATGGTTTCAGCATAGCTTTGCTGCACCGAAAGCAACAGTAAAAGAAGTAGCAGTTTTTTCACGCGATGAATATAAACACCCCTCTGCTAACTAGTTCCTATTTGTTCTGCCTGCTACATTACATTTGTGTATGCTTTGGCCTAAGTCAATTTTTACAATCTGCCTGCTACTGTTCTTTGTCCATACTTTCGGGCAGGGGAAAAAACTTTTTCTGGTAGCAGGCCAAAGTAATGCAGTGGGCGTTGGCAAATCCGATTCCTCTCTTGCTTTTTTGAACCCTTTGTGCTTTGAGTTTTATAGCGAGCCAAGCAGCTTAAAGCTATTGCAGGACCCCGTAGGCTACACCCTGCCTAACGAAGATTTTCAGGCGGCTTTGAGCGGTAGCGCCTGGCCTGCCTTTGCAGATACCTACCAGCAGTTAAATGGCGATAGCGTAATAATTATACAGGCCGCAAAAGGGGGCACCGCCTGCCACGAAAAAGCAGACGGGGGCGCGGGCAATTGGAGCAACAATTATCACTTATTTACGCAGGCGGTTAGTAAAGCAAAAATGGCGGAAGCATTTACCGGCAAACAGTTGGATGGCATAATTTGGTTGCAGGGCGAGTCGGACGCCATAGGCATTGTACAAAACAAGATAACGGCCTGCCAGTATAAATGGGCCTTGCAGAATTTGATTCAACGGTTTAGAAATGAGCTGCACTGCAGCCTGCCTTTTTACATTATACAAACGGGTTTGTATTTGCCTGAATACGATGCCGCTTTTAACGTAGTGCGCGATGTGCAACAACAAGTGGCTAACGAAGACCCACTTACTTTTATTGCAGACAGCAGCGCTAACCAGTACCGCGCTCTTGGGTATATGACTGATCAAATACATTTTGACCAGCGCGCACTTAACGCTATGGGAACGAATGCCGCGCAAACCATCCGGCAACTGGAGTTAAGCGTTAATATGGATAGCTGCTTCACTTTACCGGCAGCGCCTTTATCACCCGATTGGGCTGTTTATCCTTCTCCATTTACCGATAAGTTAACTATTGAAGTGCGTAACTTCAGTTGCGGCAATCTGGAGGTAGATCTCACTAACCTGGTAGGCAAAAAAATGCAAAGCTCCACGTACGATTGTTTTAATTCTTCTCCTATAAGGTTTGATGTAAATACCGCCGCCTTAAGCCCCGGGGTTTACATAGTGCATCTGCGGCTTAACAAGCAGTGGGAACTAAAACAAAAGCTGGTTAAAGAATAATATCTTTCCTAAAAAGAAGCCAACTGCTGCAGCTTCTCTTTCAATCTGCTTTTTGGTAAAAAATTGTTCTCAAGCGGTATAGCAAATGGTACCGGCGTGTCTAAAGATGCCAGGCGCATTACCGGTGCATCTAAATATTCAAACAGGTTTTCTGTTATCCAGGCTGCAATCTCAGCACCAATGCCACCCGTTAATGTATCTTCATGCAATACCAGAACCTTTCCTGTCTTCTTCACTGTTTCAGCAATGGCATCCTTATCAAAAGGCAATAAGGTGCGCAGGTCTAAAATGTCAGCATCAAAGCTTTCTGCCTCTTTCAACGCCCAATGCACGCCTGCGCCATAGGTAATTATAGAAAGCTCGTCACCCTGTTTAACCAGGTTGGCTTTACCAATCTCCAGCGTGTAGTAATCGGCAGGCACTTCACTTTCCACCCCGCGGTACAAGGCCTTATGTTCAAAAAACATCACTGGGTTGGGGTCTTCAATAGCTGCGCATAATAAACCCTTGGCATCGTAAGAAGTGGAAGGGTAAACAATTTTCAAGCCCGGCACATGAAAAAACCATGCTTCGTTACTTTGCGAATGAAAAGGCCCTGCACCAACGCCTGCGCCGGTTGGCATGCGCACCACAACATCAACATTTTGCCCCCAGCGCCAATAACTTTTAGCCAGGTTATTTACAATGGCATTAAAACCGGTTGATACAAAATCGGCAAACTGCATTTCCACTACACTCTTCATTCCCTTAACGCTCATACCAAGCGCAGCGCTCAAAATGCCACTTTCGCATAGAGGGGTGTTGCGCACACGTTCTTTACCGAATTCGCTTACAAAACCTTCCGTTACTTTAAATACCCCGCCGTATTCCGCCACGTCCTGCCCCATTACCACCAGGTTAGGGTGTTTCTGCATACTCTGCTTTAACCCTTCCGATACAGCATCTACCAGGCGCAACTTATTAGTTGCAGTAGATTTAGGGTCGCTCAGGTTGAATTGATGGGGCGCATATATCTCAGTAGTTTCCTTTTGGGTGTCGGGCACAATATCCGGTTGCTTATCTGCTGCATCAAAAGCTTTGCGCACTTCAGCATCCATCTCATCCTTCAACATGTCTGGATAATCCGGCGAAATTATACCTTCTTCAATTAACCAGTTTTCGTAATTCGTTACAGGGTCTTTCTTTTCCCAAATCTCGAAAAGCTCTTTAGGTACGTACTTAACGCCGCTTGCTTCTTCATGGCCACGCATTCTAAAGGTCATACACTCCAGCAAAACCGGTTTAGGGTTTTCGCGCATTTCCTCCGCCAGTTGCTTAACCGTATGGTACACTTCTAAAATGTTGTTGCCATCAATGGTTACGCCTTTCATACCGTAACCTATGGCGCGCTCTGCCAAAAACTTGCAGCGGAACTGTTCATTAATTGGGGTGGACAGTCCATAACCATTATTCTCTATCAAAATGATGATCGGCAAATCCCAAACAGCGGCAATATTACATGCCTCATGAAAATCGCCCTCGCTTGTTCCGCCATCACCGGTAAAGGCAACGGTTATCTTTTTCTCCTGCTTTAGTTTGCTTGCCAGGGCAATGCCATCGCCCAAACATAATTGCGGCCCCAGGTGCGATATCATACCTACGATATGATGCTCATTTGTGCCAAAGTGAAAACTCCTTTCCCGGCCCTGCGAAAAACCACCTGCTTTGCCCTGGAACTGTTCAAACAATTGCTGCAAATCGCAATTACGGGTAGTAAACACGCCCAGGTTACGGTGCAGCGGGCACAGATATTCATCTTTGTGCAAGGCAGCCGTTACGCCAACAGCAATAGCTTCCTGTCCTATACCGCTAAACCACTTGCTAACGCGGCCCTGGCGCAGCAACTTCAGCATACGCTCTTCAATAACCCTTGGCTTTAAAATAAGCCTGTAAAGATTTATCAGCTCCTCATTACTCAGGTTCTTTCTCTCAAACTTCATGGCCGAAAGGTAAGCAGAAATAGGAATTTAAGGATGTGGCAAACCGACAGCTTCTTTTTCAGCGGAATAAGATTTTTCTTTACAACAATGCGACACGCTGAGGAACAAACATTGGAAGAACTGGAAGCTCAACTGGCTTCGGCTACTGACCCCGAAAGCCGTATGACTGCATTATTAGATGTAGCGGAAAAAATATACCGCACAGATATGATACGGGCAATCGACCTGGCAACCGAAGCCCTGCAACTGGCGCGCACTTATAATTTCCCCGATGCCGAAATAGGAGCCCTTACTACAATGGGAATGGCATTCGCTATGGCGGGCCACTATGACAATGCCCTTGAGCAATATCAACAAAGCCTGTTTTTATGTGATAAGTACAACAATTCTCGTGAGGAAGCCTACATACACGGAAACCTGGCGGGCCTTTACAACAACCTTGGCGATAATGAAAAGGCATTGGCTTACAGCGAAAAGGCCCTTCAGTATCACATTAAGGAAAAAAGCTATAGACCCATACATGTTAACTACACCAACATGGGCGTGTACTACAACGCCATAAACGACCTTGAAAATGCGTTGCTTTGCTACGATAATGCGCTTTCTTACTGCGAACTAAGTGGTCATTTACCCAGCAAGGCTATAATTTTAGCTAACCGAGGTACTGTATACGCGCGAAAAGGCGAATTACAAACAGCCCTGGAGCATTTTTTACAGGCATATAATTTAAACAGCAGCTTGAATCTGAATATACAATGCAGCCGCGACCTTATTAATATAGCGCGCGTATATTTTGAATGGAACGATCATTCGCGTGCTTTTGAATATGCCGAAAAGGCTACAAGAACGGCTGAGGAGTGTGGTAGTAAATTGGCGCAAATGCAGGTATACCAGTCCCTGAGCCATATGTACGAAAGAGCCAAAAACTGGGAAGCTTTCGCCCAGGCGTTTAAACGATTCTATATACTTGAAAAGGAAGTAAAAAGCGAAGAAACCCAAAAAAAAGCCGCCAACCTGGATATGCAAAGGCAACTGGACCGGAAAGAGGCAGAGCGCCATGCCACCGAAAAAATACTACACAAAATACTTCCGCTATCCATTGCCGAGCGTATTAAAACAGGCGATGAAGAAATTATTGAGCGCTACGAAAACTGCTCAGTACTTTTTGCAGATATAGTTGACTTCACTTTGTGGAGCTCGGGCATGGAGGTGAAAGAATTGGGTCGGCAGTTGAACCGCCTGTTTCAGATGTTTGACGAACTGGCGTTGCAGTATGGCGTAGAAAAAATTAAGACCATAGGGGATGCTTATATGTGCGTGGCCGGCTTGCCTGAACCATGTGGTGACCATGCAGAACGGATTGCACGTATGGCGCTAGCGATGCAACAGCAGGTCAAAACACATAGTGCCGGGTTAAGGCTTCGTATAGGCCTGCATGCAGGCGAGGTTATCGCCGGCGTTTTGGGGAAAAACAAATACGCTTATGACCTATGGGGCGATACGGTTAATACTGCAAGCCGCATGGAAAGTTACGGCTTGCCCGATACTATCCACATAACAGGGTTGTTTAAGAAACTGCTGCCCGCACGCTTTAACTGCCAACCCCGTGGTGAGATAGACATAAAGGGCAAGGGCAAAATAAGCACCTGGTTTTTAGTGAACGAATTAATGAATGCATAATATCGTAAGGTGAGTGTTCAGCAAACCATTAAGTTAAAACAGGCCGAACTGCTACAAGCAGCTGACCCGCCAGTCCGGTGCCAATTACTTGTTGATCTGCTGGAATTATACATTAAGATTCCATCCCCTGATTCAGAAGCCTACATGCAGGAATTAAAAGAATTGGCTCCGGTTACCTCAAATGACCGTTTTAAAGGTTGGGCCCTTTTTTACGAAGGAATAGAACACCGGCAACATTCGCAAATGCCCGCCGCTATTAACTTAATTACCCAGGCGTTGGATTTGTTTAAACAATTGGGTGATGATAACAGCGAAGCAATGGTTGCCCTTAACCTGGGAATTTGCTATCGCAACATTGGCAAGTATAATGAAGCTCTTAGCTACTACAACCAGGCGCTGGAACATGCAGCCAATACCAACAATAAATCGCTGCTTTCGTCAGCTCATAACAACAGCGGTAATGTATACATGCTTAACGGTAATTATGCCGCCGCTTTGCACAGCCAATTATCGGCTTTGCGCATAAGGCGCGAAATAGACGATAAGCCGGGCATGGCTGCCTCCTTACGTAACATAGGTAATCTGTTTTTTAAACAAAAGCACCATGCACAGGCGCTACAGAACTACCAAGAGTCGCTTCAACTTTCAACCGAGCTTAATGATGTAATGGGTATTGCCGCAAGTACTTATAACCTGGGGGTGATATTTGACCGTAATGGCGAAATGGAACACGCCCTTGAAAGTTACCTCCGCGCCTATCACCTATATAAGCAATTAAATGTGTTAGGACCTTTAGCTATAGTAATGAACAGTTTGGGCATTATTCATAAAAAGTTAGGGAAGCAGGAAGAAGCCGGCAAATGGAGTACAGAAGCCATAACTACCAGTATAAAGGCAGGCGATAGGCATGGCGAGGGCTTTGCGCGCACTTACCATGCGCAACTGCTAAAAGAACAGGGGTTGTATGCAAAAGCTATTGCCGAGGCCGAAGCGGCGGTGGCCATTTACCAGGAGATTGGATCGAAAGATAATTTGAACACTGCTTACCTGGTGATAAGCGAAGCATATGAAGCGCTTGGCAATACAGCAAAAGCATTACAGGCCTATAAAGCCTTTCACCAAACTGACGCTGAAGTGCTGGGCAAAGATGCCAGCGAGCGGCTTACACAATTGAACTTTCAGCATGAAATGGAGCGGAAGGAAGCGGTGCATAAGGCCACGGAAGATATGCTGCACAATATTTTGCCGGTGCCCATTGCCAACCGTATTCTGCGCGGGGATAAACAAATAGCCGATATGTTCGAACAGGTTTCTGTGTTTTTCTGCGATATAGCTGGCTTTACCAAACTCTCCCAAAACATAGCGCCTACCGAATTGGTGAATATTTTAAATGATATTTTTTCTGAATTTGACCGTTTAGCGGTTAAACATGGTTTAGAAAAAATTAAAACCATTGGCGACTCGTACATGGCCGTTGCGGGCATACCCTCGCCCCTGCACGACCATGCCGAACGGGCCGCAGCTTTTGCGCTTGATGTACTTGCGTGCATGCAGCAATACCGCTTAAACACAGGCCGGGCATTAGAAATACGGGCAGGACTACATTGCGGCCATGCAGTAGCGGGTGTTATAGGTAAAAACAAATACGCTTACGACCTTTGGGGCGATACCGTTAATACCGCCAGCCGCATGGAAAGCCACAGCATTGAAAATAAAATACAGGTAAGCGAGGCCTTCCGAAATTTAATTGCCCACAAGTTCAGCTTACAGGAGCGTGGTGAAATTGAAGTTAAAGGCAAAGGAAAAATGCGCACCTGGTTTTTAATACAATAAAAAAAGCCGGCATTGCTGCCGGCTCCTTTACATTAAATCCTTTTATGTTTTACCTGGGGGCTAAGCCGGGTTTACCGTTGTTGCCTCTTGGTTGCATTTGCTGCGGCTCCTGGCGCGGTTGAATCTGTCTTGGCTCTGTCTGCTGCTGGCCACGTGGTTCTAAGCGTTGCGGTTCCTGCCTTGGCTGCATTTGCGGCTGTTGGCGCTGTGGCTCCGTTTGCCTTGGTTGCATTTGCTGTGGTTCCTGGCGCGGCTGCATCTGCCTTGGCTCCATTTGCTGGTTACCACGCGGCTCTAAGCGTTGTGGTTCCTGCCTTGGTTGCATCTGCGGCTGTTGGCGCTGCGGCTCCATTTGCCTTGGTTGCTCCTGCTGTTGGCGCGGCTGCACTTGCGGCTGTTGCCCGCGTGGCTCTAAACGCTGCTGCTCCTGGCGCGGTTGCATTTGCTGTTGCTGCCCGCGCGGTTCAACATTGTTTGGCCTTGGCTGCACATCAGGTTGGCGTTTCGGCTCTACCTGTTGTGGTTGTTTCCACGGTTGTAACCTATCGTTGCTGTTCTGCTGCGGTTGTGCATTACGCTGAGGGTTGCCCTGGTCCATCTGCCTTGGCGTTACTTTACCACCCTGGTTTTGCTGTGGGTTCATTCTTTGGTCCACATCATTGCGGTTAACATCCTTACTGCCTTGTGAAGGATTAACCATACCGCCGGGCTGCAAGCCATTAGGCTGTGTGGCATTCTGCCTGTTGTCAATCTGCGCGCCGTTAGGGTTAAACTTCGGTGATGTGCCTCCGCTTATAGCCTGTGGCTTGCCGATAGCTCTGTCAGTAGCCACTACTTTCGATGGGGCTGCCTGCTTATCCTGTGCGGCTTTAGAAACATCGGGGCGGTAAAGGGCAACGCTGCTGTTATCAACCTTAGCACCTGTTGGTCTGTCAAGTTCCTTTACGTTGTATACGGGCAACCTTTGGTTCGTTCTCTTTTCAAACTCAGCGGTGCCCGGGCCGGCTATATAAGTGTTGTTATTATTAATTACGGTATTGTTTACAATAGTCGTATTATTAATAATTGTAGTATTATAAGTAGGGCCCGCGCAGTAGTTGTAATACGTAGGGGTATACACATAGCGCGGCGGACAAAACACCCACCAATCGTTAGGGAAATAGTATGTGTTAACTGCAAATCCGAATCCGGGAGCTAAAGGCGCCCATCCGTAATAGTCAGGGCCTGTACGCCATGCCACCCATGCCGGTCCCCATACATTATCCGGTATCCATATCCATCCATACCAGTTATCATAAGTCCATCTGCCGTAGTGGAAAGGAGCCCAACCCCAAGGATAATTTGAAACCCAGGTGTTACCATACTCCGTCATAGCCCAATACCCGTCAGTATAATAAGGACGGAATCCACTACCTACGTTTGGCACCCACACGTAGCCGTACATGGGGTCATTTATCCAACTGCCGTAAGGGGCCAGGTTGTCATAAAATACCTGGAAAGAAACTGACGCCGGTGGCGGTGCATAAGCTGCGCTACGCCAACCATGCCTGTGATACTTGTGGTACGGATGCGCCGCATCGGCAACTTCCGTTAAAAACAGTACCAGCAACAAAGTTGCCGCCACTGCTACTATTCTCTTAACCTTTTTCATAATCGTCTTTTTATAAACCTTTATTAAGTTCAAAAACTGCTGTGCAATTGCACATAGGTAGTTGACCACCTGCTAAAGGCAAGGTTTATGCTACACTTAACTGTTTGTAGAATTTTAACGCGCTTTTAAGAGTTCTGGTCTTAAAAAAAACCATGCCGCTACCCTGTGTGAGGGCTGAAATGGGGGATGGGAATGATAAAAGACTGTGTTTCTGCCTAAATTAACAGGCTATTTTGTTTACCCGCTTTTCATGCCGGCCGCCCTCAAAGGCAGTAGCCAGAAATGCTTCAGTAAACTGTTTTGCTTCGTCTAAAGAAATAAAGCGTGCGGGCAGGCATATTACGTTGGCGTTATTATGTTGACGGGCCAGTTCAGCCAGTTCTTTTTTCCAAACAATAGCGGCACGTATGCCCTGGTGTTTGTTAGCTGCCATAGCCACCCCGTTAGCGCTGCCGCAAATAAGTATACCGAAGGTGTATTCACCTTTTTCTACAGCGCTTGAAAGCGGGTGCGCGAAATCAGGATAATCTACCGAGTCGCCCGAATAAGGGCCGAAGTCTTTCACTTCATGCCCCTTGCCTTCCAGAAATGGTATTAGTTCCTTTTTATATTCAAAACCGGCATGGTCGCCGCCAATGGCTATTTTCATGGTAATAAGGTTAGGCTGTTGGTAAAACGTTTCGTTTTCGCTCGTTACGCGCTGCAATAAAAATACTGAACTCGTACAACATATAAATTGGCACGGCCACCAGGCATTGTGTAAACATATCGGGCGAAGGCGTAATAATACCCGATGCAACCAGTATAACTACAACAGCATAGCGCCGGGTTGAGCGCATAATTCTAGCAGTTAATATGCCGAACTTCGAAAGGAAGTAAACTACCATTGGCAACTCAAACACAGCACCTATAGCCAACAACATTACTGTAAAAAAATCGATGTAGCTATCAATAGTAAACTCGTTCTTAATCTTAGGGCTTATTGAAAAGCTTACGGCAAAATTTACCGAGAATGGAATAATGACGAAGTAGCAGAATGCCACGCCTACAAAAAAGAAAAACGAACAGGCCAGAATAATGCGGCTGGTTTTCTTTGCCTCTTCTTCATGAAGGGCCGGGGCCACAAACCTCCATAACTCCCATATGATATAAGGAAAGGCTATCACCAGGCCCAGTATTATAGAGTATTGAACCAAAAGGGTTATCTGGCCAAACATGGTCAGGTTCTGCAGGCTCATGGGTATATCGTGGTCAATGCAAACCGCCTGGCCTATTTGCAGCTTTTGACTTACGTAACACAAAAGGCGGTAGGTGGGAAAATCCTTTGAGGTTACTCCAAGGATGACCTTTTCGAATACGATGTCATAGAAGTAGCCAACTACCGAAGCGCAAACAATGATGGCGATGGCAGAACGCAGCAGGTGCCAGCGTAAAGCTTCCACATGGTCAAAAAATCCCATTTCCGCTTCAGGATTAGCGGAATCGCGCCTCCAAATCATGGCGCGAATGTAGAACAAAAGAGGTATTGACGTACGTTGCCCAAAAGGGGCCCGGTAACGAACCCTAGTTAGAGTTAAGAATATTGAAGATGGCGCGCATATCCGGCTCAAGCACTACCTCTATACGGCGGTTTTTACTTCTTCCTTCAGCTGATACGTTGTCTTCTACCGGGAAATACTTGCTGCGGCCCATAGGGGTTATACGGGTAGCATCAACTTTATATTCATCCACCATAATTTTGGTAACGCTGGAGGCCCGCATTACGCTCAAATCCCAGTTGCTGTTTATAGGCCCTGTTGTTGATGATACATAAGGTATACTATCCGTATGCCCTTCAATGGCGATGTTAATGTCGCTTTGCTTGTTCAACACTTCGGCTATCTTCTTCAGGGCGTCTTTGCCACGCTCCTCTACCGAATAGCTACCACTTTTAAATAAAAGTTTGTCGCTAAGCGCTACGTACACCTTGCCATCTTTTTCGTAAACCGTTAAATCTCCTGCATTAAAGCCTTTAAGCGCCGATAGCATTTTTTCTTTCAGGGCCTGCACTGCTGAGTCCTTACGCGCTATCAACGATTCCAGCTCGCGCACTTTAGCATCGCGCTCGTTTAGCTGTGCGCTTATGCGGTTAAGCTCTTCTGCCTTGGCCATTAACTCCTTCTCTTTTTGAGCCAAATCTTTCAGAAGTTTGTCCTTTTCGGCAGCGGTAGAATTGGTTAGGGCATCCAGTTGCTGTTTAACCCTTTCGCAAATAGCATCGCTCTGGTCCTTCAGGTCCTTGGTCCTTTTCAGCTTATCTTCTAAAGAGGCGTTGCTATCCTTCAGCTTATCAATTTCGCTGTTAAGGTTAGCAATCTGCTTGTTCAGATCATCAATAGTGGCATTGGCCTGGTTTAACTTATCGTTACAGTCGTCGCGCTCGGCCTTCATTTTATCTGCCAGGGCAACCTGCTCGTCATATTTCTTCTTTAAAACCAAACAAGACGACTGGGATAGTAATATGCCCGCAACAGCCATCAACAAAAAACACTTCTTCATATTGTTATTTTATAGTGGGCTAAGTTACTCAGCCTTGCAACCTAAGGCGGCCCTCCGTCAACTATGGTTTTGTGGACGTATAGTTTTTTACACAAGGGCCTAACCGCAAACTTTTGATTAACAAGCGGTTCATACGCTACGGCTTGCCTGTTATCACTTTGGGCGCGTAGGGGTGGGAGTAAAAAACATCCGCTTTTAAATATTGACTTACCAATGAGAATTGCGTATATTTATTACTTTCAACGCCCGAACCGGACACGCGAATGAAGAAATTTACTTCTGCCTGCTTTTTTCTGTTTTTAAGCCTTACCCTGGTAAAGGCGCAACTGCTTTATAACAACGGGGCAGATGTAGCGGTTACCGGCGGCGGAGTGCTGTTTGTAGATGGCCCGGTTGAAAACGCGAACAATGGCTTTTTAAGTAATGCCGGCCATACTACCATACGCGGCTTTTTCCGCAACGGCAGCCTTGCTACCGGCGGTGGAACCAATGGCGAATACATTGTGCATGGCGATTGGGAAAACAACAATACCTTTACTGCCGACCAAAGCCTGGTACGCCTTAGAGGCAGTGCCCAGCTTATTACAGGTTCGCAGGTTACCACCTTTTACGACCTGGCCCTTGAAAACGGCTCCGTTAAAACACAAACTATTGATGCCAACACCACGCATCTGTTATCGTTGGGTACCAGCGAGTTGGCTACTACCGATTTTAATATGACGGTAACCAACACCTCATCCTCAGCTATTACGCGCCTTAGCGGTTTTGTAAGCAGCACCGGCCCCGGCAGGTTAATACGTTATACCAATGCAATAGACATGTACCCGTTCCCAACCGGTTGGAACGACAACGGCACTATTTACTATCGCCCGGTAGAGATTACCCCTTCAGTTGCCGATCCACAGCAGTTTGCCGTGCGCATGGGTTATGGCGATGCCACAGCTGAGGGCTACGATATATCCAACAAAGCCGGTGATGTAAGCGTGGTTAACACCAAATTCTTCCACCTGGTAAAACAATTCGGCTCCACGGAACCTGCCGAGCTTTCTATTTACTACCTGCCGGCTAAGGACAGCACCTGGAACTCCATAGGCCGCTGGCACCAGCAATGGCAGGATCTTAAAGATGTTATTATAAACCAGGGTTCGCCTTACTTCCACAACACTAAAAAGCTGTGGGCTGATAACGGCGACGAACCGCACATTTTAATAAACGCCAAGGAGGCAGAAGTGCTGTTTAACTTCCCTAACGTATTTACGCCGGATGGGGATGGCACTAATGATTTCTTCGGCATTATTAACCAGCTTAACCTGGTAACCCTTGAAGATTTAAAGGTTTATAACCGCTGGGGCGAACCGGTGTTTGACAGCCAGCGCGACGGTAAAAAAGATTGGGACGGCAACTACCAGGGCAAACTGCAATTAATGGGCAACTATGTATATGTAGCCCAGGTAAAGGTTAACAGCACAGGCGAAGTTAAAACAGCGCGTGGTAACCTGTCGTTACTTTGGTAAACAAAATAGTTTAGGTATTTATTTGATATGAAAAAGATATACACTTTAATTTTTGCCGTTTTAGCCGGCCTGAGTGTATTTGCGCAGGACATCCACTTCTCGCAGGTGTTTAATGCGCCCCTTTGGCTAAACCCCGCCCTTACCGGCTTTACACCCGGCGTTGCCCGCGTAGGCGTTAACTACCGCAACCAATGGTATTCAGCCAATAACAACGGGTTCTTCCGCTCTCCTTTTATGACCACGGCATTAAATTTTGATATGCCGATTAAAATAAATGACGACGCCCTTGGCGTTGGCCTTTTTGTAGCTAATGACCAGCAGGGCGCTAATACCTTTACAGGTGTTTCCGCTTTGGCCTCTGTTAGCTTTATTAAAACCCTGGGCAGCAATGGCAACCACCGTATTTCGGCCGGTGTGCAGGGCGGCTATACCTACCAAAGCATTAAAACACAGGATTTTCAGTTTGCCAATCAGTTTCAGGATAACCAGTTTGTAAGCACCATACCCAGTAATGAACTTATAGGGCGCAACAACGTGGGCTATGTTAACCTTAACGCCGGCTTGTTCTACTACGGCTTGTTTGCCCGTAAGGTGGGGTTTTATACAGGTGCTTCCTTCTATAATGTCACCTTTCCTAAGTACGATATTCTGGCAGATAACAACCGTAAGTTTTACTGGCGCTGGAACGTGCACAGCGGCCTGGACATCATCCTTGGCGAAAAATTCCATCTTTTACCTGCCGCCATGTTTACCCGCCAAAGCGTGAACGATCAGTTGAACATTGGCCTGGGCTTCGGTTACGATATTAAGCAGAGTTATAACGAATCGGCCGCCTTTACCATGGGCGTTTATAACCGCATACACAACATAACCGCCGGGGTTACCAGCGATGCTGTAATACCCTATGTAGGCTTTGCTTATTCCGGCTTTAAAATAGGCCTTAGTTATGATGCCACTATCTCTAACCTGCGCAAATCGGGCACAGGGATTGGCGGTCTCGAAATCCACCTGGGCTACACTATCAAACGCCGCGATTACAACTTCGCGCACTCCTTAATTTGCCCAAGGTTCTAGGTCTATCGCTGCCCCGGTTTCCCCGCTACTGCTTAACCTATTGTTCAAGATGCTACACGCCTGTTGAGATGTGAGGTGACAAGCCCCTGTTTTTAGTATTTTCGACCGAAGTATAGACCCCTGTCGAATGAAACTAAAACTACTATTATCCATCTGTTTTATAGTTGCGCTGCAGTTTACTTATGTGCCGTTAAACGCACAAAGCCAACAGGAACTTAACGAGTTGATGAGCGCACCGCCTGCCCAAACAAAGGAAAAAGGCAAAGCCAAAAAGGAACAGCCTAAAAAGGAAGAGGCAAAACCCGAAAAGAAAGAAGCCCAATCCAAGGCTGAAGAAAAAAAGGCTGAACCTGCAAAACAGGAAACTGCGCAACCGCAGGAAACAAAAAAAGAGGAGCCTAAACAGGAAGAAGCCAAACAGAACACGCAGGAAAAATCTATTATCAAAGAATCGGGCACTAATGCCACGGCATACGACAGTAAAACAGGCCGCAAATACAAGGAACTGCCTGACCCAAAAACCATTGGCTGGAAACGCAACCGCAAGTTGGGCGATTTATTGATGGAGAAGGGAAGCGTTTATAATGCCATACATTACTACGAGGCGGCCGTAAACAAAAAGTCTAATAAAATATTTCTCTATCAGCGGCTGGCCGATGCCAACTTTGTTTTGCGCGATTACCGCTTTGCCAATAAGTATTATAAAGTGGTGGTAGATATGGATTCAGTAAAACACAAAAATCTGTTCGCCCTATACCAGGCCGCTTTAACTGACAAGTACCTGGGCAATTACGAGCAGGCCAAAGCCACCTTTTCAAAATTCAATAAGCTGGCAAAAAACATTGACGAACTGAATGAAGCCCGCCGCAATGCCACCCGCGAAATACAGGGCTGCGATTCAGGCCTGGCGCAACTGGCTATTACCGACATGCGCGAGTTTAAGGCTACCCACCTTAACGAAAACATCAACCAGCCGTTTACTGATTACGCTCCGGTTTTAAAAGACGAAAACACTATCTACTACGGCTCATGGGTGTCAGACCGCGTTATACTTGAAAACCGCCGTGAGAAATATGCTGACTTCAGCCGTATTTACACAGCAAAACGCAATGGCAAAATGTGGGAAAAGGCAGTAGAACTTAAAGATGCCGTTAACTCCGCCAACATGCACACCGGCAACCCCACCTTCTCGCGCGATGGCAACACTATGTATTACACCCAATGCCAGCAGGACGAAATGTCGCGTATGCGCTGCAATATTTATAAGAGCAGCTACAGCGCAGATAACGGTTGGAGCGAAGGAGAAAAGCTAAGTGCCAACGTTAACCAGGAAGGCGCTACCAACACCCACCCGGCAGTAGGCAAAAACGACGCCGGTGAGCTGGTGTTGTTTTTTGCATCGGACCGCAATGCCGAAAAAGGCATGGATATATACTATGCCAAAATAAATGACGATGGCAGCTTTGGTAAAGCAAAACCCATTGGCCCTGCCATTAACACCAAGGGCAATGAAGAAACACCTTGCTACGATTTTAAAAATGATGTGCTGTATTTCAGTTCAGACGGACGTGTAAATATTGGTGGGTTGGATGTTTACCGTACCAAGGCTGTAGGTGGAGATTGGAGCGAGCCCGTAAATATGGGCATGCCTATAAACAGCAGTGTAGATGATATGTATTTTAACTGGAACGATTATGCCGGTGTAGGCTTTGTAGTTAGCAACCGCCCCGGTGGTTTTGGTATAAAAAGTGAAACCTGCTGCGATGATATTTACCAGGTTGAAAAAGAGAAGTTATTGCTTGCCGTTAAAGGTACTATTCAAAATGCTGACAGCAGTAACAAGGCTATTGAAAACGGCTTAATTACTTTGTTTGATGGCGCTACCGGTAAAGAGATAAAATCGTACTACGCTACTGATGGCTCTTACTTCTTTGACCTTGAAGCCGAAAAGGATTACAAACTGATAGCACGCAAAAACGGATTTGAAGATGCTGACCTGCCTGTAAGCACAATCGGCAAGCGTTTTAATGATACGGTTACTGTAGATGTGCCTATGAAAATGCGCCCGCAGCTGCTTAGCTATATCGGCCAGCGCATTGGTATTGTTTATTGGGATTTCAATAAAGACATTCTAACGGACGGTGCGCCCGACACGCTAAATACAGTTACCACCTTTATGAACGAGCATCCTACTTATGTTTTGGAAGTAGGCTCGCATACCGACGCAAAGGGCACAGACGAATACAACCTAAAACTATCGCAACGCCGTAGCGATGCTGTTATAAAATACCTGGCCAGTAAAAAGATACCTATGTATCGCCTGCAAAGCAAAGCCTATGGCGAATCGCAACCGGTTGACTTAAACGAAAATCCTCCGGGCACCGACTACCCTGAAGGAAGAAGCAAAAACCGCCGCACGGAGTTTAAGGTAATTCAGGAGCTTACACCTGAACAAATTGCCGAGGCAGAAGCGAAAGCAAAAGCCTTTAGCAATAAGGCCAAAGCGCTTCCTCCAACTAAAACCACTACATCATCAAAGCCTGCTGAAAAGCCAAAAACCGATAAGCCGGTCGATAAAGCTAAACCTGCTCAGAAATAAACAAAAGGGGTAACCACAACGGTTGCCCCTTTTGCTTTTTGGGCTTTTAGTAAAAATAAAACCGCCTAAATTGCGTGCCTTGTTATGAGCAAACTACGCACCATATATTATTGCCAGAATTGCGGTAACCAAAGCCCGAAGTGGATTGGCAAATGCCCCGTTTGCGGCGAATGGAACACCTACGCCGAGGAAGTAGTTGACAAAGCGGAGGAAAAGGTGAAAGAACGCCGCAATGTTACAGGCCGCAAAAATGAAGAAGTAAAGCCCGTGCCTATTAAGGAGGTGCGCGAAATGGAAACTGCCCGTTTAGATGCACAGGATACCGAATTAAACCGGGTTTTGGGTGGCGGTATTGTTGGCGGTTCGCTTATACTTATTGGCGGAGAACCAGGCATTGGCAAAAGCACCTTAATGCTTCAACTTGCGCTAAAGTTAAAGGGCACCAAAGTGTTGTATGTAACCGGCGAGGAAAGTGACCGCCAGATAAAACTGCGTGCCGAGCGCATTGGCATGGCCAATGATGATTGTTACATACTGACAGAAACCAGCACCCAGCAAATTTTTAAGCAGGCGGAGCTATTGGGGCCCGATTTAATTGTAATTGATTCCATTCAAACACTGCATACCGTTTATGTAGAATCTACCCCTGGTAGTGTTTCGCAAATACGCGAGTGTACCGGGGAGTTGCAACGTTATGCCAAGGAAACCGGAATCCCCATTTTTCTTATAGGCCACATTACCAAGGATGGTTTTATTGCGGGCCCAAAAGTATTGGAACACATTGTTGATACAGTGCTACAATTTGAAGGCGACCGCAATTATACCTACCGCATTTTGCGTACTACTAAAAACCGTTTCGGCAGCACTTCAGAAATTGGTATTTACGAAATGCAGGGCGCCGGCCTGCGTGCCGTATTAAACCCATCGGAAATACTGCTGACCCAACGGGAGGAAGAGTTAAGCGGCATTGCCATAGCCAGTATGATGGAGGGCATGCGTCCGTTTTTAATAGAAACACAGGCCTTAGTAACGCCCGCATTCTACGGCACGCCACAACGTTCAAGCACAGGTTTTGATGTACGCCGCCTTAACATGTTGCTGGCCGTATTGGAAAAGCGCAGTGGCTTCCGCTTTGGCACTAAGGATGTGTTCTTAAATATTGCCGGTGGCCTGCGGGTAGAAGACCCTGCCATTGACCTTGCCGTTATAGCTGCGCTTACATCCTCATACAACGATATGCCGGTTAGCTCTAAAGTAGCTTTTGCTGCAGAGGTAGGCTTAAGCGGCGAAGTACGTGCCGTTAACCGCATAGACCAACGTATATCTGAAGCAGACAAACTAGGTTTCGAAAAAATTTACATCAGTAAGTTTAACCAAAAGCTGGATACGCAGAAATTCGGTATCAAAATTATTACCATAAGCCGCGTGCAACAGCTAATGGAAGAATTGTTCGGATAGACTACTTATCTATTACAAGGTTTTCTGACGTTGCTCCCAGGCTTATCAAAGCTTCTGAAATATCCTTCACAAAACCATCGGAACCGCACACATAAAAACGGCGGTTAAAGTCAGCAATGTATTGTATCAGAAAATCGCGGTTAAGCCTGCGTTCTCGAAAACCGATAACGCCTTCGCGCGTGTAATGGTTAACATAGTTATCCTTTAGCATATCGTGCAGCTCTGCGCCGCAAATAACATCTGCCGCTGTGTAGTTAGAGTAAATCAACTGATTACCCATAAGCTGCTTGTTTCTGGCCAACTCTCTGAATATGGAAACAAAAGGGGTTATGCCGGAACCACCTGCAATAAATACGCCCGGGCCTTTATACTGTATAGCCCCGTAAGGCTCTTTAATTACCAGTTCTCCGCTATTGGTCCGGCCCAGTAAATCTGTAACCCCCTTTCTTTCGGGGTAAACCTTTACCATAAACTCCAAGTGCTCCCAGCGATTAAGGCCGGTAAACGAAAAAGGGCGAAACTGCTCTCTCCACTCCGGTAAGTTAACCGCTACATCGGTAGCCTGGCCCGGTATAAAACTATAGCCCTTAGGCTTCTCCACTAAAAAACGCTTCACATTCAGCGTTATAAAACTCGACTCCAGTATTTTTACAACATGTTCTGCCATTGCTTTCTTTTAATAAACGTATATAGTTAGAACGAATATAGTGCCGCTTTAGGCACAATTTCTATTTTCACCAGCCGTTAAAGGGTTTCATTTTAAAAATGAAGAAGACAGCAGGCCTATTTTTGGTGTTATTGGCAATTGCCACCACACTTTTTACCACGCAAAGTTGTAAAAAGGAACTGTTCGGCAACGGCCAACTTACCTTTAGTACGGATACACTAACCTTTGATACTGTTTTTACTACCCTGGGCTCTACCACCAAATACTTTAAGGTATTTAACCGCAGCAGTAAAGCTGTCCGTATAGATGATATCCGCCTGATGCACCTAACCGGCGACCAGTTCCGTATTAATGTGGATGGCATACCCGGCGATCAGTTCAGTGGTATTGAAATCCCTGCCAAGGATTCCATTTATGTGTTTGTAGAAGTTACGGTTAACCCCAACAGCACGCTTACCCCTTTTGTAATTATTGATGACGTTAACTTTACCATGGGCAGCAATACCAATACGGTGCACCTGCAGGCCTTTGGTCAAAATGCGCATTTCCACTATGGTAGTTACATAACTTCTGATGAACATTGGACCAACGACAAGCCGCACGTAGTAATCAATAACGATTCTATCCCCGGCGCGTTGGTCGCCTGTGGCGCAACCCTAACTATAGATCCGGGCACCAAAGTTTTCTTTACGAATAACTCAGGCATTTTTGTAGAAGGCAACTTGATTGCTGAGGCTACAAACTGGAGCGACTCTATAGTTTTTCAGGGAGTGCGTTTAGAGCAGTATTATGATGACAAGCCCGGCCAATGGTTTGGTATAGTGTTTCTGCGCGATTCAACAAGTAGTAGTTGCAAGCCTACAGGTAGTTTCAACCATTGTGTGCTAACTGAATCCTCGTACGGCATTTATGCAGGGGCAGGTATTTCTACTGACTTAAATAAATACTTAGGCGCTGCCAGCAGGCCTGATATACATGTCAACAACTGCATTATTAAGCATAGCCTTTACAATGCCATTTACGGCTTTAACGCTGAAATAGCTGCTGAAAATTCCCTGTTTTTTGTGGCCGGCGATAACCTTTTAAAATTCGGCTTAGGTGGCGAATACACCTTTAACAGCTGCACTATATACAACCAGGGCTCAAAGTACGTAAGCCACGAAAAGGAAAGTGTTTTGTTAAGCAATTTTGTAGCAGTAAATAACACAACCAGTTTTAAGGAGCCACTCACCAGCACCTTTATCAACTGTGTGGTTTATGGCAGCCTTGATAACGAAATCTCATTCAACAACATTAATGACGGCGCTCCACAGCAGGAATTCACCAATACGTTTGTTTATTCCTTACTTAAAACGCCAAGTGACACGCTGGCTATTTTCAGCGTAGGTAATAACAACAACATTTTTAACGATGACCCTAAGTTTAAGGACCCCTACGCCTTCAACTTTACACCAAGTGATAGTGCTGGTTATTTCTCGCCGCTAATTGATGCCGCCCCTACCGGCTTAAGCCAGGATGTTTTTGATCATACCCGTGGGGTAATAAAGGTTAGTCCTGCAAACGGTACCCCTTACGATTTAGGCGCTATTGAAGTTCAATAGGCACTCTCCTTTCTTTTTCGCAATCCCGTTTTGCTTCTTACCTTTAGGGTATAAACCCCTGCATGAAGAAGTATTTTACCCTGTTGTTGCTTACGCTTAGCATAGGCCTTGCCAATAGCCAGAATATATCCGATCTCGAAACCTTTGAAAAGGCAATGAAGCCCGGCACGGTGTTGACCTACGATGTCAGCTCTGCAGGCAAGAACTACAAGTTTATTGTAACTATTAAAAGCCTGGGCAACGAAATAGCCTTTGACTGGAAGATGACTGAACCAATAAACAAGAGCGGTACCGTAGTTATGTCTGCCAATGCCGTTTCAAAGGCCGATGCGCTGTTTAACTACTTTAACGGCGGGGCCTCTAACCTTGATAAAGAAACCTCTGTTTGGATAAGCAAAAAGCTGTTTGACGACATATCTGCTAAAGCAGAGGCTCCCATAAAAGTAAATGGTGCGGCCGATACCGCTACCGTTATGGGCAACACTATATCGGAGTTCAACTTTAACCTTAACGGCAACCTGGTAGCTGTGCCCGGCTGGGAATTACAGGGTGGAAGCGATATCAAATACACCATTGATGTTATTGAGTCTACTAAGTTCCCAATCATAACCCGCATGGACCTCGGCTGGACCATCCAGCTTAGCGAGATAAAAAGCCAATAACCCCAAAGCATGACCGCCCTAACATATCCCCGTCTGTCATAATAATGCAATAAACAAGCCCTTGAGGAAAATTAGGCGCAACCATGCCTTGACAGTCTCTATCTTAGTAGTACTTTGCAGATATATATGCTGGTGCTGCTGAAAGACATTTATTACTCCTTCCCCATTCAACTACTGTTGCTGTCTTTCAAGCGCTTTCAATTCCTGCTGTTTTCGTGGGTGCTATTTTTCCTGGTAATATTAGGTGGCCTGGGTAACAGCGTAGGCGCTCCTTCCGTTTTTCTTGACCCTGAATATCTGGGCCACGTGGGCTATTTAAGCTTTGCTATCGTAGGCATAGGCTTCGGTATTTTTTACGTTACCTGGAACGTGGTGAGCTATATACTGCATTCGCACCGCTTTCCATTTATGGCCAGCCTGCAATATCCGCTAGGCATGTTCTTCATCAACAACTCTATTATACCGCTGGTGTTTATAATTAGCTACCTGGCATCTGTAATTCACTTTCAGCAGAAGTACGAGTTTCAAACCACCCTGGATTTATTGTTTGATGCAATGGGGTTCTTCGCCGGCTTTGTGCTGGTGCTGCTGGTAACCTCAGTGTACTTCAATTTTACCAACGTAAACACCGGTAGCATTTTACAAGCCAACAAGGAGAACATCCGCCGTAAAAAAGCAGTTAAACGGGTACTGTTTAACGAGAGCATGGAAACCGAGCACCTTAACCGGGTTGATTTTTACATTACTAATAAGCTACGCCTGCGCCATACCCGTACGGTGGAGCATTACGACTCAAGGCTGCACCGATTGGTGTTCCGCAGGCACCACTTTAATGCATTCATCGCCTTTATTATCATTCTGGGCTTTTTAACGGCCAGCGGTTTTTACCTGGAAAAACCCTTCTTCCAGATACCCATTGTGGCCAGCGGTTTCCTGTTCGTCAGCATAATCATGTCCCTGTTCGGTATGTTTTTATACTGGACCGGTGGCTGGGGCGCAGCAGCCATCATCGTGTTTTTAATGGGCGCCAACTACCTTACCAAGTTTGATGTTTTCGGAAGCAAAAGCACGGTTTATGGCATTAACTACGACACCGTGCAGGCCGATTACAGTATGAAAAATTTCAGGGCCTTAAGCAGCAACGGGGATATTGAACACGATCGACAATACTTCATCAACATCCTGGAAAATTGGAAGCGGAAAAATACTGACCCCCGCAACCCCAATAAAAAACCAATGATGTATTTTATTAATGTTAGTGGTGGCGGGTTGCGGTCAGGCATGTTTGTTACTTCTATCATTCAAAAGTCTGATAGCCTGGCAGGCAATAAACTTTTCGACAAAACCTTTATGATAAGCGGAGCCTCCGGTGGTATGTTCGGCGTTACATACCTGCGCGAATTGTTTCTGCGGCAAAAGCAGGGGCAACCGGTTTCACTTCAGGATTCTATAATAATCGAAAACGTATCACGCGATTTATTGAACCCTATTGCACTGAGCATACTTAACAACGATGCCCTGCTGCCCTACCACAAGTTTGAGCTGGGTGGCAAAAAATACTATAAAGACCGTGGCTACATCTTTGAACGCTTTTTTTGCGATAACACCGGCCTTGATTTTGAAAAAACTATTGGCGACTATCAAAAACCTGAATACGACGCGCTGGTGCCGCTGGTTATTTATCACACCACTGTAATCAATGATTCGCGCCGCTTTTTCATCAGTCCGCACCCGGTTTCTTTTTTAATGCGCCCGTACGGCAGCGATAGTTTGGACGAAGCCCTGGACATTGACGCCATTGACTTCTGCCGTATGTTTGAAAAACAAGGTGGGCGTAACTTGCTTGTAAGCTCCGCCATGCGTATGGATGCCACCTTCCCTTTTATTTTGCCCAACCCGGTGCTGCCCACTAATCCTCCAACTTACGTAATGGACGGCGGTGCGTTAGACAACTTTGGTACTGAAACGGCAATCCGCTTCTTAAAAACCTTCCGCGATTGGATTAATAAAAACACGGCCGGCGTTGTTATTATTCAAATACGCGATACTGAAAAGCTGGATGAACCTGAAGCCATTACCCAACGCACTTTGTTCAATCGTTTAACCGACCCGCTTGGCACTGTTTACAATAATATGGAGAACATGCATGATTTTTTGACCGACCAGCGCCTTAATGATATGGATGAGGAGTTGAAAGGCAAAATACACTTTGTGATGTTTGAATACACGGCGGAAAAAGAAGAGGACAAAGCTGCTATGAGCATGCACCTTACCAGCCGCGATAAAAATGACATCCGCAGGTCTCTGCTTCGAGCCAACAACCAGGCTGCCTTTAATAAGCTAAGGGCTATTCTTAAATACTAGCCCAAAACACACAAACCTCCCGTGGGGAGGTTTGCTGTAATATAACATCGTTGAATACTTATTAGGCGTTTATCATCACCGGCATAACCAGCATCAACAGGTCTTCGTTTTCAGCTTTTTCAACCGGGCGAAGAACACCTGCGCGGGTTGGTGTAGAAAGTTCAATTTCTATCTCATTGCTTTCTAATACGCCTAACATTTCGATAAGGAAACGAGCGTTGAAGGCAATATCCATATCGTTGCCTTCGTAGCTGCAGGTTAAGCGTTCGTTAGCTTCATTGCTGAAGTCTAAATCCTGTGCAGAAATCTTCAGTTCGCTACCTGCAATAGAAAGTACCACCTGGTAAGTGGTTTTGTTAGAGTAAATGGAGATACGGCGCATGGCGTTCTGAAACTCCAGGCGGTTTATAGTTAGCTTGTTCGGGTTGTTTTGAGGTATAACGGCGTTATAGTCCGGGTAGTTGGCATCAATCAAACGACAAATCAACTTGGTGTTTTCAAAGTTGAAAAACGCGTTGGATTTATTGTAAGATACATTTACTGCTGCATCATCGCCACCTAGGGCACCTTTCAAAAGGTTCAGCGCTTTTTTAGGTACAATAAACTGGGTTGCTTTGGCCGCCTTAACATCCTTACGCTTTAACTTAACCAGTTTGTGCGCATCGGTAGAAACAAAGGTCATCCCCTCGTTTGATACCTGGAACAGAACGCCGGTCATGGCCGGGCGAAGGTCATCGCTGCTAACCGCAAACAACGTTTTGGCAATAGCATGCGAAAGGTGCGTTGAAGCAATATTAATTTCAGTTACCGCTTCAGGCTGAGGTATTTTTGGAAAGTCATCCGGATTCTCGCCGGCTAATTTATAGCGGCCTGTTTCGCTGGTAATTTCAATACCAAAAGTTTTTTCGTCCACTTTAAAAGTAAGCGGCTGCTCAGGCAGTGTCTTTAAGGTATCTAAAAGAATACGCGCCGGTATGGCAATACGGCCATTGTCCTTGGCTTCTACTTTCAGTTCAGTACTCATGCTGGTTTCCAGGTCGGTAGCAAACACGGTAAGCTTGCCGCCCTTTATTTCAAACAAAAAATCTTCCAGAATCGGCAATACGCTGCTGCTGTTAATTACGCCGCCTATTACCTGCAGGCTCTTCAATAATGAGGTGGTGGAAACAATAAATTTCATGAGCACGGTTTTAGTATCGCGGCAAATATAATTATTGAAGGAAATTACCGTCAGCTAATTACAATATCCACAAAAGCCATTGTGAATAGTTAGTAAGACAAAAAATCCCCCGTTTAGCCTCTGTTTAACGGGTTTAAGTCCTGTTTTTAAAACCGGGGTATAATACAGCATACATAATACATGGGCTGTTCATATCGCTTTAACAGCTTTCAATTTTGGTTATGGCTCAAAAATTTACTTTTGACACAGCAGCAGATTATGGGTTACCCGGTAAAAAAAGAAGGACGATTTACATATTGCGAAGAAGGCGAGGGCGAAGTGATTGTTCTGCTGCACGGTTTGTTCGGCGCACTCAGCAATTTCGATTCTATCATCCGGCATTTTTCGCCCAACTATAAAGTGGTTATACCCCAGCTGCCCCTGTTTGAGTTAGAGGTGGACCAAACCACCGTAACCGGCATGGTGGACTACATTGACGAGTTTATCGAATTTAAAGGCTGGCAGCGGGTGCACCTGATTGGCAATTCCCTGGGCGGGCACGTAGGCCAAATGTATTACCTGCGCAAGCGCCATAAGGTTATCAGCATGGTTTTAACCGGCAGTTCAGGTCTTTTTGAAAACAGCCTGGGCGATACCTACCCCCGCAAAGGCGATTATGAATACGTGCGTAAAAAGACCGAAGGAACGTTCTATAACCCCGAAATGGCCACTAAAGAACTGGTTGACAGCGTTTTCGAAGTGGTAAACAACCGGAATACAGCCATAAGGATGGTGGTAATGGCCAAATCGGCACTGCGCCATAACCTGCGCGACGAAGTGGCGGGTATGGACCTCCCCGTTTGTTTAATTTGGGGAAAGAACGATAATATTACGCCTGCTTTTGTGGGCGAAGAGTTTCATAAGTTATTGCCGCACTCGGAGTTACACATAATTGACCGCTGCGGGCATGCGCCTATGATGGAGCAAAGCGAAGAGTTTAATGCCATATTGGAACGCTTCTTGAACAAGGTTAAACAAGGAGCATTTTGACAAAAACAACTTAAAGGAGATTAAAATCAGTAAGGATTATGACAAAATCCTGACAAACAATTTTAACCTTTCGGTTGTTCCAAACGTCTAACAAAAAGAAGAAGAATTATGATTGCTCCGCATTTAATATCAGATACCATACCGGCCTTACACACCGATGACCCGGGTGAGCAGGCGCTTATACAAATGCATGAGTATAATGTGGCCCAGCTACCTGTAGTAGAAGGTAAAAAGTATGTAGGCCTGGTAACTATGGAGGAGCTCATCAGCTCCAAGCATCTCAGCCATCCGTTAAGGGATATCGTTCAGAATTTCCGCAAGCCATTTGTGCGCAATACCGCCCATATCTTTGATATAATGAAAGCCGCCGTTGAGCATAACGTACGCATTGTACCGGTGCTTGATGAGCAACAGAATTACCTTGGGCTGGTTTCAGCTGAAAGTTGCCTGCGCGCCTTTGCGGTGCTAAACTCCGTAAACGAGCCAGGCGCTATTATTGAACTGGAAGTAGCCCGTAAAGACTACAGCCTTTCGCAATTAAGCGGTATAGTGGAAGACAGCGAAGCTGCCATCATCTGTTTTTACAGCCATGTAAACAATGAGAGCGGCAACGTGGAGATAACCATTAAAGTTAACACCAACGAGGTGGCCTCTATCATTGCCTCCTTTGAGCGTTATAACTATGAAGTTAAGTTGGTGCATAACGATACAGAATACAGCGAAGACCTTAAGGACCGTTACGATGCCTTAATGCGCTACCTCAACATTTAAGCTGCTGTTAAACAACCGTAAAAGCTACTTTGGCCAAAACATTGGCATATTTCGTGCGTTCCCTCAACTCACCAAGCTATTTCTTCTATTTTCGCGCCCGAAATTGATGCGGAAAACATGGTTGTTTTTCTTACTGCTGCTTACTACTGCAGGGCTTAAAGCCCAGCAGATGACGGAAGTGTATGGTATAGTTACTGATGCTGTAACCAAACAGCCTATGGACTATGTTAACGTCCGTATCGTAGGCACCGTAAAGGCCACCCAAACCGACCCGCGTGGCGAGTACCGCATCCGCAGTATTGAAAGGATTGATACGCTGGCCTTTAGCTATTTGGGCTATAAAACACGCTATGTGCCCATTAAGCGCGGAGCGAGCCAGCAGCTTAACATTGAAATGGGCAGCGATGAAGTAACCCTTACCGAAATAGCCGTTAAAGCCGAAAAGAAGAAAAAGCGGGTAATTGACACGGTGGCCAACTACGTGTTTTACAAAGTGCTGGAGCATAAGGACGAGAACCGCGATAACGCATTCAACACCTATAAGTACGAATGCTACGAGAAAACGGACTTCTCCTTATTAAATCCTCCTCAGAAATTTTTGAACTACTGGATTTTTAAACCATTCCGTTTTGCATTTGAAAACAGGGACACTACGGAAGAAGGAAACGTATTCATACCCGGTGTTATGCGCGAAACCGTGAGCGATGTTTACTACCGCAAAAAACCCAATTCACTTAAAAAGTTTGTAAAGGCTGATAATATGACCGGGGTAGACAACCCCAGTGTAATGAATATGGCCAATTACAACTTTGGCGAGTACGATGCTTACTCTAACCTTTTTGTAATTGCGCAAACCAGTTTCATAGCCCCCTTTGCCAATACCGCTATTGTAACCTACCGCTATTACCTGACTGATACCGCGCGCATTGACGGGCGCATTTCCTACAAACTACATTTCGTAGGTAAGGTAAAGGAAGATATGGCACTTAAAGGTTATGCCTGGATCGACTCTGCTACCTGGGCCGTTAAAAGCCTGGTGTTTAGGCCCAATGAAAAAGCCAACCTCAACTTTGTAAACGATTATACCATCCGCCAGGATTTTACCCTGGTAAAGGACCAGTATTGGATGATGAACCGCGAGGAAATGAATGCGGTAGGTTCATTGTTTAAGAAGAAGAACAAAATGGCCCTATTGGTAACCAAGGTGCACGCCCGTAAAAACTTTGAGGTAGATGTGCCTTTCCCTGATTCTATCTTCAAAGGTCCCGAAGAAATTATTACACTGGATAGCGCTGTATTTAAGGAGCGCCAATATTTCGATACCACGCGTTTTGAAAACCTTACACCGCAGGAAGACCGTGTTTATTTTATATCCGATACCATCAAAAAAGTACGGGCATGGAAAACGTACATGTGGTTGGGCCGCTTTTTTACCGCTGCCTTTGCTGATGTTGGCCCTATAAGTATTGGCCGGGTGCTCAACTTCGGCAGCCGCAATAACGTGGAGGGTTGGCGTGTGCGCTTTGGCTTTGAAACTAACCCCCGCTACAGGCCCAAAACGCCGGTTAACGCTTTCCTGCGCAAATTCTATTTCTACGGCTATGGGGCTTATGGCTTTAAAGATAAAGACTGGAAATATCAGGCTATTGTAAAGGTACTGCTGCCGCAACCGAACCAACGTTGGCAGGCTTTAGAAGCCATGTACAGATATGATATGCGCGTACCCGGGCAGGATGAAATGCAAAACCTGCTCACCTTCGATAACATTGTTACCCTTATAAGCGGTAAAACGCTCAGCAAAATCATGAAGGTGCGCGAGTTTAGAATTACTTACGAAAAGGAGATTGTAAAGGACATAAGCACCTTTACCATGTTCAATGAAAAAACATATTACGATATACCCGGTGTGTTTGACTTCTCGCGTATTGGGGCCGATGCCACTTCACATCGTATTCCTAAATTCAATGTAACGCAGTTTACTTTCGATTTCCGCTATTGTTACAAGGACCAGGCTTTTATCGGTAACTATTTTTACCGCTACTATACTAAAAACAAATACCCGGTAATATTATTCCGCTACACGGCCGGTTTGGTTGATATTGAAAAGGACCATTACAATTATCACGACCTTCAGTTAACCATCAAGCAGCGCCTTTTTTCGCCAATAGGCTTTACTGATTACAGCTTCAAGTTTGGAAAAATATTCGGCAAGGTGCCTTATACTGAAAGTTACCTTACGCAGGGCAACCTTGGTATACTTTACGATAAATTCAACTACAACTTATTGCGTGAGTTTGAGTTTACTACAGATCAATACGCTTCTTTTTGGTTAGAGCACAACTTCCACGGTTTCTTCTTCAACAAAATACCGGGGGTTAACAAACTACGCCTGCAGGAGGTATTTGTAATGCGGAGCCTTTGGGGCACTTACAGCAACCGCAATAATGATATACTTCAAAAACCAGCTGAGTTAGGCCAGCCTTTCCCTAAGCCTTATATTGAAATGGGTTTTGGTATAGCCAATATCGCCTATCTTTTTCGTGTAGATTTTTTGTGGAGATTAACTTACCGCAACAATCCGGGTGCGCCTAACTGGGGTGTAAAAATTGCTTTAAAGCCGGGCTTCTAATCTATCTCCACTACATAGGCTTCAGCATAATGAGCCTTTATTTTTTCCAGGAACTTTTCTGCCGGTTCGCGGTGTCTAAAATAACCTGCATACACCCTGTAAACCATTATGCCATTTTTCCTGAAATGCTGCATCCATGTTTCGCAGTTATAGTTTTGTTTCAAATCATCCAACGTACCGTTGGCTCTCTCATACATTCCAAAACTACCAACCTTAATAGTATAGCCGTGCAGGTTAGTATCAGTGGCCTCCACTTTAAGCAAAGGCAACAAACTATCGCGCGCAGAGATTACAGTTTGCACAGCAGTATCATTCGCTAAAATTTCCAGCGCAACCCTGGTTACACCTGCGTTTACAAAGTTTAATTTTTTAGCTCCGGCAAGCGTAAGATCCACTACGCGCCCTTTACCATAAGGGCCGCGGTCATTCACCCGTACTACTATGCTGCTATCGTTATTCAGATTCGTAACCTTAAGCAAAGTTCCAAAAGGTAAGGTGCGGTGAGCACAGGTCATTTTGCTTTGCCTGAAAATTTCGCCGCTGCTTGTTTTACGGCCTTCAAATTTTGATGCGTAAAAGCTGGCGTTGCCAACAGCAGTAAAATCCTGCGCGCCGGCTGCTATGCAAACAGCAACCAACAGCAAACAGCCAAGCCATCTGCGTAGAGCAGCTCTGGTAGGTTTAATCAATACCTGCGGTTTTAAAAAGTAGCTAACTCATAAATATGGTCGTAGCCAACGCGGTCAATAAATTCCTGTAGCTTTTCAATCTCTGCAGTAACTTCTTCTTTGGTAAAGTCATCCAACTCTCCCTTAAAATTAAGTACGGCTTCTAAACCTGCACGGCTCACTTTCAAAATGGACAAGCCTCCTTCTTCATCTAAAAAAACCGGTTCTCCTTCTTCCCAACTTACTTCTGCATCGCCGGCAATAATGGTAAAGTCAAGCGTGGTAAGCCGGTCCATTTCCAGAGCATCCATCTCATCCAGTTCATCCAAATCCGGGTTGCGCAATTTGCTTTCATCCGGTTGAAAAATAAGTGTGCTTCCCATCATAGTGTTCGTATTTAGTGTTATGAAAGTAATAGCTTTGCAAAATTATATACGTCTTCAAACGAATTGTATAGTGGCACCGGTGCCACACGTATTACATCGGGATCCCGCCAATCGGCAATTACTCCCGCTTTAGAAATTTTCTGAAATAATTTCTTGCCATTGCTCAAGGTTTGTATGCTTAACTGGCAACCACGCTGTTTTTTATCTGTTGGCGTAATTATGCGGAAGTGTTTATTCCCTTTTCCTATCAAAAACTCAAGGTAGCCGGTAAGCAACTCGCTTTTTTGCCGCAATGCTTTCATTCCCACTTCATCAAAAATATCCAGCGAGGCGCGGTGGGCTGCCATGGATAGCACAGGCGCATTACTTATCTGCCAACCGGCCGCGCCGGCCTGTGGTACAAAGTGTTTGTTCTCGCGCATCTTAAAACGGGTCTTTTCATCATTACCCCACCAGCCGGCAAGGCGCGGCAGGTCAGGACGATTAGCATATTTTTCATGCACGTAGATACCGCTTACGCCACCTGGCCCGCTGTTCAGGTACTTGTAGCTGCACCAGGTGGCGAAATCTATCCCCCAGCTGTGCAGTTTTAACTCCACGTTGCCTATGGCATGGGCAAGGTCTACACCAAACGTTATGTTATGCGCCCTGGCCGTGGAAGCAATCTTTTGTAATTCAAAAAACTGGCCGGTATAATAGTTAACTGCACTTAGCATTACTAACGCCAGTTCATCCTTATGCGCTTCTATTTTTGCAATAATATCTTCAGTGCGCAAGGTAACTTCGCCTTCGCGAGGCGTTACTTCAATTATACATTCTGCAGGGTTTAAGCCATGCAGTTTTATTTGTTGTTCAAAGGCATAGTAATCGCTGGGAAACTCATCTGCCTCAATCAGTATTTTCGTTTTCTTTCCCTGCGGGCGGTAAAAGGAGATAAGCAACAGGTTAAGGTTAACTGTAAGTTGGTTCATCACCACCACCTCTGCCGGTTTGGCGCCAACAAGTTTAGTTATAGACTTTGAAAAGAAATGATGATAATACAACCAGGGCCTTTTGCCGTGGTGGTGCCCCTCAACACCCAGTTTTCTCCAATCGTTCAATTCAATTTTAAGTTGCTGTTCAACCGTTTTAGGCTGCAGCCCAAGCGAGTTGCCGCAAAGGTAAATGCTCTCCTTGCCATTAACCTTTGGTATAAAAAAACGATTGCGGAATTTTTTTAACGGGTCCTTTTTATCAAGCGAACGGGCAAAGGCCAGTGAATTTTCGAATGTCATTTTATATCTTTTTGCCGTAAGACATAAACCATGCCTTACTTAACGAACTTCTTCTTGTCTAACTGCAACCACTCTAATGCATTTTTATACATCAGTTTGTCGTTGGTCTTCTTCGGTAATTTAAGGGCTTCAATCTCCTCGCCCGGCCTGTCCTCACCCAACGGAAAAGGATAATCGCTGCCGATGCATACACGGTCCTCGCCAAGCAGGTTAATCACATATTTCAAAAACGCCTCGTCATGTATCAGGCTATCTACATAAAAGTGCCCCAGGTAATCGCGGGGGTTAACCTGGTTATCAATAGCAGTTAAATCGGGGCGCACATTAAAACCACGCTCAATACGGCCGATGTTGGCCGGAAAAGAACCGCCACCGTGCGCAAACGCAAAGCGCAGTTTAGGAAAGCGCTCAAACACACCACCAAAAATAAGCGAGCAAATAGCCCGGTTTGTTTCGGCAGGCATGCCCACCAGCCACGGCAGCCAATATTTGCTCATTTGCCGTGCACCCATCATGTTCCAGGGGTGCACAAACAAAGCCAGGCCCAATTCTTCAGCAGCCTCATAAATCGGGAAAAAGGCCCTTTCATCAAGGTTCTGGTCGTTAATGTTGGTTCCTATTTGCAGGCCGGCATAGCCCAGTTTTTTACAGCGCTCCATTTCGCGTATGGCAAGGTCAGTAGCCTGCATAGGCACTGTTGCCAGGCCGATAAACTTTTTAGGGTAGCGCTCTACTACTTCAGCAATGTGGTCGTTTAAAAAGCGCGAAATCTCCAGGCAATCCTGCGGCTTTGCCCAATAGTTGAACATAATAGGTATGGTGCTTAACACCTGAACGTCCACATGGGTATGGTTACATTCTTCAATACGCTTTTCGGGGTCCCAGCAGTTGCTTTGTATCTCGCGGAAGAATTCATCATCCTTCATCATGCGGGCGCAACATGGCTTATGATGGTCAAGGTGTATAAAGCCATTATAACCAAACTTTTCGCTCCAGCGTGGCAGGTGTTCAGGAATAATGTGGGTATGAATGTCTATCCGCATTCGCTTCCAAAGATATAATTGAATTGCAATTGCGTGCGGCTAAACTAAAACTTGTAGAAGGTATGCGTACACTGGTAGCTGCCGCCGTTAAAGGTATAATTGAAGTTAATGGTCATGCGGTTTAGCTGGGGGTCGTAATTGCCCGTGCCCGAAAATACCAGGCTGCCCTGCTGCTGCTGTGGTATTTCTATATAGTTGCCCAAATTGTTCTGGTCGGTATGTATCACGCCTGTAGCCGTGGTTTGGCCAAAAAGGTTGTTTATCTGCACGCGGTTAATGTAAAAAGGGTCCGCAGTTATGTAGCAGGTGTAGTTAAAGAAGTTGGAAGTAGAAGAATAGCAAGCCTCGCTAACGTTGTAATTGCCCACGTATTTTTGTGCGCTCTCGGTATTGCAATTACTGCCCTCGTAACCATCCTGGCAGTAACAGTTGCCCTGCGAACATTGCTGGTTAACCCCGCAAACCACATCGGTGCAAGTGCGCCTTTCGCAACTTGCAATTTGAATCAGAATTATAAAACCGAAAAGTATTTTTGCAAACCTTAGTGCCATTGTTTAAATTTTGATTTAGCTAAAATAGGAAAGCCTGATGAAAAACTACCTGCTGTTGCTGTTAACCTTAACCGGCGTTTTCGTTAACGCTCAGGAAAATTCAATTGATGCCAAGGCCCCTGCAGCGCCGGATTACAGTGATGCAAAGAACTGGAGCGTGCTTCCTTTTAGAGAGGATGCCGGTGATGCCCATCCCGATAACGAGCCGTGGGTAAGCGATTCGCTAAAAGAGGTAGATGTGTTTTACATATACCCCACCATGTTTATGAAAGGTAAGGGGTGGAATGCTGATGTGGCAAATAAAAAACTGAATAAGCGCATTGACAGCAAACCGGTGCGTTACCAGGCCAGCGTTTTTAATGCCAGTTGCCGCGTGTATGCTCCGCGTTACAGGCAGGCCCATATACGCGCTTTCTACGCCAAACCCGAAAACTCAAAAGCTGCCTTTGATATTGCTTACAGCGATGTTAAGCGCGCCTTTGAATACTACCTGAAACATTATAATAATGGCAGGCCAATAATAATTGCCTCACATAGCCAAGGGACGTACCATTCGCGCAGGCTGATGAAAGATTATTTTGATACTACGGCCTTAAAAACTCAATTAGTGGCCGCCTACCTTGTTGGCTATGCCATCTACGATACCATGTATGTGAATTTAAAGCCTTGCAGCAGGCCTGCAGAAACCGAGTGTTACGTTACATGGGCTTCTTTTAAAAAAGGATATAACCCGGTATTGAGTCAGCTATACGGTAACATTTGTGTAAACCCCGTTACCTGGAGCAGCGATACCATAACTATTGATAAAAGCAAAAGTATGGGCGGCATGCTGCTGGATTTTAACAAAGAGTATAAGCAAGCCTGCGAAACGCAGATACGCGACCACCACTTATGGGTTAAAACCAAAATGCCTATTGTCAGCGGCATGACTAACCTGCATATTGCTGACTACAACTTGTTTTGGTACGATATAAGAGAAAACGTAAAGAAGCGCGTGGCCACTTACCTTGCTACACACTTAAAGTAGCCTAAAAGATAACTGCCGGTATAGGGCCGCTAAAGGCATAAATTTTGTTTCCGTCAAAGTCTACCTTTTTAATAAACCTGTAGCCTTCAAAATCTTCTACCTTATCCTCAAAGTTTAAAATACTGTCCATTGCGCCGTTTTTAAAAACTACCAGGTAGTCAACCCTGTCTGCCTCCAATGCTTGCAGTAAATGTTCTTTTCTCCAACCCTCCCCCAATTCAACACTAAGCGAAGCCCATCCGGTAACCTCATTCTCCGGCAAAAATGTTTTCTCCGCCTCAATTCTTCTTTCGCCTGTGCACAGTTCGCCGTTAAACTCGTAATCTTCACTTTTACAGGAGTTGCTGTACACAAACCATGCAGGGGCCAGGGCTTGTTTGTTGCCCACATACAGGCGGCTGCCGCAGGGTAGGCTATCCCTCACCCATAAGGCACTCTCTAAAAACCCCTTGGGGTAATTAGCCTGTTGTGTTTCTACCAGCGGCTCCTTAAGGTGTATTCTGTAACTGTAAGCAAGGCTCCAAACGCCGCAGCCAAATACAAAAGCATATTTTACCACATTGCGCCGCACAAATACTGAAACTATCCAGGTCAATGCCACCAAATAAAAAGGACGGGCGAGTATAGAAGCCAGTAACAGATAACGGGTTTGCCCGGTAAGGCTTAACATATACATCTTATATAATACTATCAGCAATGGCGCAATTAGTATTAGCAAATAAAAAAGCCGTTTTCTGTTGGCGGTTAGTATAATCCCCACCGGTATAAAAAGCAGGGCAAGGCCGCTAAATGCCTTGGGCACACTTTTCAGGTTATCCAAATTGGATACATGGTGATAATATGCCCATTGCCTTACTTCATAATCACTAAAGCTTACACCCCTGAAAGGATCGCCGGTGCCCAGCCATGAATAAACTAATACTATGCAGGGCGCTACCGCCAGCAATAAACCATAGCGCATTAGGGTACTAAAGCTTTCGCGCTTATACAGCAACACAGCAAAAAACAGCGCGCAATACAACCAGCCCTCAAAGCGGATAAAACAAGCACAGGCAAGAAATAATGCACTCATATAAAGCTTTCCTCTCTTCTCCGGGTTCTGATCAAACGCCGCAAAAAGTGCTGCGGCTGAAATAATGAAAAACGCAAAAGGAACTTCGGACAGAGTAACAACACTTAGATTGATGTGCATAGGCTTCATAACAAAAAGCACAGCCGAAAGCACTGCTATAAAAATGCCGAAGTAGCGTTTAACCAGATAATAGAAAGGAATAATAGTTAGCGCACCAAGCAACACCCCAACCATTCTTGGCGCCCAAACAACATCGCCGGTAAGGCGTATAGCGGCACCCATCAGGTAAAAGTGCAACGGTAACCAGTCAAAGCCCATAAAAAAAGTGGGCTGCACCGACCATATGTAACTCATATACAGCCTTGCGCCGCTGTCGCCGTTAAAAAAGTTATCGCTCATAAGCATAAACACGGTACGCACTGCAAAAGCTAAAACAAACAGAAACAGCAACATTCGTTTTTCGATCTTTGCCGGCATATAAAACAGTGTCCCGTCCACACTCTCAGTGGCATTATCAATGTGGTTAAGAAGCACAGCGTAGCCCTTATCAAAGGCTGCCAAAAGTGTGTTTCTGTGTTTTACCAGCAATACAGCTACAACAAGCCATAGAACGGGCAGATGAAATTTAACAACGGCAAACACCAGCCACCAGAAGTGAGGATATAATTGCTTAAATACATCCAGGGGAGAAAAGAGCAAATAGTTAGGCAGGAAGGTGCTTTTTGAAAACAAAAGCAGCACCGTGTCCAAAAACGTAAAAACTATAAAAAGCCAAGTCAGTCGGGGGGTCCGGGTCATTGCCAGACCTCAAAGTAGTAAAAAACAAAAAAAGAAGCAATTCAGCCTATTGTAAAATAAAACAGCCCCGGGTAGCGGGGCTGTTTTAAGAAGATAACTATATCAGCTATTCCGGCTGAGCCAGAGCATTGATCAGTTTGTTGATTTCTTCAATACGCTTTTTATTGGTAGTATACCAAATAAACTTGCCTTCGCGCTGTGTTTTTACAATTTGCGCACGGCGAAGAATAGCAAGGTGTTGCGATGCAACAGATTGCTCTAAACGCAGTTTAACGTAAAGTTCAGTTACGGTAAGCTTACGCTTGTCCTCAATTAATTGAACCATTTGCCTTCTTAAAGGATGGTTTAACGCACGTAGCGTTAAAGATGCCCTTTTAAGGAGAGGGTAGTTCACCTTGATCTGGCCACCACTTTCTTTAGTGATTACCAGCTCTTTTGCTGTTTTTGATGCCATAGTTACTAGGGATTTAGATGATAAAAATAGATATAATTTAATTTCAAAGCAAAGAGGCCGGTGCTTACGAATAAAAATCCATGTTTCCCGTTTAGTGTTCTATCCCGGCTTTTTGCTCTGGAAAGCTTTAAGATAGTGAGGTTCAAAGTACGCCGTGTTTTCAAAACAGCGCTGGGTGGTAAGTTCTTCTGCAAGATTAATCATATATCTTGAGTCGAAAAAGATATTTTCAATAAATTTTACATTTTTTACATGCAGCAGCTCTTTACACTTATCTACAGCATTGCCTCCCATGTAAATGTTTTCAAATACACTCAACCTTTCATCCAGCTGCGAATCAACAATTACCGGCGCTGGTTCCCATATTTCCCCGCCATTAGTTTTGTACAAGGCCGTGTAGATTTCCTGTCTACCGGCATCTATTACAGGCATTAAAACAGAATTTTCCGCAGGATGGTTCAATAAAATGCCTTGCGCAAGCGCTTTTAGTGTAGAAACAGCTATTAAAGGTTTATTTAAACCGTAGCAAAGGCCTTTTGCTACTGATACACCAATACGCAGGCCCGTGTATGAGCCGGGGCCGGCGCTAACGGCTATGGCATCCAACCGGGAAAGTTTGAGGGCATTCTTTCCCGCTAAATCTTCTATCAGCAATGTTAGTACCCTTGCATGTGAGTTATGCTCGGTATTCTCGCGCCAATCAATCAGTTTGCCATCTTGCGCAATACACGCCGAGCAAACAGATGCGCTGGTTTCAATATTTAAAATAAGGGCCAATTAAAACTGAATGTCTTGCTGTAGAATTTCCTTTCCTCTTTTAAAGCGCACAAAGGTTTTGTCGCCCTTTTTAAATTGTGACAAACCTTTCATGTAGCTCATCATATCTTTAACTTCAATGGGGCCTAGCTGTATTACCACATCACCCTGTAGCAATCCCGCTTTTGATGCCGGTTTGCCGTCCGTTACCCCATCTATGCGCATGCCTTCTCCCTCAAAGGTATAATCGGGCATAACCCCAAGTGTTACAGTAAACTTTGGCGCATCATCATTATTGTCGTCCTTGGTTTTAATAAAGGTTAATTTCTCCTTCGCATCTAAATCCTTAATAAGGTTATATGTAAAGCGCACTACCCGCTGCATACCATCATAATTAATTTTGTCTTCATCATCTGTTGGCATGTGGTAATCCTTATGCTGGCCTGTAAAAAAGTGCAACACGGGTATATTCTTAAGATAAAATGAAGTATGGTCCGATGGGCCCACGCCGCTTTCAGTTGTTTTTAAATGTATTTGCACGCTGCTTGTATCAAAGGCAGCCGGCCAGGCGGGCGAAGTTCCAATACCGTTTACAATTAAAACATGAGTACTGCTATCCATACGGCCCACCATATCAAAGTTCAGCATATAGTTAAGGGTGCTTAAGGCAGGCTTGGGGTGTTCAACAAACCATTTAGAGCCATACAGTCCCAGCTCCTCGCCGCTAAACAGTATAAACAGGTAGTTGTAGTGGTTGGTTTCCTTTTGATTGGCTTTTAACATGCCGGCCAGCTCCACCACAGTGGCTACACCGCTTGCATTGTCATCGGCACCATTGTGAGGGGCAGCCTCTCCGCGGTAACGGGAGTGTGATGGATCGCCCATTCCCAAGTGGTCGTAATGCGCGCCTATTACCACGGTGTATTTGGCGTGGTTATTAAGGTAGCCAATAATATTGTTGCCATGTATCTCTTCTATTTTGCTGCTGTCAACCTTAGGATGGTACGTAAACTTTTGCAGATAACCTTTTGTGGCAAAACTGCCTTTAATGTTGGTTATACCCGCCTGTTTAAACTTGCTGATAATAAAGTCCGCAGCAAGCCTTTCATCCTTGCTTCCGGTCATACGGCCATGTAAACTATCAGATGCAAGGTAGGTTATAACACTTTTTATTTCGGCAGTGTTTTGGCCGAAAGCTGCTCCAAAAGCGATGAAAGCAGCCAAAAACAGGCAATATCTCTTCATAAATGGCCACAAACCTAAGATTAGTAAGGCTTACATCCTAATTTGTAAATTACCTTTTGCCTTGCGGGTTAATTGCACTACCTTCGCGCCCGCTTTATGAGAAATCAAAACATCCGCAACATTGCCATTATTGCCCACGTTGACCACGGTAAAACTACTCTGGTTGATAAAATTCTCCACCAGTGTTCCCTGTTCCGCGAAAACCAGCAGACCGGCGAATTGATACTGGATAACAACGATTTAGAAAGAGAAAGGGGTATTACTATTCTAGCGAAAAACGTATCGGTAGAGTACAAAGAGATAAAGATTAACATCATCGACACTCCCGGACACGCCGACTTTGGCGGTGAGGTGGAGCGTGTTTTAAACATGGCCGATGGGGTGCTGCTGCTGGTAGATGCCTTTGAAGGGCCCATGCCACAAACGCGTTATGTGCTTTCAAAAGCGCTGGCATTGGGCAAAAAGCCTATACTGGTGATAAACAAAGTAGATAAGGAAAACTGCCGCCCCGATGAAGTACACGAGGCTGTATTTGACCTGATGTTTGCTTTGGAAGCCAACGAGGATCAGTTAAACTTCCCTACTGTTTACGGTGCTGCAAAACGCGGCTGGATGGCAGCAGATTACCGCCACCCAAGCGAGGACGTTGTTTACCTTTTAGATACCATTATAGGTCACATTCCGGCCCCGCAAATCAAGGAAGGTACTGTTCAAATGCAGGTAACCTCGCTTGATTACTCGTCATATATTGGCCGTATTGCGATTGGCCGTATTACCCGCGGCACTTTAAAATCGGGCCAGCAGGTGTCATTAGTAAAACGCGATGGCACTATCCAAAAGTCAAAAATCAAGGAACTATACGCCTTTAGCGGTTTAGGAAAGCTGAAAGTAGAACAAGTTGTATGCGGCGATATTTGTGCCGTGGTTGGTGTAGAAGGCTTTGAAATTGGTGATACTATTGCCGATTTCGAAAATCCTGAGGCTCTTCCGCCAATACATATTGACGAGCCTACCATGAGCATGGTATTTACTACCAACACTTCACCATTCTTTGGTAAGGAAGGCAAGTTTGTTACCTCACAGAAAATACGCGAGCGTTTATACAAGGAGCTGGAGAAAAACCTGGCCTTGCGCGTTGAGGATACTGAAAGTGCAGATACCTTCCGCGTGTTTGGCCGCGGTATCCTTCACCTTTCTGTATTGATTGAAACTATGCGCCGCGAAGGTTATGAGCTTTCAATAGGCAACCCGCGTGTAATAACTAAAGAAATTGATGGCGTTAAGAATGAGCCAATAGAAATATTGACTATTGACTGCCCTGAGGAAGTTGCCGGCCGTTGTATTGAGATATTAACCCAGCGCAAGGGCGAAATGCTGATAATGGAGCCAAAAGGCGATATGATGCACCTGGAGTTTGAAATCCCTTCGCGCGGCATCATCGGCTTACGTACACTTATATTGAACTCTACTGCCGGTGAAGCTATAATGGCACACCGCTTTAAAGAATACAAACCATGGAGAGGCGATATACCGGGCCGCCTGAACGGCACCCTTATTGCCAAAGAAGCCGGCCGTGCTACTGCTTACAGTATGGATAAACTGAAAGACCGCGGTAAGTTCTTTATTGAACCGGGTGTAGATATTTACGAAGGACAGATTATTGGAGAAAATAGCAAGGACAATGACCTGGTACTTAACCTGGTTGCTGCCAAGCAGTTGACCAACTTCCGCGCTGCGGGTAGCGATGATAAAACAACCTTACCTCCACCGGTGCTAATGAGCCTTGAAGAGGCCATGGAATACATACAGGAAGACGAATACGTAGAGGTTACTCCAAAATCTATCCGTCTGCGTAAAATTTACCTAAACGAAAACGACAGAAAGCGTTTCGCGAATAAGAACTAAGAGCGCTAACGCTCTGCAGCACAAATAAAAAAGCGGGTTAACCTTTCGGTGCCCGCTTTTTATTTAACCCTACCTGTAAGTTTACTCTATCACCAGCTTTTTCGAAGTGCTTTTACCGCCCGCTTTTAATTGCAACAGATAAACACCCGGTGCAACGGCAGATACATCCAGCACATTGTTAGTGCCCGGGGCTTTCCTGTTCAACACCACCCTTCCCTGCATATCCAGCAGTTGTAATTCATCAATAGCCAATTGGCTTTGTATGCTTATCTCGTTTTGAGCAGGGTTAGGCGAAAATTCAAATCCGAAGTTATTACCCGCTTCGTTTATGCCCGATACCCCGTTATTAGCCCTGCAGGCCAAAATAGAATTGTAGTAAAAATTCTGTACGATTAGCTCATCACGTTTAAGGGTATCTATTATGCCCAGCGGGGTAGAGAGCGAATCATAAGAGGTAGTAAAGGCCATGTCAAAATGCCTGGTTTCGCCTGCATTGAATGTGGGTGCAGATACACTGCCTACTACCCTACGGTCACCGGCAGGTAGTACAGCCGCTACTGAAGGCTTGGTCTCCGACCATTGCATGGTATCGGAAGGATTACCGGGGAAAATAAAACTGGTGGCACCACCCGTATTATACCCTACTCCTCCGAAACTAAACGGTGTGCCATCGCTCCAAAAGCCGGTGGCATAGTTACGGTATTGCTGGCAGGTGCCGGGGTCACTCATTGAAGAAGCTGCTCCATTGGTAAAATAGCCAAAGGATGATAGCGAAGCGTTTAGAAACTTTGCGCCATGCGCTACTTTGTAGGGCATGTAACCGGTGCTGCCATTACATGATGGGTCGGCAATGGTACCGTTATAGCCAAACATCAAGTTCATGCCCGGATCGCAACCTATACGGTCGTTTGCAAAACATCCTAAGTCAATGTCTTCGTATAACGAAAAGCGGAAGTCGTTGTAATTCTTGCCCGATTTATTTTCTATCTCGTAGCTTACAAAAACAGTATTGGTTATAGCGTCATTTTGTAAACCACTTCCGCCAAATGCTTCTGCTAAACCGCGTATCTCAAAATCAAAGGAGTCCACCCCGTTGCGCTGGCTGTTAAACACAAAAAAGATTCCTTCATCGCCGCAAATAAGGGGGAAATCTCCCTGCTCCGGGTTATAAATGCCATCATTGTTGCTGTCAACAAAGGGAGCAAGCCTATCGGCAATTGTAACTCCAAACTGGGCAGCTACAAACGGATTGCCTTTACCGGGCCACATTTTTACAGGCATACTAACCTGCGCCAATTGCATTGGGAAACTATTGGCCAGGTGAGTGTTCACCTCTTGCCTGGTTACTTTAAATACACGATTGTAAAACTGGTTGTAGGCTGTATTGTAGGTGCCGGCAACAGGCCCATCGGTAAAACCCGGTTCATCAGCCTTATAACGTTGGCTGGCACAATGCACATTATTGTTTGCATCGGTAGCAGTTAACCATACTGCTGCGGTAAATACTGACGTTGCCCCTGAACCTACCGGTACTTCGAAGGCCCCCCAGGTGGCATTGTTTACATTACTATCTACAATGGCTGAAAACAAATTGCCCCCTATTCCTATTCCGGCCTTTACAAGGTTGGCATTCAGGTGTTCCATTTGTTGCGCCTTGCCGGCAAAAGGGGCATCCAGGGCAAAAAGCAGCAGCATCTTAAAGTTAAGGTTCTTCATAATCGCAGGTTTTATAATTAACTGATTGGTATCGCATAAAAAGGCCCCAACCCTGAAACAAGCTCTCAAGGCGGGGCCTGGTGTTTCCGCAGGTTCTCACTATGTATAAGTTTGAATTTGCGTTGGTAGGTCAAATGTATTTTTCATCCTTCAAATATTTGTCATGCAATTGTAAGGAAGCACCTAACCCTTTGGTTATGACACTTACGTGACACTGTCATTTAACACCGCGTTTGAAACAATTTTCATCCTACCCCCGTAATGGTAATATGAGGACATATACAATGAGGACACTTCTGTTACTATTCATCTTTTTTTTAGCCGGCCCATCAGCAGTTTTAGCCGGCAACCCTAACGGCCCGTCTACCAATACTTCGGCTGACGAAGAAGTAGGTTTACTGGTGGAACGGAACAAAACCGAAGTGGTATTAAATTTATCAGTAAAAGATATTACACAATATGACCATATTATTGTTGAAAGGAGCGCCGATAACCCGAATTATTTCGGCCAGTGTAAATACATTACTTGCGCTGACGAAAAAGCTACGGACGGCAAAATAGTAAAGGTGGACAGGTTCCCCTTTCCTGCAACTAAAGATGTTTTTTATCGTCTTAAAACAGTTACTAAAGATGGTATAGTAAGAGCATATCCTGCTGTGTTGCTCGCAGCACAGTAGGATGACGGAATTTCATAGCCAAACGTGAAAAAGGCCGCTCAGCGGTCTTTTTTTATTCCGCTAATTAAGCAGCGGCCAGGGTTGCGCTACATCCAGCAGGCCTTTTATCAATTGGCCATTTTGCTTTTTCCAGTAGTTACTGTTGCAGAAAATTATCAGCCTTCTTTGAGCGCGGCTTACGGCGGTATTCAACAAATGCAAGCCCCGCGATTTTGCAATCATAGAATCAGTAAACCATTTGCGGTCGGTATCCACCACGCTTAGCAAAACATTTTCCCACTCTTTGCCCTGTGCGCCGTGTACGGTCATTATTCTTCCCTCATTCCTGTCGCGCGGTAAAAGTTTGCCCAACAGTTTAACCTGGTTGATATAAGGTGTTAATATGGCATAATCGGCAAGGCCGTTTACCTGTATAAATTGCCGTATGGCTTCTGCCTCCAAACTACTTTCCCTAAGTGCCTTGTTGCGTTCATCCTTCATTTGGGGATTGGGCGTATCCACATGCACAAAGTAAATTTCGGTTTCGCCCTTACCGCTATCCGATGCAAAACCGTTTTTATAAACAAAGTCGTTAAGCACATTGGCAAGGTTATCGCCAAAGCGGTGCGTGTAGCGCAAATCTGCCCTGAAAATATTTTTGCTCAGCTGTTCTTCATTAGCAAAATACGATTCTGCAGCTTCATCACTACCCTGGTCAAAAAGGCGCGGCAGGTAAATTGCACTCTTACCCCAAACAAAAGCATCGCGCTGCATGGGGTCCTGCATCATGTCCATATCGTTCATTTCACAAACGGGTGGCAACTGTAGGTGGTCGCCCAAAAAAGTAACAGGCACATCGCCCTTCATTAAAACCATGGCTTTAATAGCATTGGCATATCCTGCCTCATCTAAAAAGAAATGATCTACCAGCAATTCATCTTCTATAAACCGGTTGATGTAGCAATCTAAGGTGGCAGCCACCACCAGCGCCCTTTTGGCGCGTTCGTTACTGCCCTTCATTTTATCGCGCGATTGCTCCAATTGGTCAAGCGTAAGCTTCAGGTCGCTCTCCTGCATGGTTTCATACTCACGGGCGCGGGCCTGCAACACTGCTTCGGCCTGCTTTTGTTTCTCAATAAAATCGCGCAGGTATTTTATGCTTGGCTCAATACTCTCAAAATCTAAAGATTCATTCAGCATTTTGGTAAGCGGATGAGCAGCTATTCCAGCCTTTGCTTCCTTTAGCAATTGCTTCATCAGTTTTTGACTCTTCAACTGTGTGGAGGAGGTTTCCAGCAAATCCTTTAGCCGGTCAAGCTTACCAACTGCTTCTTCCAGCAATTCTATGGTGCGGTCTTCTGCTGATTTCTCCTTCTTAAGCACGCTACGCACAACCTTAATTTGCTTTTCAATTTGCATGCGCTGGGTGGCTATGCCTAAAGTTTCGCACACTTCAGGGTAGCGTTCAGCAAACCATTTAGAGGTGTGGCCCAGGCGCAAAAACTTTTCGCGTGGTATGCCTACCTCATCACTTACGCGCAGTACACCTTTCATTACCTGTTCGAGCGCCGTATTGGTTGGCGCCAGTATAGCACAGCGTTTGCCTTGCTTAACGTATTGATTAACCACATTGGCCAGCACTAACTGCGTTTTACCTGTACCGGGCGCGCCCCATATGTAACTAAACGGCTTAGTGAGTACCGTGCGTATAGCATTAAGCTGATCCTGGCTTGGTTTGGCCTTGCCGAAAAGGTCCGTAGTTACCAGCTTTTTGTCTAGAGCGGATGCACGCGTAGGCAACATAAGATCCTTACCCCTTTGTTCGTACCAATTGCGCACCCTATCCACTAAAAACTTCATGTCAGAAATAACTTTCACCTCAGCCGCGCGTATGCGTGAAAAACGCTGAAACAATTCGCTGTTGGGCTCAACGTATAAAATGTTGCGGTCCACATCATACTCCAACACTTTTACCTGCTCGGTATTGTATTTCTGCTCATCTCCTTCAAATTGAAAGAAGATGGTTTCTGCGTCAAATATTTTTTTGGAGAGGCGCAGGCTAACGATGCGTTGTACACGGTCCAATACCTCCACCTGCCACACATCTACCTCGTGCAAACCCTTACCGGTTTTTGCCAGGTAGTCGTAGTAAATTTTAGAGGAATTGATGCAAAGCTCCCTTATCTCATCTCCGGTCATAACAAACAAAAGGCCCTTGTTACACAATGGCGCAAGGCAACGAAGATAGCCAGCCGCGGCAATGTTTACATTGTTTTATCGGTTCCTTTTAACAAGGCCCGTTTTAGTCCTTTACGTTCTTTCTAAAGCGGATGTTGAGAAACTCTACAAAAAGCGAGAACAATACCGAAATGTAAACGAAGGCTTTGTTTACATGCACCTCAAAACCTTCCAATACCAACGAAAGCCCAATCATAATAAGGAAGGAAAGTGCAAGTATTTGCAGCGTAGGGTACTTATTAATAAAGTTAGAGATGGCCCCTGAGAACAACATCATAACAATAATGGATACTACTACAGCAGCCATCATTACAATTACATGGGGCGTTAAACCAACCGCAGTAAGTATAGAGTCGAAAGAGAAAACAATATCAATAAATACAATCTGCATAATAATTGACCAAAAAGCCCCTTTGCCGGCTTTAACGTTAGCATCATCATGCTTGCCGCCTACTTTGCCGTGTATCTCGGTAGTTGATTTTGCCAGCAGGAAAAAGCCGCCCACAATCAAAATCAAATCACGGCCGGAAATTGCCAGTGCCTCATCAATATTCTCTACCTGCAGCGCTTCAAATACCGTGCGCAAAGGCAAGTGAAACAGGGTAGCCTTTAAGCCTATTACAAAACCAATAACAGATAACAGCAAAAGCCTGGTTACAAGAGCTAACGAAAGCCCTAACATGCGGGCCCTGGGCCGTTGTTCTGCAGGCAGCTTGGCAGCTGTTAAGGAAATGAATATGATGTTATCTACCCCAAGAACTATTTCAAGAAAAGAAAGGGTCAACAAACTGATCCAGGCGTTAAGCGAGGTAAATACCGAAAAACTAAAATCCATCGTGCGAAAATAATTTTAATAGAAAACAGACGAAAGGCCGGGGCTATTATTTCAAAAAAGTGCTTTTCCTTACTCTTTATATTGTGTATAAACAGCAGCAGCAACCAAACAAAGCACTCCGCCGGCTATACCGCTCAGGCGCAGGCCCAGGTCATCATTCACATCCTTGCCATATAACGTAAGCATCATAAAAAGCATTACACCCAGTGTTTGCCCTAATTTTTGGAAAAATGCCCGCATACCAAAAAACATCCCTTCCTTATTCTCGCCGGTGCGGCGCGTTTCTGCATCTGATATGTCGGCCACCACCGTGTTTGGTAGAATACCGAGAAAAGAATCGAAAGTGCCAAAGAGTATCATCAGCAAGGCGCATTGTATAACAGCATGTATCGGCCATCGGCCGGCATTGTAAATGCCGAAAAACACGGTTGAAAGGGCTATAAAAGCCATTATTATCATCTTCTTTTTGCTGTACTTTTTTTCCAGCCGGTTAACCACCGGGTACATAAACAAAGTAACTATCACGCTCAGTGCCATAAACGCTGCGCCACTTTCTTTTGGTAAGCGCAACAGCGCGGTTACATAATACATTAAACCGGCGCTAATAAGGGCAGCGCCCATAAAAAAGCTGGCATCGGCAAAAGCAAACACCCTGAAGTTTTTTACCGCAAGGGCAGTTTTTAATGACCGGAACACCGGCTCCGAAGCAGTGCCGGGCTTACAGTATTTTTTCTCGCTTATAGCAAAAGCGGGTATCAGCATACAAATGGCCCCTACAACATTGTAAACAATAATGGCAAACTGGTAAAGCTTTAGCTCGGGCCAATGCAAAAACTCAATGGCGCCTACAAATGCGGGTACTGTGCTGGCAAATACCATCCCCAGCATAAAGCCTGCGCTTTGTGCGGTGCTTAACTCCATTTTACCATTGGGGTAATGCCCAAGCTCAGCAAGCAAAGCATTATAAGGTATTACATACAGGCCGAAAAAGAAGTAATAGCCTACCTGCACCATTGCCAACCACTTAATATTCTCTACACTTTGGTTCAACAACGGTGGCAAAAACATAAGCGAACAGAAAATAGCGATAAACACCGGGCTTACACGCATAAAAGGTATGCGGCGGCCCAGGCCGTGCTTCAGGCGGTCGCTCCAGTTAGCTATTAAGGGGTCAATAACGGCATCCAACAGGCGGCCCCCGGCCATTACCAGGGCTATGATATTAAACACCCCCAGCACCGTAGTTTGAGGCACCAGGTTCCTTAACTGGGTGGTATCGTCAATTGGCGGTAAATAAATGTAGCTAAGCAGGGTGCTTATAATATTGAGCGAAAGGCTCCAACCGAAAATACCGAAGCCATAAGCGATAAGCTTTGAGCGGGGTATGCGTTCCAGTTCCATAAAATGCAATATAGTTTTTCCCGTCAAAATCCCTCTTAACAAAAAAATTACAGAAAAAACGTAACCACTTACATAATTGCTTTTATATTCACATTATGAGCAAGACAGGAACAGACTTAGTGAAGCATTTAGGAGAGCTGGCTTTTGCCACCCGTTTAAAGCGTTTGGCTGAGAATTTACAGGCTGATGTAGGCCGTGTTTACCGCGAAATGGAAGTGGAGTTTGAACCCAAATGGTTTACTATGCTGTATGCGCTTTACCACAACCAAACCATGAGTGTGGTAGAGCTTTCCACCCTTCTGCGCCTTACCCACCCTGCCATAATTCAGTTTGCCGAGCAAATGCAGGAGCGCAAATTGCTGACGCAGATAAGGGATAAGAATGATGCCCGTAAAAAAATGATAACGCTTACCGAAAAGGGTAGAAAGACCTTTGAGAAGATTGAGCCTGTTTTACACGAAATAGAGCTGGCCAATCGCGATTTTTTGCGCGAAAGCGGCACCGATATGCTTGGCACCATCGAACGTATGGAAAGGCTGCTGGATGAAAAAAGCATGTACCGCCGCGTTAACGAAAGGCTGAACGAGGTGTTCAGAAGAGATGTGCGTATTGTGAACTACCAACCCCGCTTAAAGCAGTACTTCAAAACCCTTAACGAGGAATGGCTTAAGAAATACTTTAGTGTGGAACCCATAGATGAGCGGGTGCTAAGCAACCCCACCAAAGAGGTGCTTAACCACGGTGGCGAAATATTTTTTGCAGAATATAAAGACGAAGTAATAGGCACCGTTGCCGTAAGAAAAGAAGGCGAGCACGGCTACGAAATAATGAAGATGGCCGTGGCAGAGCAGTACCAAAGCAAAGGGGTAGGGCGTATGCTGCTGGAAAAAGCCATAGGGTTTGCCCGCGAACAGAAGGCTACCTTCCTGGAGCTGGACACCAGCCGCAAACTGGAAAAAGCCCTGAAGCTTTACGAAGATGTTGGCTTCAAAATATCGGATGAGCTACCCAGCCAAAATTACGAGCGCTGTACAATAAAAATGCGGTTAGATCTCAACTCTATTCTCTCCGCCATTTTAGTTACAGGAGGCGCAGGCATTATGATGTGGTGGACCCTGAAGTTTGTATTGATAAACAGCGCTACCTACAGCACCATACCTTTAAAACACTTTATACCCGGTGGGTTTTGGATTAACGGGCTGTTGGATTTGGTTATGAAATTGGTGAGCTAAGGCCCCTGGCCTTATATAAAATATTGTTGCGGGGCGGAACTGGTATAGAAACCTGATGATTCTTCATACGCAAGTCAGGAAATAGGTTATCGCAAACTGTTCTTTCCGGAAATCCGCCCCCGCAACTTGTTCAAAGTTACAACGACTACTTAATATTTCAATATGCATTCACGCGATAAAATCATATCGCCCCTGGTTCATTTTCTCCAATCCATACCACAGGTTAATGCCGTGTGGGAGGGGGGCTCGGCAGCATGGGGCAGAATAGACAACTGGAGCGACATTGACCTGCAGGCGGATGTTGAAGACGACTTTGTAGATGATGTTATGTGGCGCACCGAAAACTTTCTGCAGGAAACATTCGGTATAGAACTGAAGTTCCCCGTCATACCTTCGGTTTGGCCGGGCGTTACACAAACATTTTTCCGCTTAAAAGGCGCCAGTCCGTTTTTGCTGTTAGACTATGCAGTAATAAGAACCTCCTCCAAAAGCAAGTTTCTAGAAAAGGAAATACATGGCGATGCCATTGTGCACTTTGACCGCAAAGGGATTGTGCAGGATGTGCATGCCGACAGCGCTGCACTTTTTAAAAAACTGGAGGAGCGCATCCCTCTCCTTAAAACACGTTTCGAAATATTTCAGGTATTGATTGAAAAGGAACTTAAGCGCAACAACTTTATTGAGGCGTTTAACTTTTACCTGGGTTTTACGGTGCAGCCCATCATTGAAGCGGTGCGTATAGCGCATTGCCCTTACCATTGGAATTTCCACTCGCGCTACGTACACTATGAGTTACCCCCGCACTGGGTTGAACAGATTGAGCCCTTATACTTTGTTACAGGCGGAGATGATTTGAAACAAAAATGGACGCATGCCCCTGAGCTTTTTGCAAGGGCCATTGAGGAGGCAGAGAACAGTTTTAAAAAGACAGCGCATGTTTAGTTTATTGCTTTTAGGGCCTTTAACAGCAGCGGCCTCGCTTGTGCAGGCGCCGGCGCCTATTGAATCTTCCTTAACTGCTAAGCGAACCATTGAAGCGGTAAAAATTACCGCGCCCCCTAAGATTGATGGCGACTTATCAGACGAATGCTGGAGGCTTGCGCCTATGGTATCAGATTTTGTTACCAACCAGCCGGAATTCGGAAAGGCATCGGCCCTGCGCACCGAGGTAAAAATTGTTTACGACGACAATGCCATTTATGTGGGCGCCCATATGTACGATGGCACTCCCGAAAAAATAATGCACCAGCTGTGCGAACGCGATGGTCAGGCCAATGCTGATAATTTTGCCGTAGGCTTCGATACATATAATGATAACCTTAACGGTTACCGTTTCCAGGTTTCGGCCTGTGGGGTGCAAACCGATGGCCGCCTATCACCCGGCAATTACGATTTAAGTTGGGATGCAGTTTGGTTCTCGCGCGTAAGTATTGTAAACGATGGCTGGGTTGCAGAACTGAAAATCCCCTACTCCGCTCTTCGCTTTCCTAAACAGGATATTCAATCCTGGGGACTACAGTTTGCACGGGTTATTCAACGCTTTAACGAGTTGTCTTCATGGAGTCCCGTAAATCCTCAAATAGATGGTACTGTTAACCAATGGGGCGAGTTAAGTAATCTGCAAAAACTACACCCGCCTCTTCGCCTTTCATTCATCCCGTATTTAACCGTGGGCTTTCAGAGGCAGCCTTTATCCCTTGATCCCAAGGTAATGGCCAACGGAAAAATTTTAAATGGCGGCATGGACATCAACTGGGGTATTAATGAAAGCTTTACGCTAAACACTACCCTCATTCCCGATTTTGGACAAGTGCAGAGCGATAACCTTGTACTCAACCTTTCGCCCTTTGAGGTGCAGTTTCAGGAAAGGCGGCCATTCTTTACCGAAGGTACCGAACTGTTTAACCGCAAGGTTGGCCTTGGGCCGGGGCAGTTGTTTTACAGCCGGCGTATAGGTCAAACGCCTTCCCTCTATTACGATGTTCCCTATCTGGTTGATGAAAATGAAGAAGTGGTTTCCAATCCGTCTGTTACACAACTCTATAACGCTACCAAATTTTCTGGTAGAACAAAAGGCGATTTAGGCATAGGCATGATAAACGCCGTATCAGCGCCAATGTATGCGGTTGTAAAAAATAGTGTAACCGGCGAAAAGCGTAAGGCACTAACGGAACCGTTGGCCAACTACAACATTTTTGTGCTCGATCAATCGCTTAAAAACAACTCGCGCGTGGGGTTTATTAATACCAGTGTTATACGTAAAGGCGATTGGCGCAAGGCCAATGTTTCCTCCTTAAACTTTGTTATTAAAGATCCCACCAATACTTTTTCGTGGAGCGGTGTTGGCTCCTTTTCTCAGATTTACGACAAGGCTATTGCTGATAAGCCGCAATTTGGTGCTTATGTAGATTACCAGGCAAGTAAGATAAGCGGCAATTTCCGTTTTGATTTTGAGCAATGGGTAATTACCGATAAGTATGATCAGAATGACCTGGGCCTTTTATTTCATGGCAACGAAGTGGCCAACTTCATCGGATTTAAATACTTTGATTTTAAGCCTAAAAAGAAAATAAACAACTGGTCGAGCTCTATCGGTGTTGTGCAAACTTCTCTTTTTAAACCATTCGCTTTCCAGGATTTCACCATTAATATGAGCGTGGACTGGCAGTTTACCAACTTTTGGTATATGGGCGCCTTTGCTACCACCAAACCCGTGCGTTATTATGATTACTACGAGCCCCGTGTGGAAGGGGCAAAATTCTGCCGCTATCCTTACGGGTTCATGAATATGTATGTAGGTACCGATACCCGCAAGGTATTTTCTACGGAAGTGATTTTAGGTTTTGGCGAATCGCCGGTTAAAAACGACCCCTACTTTGAAGCAACCATAACGCCCACCGTACGCATTAAGGACCGCATAAAAATTTCGCATAGCTTTAACTGGAGCAGGGATTTTAAAAACTATGGCTTTGCTGATTTTGATGATGAAGGCCGACCTGTAATTGGCGGTAGGCAGTTGTTTACTGTCAGCAACACTTTCAATTTTCAGTACACTATTACGCCGCTAATGTATATGACGTTGCGCGCAAGGCACTACTGGAGTAAAGCGGTTTACATTGAACACGCCACCCTGGATGCGGGCGGTTATATGGACTTCATCAATTACCCCTATAACACCGATAGAAACTTTAATACCTGGAATATAGACTTTATATACAACTGGCAGTTTGCACCGGGCAGTAACATGATATTGACCTGGAAACAAAGTATTGCCAAAGGCGACCGGGACAGTGGCGATAATTACTATCGCAACGTTCAGCGCACCTTTAATACGCCACAAAGCAATTCCATAAGCGTTAAAGTGCAATACTATCTAGACTATCAGCAAATGCGCGAGTGGGACGAAAAACGCAAAATGCGCAAACACAACCTTGGCTAAACAAAAGAGCCTCCTTTAAAAAAAGGAGGCTCTTTTGTTTAGCTATGAAGCTTTATTTACTTAAATCCTATTTGCTTACTATCGGCAGCAGCTACCTGGTTATAAAACTCGCGGAACTTCGGATATTCATCTGCGTTTACTATGTCACGCTTAAATTTGATCTCGCGTGTTGCCTTTACCTTTCCTGCCACACTAGTATTGTAGGTCAATGTATAATCAGCAAAATCACTGGTAATATTTACTGATTTAGGCTGCTCGGCCAATACCTTGCCCGCAGGTAATTCAATATTGACTGTTTCCTTAAATGATTCCGCGCTTTGCATCCTCCACATCAGTAGCGGATACTTACGGGTTTCCAGCGAAAGGAAATCAGAGGTGCGCACACCCTCGCTCCACGGAATACGGAATATCTTAATGCCTATCACTTCATTCAATTCATTCTTAACCTGGAATGAGTAACTGTACTCCACGCTGTCTGAAAGCGTCTTCAAATCCTTAAAGTTAAGGTTCAATAACTTGGCAGGGTTAGTAAAGTCTCCCGCAACTGCCTGCGTCATTTCCTTTTCCTGCTTGTCTTTGCCTTCATCAGCAAAATCATTACGCACACCTGAGGCCAGCACACCGGTCTTAATTGTTTTGCGGGTAAAAATGATGTCGTTGTTTTCAAACTTAAGGTCGGTTTCGCGCACAATCAAATTACGCACTCTGCTCGGCGAGTTCAATTTCATTAACTGCGTAGCAGCGCTGTCGCCTTCGCGTGGTATAAACAAGGCGTTGGTGTTCAGGTCTTCTTTTGGTAAAGAAGCAAACGATAGCTTTTGGTCGGTTAACTCAATAATGTAATTCTTGCCACCGGTTTGTAATTGCGCAATACAGTGGTTAAAGTCAATGCTTGGTAGGTTAAGGTGCTTATCGCCGTTGTTACGAGTGTCAACCAAAATAAGGTTGGCTTTAAGTCCCGCCTCTTTACACATAGCAACAAACAGCGTTGATACATCTTTACAATCACCCAACTTGGTGGTTAAGGTACGCGATGCCTTTTGCGGAATGATGGGGCCGTGCATAAACGGCACATTACTGTAGGATACATTCTGTTCAATGTATTCATAAATCATCTTGGCCTTTTGCAACTCGCTTAAGCCCTTTTTATCTTTAAACAATTCCGCAACGGTTTCTTTAATTACAAAATCAGTTTTGGCCAAGGTTGAAGAAAGGTCGGAATACCAATTGCTAACGTACTTCCAGTCAGGCAGTGTGCTAATGTCCAACACAGCGCCTATATCGCTTAAAGGCGGCATTTGCGGTTCAGGCTTAATGGCAGGCTGATCTTTCATCTCCCATACATACAGCTTCATATCTTCCACATCTGTTGTCTTTGCTTTTATGTCTGCATTTAAAACCTGGTGTTTAAACTCCTTAGTGGCAGGCATTAAAATGCTGTAACGGCTAATAAGTACAGGATAGCTGAAGTTAAAGTTAAACTGCTCCCAAAAATGCTGAGCCAGCTTACCGCGGTTGTAGTTTTCTATACGGTACGAAAGGTGGATGGCATCGCCGGCCTCAAGGTTGGTAAACACAATATCCGCATCATCCTTTTCAGCCTGCACCTTGTTCCCATCTTTCTTCAACACTTCCGCCTTGTCAATAATCAATCGCTGGCGATAGCCGTTAAAGCCTATGTAATACTCCTTCCAGGTGTCAATACCTGCCTGGTTAAATACTTTAACTACTATCTCGCTTTTTTCTTCAGTAGCCCCTTCAGGATAAACAACACGCTGCGTTTCGTTCAATAGTATAATGCTGTTATCATCAGGGTAGTCTTCAGCCTTCGGCGCCTTCTTATACAAGTCGTAAGCATCGGTTTTGTCAAAGTTTTCAAACAAGTCCTTCTTGCCTTCCAGCTTGCGCAGTTGCTTGCGGGCCTCATAGTTGGTAGGCGTATAGTATATCGCCTTGCGGAAAGCCTCTTTCGCTTCCGTTTCGTTATTCATGGCCTGGTAAATTTTACCAAGGCGGTTCCATGATCCGCCTAAATAAGGCGAAAGGTCAAGCGCTTTATTGGCCCATGTTAAGGCGCTGCTGTAATCCTGCGCACCAAAAAACAAATCGCTTAAATCAGTATAATACGAAATAGCGTAAGGGTAATTATCAACGCGCTGGTAGTACAGTTTTAAGCCCTCATCCTTATTGCCAAGGTCAAAGTAGTTGCTTGCCATGGCAGTAAGCACCTTGTCGCTGTAGTGCCCTTTAAAGTAATTCTTCAAAATCTGGTTAGCCTTCGATAGGTTCTTGCTGGTATTGCGCTCAATGCTGTACATTATCGCCATCAACTCGTAGTTGTCAGGGTACTTTTCATACAGGCTCTGCGACATGCTTACCACTTGCTCATATTTATTTCTTTTGGCTAATAGGGCAAGCGTGCGCAGGTCGCTGTATTCATCCTCGCCATACAGCTTCTTATATTTTTCCAATAAGGTTTCTTCTTCATCATAGTCCTCCTTTTCATCGGCTTCATCCATTAAACCTTTAACCGCATAGATATAATCAGGGTCGTTGCTTTTAATTTTCTCATACTGCTTGGTAAGGTCAGTTACGTTTTTGTCGCGTGCATAGGCCTCAATCATTCTAACACCAAGGAAAGAACTTTCAGGAGCCAGTTCACCGGCCTTCTTTAAGGCTTTACGCGCTTCATAAACCTTATCGTTGCGCATGTAAGTTTCTGCCAGCAGCAATTGGTTCAACAGGCTGGCCGGTTCGTTCTTTGCTTTGTTTTCAAAAAACTCCTCAGCAAAAAGGGGGTAAGCAGTAACCGTATACTCCGCAGCCTTGTTGTATGTTTGAACAGAAGAGGTGCTGCGCAGCCCCTTAATCGGGTTGCCGTCCTTGTCCGTTATACGAATCATAAAGTTAGCACGGTCAGTTTCACTTTCACCCACCTGTACTAAAACACGGTTATAGCCTTTATTCAGTTTTATGTTGTTTACATAAATATCCAAATCGCAATTGCGCTCTTCCGAAACATTGGTAACCAGCTTATCATTTACCCATATTTTTAAGGAACCCGAGTTGCCTGAACGCATAAACACTTCCTGGTCCACCTCGCTCTCTAAAAAGGTTTGGGCATACATTATGGAGTAGTCTATCACAAAGTAGTTGTCAAAATCAAACCAGTGGTCGTTACGGGCGTAAGGTGGGGTAGTCCATTTCACATCCGCATTTACCTTGTTTTTAAATACGGCATCAGGGCCTGCATTTGTAAGGGCGCCAAAGTCTTTATTAAAACCGCTGCCCGAAGTATTATCAAATGTGCCCAGTATGGCCCAATTATCCAAGGTTCCTATAGCCTCAAACTCCTCTTTCGCCTTTTTAAAATTGCCGATGGATTCGTAGTGGTTACCCAGCATGGAATGAACCATTGCCTTTATTGTGCCATTGGCTTTTTTATCATCTGCCAGGGCATTTAAAAACTTAAGCTCGGCGTCGTTCTTACGTCCGTATCCGTCAAATACCGATGGGGTTGTCCATAAAGCATACACGTATGGATAAGGATTGTCGGAGGAATTAAAAAATTCTGTAAAGTATTTAAAGGCCTTGTCATTTTTATCAAGGCTCCAGTAAACCAGCGAAAGGGCAAGATTGCCGTCTGCTTTGGTATCGGCATCTTTGGCAGCCTCTTCAAATAGTTTGATGGCGTCATCGCGTTTATTTTTGTTAAACGCGTCCCAGCCCTGGGCCAGGTTTTCCTTACTGGCCGATGCCTCAAAACAGGCAACAGAAGAGAGTAGGAAAAGACAGAAAATCTTAAATAGTTTCATGGGGTTCATTAAAGTTTAGATAGTGCAATATATTCTTAAAAGTGGAAAAAAAGAGCCGATTGAGGTGCCTCATTGAAAAGGTGCAAGCGTCCATTTATCTGCGAATATTTTTCATTTTTACCGTTATAGTGTCAACCCAAAAGGAGTATCTACTATGAAGAAGCAATTTATTATGGTTCTGTTAACGCTTATAGCATCGCATTTGTTGTACGCCCAGCAGGAAAAGGATAAAAAGGAAAAGAAAACAGCCAAAGAAGTATTGCAGGAACTACCCGAAACGCTGATTGCCCAGCCGGATGCAGGCCCTGATACTAACGCCAATAAGCTGATAAGCGATAATATGTGGATGGTAGTTAACCCGCTTTGGAAAACGAAGGGCCTGTTAACTTTTACCGATTTTAAATTGCAGAAAACGGATGAGGAGCCCTTAGCTGAAACCATGCCTATACCGGATAAAAAGATAGTGCAGTCTATTTTGATTAACCTGGGCACCGTAAAAAAATCGCCTGCTGATAAAAAGCAGGTGGTATTGAATAATGTTAAAACACATCTAACCGCTTACTACAAAGAGGCCGGAGTTGCTATATCAGGCCAGGAGTTAACGGATAAGGTAAATGCAGCGGTTATAGCTACGGAAGATTTTACTACCAATGACGGTAAAACCGGACAGCTTTGCCTCATTAATGACATACAAACGCAGCAAAGCAACTTTATTGTTTTACTGCTATTGCCCGAGGAGGGAACTCCCGGTGTTTGCCACGTAGCTATGGTGCAGTATGTGCGCTATACCTACGAAACCACTATACCGGAAGACCCCAACGAGCTAAGAACTTTTGTGTATCCCGACGAACAGGATATATACGTAGACTTCACCAAAAAAATGCTGAAGACCGTACATATTCAATAACCGCGCTACTGGATAATAGAGCAGTTGTTGTAGTTACCGTTCATGTTATACTCAAAGTCGTTACACGTTTGATTGGCATCGTTTAAAGTTGAATTCGGGATGTCGTGATAAGTGTTGTTACTGTTGTTATCGGTACATTGGCACGTCCAATTCTTTTTGCAGGAAGCAAGTGTTAGCATACTTACAATTCCAAAGGCAATCCATAATTTTCTCATACAACTATTTTTTAGCAGTTCATTAAATTGTTTCTCTCTATAAATAGCAACGGCAACGCTAAAAGGCTGGTGTACAACAATTTTTAAACACGCTGACTATCAACCCATTAAATTGACGGGCTACATTCTGCTTTGCTTTGGTTTTAGTATTTTGCCTTTGTAAATAACAGCTATGAAAAATGTAATTATCGCCCTTGGGCTTCTACTTATAGTCAGCAGTTGTAACCAGGCCGTTGAACCGCAAACCGGGAACGCCTATTACGATTTACAAGAAGAAGGCGTAAAAACCGGGGGTGTAAAAATGATTACCGTTCATGGCAAGTATAAGGTATGGACCAAGCGTTTCGGTAATGGTAAAATTAAAGTGCTGCTGTTACATGGTGGGCCGGGTTGCACACACGAGTACTTCGAGTGTTTCGAAAGCTTTTTACCTCAGGAAGGAATCGAGTTTTACGAATATGATCAGTTAGGCTCCTTTTACTCCGATCAGCCAAACGACACACTGCTTTGGCAAATACCACAGCGCATTGAAGAAGTGGAGGAAGTTAGACAAGGATTAGGCCTGGATAGCTTCTACGTACTGGGCCACTCCTGGGGTGGAATGCTGGCCATTGAGTATGCACTGAAATACCAACAACACCTTAAAGGCATTGTTATCTCCAACATGGTAGCCAGCATACCTAAGTACGAGCAACGCATTGCTGACTTGCGCAAACAGTTAAGCCCGGAGGTTAATGATACCATTGACCGATTTGAAAAAAGCGGCAATACCTCTGACCCCGGCTATATGGTACTCGTACAACGGGAGTTCTACAACCGTTTTATCTGCCGGCTGCCTGAGTGGCCCGACCCCCTCAAGAGGGGTATGAACCACCTGAATATGAATGTGTACGGCTATATGCAGGGCGCCAGCGAAATGGTGGTTACCGGCAAAATGAAAGGGTGGACGCGTTGGGAGGATTTAAAGAACATAAGCGTTCCTATGCTGACCATAGGGGGCGAGTATGATGAAATGAACCCTAAGGAAATGGAGGAAATGAGTAAAATGGTAAAACACGGAAGATACCTCTACTGCCCTAACGGCAGCCATTTTTCTTTTTGGGATGACCAGGAGCATTATTTCCCGGGCCTTATCTCCTTTTTAAAGGATGCGGATGGGGGCAAGCTGTAGTTAATTGATGAAAATCAGGTAAACTAACACTTGTTTGTATGATGCGGAAGTAATACCTTTGCTAACAAACGTAAGTTTATATGGCCACCGCCACGCTAAGCACAAAACAAACGATAAGGCAAACCGCCGAGAAACTCTTTCAGGAAAGAGGCTACGCTGCCATTGGCATGCGCGAGCTGGCCCGCGAGGTGGGAATCGAAGCGCCAAGCATTTACAACCATTATAAAAGTAAGGATGCCCTGCTGCGCGAAATTTGTTTTGATATAGCCGAGCAGTTTTTCAAAGCCTTTGATGCTGCCGTTATGGAGGAGGAAAAAGGCGGCAAAAAACTGAAATTGGCCATCCGCGCCCATATTGGCGTTATCGCCAACAACATTGATGCCTCTGAAGTGTTTTTTAATGAGTGGGTGTTTTTAGAGGAACCCCACCTGGCTAAGTTTAAAAAGCTGCGGTACGAATACGAAATGCGCTTTAGAGATGTAATTGAAAAAGGCATTAAGCGTGGCGACTTTAAAAAGGTAAACGCCAAACTGGCTGTGTTCACCATATTTTCTGCCCTTAACGCTACTTACGATTTATACAACAGCACCGAACGTTTAACGGAAGAAGAAATAGCCGAAGAAGTTTCAAACCTCTTATTAAAAGGACTAAAAGCATAAGCCATGTACGGTAACACCTTTGTAACAGAAGAAGAAGCCAAGCGAATGAATGCCACTGTGGAAGACCCGCAGAAGCTGGCAGAGTTTGAAGACCGCATAACAAGCGGTGAAAAAATTGAACCCGGCGATTGGATGCCGCAGGAATACCGCAAACAGCTTATCCGCATGATTGAGCAACATGCGCATAGCGAGATTGTGGGCGCATTGCCCGAAGGCACCTGGATAACCCGCGCCCCTAACTTTAGAAGAAAACTGGCCCTTATTGCCAAAGTGCAGGACGAGGTAGGCCACGGCCAATTGTTATACTCGGCAGCGGAAACCCTTGGTAAAACAAGGGAGCAGATGCTTGACGACCTGCTGAACGGCAAAAGCAAATACTCCAACATATTCAATTACCCAGCTAAAACCTGGGCTGATATTGCTGTTATAGGCTTTTTGGTGGATGGCGCTGCCATTGTTAACCAGGTAATAAACAGCAAAGGCAGCTACGGCCCTTATTGCCGTGCGCTGGAAAGGATTTGCTACGAAGAAAGTTTCCACCTGAAACAGGGTCACGATAACGTGGTGTATTTAGCTACAGGCACCGATAAGCAGCGCGCCATATTACAGGATGCCATCAACCGCTGGTATCGCCCGCTGTTACACTTTTTCGGCCCGCCTGATAAAGCCTCACAACACAGCGAAAAACTGATGAAGTGGAAAGTTAAGCTGGCATCGAATGATGATATGCGCAACCAGTTTTTAGACCAATATGTTCCCAAAATTCTTGAGCTGGGGCTTACCTTCCCTGACCCTAACCTGCGCAAAAATGCAGATGGCATTTGGGAGTTCAGCGATCCTGATTGGGAAGAATTTAAGCGCGTTATTAATGGCGATGGCCCATGCAATAAAGAAAGACTTGCCGTGCGCCGTTATGCCGAAGAAGCCGGCCGTTGGGTGCGCCAGGCATTAATGAATCCAACAGAAAAATATCAAGTTCCATTAGCGTAAACTGAAGTTATGAGCTCGTTAGACCCCAGAGTAAACAGGCTAGACCTGAAAAGAGTATTAGAAGGAGAAGTGCAAACCAACAGCCACCTGGTAACCTATGAGGTGTTTCACCAGGATAAGCGCGGCAAACAGGCTATACACGTGGGTATAGTGCATGCCCCCTCACCCGAACTGGCGCTGGTTTTTGCTAAGGAACAATACAGCCGCCGCGGTAAAACTGCCAACCTTTGGGTGGTTAAAACCAGCGATGTGTACACGTTCTCACCGGCAGATGATGACATGTTTGAAACCACGCCTGAAAAAGTTTTCCGCGATCCTGCAGCGTATAAAGTGCGCGACCGCATTGAGGCATATCAATTAAAAAATAAAGCAACCAACTAATCTAATTGCCATGAACATAAATGCAACTAAAGACCTGCTGTTTAAAATGGCCGACGATGCTTTAATTATCGGGCATCGCAACTCCGAGTGGACCGGCATAGGCCCAATGCTTGAGGAAGACCTGGCTTTTTCATCTATGGCGCAGGATAAAATAGGCCATGCCCTGGCGTTATACAAGATATTGAATGAAGTTTTAGGTGAAGCAGACCCTGATAAACTGGGTTTTATGCGCGAGGAAAAAGACATGAAGTGCTGTCATTTTGTGGAATACCCCATTGGTGAATACGACTTCAGCATTATACGCCAGTTTCTGTTCGACCATGCCGAGCTTATTCGTTATGAAATGCTTGCTGAATCGGGCTTTCAGCCACTGGCACAACTGGCCAAAAAAGTAAAGGGCGAAATAAAATACCACGTAATGCATGCCGATACTTTTGTAAAGCAGTTAGCTGCAGGATCTGAAGAGGCCCATGCACGCTTGCAAAATGCACTAAACAATTGCTGGCATTTGGCGCTGGGTATTTTTGAAAAAAGTGAGCTGGAAAGCGACCTTATTAAGGATGGTACGTTTGCCGGTGAAGAAGAGTTACAGGCCCGCTGGTTGGCAAAAGTTACCCCTCTGTTAGAGGCAGCTAATCTTAAAATACCCGCTACCAATAACGATAAAATAGCTTTGGGTGGCAGACGAGGTTACCACTCAGAATACCTTAAACCGTTGCTGGACGAAATGTGCGAAGTAGTGCGCACTGACCCTGCCGCTGAATGGTAAACATGGAAACAGAAACCCACATAGTAAAGGCTGTTTCTGAAAAGGAAATTTGGGCCGCATTGCAGAATGTTA
>JBDHYB010000015.1:0-67675 GCA_039811145.1 Chitinophagales bacterium | reverse complement strand
TTCAGGTGGTTATTACATTGCCTGCATGGGCGATAGAATTTTTGCTCAACCTAATACCATAACCGGCTCAATTGGTGTGTTTGGCTTATTGCCAAACGCTAAAAAACTGTTGAACGAAAAGCTGGGAATAACTACTGATGAAGTAGAAGTAACCAAACACGGTGTATTGGGTGGTTTAACAAAGCCGCTTGATGCTGAAGAAGCCGCCTTTGCGCAACGTAATGTGGAGCGTACATACCGCGAGTTTAAACAGCGCGTTGCCGAAGGCCGTGGCAAGGACACCGCCTATATTGAAACTATTGCACAAGGCCACGTGTGGACGGGCACCCAGGGCATACAAAATGGTTTAGTTGATGAAATAGGTGGTTTGGATGAGGCGATTGCCTATGCAGCTAAGAAAGCTAACCTGAAAGATTATCGCGTTAAGCTTTACCCTGAGGAAAAGTCTTTAGGACAGAAGATAGCAGATGCCTTAAGCGGCGCAAAAGCCACCTGGGTTAAACAAGAACTGGGCGACCAATACGAAACTTACAAAACCATACAGTGGATTAAGAATTTGAAGGGCACCCAGATGCGCATGGTGTACGACCTTGGCTTGTAGAAGCCGGAAACTTAGGATTATAAAAAAGGGCGCTTTTTGCGCCCTTTTCTTTTTTTTAATAAAGTTCACTTTTCATTAACCCCCACTTACACAAGCGGTGTATTAAGGATACCTGTAAGCAGCCGATGCCGTAGGTCATGCTGCGGCTAAAGTTGATTGAACTTGCCTCTTCAAAATATTTGGTAGGGCAGGTAACTTCAGCTATCTGAAAGCCGGCATAAAATATCTGCGATAGCATTTGGTTATCAAACACAAAATCATCGCTGTTATTCATAAATTTTATAGAGGTAAGCACCTGCTTGCTAAAGGCGCGGTAACCGGTATGGTATTCCGATAGCTTTTCTCCCAGTAAAATGTTTTGCGTTAAGGTAAGCATGCGGTTAAACACGTACTTATACATAGGCATGCCGCCTTTTAAAGCGCCGCCGCCCAAAATGCGCGAGGCCAGAACCACCGGGTAAACATCATTGCCTATTATGCTTATCATAGCCATCAGCAACTTTGGGGTGTATTGGTAATCGGGGTGCAGCATTATTACAATATCGGCCCCAATTTCAAGCGCCTTGGTGTAACAGGTTTTTTGGTTGCCGCCGTAGCCTTTGTTCTTTTCGTGTTTTATAACGTGGTGTATACCCAATGCCCTGGCTTTTTCAACGGTATTATCCTTACTGGCATCATCAACCAATATAAGTTCGTCAACCACATCAAGCGGTATCTCCTTGTAAGTCTGTTCCAGGGTTTTCTCCGCATTATAGGCGGGCAGCACCACTACTACTTTTTTTCCGTTGTACATTTCGGGTATTTAAAGGCCAATTAAACCGTATTGAGGTCATTTTACGTAGTCATAGCACTTAAAATGACCCATAAACCGTTCATATCTGTGCCTGCTTTTTCTACTTTCGCGGCACAAATCTAAAAAAGCTGATGAGTGTTCAAGGCGTAAAGCCTTTAAGGGTCCTTATTTTGCTCAACCGCATGCCCTACCCCCTAAACGATGGCGGGGCCATTGGTGCCTATAACTTTGTAAAAGGCTATGCTGAAGCAGGTTGCGACCTCACTATCCTTGGCATGAACACCGCCAAACACTTCGTAAAAAAGGAAGTGGTGGTTAAGGAGTTCAGCCGCTTTGGCAAGCTAAAGACCGTTTATGTAGATAACAGGATTAAGCCCTTGCAGGCTTTTCTAAATCTGTTTACAAACGAGTCCTACATCATCAAGCGTTTTATTTCAATGGATTTTAAAAAGCAATTGTGGAAGTTGCTTGTTGATAATGAATACGACATTGTACATATAGATGGCCTGCCACCTGCCGCTTACATCAATACAGTGCGAAAGTATTCCCGCGCAAAAATCTCAATGCGTGCCCATAATGTGGAGCATGTTATTTGGGAACGAATAGCTTTTAAAGAATTAAACTCTATTAAAAAGAAATACGTTGCCCTGCAGGCGGAACGCCTTAAGCAATTCGAAATTGAAGCCATTAAGAAGTGCGATGTAGTTATGGCAATTAGCAAGGAGGATGAGGAAACGATAAAGAAACACGTGCCTACGGCCAATACCGTTATCGTACCCGCCGGTATGGATGTGAACGACAACATCGAAAACGAAAATTATAACGCCAACGACTTGTTTTTTATCGGCAGTTTTGATTGGATGCCAAACCTGCAGGGTATGCAATGGTTTATTAACGAGTGCTGGGGGCGGGTGTCATCTGCTTTTGCAACGGCCAAACTTTATGTTGCCGGTAAAAAAATGCCCGATAGCTTAAAGAAGCTTCAGCAACCAAACCTGGTGCCGCTGGGCGAAGTGCGCGATGCCAAGGAGTTTATGCTGCAGCATGGCATAATGATAGTGCCTATTATTTCCGGTAGCGGTATACGCATAAAAATACTGGAAGGTATGGCTTTGGGTAAGTGCATAATAGCTACACCTATTGCTGCAGAAGGCCTTAACCTGGTGGATGGGGAGAATATCTTAATAGCAGATAACGCCGAGCAGTTTGTAGCGCAGTTATCAAAATGCCGCGCCGATGAGAACTTTAGCAGGGGTATTGGCGAAAAGGCACATAAGTTTGCCTACGATAACTACCGCAACAAAAGCATTTTTGAAAGGTTAGTTTCGTACTACCGAAGTTTACTATGATGGCCTTACAGCTTATTTTCTGGTTTTGCGCTGCGGCTATGATTCACTCATATCTTTTCTTTCCTCTTTTGTTATGGCTTTTCAGCAGTGGTAAAAAAGAAAATGCTGTGGTTTACAGTACTACCGACAATAACCTGCCCGAGGTGTTTGTAATTTTTGCGGCCTATAATGAGGAGAAGGTAATACAGGAAAAACTGGAGAGTATTTTTAATACTACTTATCCCAAACAAAAGCTTCATGTGTTTATAGGTTCCGATAATTCAACGGATAGAACCAATGAGATTATTACGTCCTTTCCGGCGCAGGTAAGCGAATTTTTCTTTATGAACTTTACCGGCCGCATGGGTAAGTCAGCCATCCTTAACCAATTGGTGCGTTTAATCAACGCCCGTCCTTTAGATAATGCCAATACCGTTTTTGTATTTACCGATGCCAACGTAATGTTTACGCCCGAAACGCTTTTTGAACTGGCTAAACATTACAAAAACCCCTTGATAGGCCAGGTAGGAGCCAACATTCTTAACCGCGGGGTTACTCCGCAGGGTATCGCCTACCACGAAAAAAGCTACATAAGCCGCGAAAATCGTGTTAAATACCTTGAAGGTTTAAATGGCGGCGCTATGATTGGTGCCTTTGGCGCTTGTTACGCTATGCGAGCTGATTGTTGGAGCGACATACCCCCTAATTACCTAATGGAAGACTTTTACCTGAGCATGAATATTTTGAAACAGGGTAAAAAGGCCATACTGGAGCCTAAAGCAATTTGCCACGAAGATGTAAGCAGCGAAGTTCAGGAGGAATACAAGCGTAAAAAGCGCATACAGGCAGGCAATTTTCAAAATTTAAGTGTGTATTGGCCAATGTTGTTTAGGCTTAATGCGGTGGCATTCAACTTCCTGTCGCACAAGGTGCTGCGCTGGCTGGGGCCGGTGTTTATAGCGGGCGCTTTTTTCAGCAGTTTGTTTCTTATCGGCTATAATCCCGTTTATCTAACAGCGTTTGCTATACTCAATGTATTTTTGATCTCGCCGGTGCTTGACGACCTGCTGAAGTGGGCCGGTATAGAATCGAAACTCTTCCGTTTTATATCCTACTTCTGCCTGATGAACATGGCGCTGGTAAGCGGATTTATAATGTATGTTAAGGGTATACAGACAAGCGCCTGGAGCCCGACTAAAAGAAATGTATAAGCGGTGCATGAACTGCCGCGCAAAGCAAGTAATATGAAAAGTAAACTGAACACCATCCCCGAAGCAATAGATGATATTAAAAAGGGTAAACTGATAATTGTGGTTGATGATGAAGACCGCGAAAATGAGGGCGATTTTATTGCTGCGGCAAGGCACGTAACACCTGCCATTATAAACTTTATGGCAACGCACGGCCGCGGTCTTATTTGTATGCCCATGAGCGAGGAAATGTGCGAGCGCCTCAACCTGCCTTTAATGGTTAGCACCAACTCATCGCACCACGAAACAGCGTTTACGATATCGGTTGATTTGATTGGGCACGGTTGCACCACGGGCATTTCGGCAAGCGACCGCGCTAAAACAGTGCAGCGCTTAATAAGTAAAGAGGGCAGGCCTGAAGATTTTGCCCGTCCCGGCCACATCTTTCCGTTAAAAGCAAAAACGGGGGGTGTGCTTCGCCGCGCCGGGCATACTGAGGCTACTATTGACCTTGCCCGCCTTGCAGGTTTTGAACCTGCGGGAGTGCTGGTAGAAATTATGAATGAAGATGGCAGTATGGCGCGTATGCCTCAACTGCTTAAAATAGCGCAGAAGCACAAGCTCAAAATCATTTCTATAAAAGATTTGATTGAGTACCGCATGAAGCACGATAGCCTTATTAAGCGCGAGGTAGAGGTGGACATGCCAAGCAAGTATGGGCACTTCCGCGTAAGGGCTTATTCGCAAATTGGCGCTAACGAACCGCACCTGGCTATTATTAAAGGTTCGTGGAAACCGAATGAGCCGGTACTGGTGCGTGTGCATTCCAGTTGTTTAACGGGCGATATCATCGGCAGCATGCGTTGCGATTGTGGCGACCAACTGGCCTGTGCCCTTAAAACGATTGAAAAAGAAGGTAAAGGTGTGGTGCTATACATGCAGCAGGAGGGTAGAGGCATTGGCCTTTTGAATAAATTGAAAGCCTACCAACTACAGGAACAGGGCTATGATACCTACGAAGCCAACCTGCAGTTAGGCTTGCCAATGGATGCACGCGATTATGGCGTAGGCGCTCAAATACTAAACGACCTCGGTATTAGCAAAATGAAATTGATGACCAATAACCCTAAAAAGCGTGTGGGTTTAATTGGTTACGGTTTGGAGATTGTTGACAACGTACCAATGGAAATTGAAGCCAACCCCTACAACAAAAAATACCTGGAAACAAAGCGCGACAAAGGCGGCCACACCTTAAAGAAGAAGGCTACAGCTAAAAAGAAGTAAAATACCGTATTAGCTATTTCACTGCGCTTATCCCTCCATCAACTTTAAAGATTTGGCCGGTAATCCAACCGGCTTTTTCGCTTAACAGGTACTCAGCGGCGTTAGCTATGTCCTGTGCAGTCCCGGTTTTTTTTAGTGCATGGCGGGCCGCGCCTGCCTCACGTTTTTCAGGCGTAGAAAGCAGTTGCGCACTTAAAGGTGTATCAGTTAGCGAGGGTGCTATGCAATTAACCCGTATGCGCGGGGATAGTTCAGCTGCAAGAGCTTTGGTCAATCCTTCAATAGCGCCTTTAGAGGCTGCTACCTGGGTATGAAAGTTTAACCCCAACTGTACGGCTACCGTTGAAAAGAATACTACCGAGGAATTTTCCGCAGCTTTTAATTTGGGTAATGCCTGCTGCAGGGTTTTAACGGCTCCTGTAACATTCAAACGGTAATCTTCCAGAAAATCTGTTTCTGTGAACCGCCCGAAGGGTTTTAGGTTGATACTACCGGGGCAGTAAACAAAACCATGCAAGGTATCCGGCAAAAAGGAGATATCCGGGGTAGTATCCAGCACATTTAATTGATGATAGCTTATGTTATCAGTTGGGTTCTTTTGTGTTTTGTTGTAGGTAGCATAAACCTTTGTATTACCATCGGCAGCTAACTGTTTAACTAACTGCAGTCCAATACCTGAAGAGCCTCCAATTACCAGTATGTTTCTCATACAGTGGTAACAATTGCAAGGAGCTTTTGTTTAGTGAAATGCTGTGCGGCTAGGCATTGCCTTACTTACTTTCTGCTGCCAACTAGTAGGCCTTTAGCCTTTTATGTTGTTGTTTCGGAAACTATGATTTACCCGGCCCAATCGAGCACATAGGATTGGCCGTTCACATGGAATAGGTTGATTTTAGTGGGCTTGCCTGCATTTTTTATATAAAGGTGTTCAAGAGTTCTTGTTGTAAGAACCATATCGGTTGCTATATACTGCCCACTATTTGCGCTGTGGCGGCTGTTAGCGATAAGTATATTTGGTAAATCCTGAAACAGGACCATTATTCACATTAAAACAAAAGCGTATGAAAAGTTTTATTCAAAAAGCATTATCCATAACAGGTTTTATCGCCTTCTGTGCCTTTGCACCGGGTGGCGGGCTGGACAAATTCAGCGCCGACTTAGGCAAAAAATCAGTAATGGGTAAAGAGATGCGTATTCCGTATTCTGATGTTATAAGCTACTACGGCTACGTTAAGCCGGGTGCAGCGCCTGACGAAACCCGCGATGGCAAAAAATACTATTACCTGTATGTATGGATACCTGCTGTAGCACCTGAAATTGGTGTGCGTATGGTATCGCCGGTGCCCGATGGTATGAAGCCGGAAGCCAGCGACTTTGTTACCCCTGAGTATACTGAGAACGCTGCCGACAAGAGCAGCTATTTTGATACCTGGATTACCCTTGAAAGAGCAGAAGGCGTTGTTAGCCCTGCTGATATTGCCAAAGGCAAAACAGCCAAGTGGAATCGCTACGACGTAAATGATGACTCCGGCGAATTGCCTGCTCAGCCAAGCGGCAGTAAGTACAATTCCTTAATGCGCATAACCAGCGAACCAAGCAACCCTTTAAAGGCGCTGGTAGTTGGCCTTTACCGTGTAGGCTTTACCACTTATAAAACAGGAGAGGTGCAGGGCAGCTTTGTGGCCCAGGTAGGTGCACCCGTTAAGTTACCCGGTGTAGCCGTTGCTAAAACTATCGATGACTTAGCTGCTAAGGTTAAGTAAGCTTAATTACACTCACTTAATTGCGAACGGCGGGTTTTAACCTGCCGTTTTGTTTTATGGTGAACGCAGTTTGTACCAGTGGTTTTTAGTAAGTAAGATTCAAGAATCCGCTTACCTTCTGCAGGATAAAACATTGTTATATAAATACAATAAGGAAGCCTACATTTGGCTAAACCGGTAAAGCAGATAGAAACCCTTGTTCGGCAGTGCGGCAATGTGATTATTTACAGGTATGCTTGTGCATTTAACCCTTAATAGAAATATAGTATGGCTCAATACCTCTATCGTTCAGCGCTTGAACTGGCCGCATTAATACGCGAGGGCAAGGCTACCAGCACTGCCATTGTTACGGAACATCTGCAGCAGATAAAGCAGCACAACAGCAACTTAAATGCCCTGGTTGCGGTATTTGAAAAGGAAGCCCTTGCTACTGCCGCAGAACGCGATGCCGAGGCGCAGGCCGGCAAATTCCGCGGGCCGTTGCATGGGGTGCCTGTAACTATTAAGGAGTCGTTTTGGTTAAAGGGCACCTCCAGCACCAATAACTTCAGTATGCTGAAGGACTTTATAGCGCCGGAAGACAGTGTGGTGGTGGAACGCATAAAAAACAGCGGTGCAGTAATTTTGGGCAAAACCAATGTGCCCCGCAACCTGCTCGATTACCAGGTGGCGGGCGATTTATACCCGGAGGGTAAAAACCCCTACAATACTGAATATGGCCCCGGCGGCAGTACCGGAGGTGGGGCAGCTGCGCTGGCAGCAGGCTTTACCTCACTGGAGTTGGGTAGCGATTTTGGCGGCTCCGTTCGTGTGCCCTCTAACTTTTGCGGTTTGTATGGCCTTAAACCTACTGATAAAACAGTGCCTTTGCACGGTAACATCCCCTTGCCGCCAAAGGCCAAAACATTTTTGGTGCACATGGCACAGGCCGGCCCCTTGGCGCGCAACATTAACGACCTTGAGGTGCTATGGAAAACGGTGGTGGGCCCGCACGAAAGTGACAGGAATATACCGCGCATTAACTGGCAAACGCCTGCTAAAACAAAACTGAGCGAGTATAGAATTGCCTTTACGGATGGCTGGCCCGGCCATGAGGCCAGTAAGCAGGTAAGCGAAGCCATTCAGCAATTGGTGAACAGCTTTACGGCCGAAGGAGGTAAGGCGGAGAAAAAAATACCGGATGCTACTATACATGATGATTCGCTGCGCGTGTTTGTTTCGCTCTTTCCTTATGTTATAGCGCAGGGCATGCCCTGGTTTATCCGCGCGCTTGTTAAGCTTGATTTACGTTTTGGTTTACTGAAAGGGCAAAAGAAGTACTGGGGCGAGATGAACCGCTCGTTCAGGATGGATGCCAATGCTTATGCTGAAGCCTTACTGAGCCGTAGTTTGCTGGTAAAGCGCTGGGAAGACTTTTTTAAGGAATACGACTTTTTGATTTGCCCTGTGGCACATGGCCCTGCATACAAGCGCTGCAAACTGGGTAGCAAGATAACTTACGACGGCCGCGAGATGCTGTATATTGATTATGTATGGCCTTACAATGCCTGCTTTAATGCATCAGGCCACCCCAGCCTGCATATACCGCTGGGCCTGGGTAAAGAAGGACTGCCTTTAGGGGTACAAATTGTTGGCCCTTACTGGAGCGAGCCTGAGCTGATTGCTTTTGGCAGGCAGCTTGCCGAGTTAACCCCCGGTTTTGTACCACCTTCGGGCTATTAAAATTTGTACGCATGGATGCAGCACAAAACTTACCTGAAAAAATTGAAGTAAAACGCGGCGGTATGGCGCAGTACTTCCTTTACTTACCGTTTATTGTGCTGTTGGGCATAATAAATGCAGTGTTTAAAATACCGGCACCGTACAGCTACCTTGTATTAGCAGTGTTTGCCATTGCGGCTGTAATGAGCATAAACAGGCTAACGGCCCTTGTGTTTACCAAAGTTTTGATACGCGCCACTAAAGAAGGCATTTGGACAAACAGCCTGGGCCTTGTGCCGTGGAACGAAGTAAAGGATATACGAATAGAAAGAACCACTTCGTTTAACTCAGGTAACAATACCACTTCCACTTCTTTTGACCTAGTGATTGAGGCCAAAGACGGCCGGGAAGCCGGTTTTTGGGGCAGCTTTTTAAATGCAGACCCACACCAACTTTGCACTTCGCTGAATGGTTTTTGGAGGGCGTATAGGTGAGTTATTGGATTAGGGGCACATGCGCTTAGTTCTGCCAGCGGCGTAACGTAAACGAATACAAAAGGGAAGGTGTAATAGTTGATGGCGGCCTAAGCAGGCGGTAACATAAACTCTGCAGGAAACTGCTGTTGTATTTTGTTCTCTAGCTGAACCAACATAGCATCAAGGTCGTTAGGGGTAAAGGCAATGCCAAGTTCTTCTACAGCCTGTTGGGTTTTACGGCCAATAAGGCCATCCATATTGCCAATAACTTTACCCAGGCGTATAATGCACGATTGTATAGCCGCCTGGCGTTGGTTATTGCCAAAGGCATCAACATGCACGCCAATGGATAATATGCCACTTGCTGCTGCAGCGGTATAGGGCTTAAAATTCTTGCCCTTACCATCAGCATAATACTGGTAAACTATCTGGTGGCTGCCGCGGCAATCAAAGTGCCAGGCTTCGGAGGTACTGGTTTTCGGTTTATCAATAATGGGGTAAACGCCGTATTTGGCGGCAATGGCCCAAAAATCGGCCAAGGGCATTTTCATAGCGCTTAAGTCCATATCAAAAGCCCGGCCTGCTTCGTGAAAGCTGCCGCCCGGTGCAGGGCTAAAGGCTTTCTTCTTGCCTGATATATAATCCTGGTGGCTTTGCGCCTGCATATCGTAGCTTCTGAACAAGTCGCTTAGTATTAGCCGCCCGCCTTTCTTTTTTACATCGGCCGCTATTTTAAAAATGGCGTTGTACGTATCGGGTGTGCATTGGGCCATGCGTGTGGGTAAAGGCAGTAAATCTCCAACTTTGTTTTTGTAGATGGAGATAATATCAATGGGCAGTAGCGGGCTTTTCATATTATGGGTTTTCGGTAAAAATAAATTATAATTTAAATTTATTAAAAAATAAAAAGAAATATAGTGTGATTGCAGGTTTATGCAATCGCACCGTGTCAAAATTGTTTTTTAGCTGTGTCCCGCAAGTTGCTCCATAATTTCTCCTACTGCATAGGGAACAGAGTATCTGCGTTTCGGGACATCATAAAAATCATGCACAAAACCAATTTTATGCAACCACTCATGAAAAATGTGGCCCGCTATTTCAGGGCGGGACATACCTGCAAAGGGTGTTTCATAGGTGTTTATCCATTTATCGCCCTCGTTTCCATACCCAACAACGCTTCCATCGCCTCCCGGCTCTAAATGCAGGTATAAATCAATTACACCCTTTTGACCGCCATCGTATTCTTCGCTGGCACTATATATCAGGTCCAATACCTCCGCGTTACTGTATTTTTTATGCCACGGCCTATAAAAAAACGTCACCTTGCCGTTGGGCATTGTAAAGTTCAATACCTTATCCTTAAAGGCCTCGGTGTTAATCACCTTTTCAACAAGCTTTAAACTTTCGTTTAGCGTTTCCAGATTCTTATCGGCATAACCCGAAATTTCTTTTATCTCTATTTTTATCATAACACTTGGTTTAAATATTATTCGCCGTAGCCTAATTGGCCAAAGTATAAATCGTCCGGGCTCTGTTCTGTTTTTATTTCAGGCGCATCTTCAATTAAGGTTGAAAGCTCTTTTGATGAGGCCATTTTTATAGGCATGATAGAGCCATCGCCTAAAAGCGGGAAGGGATTTTTAAACTTGCACAAACCCATTAGTATCTGAAGGCCTTTAACCGCTTCCACCTTATAGCCAATGTCCTTACGGGTTGTAACCGTCAGGTCTATTGAAGCGTCTGCCAGGTTAATGTTTTCAATGGTAGGGCTTGAGGCTTGAAAAGTTATGTTCGCATCTTTACTATCGGAAACAGCGATAATAGTATTGCCTGAATCCACGAGGTCAGTTACCACTACATACTTTTTCTTCCAATCGCCTTTTTTCAAAAGGTTTTTCAGATCCTTGCCCAGCTTTACTTTATCGGCAATTCTGTTGGTACTGCATTCAGCTGCGTGAAAAAATATCGACTTTCCCCTGGTAAACTTAATTTCCAGGTTGGCGTTAACCGAAACGCCTGGGGTAACCGTTACCGATGCTTTGGGGTTGAATTTTACTTCAACGCCGCCTTCAGATTTAAATTCTTTTTCATCTTTTACAAGGTCGGTAACTACGTCAAAATTTACACCCAATTGCTTGATGTTTCCTAGTGGAACAAAAATGTTGTTACTTAAAAGGCCGTAAACACCTAACTCCAGCGGTGTGCCGGGTTCCCAATTGGCGAATAAGATCTTGAAATTTCTTTTCAATTCGTCGGTATAAAGTTTTGCAACGCTCATATGGCTTGTTTTTATCCCTTGCTTGCAGCAGCTTTCAGGTTATTGTTATTTAATATGACAAAGAGAAATAATGGCTGGCTTAAAACAATACCTTATTTCGGGTATTTTATAGATTTGAGTGAGTGCTTAAACAGCATGGAAACTACTACTGAAGGGGTCATACCAAAATTTACCTGAAAAAATTGAAGTAAAGCGCGGTGGCATGGCGCAGAACTTTCTTTATCTACCGTTTATTGCGCTGTTAGGTGTAATAAATGCGGTTTTTAAAATCCCACTAACGCCAGCGTCCGCTCGTGCTAGGTATGTTATTGATGATAAAGTTGAAGATTGCTTCGCTGCGCTCGCAATGACGGTGTTATTGAATTGAGATTCCGGGTCATGTCGATAGCTATCGGGACGGAATGACGTATTATGACTAAACTGTCATCCTGAGCTAGTCGAAGGGTGACAAATAGGGCGCTGATTGGGTCAGTCTTCGACAAGCTCAGAGTGACAGGGGGGGGCTCTACTACTGCGAGCGTCCGCTCGTGCCACGTAAGCACATCCACCTCCGACCCGCTTTGCGGGCCACCTCCGCCGGCGGAGGATATTAGCCCACTTGCTGAAAGCATGTTATTGAACATGCCGAGCAACTTAATAAGCTATCGTTGTATTCTTTGTGTTCTGTGTGCCTTTGTGGTAAATAGTATTGTATTACTTCCTTCTCTTCTTAAACCCACCGCCTTTGCCGCTGCGGTTGCCCTGGGGTTTGCCAATGCGTTTCTTGGGGTTGTATTCAGGGCCGGGGCCTAATTCGGCAGGTAATTGCAGCTTCTTTACTTCGGTTTCAATTAACTCTTCAATTCGGCCAAACTTAAATTGGTTCTCGGGGGTAATAAAGGTAAGGGCTACGCCGGTGGTTTCGGCACGGGCGGTACGGCCTACACGGTGCACGTAGTCCTCCGCATCATTAGGCACATCGTAGTTTACTACCAGGCCAATGCTATCAATATCAATACCGCGGCTCATTACGTCGGTTGCCACCAGTATCTGTAAAGTCTTGTTCTTAAAGTTGCGCAACACTTCGGTGCGTTCTTCCTGCTCAAGGTCGCTGTGTATGCAGGCTACGTTAAACTTCATGCGCTTTAGTTCGCGGTCCAGTTGCTTAACGTTTTCCTTACGGCTGCAAAACACAATAATGCTGGCCATTTTACGGTCAGTAAGCAGGCGCTTTAGCAGTTCAATCTTCTGGTTATCGTATAACACATAAGCGCCTTGCAACACACCAGCTGCGGGTTTACTAACGCTAATATTTATCTGCTCAGGTTCTTTTAAAATACGCTTGGCTAACTCACGTATTTTAGGCGGCATGGTAGCGCTAAACAACAGCGTTTGCCTTTCCTTGGGTAAAAAGCTGATGATCTTGTTCAGGTCGTCGCTAAAGCCCATGTCCAGCATGCGATCGGCCTCGTCCAGTATAAGGTGCTTAATGTGGTTAAAGTTTACATAGCCCATGTTTAGGTGGGCTATTAAACGGCCGGGTGTGGCTATAATAATGTTGGCCCCCTCACTAAGCGCGCGTTTTTCCTGCGCAAAGCTTATGCCATCGCTACCGCCAAATATAGCAATGGCACTTGTGTGGCAAAAGTAGGCAAAGCCCTGCACGGCCTCGTCAATTTGTATGGCCAGTTCACGCGTAGGCACAATTATTAATGTGTCCGTGGTATGTATTTTATCGCGCGTAAGCTTGTTAATAATGGGTAGCAGGAAAGCCGCTGTTTTACCGGTGCCGGTTTGGGCGCAGGCAATAAGGTCGTGCTCCTTTAATATAATAGGGATAGCCTGTTGCTGTATTGGCGTAGGCTTTTTAAAGCCCATGCTTTCCAGGCCTTCCTTTAATTCAGGCTCAAAATTAAAACTCTCGAAAGTTATAGAGGGCGCGGGCGCCGTGGTTTCTTCTTCTTGCATTATAGTTATACCGTATTACCGGCCGTGGCAAGCAGTTCAGTTGCCAGGCGGTCGTATTCGGCCTGTTTGGTTTCTTCGTCCTTCATTTTGCGCAAAGCAAGCGGAGTTTCGAAGTTCAATTCGTTTACAGGGCCTAGTTTATCAAATTTTAAGGCAGGGTCTGCCAGGAAGTTGATTTTCTTTTTAACAGCCTCGGTTAAAACGAAGCCTACAGTAACCGAATTGGCGTTATTGTTCAGTTCAGGCATGGGGCGCAGTATGCTCATGGTCAAGTACTCATCGCCCTCTTCATTTTTGCTTATAAGGCCTTCCACAAGCGTTTTGCGCTCGCCTTCGGCCCATTCCTTATCCATGTGTTTAACCAGGGTGCGGGTTATCCAACGGCGGTAGTTCTGCTCGCTTATGATATACTGAAGGTCCACCTGGTTGCGGCTAAGGTGCAACTCCTTACTAATTTCCTTAAGGTGCTTGCTGCTATCGCGGCTGCTGTAACGTATAAAGTAAAGTTCGTTAAAGCCGAAAAACTTAGGCAGCACATTGGCTATACGCTGAAACAGCATTTCGGGGCTGGCGTTGTATTTCTCCAACAGTTTTACTATAAAGTCGCCATCCCAGCTTGTATTGGCAAAAAACCTCTCCAGGTCTTCTACCAAAGCTTCTTTGTTAATGTGCAGGGCCTGGGCAAAATAGGCAGCTTTAAAGTTGTTCATTACATGGTCAAAGCTTTCCACCTTTAACCAACTGGTAGTGCGTGGGCGCTTGTCAATCTTCATATAAGCAAAGCCCAGTTCCTTAGCAAAAAGGAAAAGCTTTTGCTGCTCAGTAAGCTTGGTGTTATATAGTAATGTAGGTTGCTCACCCGGCACATAAACCGAACGGAAGTGGCGCAGCTTGGGGAAGTCCACAAAATCAGTAGGCTCTACTCTGTAGTTAAACTTGGTTTTCAGTATCTGCTCGTATTCCTTAGCGCTCAACTGGCTGCCGTTAATACCGTTGTCTTTCTTAAAGTTCTCTACTGCGGTTTCAATATCCTCAAAGTAGTTATCGTTCATTTCCTGGTAACTGCGCAGGCAACTAAAGTAAAAGTGCTCTTCCTGCAGGTTGTAGTTACGGGCAATTTCAAATACGCTGTTAATAAGGGCCGATAGCTGCGTAGGGGCGCTGGCCATCATACTCATTAAAAGGCCTTTATCAATACCAAAGGTTTCGAAAAGGAAGTCGTTAATAATGCGGAGGTTTAACACCTGCACCACGGGGGTAAGGTTCTTGTTTATCTTTAAAGAAACCAGTTGATCGTAAGTGGTTTCAAGGGCTTTGGCCAGTTCATTGATCTTATCCGGCTTGGGGTACTTTTTGCCGTTTTCAATTTCGTTAAGGTAGGAGACAGATACGCCCGATTTGTTGGAGAGTTCCTGCAGCGAAAGTTTTTTGTCCGTTCTTAGTTTCTTCAGCTTCAATCCGAATATGATTCGGATGTTTTCTTCTGTGGTTGTTTCCATATTTGGATTAGGGTGTGGCGAAAATATAGGGTTTAGCGAACAAAGATATAAAAAGCGAATTTTACTTTCAAAGCGAATTTTCGCGAAAAATGTTTGGATATTTAAAAACGAGCGATATTTTTGCAGCGAAAATTCGCAAAATGGGCTCTGCCACCAACATAGAAGGATTGGAAATACAGGGGAACATTACCCCGGAATACGCTGAAATTTTAACCCCTGAAGCGCTTGCCTTTGTGGTTAAACTGCAGCGCACTTTTAACAAGCGCCGCCTGGAATTACTGGCTGTCCGCGCGGAGCGCCAAAAGCAAATTGATGCCGGCCAACTGCCCGACTTTTTACCCGAAACCAAAGCCGTTAGGGAAGGAGAGTGGGTAGCTGCCCCCATACCTGCCGACATACAGGACCGCCGTGTGGAAATAACCGGCCCTGTGGACCGCAAGATGATTATCAACGCCCTTAATAGCGGCGCAAAGGTCTTTATGGCCGATTTTGAGGATAGCAACAGCCCCACCTGGAGCAATAATATTGAAGGGCAAATCAACCTGCGCGATGCCAACAAAACGACCATTACTTATACCAACCCCGAAAACGGTAAGAGCTACAAACTGAACGATAAGGTGGCGGTTCTCTTCGTTCGTCCGCGCGGCTGGCACCTGCCCGAAAAGCATGTAAAAGTAGATGGTGAACTGATGAGCGGCTCGCTTTTCGACTTCGGTTTATACTTCTACCACAACGTTAAGCAGTTAATTGCAAATGGCTCAGGGCCATACTTCTATTTACCTAAAATGGAAAGCCACCTTGAAGCCCGTTTGTGGAATGAGGTGTTTGTTTTAGCCCAACAGGAATTGGGTATTCCACAAGGCACTATTAAGGCAACGGTACTGATAGAAACCATAACTGCCACCTTTGAACTGCACGAGATTATATACGAATTGCGCGAGCACATGTGCGGCCTAAACTGCGGCCGTTGGGATTACATCTTCAGCTACATTAAGAAGTTCCGCAATCTGGATGGTTTCGTTCTGCCTGAGCGCGGACAGGTCACAATGGCAGTACCGTTTATGGCATCGTATAGCAAGCTGGTTATACAAACCTGCCACAAAAGAAGGGTGCACGCCATGGGCGGCATGAGCGCTTTCATTCCTATTAAAGGAAACGAAGCCGCTAACAACGCGGCGGTGGACAAGGTGCGCCAAGATAAAGTGCGCGAAGCCACAAACGGCCACGACGGCACCTGGGTAGCCCACCCCGGCCTGGTTCAAGTAGCTATGGATGTGTTTAACGAACACATGACGACCCCAAACAACTACAGCATTAAGCGTGAAGGAGAGGTGTATACCCAAAATGAACTGTTGGAAGTACCCGCAGGTACTATTACCGAAGCCGGACTGCGCATGAACATAAACGTGGGCATACTATATATAGAAAGCTGGTTGCGCGGTGTGGGCGCTGCGGCAATCCATAATTTGATGGAAGATGCAGCTACCGCCGAGATTAGCCGCACCCAGATATGGCAGTGGATTAAGAACGGTAGCAAGCTGGATGATGGCCGCACCATTACTTACGAACTTTTCAAAGAACTATTACCAAGCGAGTTAGAATCGGTTAAAGCCTATGTAGGCGAAGCGGCTTATAACACTGCTACCATGAAACGCGCCATCGACATGTTCGACAGCCTTATACAGCAAGGAGATTATAAAGAGTTTTTGACGCTGCCGGCATACGAGGAGATTAATTAGACAATAGACCACGGACGACAGACAATAAGAGCACTTTTGATAGTATCCTTCGACAAGCTCAGGATGACAAGAAACGAATAATTGAAAACTAAAAACCATAAATAAAACAATGACAAAACAGGAAAGAGCGCTGCGTTTGCGCACCGATTGGGAAACCAACCCGCGTTGGAAAAATGTTCATCGTCCTTACACTGCTGAAGAGGTAATCAACATCAGTGGTTCAGTGCAGTTAGAATATAGCTTAGCCCGTAACGGCGCTACCAAGCTATGGAACCGTTTACACAGCGATAGCTGGGTAGCAGGTTTAGGTGCCCTTACCGGCAACCAGGCTATACAGGAAGTAGCTGCCGGCATGAAGGCCATTTACCTTAGCGGTTGGCAGGTAGCAGGCGATGCTAACCTTAGCGGCGAAATGTATCCTGACCAGTCATTGTATCCGGCTAACTCAGTGCCTTCGGTAGTTAAGCGGATTAACAACGCTTTAATGCGCCGCGACCAAATTGAATACATGGACGGCGAACCAACAACTGATTGGATGGTGCCTATCGTAGCTGATGCCGAAGCAGGCTTTGGCGGCAACCTGAACGCCTTTGAATTAATGAAGCAGATGATTGAAGCCGGCGCTGCAGGCGTGCATTGGGAAGACCAACTGGCCTCTGCTAAAAAGTGCGGCCACTTAGGCGGTAAGGTGTTAGTGCCTACCCAGGAGGCTATCAACAAACTGGTAGCTGCCCGTTTAGCTGCCGACGTTTGCAATGTGCCTTCATTAATTATTGCCCGTACTGATGCTGAGGCTGCCAACCTTATAACTACTGATGTTGACCCACGCGATACTAAGTTCTTAACCGGCAAACGTGCCCCTGAAGGTTACTTCTATGTAAAGAACGGCCTTGAGCAGGGTATTGACCGTGGCATAAGCTACGCCCCGTATGCTGATTTAATCTGGATGGAAACCGGCAACCCCGATTTAAGCCTAGCCCGCGAGTTTGCCCAAGGCATCCACGCTAAATACCCCGGCAAAATGTTAGCCTACAACTGTTCACCATCTTTCAACTGGGCTAAGTTTATGGATGAGAAAGCTATGTTAAGCTTCCGCGAGAACCTGGCTGAAATGGGTTATAAATTCCAGTTTATAACGCTGGCTGGCTTCCATGCGCTGAACACTGCTATGTTCGAGCTGAGCAAAGCATACGTTGAGCGCGGCATGGCCGGCTTCAGCGAACTGCAACAGCGCGAGTTTGCCCTTGAAAAACACGGCTTTAAGGCTATTAAGCACCAGGCATTTGTAGGCACCGGTTACTTCGATGCTGTGCAGAACGTGGTGCAACAGGGCCAAAGTTCTACCACTGCCCTTGCCGGCAGCACCGAGGCTGAGCAGTTTCACTAGTCACCCCATTCGTCATGCCGGACCCGATCCGGCATCTAAGTACAACGAGATTCCGGCTTTCGCCGGAATGACGTGAAAAGGGGTTTTAATAATGTGCACAATATGCACTACCTTCACAACGTCTTTATTAATGGATTTTGGTTAGCAACAATGAAAGCCTCCCGAGTAATCGGGAGGTTTTTTTTATGTCCTCCGCTGGCGGAGGTGTCCGTCCCGACTACTCGGGCTGAACGGAGGTGCCCCATTAGCTGCTTAAACTGTCCCCCTGCGCAGAGCAAAAGCGTGCAGCAAATAGGGGGACGAGAAAAATGCTTCCCGTCTTAAATAGAAACATTTTTCGGAGGGGGTATTAATACTCATAGGTATAACGCATCAACCAATACGGCTTATCATTTTCACGTAAGTAATCTTCTTATCGTTCCTTAAATACCCTAATCATCCTGGGCCTTATAGCCCTTGTGGTTTTGCTGGGCAAGGGCCAGCAATAAGGTAATAGGTAGTAGTAGTTTTAGCATAAGTTCTTAAAGCGAATATAAGAACAGGGTTGCATTAGCAATACATCCGGCAGGGTATACTGGCGCTATTTATTATTAAAGCCGTACCTTAGTTTGGCACTAGCGGACGCTCGCGCCGGTTGGAGATATTTCACAGCAACAATTAGCGCATAATCGCGCCGTAATCTTCAAATTTGTGATTGCCTTGGAGTTGAAAGCTACATGCTTGCTGGTACGTAGGCACAGCCTATACCTATCTAGGATTCAAAAGAAGAAGGAAGGACTATTGCAAATTATATTAGATGCATTAAGAGAGAAAGGCTCTGGAAATAAAAGCTAGTTAGAGTTTAGTAAACAAACGTGCGCTTCGGAACTTCAATTGAAAGCAAGCGAAGAAATTCATCGTAGGAAACATCAATAATACTCTTTTTAACAAAAGTAAAATCATGCTTCTCCAATATATTCGCTGTAGGTCGGCGCACATCAATTACAATCATCTTCTTGCCCTGTTGTAAGAAACAATTCTCTACGTAATAATTGATACCAGGATCTTGAAAACTATACCCAATAACGATTAGATATTCTGATTCGGTAAGGTTAGTTTCAAAATGTTTAAACAAGTTAATATAGTATGGGTCGCGGGTATAAGATCGTTGCTTGTTAGTGGTGCCACTTAAGAAATCGGGTGCTACCTCATCGTGCAATCGTTCAAAAGTGCCGTCATCCGTTTCTATTTTAAACCGACTTACCCCGTAATCATGCTTTAGTCGTATATATTCTCTTTGCGGCGTATAGACTAAAAGATTATTGACACTACCGTGCAGCTTAAACAGGCATAATGGTTTGTCGAACCTATTATTAAATCGTTGCAGTTTTACTACATACGTCTTATAAACTCGTTCATTGCCATGATTAAAGTCCATGCTAACTTCGCCATAGTATCGAGAACCGCGTAAATCAAAGCCATCAGCAAAGCTTTGCCATAGGCTTGTTTTGCCACCAAGAAAATCAAAAAGCAAATCGTGATTGAGTGTATGAACTTTTATATCGTACGTTTCTAGAGTGGTTGATAAGAAATTTATGAAGTTATCATAGGGTGGATAGTTACTGTAGCTAACATCGTTTACATAGAGTCGCTTTTGTAATTGTTGGGCGATTAACTGATTAAAGGTTCGGTTAAATGCGGAAACATAATTAAATGCGTTTTTCACATGGTCGGTGTCTTTCAGGTTTTCCTCAATAAATTTTTGATAAAAAGCTTCTATTGCTTCCTTATTTTCATCGGCATTTAAATATCCTGAATAGTAATCGTAGAAAGTTTCGTAGTGAAAGTTGCTTTCACCTTTTAAAACTTCCGAAGTATAAAACTCAAGAAATCGTTGAAGGAATAATCGGTCATCCCAATGGACGTGTCTGTTCGGGTCTTCGGAACCGTTTAAAAAGATAGCTGTTTGACTGGAATGAATTAAGATTTCGCTTTCGTCTATCTTTCGCAACCGCTCATTTAATTCGGCCACAGGAGGCAAATGATCTGGAACAGAGAATCCGGAGCCTAAAAGAAAGGACAGCTTTGGCTTCATAAAATATCATTTACCTGACTATATCTTCATAAAAGTACAATATGTTTTTCAAACCCTTATCTTGTATAGTCAATTTTTCATCAACTGTTTCATTTTTCCCCTTGGTTGGCGTCCCCGCCAACTAACAATGCATCGGATATTTAAGCATGCCCCAACTGGCGCAAGAATGCAGTGCAGCCATTAGCGAAGCGTTCCAACAGGCGCGAGTGTCCCGCTCGTGCCAAATGCAGGGCTTAATAGCAGGTAATCTCTTTTTCCTTGCTTGGCATACTTACCAGCCCAATGCTATACATAAAAAAAGTGAAAGTGAGACTCATATTTGGTCTACAGTATATTTTCGAAAAATGATTACTGAACAGAATATTGCTATAAGAGAAACAACACAGAATGATTTTGAAGCATTCTACAGAATTTGGGAAGAGGGTTACGACAAAGTATTTGGAGATGCTGCCATTGATATCAAGACCAGGGAACCATATTACCGTAAGGAGTTTGAGCATGCAATTGCTGCCCAGGACGATACTTTTAAAATATGGGGTGCATTTTATGGTAATGAACTATTAGGGTGGATGTCTGTTTTACCTTGCAGGCCGGGCCCATTTGTTCGAAGGCAGTACGGTGAGGTAAGTACCTATATTAGCAGGCAATATCGTAGTATAAAGGTAGGCATGGCTTTGGGCGAACACCTGGTTAAATACGCCCGCGAGAAAAGCGAATTATGGCATCTTGAAACTTATATTGGGGAGAAAAACCTCTCAGCCATGAAATTGGCTATGAATTTTGGGTTTGTACCAGTGGGCGCTATGCCGCAGGGTAATAAAGATAAGCTCTTGGGCAAAGTGTTTATTTGGGCATTGGCTCTTTAATTTGTTACTGCTCGGATTGCGGGTCTCTCCAACTGGCTCTATCGTTCCGCTCGTGCCGATTAATTCTCGCCAACCATCCTAATTCTTTCAGTTAAATGACAAAGGAAATTAATCTTAACAAGAAGTCAGGGTTATATTGCTGCATAAATCCATACCTATGAAGGTCTTTATGGCTCTATTACTGACTATATGGTTAGCGCCGCAAATCAGCCATGCGCAAACAGGCCAAGTTTTCGGTAAAATTTACGATGAACGAAGGGAAGGAGCAAATAAAGCGCGTGTTGATATTGTAGATAACGATGGCCAACCTACCGGCCGTTTTGTTATTAGTGATATTGATGGCAATTATACAATACGGCCATTGGCGCCCGGTAAATACAACTTATTTGTTACCTATAAGGGCTATGAAAGTGCCCTGAACAGAGGAGTTATTGTAAGCCCGGACAAAGCTACTTTAATTGATTTTGAGCTAAAACCAACAAAGAATGAACCTGCCTATAACAAAGGTAAGAAGAGGGGTAGAAGCTAAAAGAGTGTTAATGGTTACCCCACTGGCGCAAGAATGCCGGGCAGCCATTAGCAAAGCGTTCTTGTGCCTGATTAAATGTCTCATGTGCCTTAATAAGTCCAGCCTTTAGCTAAGCGACGAGGATGAAACATGCATCACCTGGTGCGAGCGTCCGCTCGTGCCGCAAATACGCTCTATGCAACAGGCAATATTTTCCCTTAGTTGGAAACCCAATCCCCCATTTCTATCTTTTCCTTATGTTCGGTGTTGCAATAGAAAATATGTGATGAAGACTACACTTAAAATTGCCGCCACTTTTAGCTTTTTGTTGCTGCTGTTGGCAGCCTGCACTACTTCAAAAAACTCCGCAAACGCAACAACTGCCGATAAGGAACTGGACGAACTGGCCCAACTAATGCAGGGCCGTTTTACCAGCGAACTACAGGCTAAAAGCGATACCGATTACTTTAACATCAGCCTTATTATGACCCCCATTTGGGCAGACCGCACCGACGGCAAATGGCTGTATGTAGAGCAGGCCGTAGCCACTAAGTTAGAGAAACCCTACCGCCAACGGGTGTATCATTTGCAGCATCCCTCTAAAAACACCTTCACCAGCGATATTTACACTATTAAAGATGCGATTACCCTGGCAGGCCTGCAAAACGATAAGGCTAAAATGGAAAAGCTGACCTTTGATAAACTAGAGTTAAAGGACGGCTGCACCGTTACCTTAACGCGCAAGGGCAATACTTACGAAGGCGGCACCAATGGTGCCAACTGCCCATCGGACCTTAGGGGCGCTAAATATGCCACTACAAAAATTACACTAAAAAGCGGCGAGCTTCGCTCGTGGGACCAGGGCTTTGATGAAAGCGGTAAACAGGTTTGGGGTGCCACTAAAGGCGGTTACATTTTTATTGAGCAGTAAGTCGCTTGCTTTTCCTTAATGCAATTCTGTGGCCTTCCGCTATCTTAGCAGGGCAAGTTACAAGTCATGATAACCCTCAGTAACCTTACCTTATCCGTTGCCCTCTTTTTCTGCGGTAGCGAAATTGTATTAAGCCGCATCCGCAAATCATCTGCCGAAACAAGTAAGGTACAACAGGATAAAAACACCCTGCGCCTGCTTTGGGTGGTTATAATGCTGGCTATGGTTATTGGCATTAAGGTGGGGTTTATGTTTCCGCGCACGGAACCCTACACGGCCCTGCGCTGGAGCGGGCTTGCTGTTTTTGTTATTGGTTTTGCCTTACGCTGGAGCGCTATATTACAATTGGGTAAAGGCTTTACGGTAGATGTTTCAATAGGGAAGGAGCATCAATTAAAGCAAACGGGCTTATATAGTTTCATCCGCCATCCAAGCTATTTAGGCCTTGTGCTTGAGTTTTTGGGTTACTCTCTTTTAATCAATAGCTGGTATCCGCTGGTTATTATCAATTTCCCCATCTTTTTAGCCCTGCACCGCCGCATGAACATTGAAGAGGAATTGTTGCTTAGCCACTTTGGCGATGCTTACCGCCAATATAAGAGTAAAACCTGGCGTTTACTGCCGTTTTTATATTAAGGCTAAGGCTGGGCTTCCTGCTTGGTCCATTGCCTGGTTTTCTTGTTCCAGTAATAACTAACTGCCACATCGTTTAGCGATTCTACCGGCATACGTTGCGTAACCATCCACTCCGGTTCATTATCATCGCTAAAGGTTACGCGCGTTTCGTACCAATACATACTGGCGCCCGGGTTCTCGTGTATCTCAGCCTTTTCTACCGAACCATTCCCTTTAAAGCTCAGTTGCGTTACCTCAGTAAAACTCATGCGTTTATCGTTTTGGGTATAAGTAAGCTGTCCGCTGCGGTTGTAAAACAACAGGTAGCGGTTGCCGTCCTTCCAGGGCGTAATTTTTACTGATACCTTACCATCTTTATAATAGTAGAAAGTAGTATCACTACCGGTGGCTTTTACAAGCGGCTTCTTTTTGGGCTCCTCAAGCACTTTTAACGGCTGCTTTTCCGGTGCCTTGTTTTCAGCTTTGGCGGTATCAATAATCTTTGGCGCAATAGTATCGTGTATGGTAACTACCACCGTATCGTGCACCACGGCGGCCACCTCGGTTTTGGGCGTTTGCGTATTGCAACCGGCTAAAAGCGTTATTGTAAATAGTAACAGGGCGTAATGTTTAATCATATAGCCTATTGATGCCTTTTATCAATAACGGTTTAAAGTAATAACTTTTATTAGCAATTGTGTTTGTTGCTTGTTATGCGCATAGGAATAAATAAATTGCCTTTCAATTTAAGTGTATGAAACAATTGGGGCTATATCTCCTTACGGTTGTATTAGGCACTGTGGTTTACTTTGCGGTAGGCTACATTGTTTTTGAACTGCTTTTAGGCGCCTATACCGAAGCGCACACCACCCAACTAGCAGGCTTCAAAAAATCGGGAGATGAATTCAGCTTTTTCTTTCTGCTTGTTTCCTGTGCTGCCTACGCTGCGCTTATCACCTTTCTGCTTATCTATCTGTTAAAGGAAATAAGTATTGTGAGGGGCTTTTTAATTTCTTCTGTTACGGGTATGCTTATTGCGGTAATGACGGATACGTACTGGTATGCTTCCAGCCATTTTTATAACGATTTATGGGTGCTTAGCGCCGATGTGCTTGCCGCCGGGCTAACAGTGGGCTTACTAGGGCTAACCATAGTGGGGGGGTATAATTTTGCTCTCCGGGCGCGTGCCACGGGGTAATGGTAAGTGTAAATCTTACTATTGAAAGCATTTAAAGTTTGAAGTGTTTATTTTTGACCAACTTTAATTTTATATGTAATAACTTAAGGAATAGAAATCAGTGCTAAAGTATATTATAGCGTTGCTTATAACTTCATTCATAGCTCTTGTGAGCTATTATGCAATAAACTGGGGTGGTACTCTTAATTGTATCTTAGGACTTTTAATGGCAGGTCCATTGATTGGTGGTTCTTTACTCATAAAATTCTCAAAGCCTCAATCCGGGAAAAGAGGACTTCAAGTATTTCTTATTTCAATGACGGTTGCTATACTTTGGTTTGTTTATGCTGCCCAAAAATTAATAGATAAAGCTGTTCCTGTTAAATCTGTAATTATTGAACGCTACACAAATGTTGAAACTTCCGGCATGGGGCAAGATGCTATCCCTATTCCGGTCCCATATTGTAAAGTAGGAGGGTTAGATAAAGAAATACAATGCTCCTTTTCAGATGAAATAGGGGATCGCGTAGAGTACATTTATCTCCCAGAATTAGAAAGTAGTTGGGGCGGCGTTCCCCCGTATTTGATTGAACATGGAGAAACGGTTGAATCAACAATTTATCAAATATTTGGCCCTGCCTATCTTACTTTGGTGCTTTATTTTGGCACTTTTTATATCGTTTGGATGGGTAAACTACTTTCAGATGGCATACACTTACTTAAAAAAGTGATTGAAAAGCAAACTTCAAGCATACATCAAGTAAAGTATGTAGCCTTGTTCAGTCTAAGCTATGTTACCTTTAGTTTTTTTGTGCCTGTATTGTTCAAAAACTTGTATATACTTTGTCAAAATAGGTTTCTTTATTTAACTCTCACTACGGTTGCACTTTTTTTTCTTTTAGCTACCAACTATGCCGAGCGTTTGTTTAAGTTTTCTACGAATTTAGCATTGGATTTAGAAAGTTATACTATAACTACCTGGTTCAAGCACATAAGTAAAATAGTCACTTATTTACTTTTATTCTCTTTATTACTAAGAGCCCTCTTGGCTCCAGATAAGTCAATCTATGATATATCTGCTGAATTTGTTAAGGCTGTTTTTGGTTTAAACTTTAAAAGCATCATTGAGTTGTATAAAGAGTTGCGAACTTGGTTAAGCCTAACCTGATATTGTTCATGGCTTGCCGTAAGACTTGGAATAAGTTGCTGTACATAAATCTCCTTTGCGCTTTACGCCACCAAATTTTATTATTGTCTAGCAATAGCTACCCTTAATTATGAGCCAATCCTATATCCTCACCTTCGACCTCGGTACCAGCGGCCCTAAAGTGGCCCTGTTTGATGAAAACTGTAAATGTATAGGCCACCAGTTTGAAGAGGTGCCCTTGCTGCTTTCAGAAGGTGGCGGCGCGGAACAGCGCCCTTCGGATTGGACTAATGCTATTCGTACCTGCTACAAAAAGCTGATTTCCGCTACCGGCATTGATACCAAAAAAATTGCGGCTATTAACTGCACAGCACAGTGGAGCGGTACCGTAGCCTTGGGAAAGGATGGCAAAGAACTGATGAACTCCATTATATGGATGGACACGCGGGGTGCGGAGTATGTAAAAGAGCTAACGCATGGCCCTATCCGCGTTGAAGGTTATGGCGTTGGCAAAATATTAAAGTGGATTCGCTTAACCGGTGGTGGCCCTACCAAAAGCGGTAAGGACCCCATTGCGCACATTCTTTACATTCAAAAACGCCTGCCGCAGGTTTATGCTGCTACCCATAAGTTTTTAGAGCCTAAAGATTATCTCAACTTCTGGCTTACCGGCCGCTATGCCGCAAGTTACGATTCTATAACCCTGCACTGGGTAACTGATAATCGTAACATCAACAACATCACTTACCACGATGGCCTTATTGCCTTAACCGGTATTGATAAAGCCAAATTACCGGACCTGGTGCCAACCAATAGCGTATTAGGTACCGTTACTAAAGAAATTGCAGAGGAGTTTGGCCTAAACCCCGATGTAAAGGTAGTAAGCGGCACACCCGATGTACAAAGCGCAGCGGTGGGTTCAGGCGCTATACGCGATTACGAAGGCCACTTGTACGTAGGCACCAGCAGTTGGCTGGTATGCCATGTGCCCTTCAAAAAAACCGATGTGTTCCATAACATGGGCACCATTCCTTCGGCTATGCCTGGCCGCTATCTAATAGCAAACGAGCAGGAAACTGCCGGTGCCTGCTTAAACTTCCTTAAAAATAACCTGCTGTATTTTCAGGATGAACTGAACAGCGGCACAGCACCTAAGGACTTCTATAAACTGGTAGATAAAATTGTGGCACAAGTACCCGCCGGTAGCGAGGGGGTTTTCTTTCTGCCCTGGATGTACGGCGAACGCAGCCCGGTTGATGACCACAGCGTGCGCGGAGGGTTCTATAACCTGTCGTTAAACAATAACCGCCAACATATGATGCGCGCCGTGCTGGAGGGGGTTAGCCTTAACGCCCGCTGGCTGTTAACCTTTGTAGAAAAGATGACGGCTAAGCCTTTCGATGGTATCAACTTTATAGGCGGCGGCGCCAATAGCGATGTTTGGAGCCAGATAATGGCTGACGTATTGAATCGCCCGATTAAGCAGGTAAAGGAGCCGCTAATGGCCAACAGCCGTGGCACGGCCATGTTGTGCTGGATGGCTATTGGCCGCATGGGTATTGAAGAAGCTGCCAAAAGCGTAGAGATAAACAAAGTATTTACCCCTAACCCTGCTCACCGCGCCCTTTACGACGAGCGTTTTGAGCGTTTTGTAGAGATTTATAATAGAAACAAGCCCATCTTCGAAAAGCTGAATCACTAACAATTGTTACAAAGGCAATTACTGGCATTCTATTCGCTTTATTTTTGTGCTTTAATGAAGAGAGATTTGAAGAGTTTTAAACTGATAAGTGCAGTTTTATTGGTTTTGTTTGTTTGTGTAGCTGCTGCACCGGCAACTGAGGCCGGAGGTAAAAAAATGCCCGCCGAATACAATTGCGGTAGCGCCGATGTACTAAGCGGAGATATGTACGTGCTTAGTTGTTTTGTATCGGCCGATAACACGCAATGGACAGCCAATGAAAAGAAAGAAGCGCTGGCAGCCCTCAGTAAATCGCAAAGCTGGTTGCAGAAACAGGCCAAGCGGTACAATGCTCCATTGACCTTTACGGGCGGTAGCTTTGGCCAAACTGCCGATATAAAGAATAACGATATTGGCTATGGCACTGCTTGCGGTAATGAGCGCGTTGATGTTATTAGTGAGGTTCTTACCTCTATTGGCTACGATGGCCCCCGCGATTTTTATAAATGGGTATTAACCAATACTACCTGTACCAAAACCTACATTCTACTGTTCGTAAAGGGAAAAGGTATTTCTTATTCCATGCCCTATACCAAACGCTGCAATCCTGATGTTTACTTTGTTGAAGGTTCCGTAATTTACAGCCACGACCCCGAAGGCCATAAACTGAACGAAAGCGATATAGCACACGAAACGTTTCATTTGTTTGGCGCCTGGGATTTGTATGAAACCTTTGAACAAACCGCTAAACGCGAAGCGCGTGCCCGCGAACTTTACCCAAACGATATTATGCTGCGCACTTCCTACAACATTAATGAGTTGGAAGTTTCGGAACTAAGCGCCTGGGCCATTGGTTGGAACAACAACTACAAACCCATCTTTAACTGGTTTAAACCGTAATTCAGCTAAGTTTGCCTTGTGGATGCTACGTTTAATGATTCGCCTTTACAGAAGATAGAATCGCCCCTTTTAAAAGAAAAAGAGATAGACCTTTACCTAAAGCGCGATGACCTCATACATCCTTATGTGCAGGGCAACAAATGGCGTAAGCTAAAATACAATTTGCTGGAGGCGCGGCTTAATAACTATAAAACCCTGCTCACCTTCGGCGGGCCATTCAGCAATCACATTCATGCCACCGCTGCTGCAGGTAAACTCTTCCATTTTAAAACCATTGGTATAATAAGAGGAGAGGAACCCGAAACTGTAAGCGACACACTTCAATTCGCTGCTGAAAGTGGTATGGACCTACACTATATGGACCGCGCTATGTACAGGCAGAAAGATGACCCCGCCAGTATTGAAAGCCTGCGCGTGCAGATTGGCGATTTTTATTATGTGCCTGAAGGTGGAACCAATCGCTTTGCGTTGGAAGGGGTAGCGGAAATTATTGAAGAGATTGTGACTGATTTCGATTACCTGTGTACCGCTTGCGGCACGGGCGGCACCCTTGCCGGGCTGGTTGCAGGTTTAAAAGGAGAGAAGCAACTCATTGGTTTTTCCTCTTTAAAAGGTAAGGATACCCTAACGCAACGCGTTAATGATTTAGTAGAAGAATACTGTGGGCAGACCTTCAATAACTTCTCTGTAAATTTCGATTATCACTTTGACGGCTATGCTAAAGTGAATGAGGAACTAATCAGCTTTATTAAAAATTTCAAGAAGGAGTTTGATATTCAACTGGACCCTGTTTATACCGGCAAGTTGATGTATGGCCTCTTCGATATGATTCGTAAGGATAAATTTCCCCGCGGTAGCCGAATCATTGCTTTGCATACCGGTGGTTTACAAGGCTTATGTGGCTATAAGGAATACTTTCAAGATTAGTGTTGTAATCGTCTCGCTTTAAGATTCTCCTGTTTCCGAATCCGGCTGTTCACTGTCTGTTTTCTGATGTCCGTTTTCTGCGTTCTTTTTATACGGGCAATGCCTGCAACCGCTGTTGCAACAGTAGCCACGCAACAAATGATACTTAGCTGTAAATACTACAAAGCCCTTTTCAGGGTCCAGGTAATAATGTTCGCCTTCAATTAGTTTAGCGGGAAGCATAAAACAAAAATAATACTCTTGCTTCTAATCACTATCTGTCATCCTGATCCCGACAATTCGGGATGTCGAAACATGATTCCGAAACCTCCGGGATTTCGAAAGATGAATAAGAAAAATGGGGGCTTTCAATTATAGTACCGTACCGGTATAATTCGCCGGTGTAATCTTCAGCAACTCCTGTTTTATTTCGGTGCTAACGTCCAGCGTATTGATGAATGCCGCAATGCTTTCGCCGGTAATACGATTGTTACCGCGGGTAAGCTCTTTCAGTTTTTCATAAGGTTGCGGATAACCTTCGCGGCGCAATACGGTTTGTATAGCCTCTGCCACCACGGCCCAGTTAGCTTCCAGGTCAGCTTTAAGCGCATCCTCATTAAGCAACAACTTCGATAGTCCTTTTTCAATAGAACCAAGGCTTATCATAGTATGTGCCACGGGCACTCCTACATTGCGCAATACGGTGCTGTCCGTTAAATCGCGTTGCAGGCGGCTTATGGGCAGTTTGGCAGCAAGGTGCTCAAACAAGGCATTGGCTATGCCAAGGTTGCCTTCAGCATTTTCAAAATCTATAGGGTTAACCTTATGGGGCATGGCGCTGCTGCCTACTTCGCCTTTTACCACGCGCTGCTTAAAGTATTCCATGCTAATGTAGGTCCACACATCGCGGCACAGGTCTATTAGTATAGTATTAATGCGTTTGTACGCATCAAAGTGTGCAGCAAGGTTATCGTAGTGTTCAATTTGTGTAGTATAACGGCTTCGGCGCAGGTGCAACTTGCGTGTTACAAGGTCGTTGGCAAAATCAACCCAGTTAATCTTAGGGTAGGCTACATGGTGCGCATTAAAGTTGCCCGTAGCGCCCCCAAACTTGGCGCTGTAAGGTATCTGCTCAAACAAATGCAGCTGATTCTTCAGGCGCTCCACAAACACCATTATCTCTTTACCCAATCGTGTTGGAGATGCCGGTTGGCCGTGTGTATGCGCCAGCATGGGTATTTCCTTCCATTCTTCAGCCATGGCTTCAAGCCGCTCGGTCAAACGCTTCAGCGCCGGCAGGTAAACCTTATCGTTGGCATCTTTAAAAGATAGAGGAACAGAGGTATTATTAATATCCTGCGAGGTAAGCCCGAAATGGATGAACTCCTTCCATTTATCTAAGCCCGCTTCATTAAACTTGCTTTTAAGAAAATACTCCACCGCCTTAACATCGTGGTTGGTTACCTTTTCTGTATCCTTTATTTGCAGGGCATCGGCCTCGGCAAAGTTGGTTACCAGGTTACGCAGGGTGCTAAAGTGCTTAACGGGGAAGTCCGCCAACTGCGGTAAAGGCAGCTCGCAAAGGGCAATAAAGTATTCCACCTCAACATGCACCCTGTATTTTATAAGGGCGTATTCTGAAAAATAATCGGCTAATTCTTCGGTTTTGTTGCGGTAACGGCCATCTACGGGCGATATGGCAGTAAGAGTAGAAAAGCTCATTTTCTATGTTAGTTCAGCCGTAAAGATAGGAATTGTAGCTTACAGTTAGCCGCAGTTTACACCTACGCTTCAATATGCAACATTTGGTAAGTGGTGCTTCAGTTTGATTTTTAATTGTTTGTTTTGGCCCCTAATCAGCTAAATGCAACGTTTTTGCCCTTAGCCTCGTTTTATAGGGGCAAAGGCTCAGAATTTTTTTTTTAGCCGTTAAGAATTTTATTTGCGCTTCAATACGAGGGTTAGCATGTCGAAAAATTTGATCATTGTTGAGTCGCCTGCAAAGGCAAAAACCATTAATAAATTCCTGGGCAAGGACTATGTAGTTACTTCCTGCTACGGGCATATTCGCGACCTGCCCGAGAGCGGCCTTGCTATTGATGTAAAGAATAATTACGAGCCCGATTACGTGGTAAACGACGAAAAGAAGGACGTAATAAAGGAACTGAAAAAGCTGGCTAAGGGTGCCGAGGAGATTTTTCTGGCAACGGATGAAGACCGCGAAGGTGAGGCCATTTCATGGCATCTTTGCGATGTTTTGGGCCTTGATCCTAAAAAAGCCAAGCGTATAACTTATACCGAGGTTACTGAAAAGGCGATCAAGGAGGCAGTAAGCCATCCGCGTCATATTAATATGGACCTTGTAAATGCCCAACAGGCACGCCGCGTACTCGACCGCCTTGTTGGTTACGAAATTTCACCCGTATTATGGCGTAAAGTAAAGCCCAGCCTTAGCGCAGGCCGTGTGCAGAGTGTGGCTGTTCGTTTAATAGTAGAAAGAGAAAGAGAAATACGCGCATTTAAGCCTGTAGCCTCATATAAAGTAGTAGCCTACTTTTTTGTAGAAGATGGTAAAAAGAAGGTAGCCTTTAAGGCAGAGCGCCCCGAAAACTTTAAGACTGAAAAAGATGCTGAAAAGTTTTTGAACGAAGTAATTGACGCCGAGTTTAAAGTAAAGAGCATTGAAAAGAAGCCCGGCAAACGCACACCGGCTGCTCCGTTTACTACCTCTACTTTGCAGCAGGAAGCCAGCCGTAAACTGGGTTTCTCAGTAAGTAAAACCATGTTGATTGCGCAGAAGCTGTACGAAAACGGTCATATCACCTATATGCGTACTGATTCTACCAACTTATCTGACCTTGCTTTGGATGCGCTGGAAACAGAAATCGGTTCGCGCTACGGTAAAAAGTATCACAAAAAGCGCCAGTACAACACTAAAAATGCCAGCGCTCAGGAGGCTCACGAGGCTATCCGCCCCAGCAACGCCAATGTACCTTCTATAGAGGCTGAAAACGATGAAACCCGTTTATACGATTTGATATGGAAGCGCACGCTGGCCAGCCAAATGGCAGATGCTGAAATTGAAAAGACGGTTATTGATATTATAAATGACAGGAACAAGGAAACCCTTCGTGCACAGGCCGAGGTTATCCTGTTTGATGGTTTTTTGAAAGTATATACTGAAGGGGTTGATGAAGATGCTGAAAGTGATGAGGAGAGCGAAGCCCTTATACCACCGGTTAGCGAAGGCCAGGTGTTGGAGCTGAAAGAAATGACCGCCACCGAGCGCTTTACCAAAGCTGCTGCTCGATATACTGAAGCCAGCCTGGTTAAGAAGCTGGAGGAACTGGGCATTGGGCGTCCTTCTACTTATGCGCCAACCATTTCTACTATACAAAAGCGCAATTATGTGCTTAAGGAAAGCCGCGATGGTGTTGAGCGTAAATACGTGCAGTATGTATTAAAGGGTGGCAAGGTTGAAAAGGCAGAAAAAACGGAGATTACAGGGGCTGAGAAATCTAAGTTATTCCCTACGGATATTGGCGCCTTGGTAACGGATTTCCTGATGGAGAATTTCAAGGACATCATGGATTTCAACTTTACGGCGGATATCGAGGGCCAGTTCGACCGTATTGCCGATGGCAAGATTGAGTGGCACAAAATGATAGACAAGTTCTACAAACCATTTCACGAAACGGTTGAAGTAACCACTAAGGAAGGTAAGCGTGCCAGTGGCGAACGCTATTTAGGTGAAGAGCCAGGCACCGGCGAGCCGATAATTGTGCGTATGGGGCGTTTTGGCCCTATGGCGCAAATTGGTAAAACGCCTGAAGAAGGTGAGGAGGGCAAAAAGAAGCCTCGCTATGCCAAGCTGCGCCCTCAACAGTCTATTGAAACTATAACCCTGGAGGAAGCCCTCGATTTATTTAAACTGCCACGCACCCTTGGCCAGTTAGAAGGTAAGGATGTAAAAGCCAGCGTGGGCCGTTTTGGTCCGTACATTCAATTAGATAAAACTTTCGCCTCTATCCCAAAGGATAAGGACCCCTATACGATTACTTTTGAGGACGCTGTGGCCATCCTGCGTGAAAAACAAGAGAAGGATGCCAACAAGGTGATTCATAACTTCGAAAAGGAAGGAATACAGGTGCTCAATGGCAGGTATGGCCCTTATATCAAAAAAGGGAAAGACAATTACAAGATCCCTAAAGATAAGAGTGCGGAATACCTTACTATCGAAGATGTGATGATGATCATCGGCGAAAGTGGCCCTACCAAAAAGTCCTTCCGTAAACGGAAGTAAATGGCAAATGAAAATGAGATCCAGGCGTTGATTCAACTTCTTGATGATGAAGACAAAGAAGTTTTCCGCCACGTGCACGACCGCTTAATAAGCCTGGGCACCGATGTTATCCCTAAACTGGAACAGGCCTGGAGTTCGGAACTGAACCCTGCTACCCACGAGAGGCTGGAGGAAATCATTCGCGAAATTCAGTTTTCCTCCCTGGAAAACGAATGGATTGAATGGGTGGAAACAGATGCTCCTGAACTGCTTACCGGCGCCTACCTGGTGGCCCGCTATTTTTATCCTGAGCTAAAGTTTGAGGAAGTTGAAAAACGGATACTAAAACTAAAGCAAACCATTTGGCTGGAACTGAACTACAATCAAACGCCACTGGAGCAAATCCAGATTTTTAACCAGGTGTTCTATAACTTTCACGATTTTCAAGGCTCGCAAAACACTGCCGAATACCAGGACCTTTGCATTAACAATGTGCTGGAAACTAAAAAAGGCAGTTCCATAGCAGTGGGTATTATTTACCAGATAGTGGCCAACGAATTGAACCTGCCTATTTACGGAGTTACGCTTAGCCAACATTATATACTGGCCTTTTGCAAAAAGACCTTGCTTGATTTTACAGCTGAAAATTTAGAGAAGGACGTAATGTTCTACATCAACCCGGTTAATCGCGGCTCTATTTTTAGCCGTAACGAGGTAAAGGATTACCTGGATAAACTTAAGGCCGAGCATCATCCCCGCAATTTTCAGCCCGCCTCTAATAAGGAAATCATCCGCGAGATGCTTACCTACCTCTTAGAAACAACAAACCTTGCCGACCCTGAAAGGCAGCATGCGGAAATAAATAAGTTGCTGGGATATTTGGCTTAAGAGATTCGGAGGCTCGTTCACCTTTCTTAATAATTGTTCTTGTCTCAAGAAGTGACGGAATATCTTTTTACTGAAGAGCTTGCTCAATAATTCCAATAAACCATTTTCTAAAACGAGAATTTAACGCCCAGCATTCCATTAATGCCGTAAGATGGGTAGCCATACCAGCGCTGGTAGCGCATGTGCGCTATGTTGTTTACGGTGCCGAAGAAGGTAAAGTGCTTATTGAACAGGTATTCAATACTGATGTTTAAGTCGGCGGTGCCTTTAATTTTTGCCTCCTGTCCGTTGGCCAACTTTGCGTATGATGCGGAGATGCCGTAAAGCTCTAAACCTAAACTGATTTTGTTTTTCCAGATATAGTTGGCTCGTAGCGTAAGCTTAAAATTAGGTTCATGCCAGGCGCGCTTCTCCGTTTTAAGTTGGTAATGATTTATATCCGCCAATACAGATAAGCGTAACCATTCTTTAAGGTTATAGCCGGCTTCAATATGTCCGTTATAAATCAATGCGCTCTTGTCATAAACCACATTAAAGCGGCGCATATCTAAAGTGTCGTTTACAAACAACGGCAGGTTAACCACATGGCTAAAGTGGAAAGCAAGATTATAGCTAAGGTTTTGTGCTGTACCTTTTAAACCTATCCCCAAATCTCCGTTGGTTGTATTTTTAATACTGGCCCAGTTCCAGATAAAGTTGTTGGTATGTATAAGGCTGTTAAGCGAGTTCTTCTCGTAGCGGTGCTGATAATCGATATACGCTATTATAGAGTGCTGGTATAAGCGCTTTTCAACGTGCACATCAGCTAAAAAGAAAGGTTTAGGCCCATCAATGGCTATGCCTACTTTAACATGCGCTCTCCAGTCATCATTATTAAACGCATAGCCTGCTCTTAAACGGAATACGTTACGCTGTAATACCAGCGAATCATTCTTTAAGCGCGAGATATCGAAGTTAAAGTCTGCGTGAATGTTATGCACCTTCTCAATCCCTTTCCGGAAGGTTGTATTACCGGCAATAAACCATTCATTGGCCTTACCGAATTTCTCCTGCAGGTAATTAAAGTTTAAATCCTGTTTAAAATCAATATCAGCCTTGTTGCTTTGCGCATTACGGAAATACAATAGCCCGTCATAGTTTCTAAATACCTGCCTTACATCCTTGGCAGCAAAAGATGTATCGGAATAGCTGGTATCAACACTGTAAAAATGGGTGCGGTAGTTGCGGAAGGTAAAGCCTGTGCCTACCTCAAAGGTTTTAGGGAAATACCGGAAGTAAGCGCCGGCTTCATCATCGCTAAAGCGTTGGTTCTTTACTTTAAACTCTCTAGCCGAAAGGTGGTTATAGAAAATGCCGAACTTTACATTCCTGGCTTTATTGTCGTTATAAGCAAGCTGTGCCAATGGCATCAACTGCGTTCCAAAACCAAGTTTAACGAAGGAGGTGTTGTATTTCTCCAGCTTTTCTGTGCTAATGGCTATTGGCTTTAGTGGATTGGTTTCAAAGCTAAACTCCTTATAGTCTTTAGAAGGCACGCTGTATTCCAGCTTAGGCTGTTTCTCCTCCACCTCCGGTATGTTGGGCTGTATGTTTATTTTCTGAGCGTCCTGTATACTTCCTTCAAACTCTTTAACCACCACAACCTGGTTATCCACACCCTTATCATCCTGTGCATAGGAGAGTAGGCTGAGCAGGGTTGCCGCACCGGCTAAAAGAAATTGTATGTGCTTTTTCGTTCTCATTTGTTAATGATTATCGAATCGCTTTCCATTATTAAAGTATCTGAAGGGGCTATAAGCATTAGCTTTGATTTGTTTAACTCCTCTGCCCTTATCTTTTCAAGTTTTTCTTTTGCTTCATTAAGCAATGCCTGGTCGCCATCATAGTTGGCTACAATGCTTTCCAGCGTTGACTTAGCCTGGAATAGATTGCTCTGTGCGGCATAATTGTCAGCCATCAGTATAAAGGTTTTCACAACCCAGTATTCATAGCTGGCATACTTGTTCTTTAACTTAAAGCAGGTATCCAAAGATTGCTTGTAGCTGCCTTGCTCATAAAGTATCCGGGCTACCATGTATTTGCTTTCCACGCACTTTTCATTTACAGGATATTCCGTTACGCGCTTAAAGGCGTTTTGCGCAAACTCTTTGTTGTCCATAGCGTAGTAAGCCTTGCCCTTGCGGTAGTAGGCATCCTGTATGTCAGCTTCTTTGGCAAAACCGCTGTTAATCAGTTGGTCGGCCAGTTCAATTACTTCCTCGTTTTTGTTCAGCTTAACTGCTGAAGCCAGCATGCCGGTCATGGCGCCGTAAGTAGTCTCCTGCTTGCTGCTGGCAACATACAACTGCTTGTAGTAGTCCAGCGCTTTGTCGTAATTCTTCAACTCAAAATAGGCTATGCCTGATGCCTTAAGCAAACTGCTTTCGTAGTATTTGTTGTATTTACTTTGAATAACGGCTTCCAGGTCAGGGAAGGCTGACGCATAATCTTTAACCTTTAAGTGGCACTGTGCTTTCTTCCAATGGGCCTCACTGGTTTTATATGTACCGGGAAATTGCTGGATGTAAGATGCATACAGCGCTATTGCTCTGTTGCAATCGCCGCTGTTATACACATTCTCTGCCGATTGATAAGTTAGCGAGTCCTGCTCATAGGTAGAAACCTGTATGTTGGTATTGTTCTTCAGAAAATCAAAGTATTCGTTGGCACGTCCTACTTCTACATAAATTTCTTTCAGCGCATCAATAGCTTCCTTCTCTTCTTTGCTACCCGGGTATTTTTTTACCACGGCTTTATAATCCTCCAGCGCTAAATCCTTTTTGCCCTGGCTGTAATCTACAATAGCCGTTTTCATGTAGGCAGAAGGAACCAGCTCGCTTTGTGGGTATTTGCTTATAAGGCTTTGATAGGCGGTTCTGGCTGCTGCATAGTTGCCATCGTCCAAATGTGTTTCGGCAATTTCATACATGGCACGGTCGGCATACGTAGAGGCCGGAAATTTAGTTAACAGAAAATTCATGGCGCTTATCTTCTCCGCATTCTTATTCTGCAGGCCAAGTATTATCCCTTTTTGAAATTGCGCATACTCTGCCGAGTTCCAGCTATTGTCCACTATCATAGTGTAAGCATCAATAGCTTTCGTATAGTTCCTGGTTATAAAATTGCAATCGGCTAAACGCAAGTATAAGTCAGATTGTAGCGCTTTAACACCCTTTTGGTCTATAGTTGTTTCGGCTTCCTTGGTTGCTGCATCAAAGTAAACTGCTGCATCATCGTAGTTCTTCTTTTTAAAGTAGCAGTACCCCGTATTGTATTGTGCACGGAATTTCGATGCTTCGCCCTTCTTTTCTACGTCAGCAGTAGCCAGTTGGCTAAACTTCATATAGTTAAGGCGTGCATTATCATACTCTCCTTTACCGTACTGTATCTCTGCTTTAAGGTAGGTGGCAAGTGCAGTAATCACAAGGTCAGTTCCACCACTAAGGCTTTTATCGCAAAGTTTTAAGGCCTCATCAGCCTTGGTATCGTTATACAACTCCACTGCGCGGAAATAAGTAACGCGCTGATAAGCTTCCTTGATCATAGGGCTGCTCATCTTCAGGTTCTCCATTATGCGGTAGGCCTTATCGTAGTTTTTGGTTTGCACCAGTGCGGCAGCCAGCAACTCATTCACATCATCTACATAAGTGCCGTTGCTGTATTTCTCCAGGTAATCCTCAAAACTCTGTATCGCTTCGCTGGTGTTTCCTGCTTCAAACGAGAGCTTGCCATAATTGTAAAGCGCATTTTGTTTAATGGTTTCGTCATAATTCATGCTGGCGGCGCTTTGAAAAGCCGATCGTGCTTTGTCCTTTTGGTTTGTCTTCAGGTAGCAATCTGCCAAGGCGTAAGTAGCGGTTTGCCCAAGCGGTTCATCCAATATGTTCAGTTGCTTAAAGTTGTCTATAGCCTTGGCAAAGTTGCCGGTTTTGTATTGGCAATAGGCCAACTGGTAAACATCCTCTTTAGTAGATTTTGACGCTTTGTTTATGTATTCTTCCAGTAAAGGAAGGGCTTTAGCGTACTCGTTCTTTTGGAAATACACCTTACCCAACAAAAACTTCATCTCGTCTTTATAAAGCACTTCCGGCTTATCCAGGTTCCTTTTGATGTAAGGGGTTAGGGTGTCGTATTCTTTCTTAAAAAAGTATATCTGCGAGATGTAATAAGGTATTACGCTGCTATACATCTTAGAGTCTTCAATATCCTTAAAACTTTTAAGTGCCTCGTTATAATCCTTCGTAAAAAAACTGATGAAAGCGTAGTAATAGGTGGAAGGGTAGTAGTATTTGTCCTTTATATCTTTAATAGAGGCAAACAGCGGTTTGGCTTCGGCAAACTTCTTTTTGGTAAAGTAGGAGTACGCCAGCATAAAACGGTAATCGTACAACTGTTGGTTGTTAAGGTCATCGGTTTTAACCTTTGCCAGGTAATCAATGGTTTCCTGGTACTTTTTGTTGCGGTAGTAATACTTGCCCAAATACAGGTAAATCAAACGGCGCTTATCCGTTTCATGGTACTTTTTAAAATAACCCAATAGCAGGGTTTCGGCATCCTTACCATTTGTTTCGGCAGCGCAAACGGCAATGTAATACTCCAGGTTCTGCATCAACACGGTGTTGCCATGCCATGCCGCCCCATGGGGTTGTTTGTATATTTCTTCAAACTTTTCGCGGGCAGCCAGGTAATTACGTTCATCAAATAACTCAAGCCCGTTTTTAAATGCCTGCTCGGGGTCTAAATGCGTTTGCGTTTGCTGGGCCACAGCAAAAAACGCACTCATTAACAGTAAAGCAATAAACCCGCATTTCTTACGCATGCACCCGGTGTGATTGATATAACGCAACAAAGTTATTCTTTAGTATAGGGCATACAGGAAGCTGAGGCTGTTCAATTTCCACTAATCGGCTAAAGTGTCCAATGAAAAAAGCAATCAGGCTATCCGGTCTTTTTTTCTTGCCTTTTGCAATATCCAATCGCTTAACCGGCGACACAGGGGGCGTTGCCCCTCCTTGGGTATTCCGCCAATCAGAAAACCATAGGTTTTAAGAGCTCAATATGGCTACAGGCAATTTTCAGTATGCCAATTAAGGGTATGGGCAGTATAATACCCGGCCATAGGTAAGTAGTATGCTTATGGCCATGCTAAATTTACGGGCGAATCCTTGAATAAGGATGAAGCAAATAGCGATGGTGGTTCAGAGTGCTACCAGGTCAACAATTATCCTGTGCGTTGTTAATGCGTTACCGTAAAAGTCCTTTGGGTTACGCCCTCATCAGTTTTTACCTGCAATATGTACGAAGCCGCGGTAAGATCCCGTATGTCGAGTATGTAGCTTGCTGTATTGGCTTTTGCCTGCTTTACCAATTGACCCCGGGTATTGAAAACGCTAACTTCATAAGCGGAATTGAAGCCTGTAATTATAGTTAAATAATCGGAGGCAGGGTTAGGGAAAACCGAAAGTGAAGTGTTTGAGTTTGTATTAACTGAGGTTGGAGCCGTTAAGCAAACTGTATCAACTTCAGCGGAGCAACCCAACGCATCCTGCACATTAAAAATATAGCAGCCAACACCAAGGCTATTGTAAGCCGTATCAGAAGTGGCTGTTGCACCGTTTAGTGATACTCCGTAAGGTGTAGAGCCTCCTGTAATGCTTAACACAATCGAGCCATCGTTACTGCTTGGGGTTTGCGGGTTGGTGGCTTGTGCGGTAATATTTACCTGCGTTGGTTGGCTTATGGTAGTTGCAGAAGTTATCGTGCACTGGTTGGCATCAGTGGCAGTTAGCGAATATGTGCCTGCCACTAATCCGCAAATTTGGCTGGTATCAGGGCCTGAATTGCTCCATGCATAATGGTAAGCCGGTGTGCCGCCACTTAGCGATAAACTAATACAACCACTGGCGCTGCCAAAACAAGTTGCATCGGTAGCACTGATGTTTAAGTTAAGCGCGGAGGGTTGAGTAAGCGTTACCTGCAGATTAGCCGTGCAGTTGTTGGCATCGGTAACGGTTAAGGTGTAGCTGCCTGCGGCAATGTTGCAGATATCCTCTGTGGTAGTCCCGTTGTTCCAGCTATAGGTATAAGCCGGACTGCCCCCTGCTGTGGTTACATTTATACAGCCCGTTACGCCTCCAAAGCAACTAACGTTAGTATGCGTTTCGCTAAGGTTTATTTGCGTAGGCTGTGTAATGGTGAACGATGCAGTGGCTGAAGCGCTGCTATTATCAGTTACAGTAACCTGGTAGGTGCCGGCGCATAGGTTTAACTGTGTGCTTGTGGCAGGCAAACTATTGCTCCAACTATAAGTATAAGGCTGTGTGCCGCCGCTAACATTCAGGCCAATGTTTCCATTGCAAAGGCCAAAACAGGTAACGTCAGTTTTAACACCACTAACTGCAAGTGCGCCAACGGCAGTGGTGCTGTCCATTACCACAAGGCTGTCTATATCTACAAAGTAGTCGGTAGCGCTGCCCTTGGTTACTACAATTTTTAAGTTACCCGATTGCCCGGCCAGGCTGCCTACCGGTATTGTCACTTTTTTAAAAGTGGTGGAGGACATGTGGTTAGCGCTGGTAATGCTGTAAATGCTCTGGTAAAAGTTGATTGCCTGGCTACCGGCAAAAATCTCCACCTTATCATTTGTGCCAAGTGTGGTAGCGGTAGCGGGATAAAGGCTTTGGTCCACTATGCGGTAGTAGAACGATACCCTGCTGGTAGCGGTAATTGGCCCAATAAGCGGGCTTACCGTAGTGTCGCGCGTATTAAAAGTGCTTATCTGCGATATAAGGCCTTTGCTGCTACCCATGCCGTGCGTTTGATACACGCTCATATCGCTCGAATAACCGCCCTGCGTGCCTAAGGTGGTAAAGTTGGTGTAGGTTTCAAATGCATCAACAAACGGATACGTTTGTGCTGTTCCAATTAAAGCTGACAATACAAAAACGGCAATAAGCAGGCGTTTCATAGTTGTAATTTTGTGGCGAAGCTAAACCGCCAACCGCCATGAAAAAAAGTTGGTATTCCGTAAAAATAAGATAGATGTTAAATCGCAGTTTAAACGCAATACAACACTTAAAAGCCCGGCATATAAAACACATTAAAGCGGTGGCCATCGGGGTCGGCAAAGGTAAAGCCGTAGTAACCGGGGCCAAATGTTTCGGGTTGGGAGAGGAGTTTACCGCCTGCAGGTTCAACCTCTAAGGCCCATTTGTCGGCTTCTGCCTTACCGGTGCAGGAGATGGTAAATACCACCTCGTTTACTTTAGTAGTGTCCGCCATTTCCGCCTTCACATTCCGGGCTAAAACTTCTTTTAAAAAGAAGCAAATAACAAAGCCTGCCTCGCCAAAGCTAAAGGCTACCAGGTCCTTACTAGGCGGACTATGCTGCTTAAAACCTAATGCATTATAAAATTTAGCGGTGCGCTCTAAATCGCTAACCCCCAAATTTCCCCATATCTGTTTTGGATTCATGTAGTGAAGATAGGCGTTTGCGTTAAATGAAGAACTTGTCATTTTTAACTCGGTATCTGCCAAGTGGGAAATCTTGATGCCCTGTAGCCGCGGTTTGTGTCTTCACCAACGGCATCTTCGCGTCTGTGCGGACACAGGCGCGGGCGGAGACGCTGGCTTTAAACCACCTCTGCCTGATAAGTTCTGTCACCTTACCAGGCTTTCTCCTACTTACCAAAGGGGAGAATTTAAACACAAGCTACAGGATAGCGCGCTACCAAATTGTCCTCCTGATTCAGGAGGACGAGCATACGCAGTTTGCGTAGGTGGTTATATTTAACAGATCGTCATTCTGCAGGCCCCCGTCTGTGTCTTCACAGACGGGTTATTGTTGCCATCGCGTCTGTGCGGACACAGACGCTGGCTGATAACCACCTCTGCCTGATAAGTTCTGCAACCTTACCAGGCTTTCTCCTCCTTACCAAGGAGGAGAATTTAAACACAAGCTACAGGATAGCGCGCTACCAAATTGTCCTCCTGATTCAGGAGGACGAGCATACGCAGTTTGCCGAGGTGGTTATATTTAACAGATCGTCATTCTGCAGGCCCCCGTCTGTGTTTTCACAGACGGGTTATTGTTGCCATCGCGTCTGTGCGGACACAGACGCGGGCGGAGAACCACCTCTGCCTGATAAGTTCTGCCACCTTACCTGGCTTTCTCCACTTTACCAAGGAGGAGAATTTAAATACAGGCTACAGCATTGCGGGCTACTAAATTGTCCTCCTGATTCAGGTGGGACGAGCATACGCAGTTTGCGGAGGTGGTTATATTTAACAGATCGTCATTCTGCAGGCCCCCGTCTGTGTCTTCACAGACGGGTTATTGTTGTCATCGCGTCTGTGCGGACACAGACGCGGGCGGAGGCTATCCCTTGTTGGTCGCCTGATCAACAAACAAAGTTTAGCTGCATAGGGCTGTTGGTCGGGCCACCAAGAGCGGAGTAATCTCTAATTTTGTGATTGATTGGCACGAGCGGACGCTCGCGCCAGTGGGGATGATAGTTTGTCTAATTTGCCGTTGCGCTGTTTATCCTCGTCGCTGCGCTATGGCTTGGCTTCAGACGAGGACGAGTTAGGGCAATGGCTTGCGCTTGAGACGAGTGGTGGCTATTATCTTTTAGGTATACGCCTTAAGATTTCTATATAAATAATTTGCATCAGTCTGAAATAGTAATTTTTGTCTTTCTTGAACGCTTTTGCGTCAAACTTTAAATATGGCATTACGCAAAAGGAAGCAGGTTTGCAGGTGCAGTTCTTCAAGACTAGTTTCATTATTTCGTTGCTGAAGTCTGTACCCTTGTTTTTTAAACAGTAGAATACAGTCGAGGAAAAAAGGTCGGCAATCTGTAACCCTGCATTTGTTGCTGAATCACCATTTTTTATATCACCAACTAAATTAAATCCCAGTTTAACACCTAAGAAATCTGCTTTTGAACCTACTAGCCCCATTTGATTAAACGTGTCAACAAGTGGATTGTCAATGAAGACTTTAGAATTATCACACATTACTTCAAGTGCGCTTCCATCCTTTGACCAATCTGTTAGTATGCCTAGAAGTGAAGTCATGGTTAAATCCAAAATCCATTTTTCAGGACTTCCACTTGTAGTTTTTATTTCTTTAAGAAAGATGTTGGGATTATGATTGATGATTGCAATAACCCAATCGACGATAGCATTGCCTTTCGACATTGAATGTAGATCGCTTTTTGCAAATTGCTTTTTGCCTCTTGCTATTATTAGGAATTCTTGAAATAAGCTTTCTGCTGATTTGTCATTACTTATAAATGATGCATAAAGCCCAGTTGCTAGAAATTGATTTAATTGAGACTCATAGAAAAGTTGGTTGGAAGAAAGGTAGGGCTCTACTCCATATTCAACAATTTTAGCAGCGAGGGCATATTTTTTATCATGAAAAACTATTCGAGCATGTTTTGAATACTTCTTAAAAATATGACTGATTACTTGTCTGCCCTTTGAATTGTTTACTAATAACTTTCCTTTGATTTCGTTATTTTGAATTGGATAGTTATCATAAATGAAGTTTAAAATTTCTTTTTCTGTATTTTTATCAGTAGAAACACCGCAGTAAACAAAATATGGCTGCCCAGCTTCGAGTAAGTCAGCTCCTGTGTATCCAGACTCGTCACAATAAATTTTCATAAGTTTTATCTGTAATAAATATACACAAAAAACGGCAGGTAAAATACCTGCCGTTTTTTTCTTATGCGTTTAGCGTATTTTCCAACGCCTGGTCGTAGAGGTCTTTCCAGTCGCTGCTGGTGCCCCAGCGTTCTTTGTCTACAAATATCATACTGGTGGTTACTATACCTATATTATTAAAATCTACATCATGTTTAGCAAGCACTTCTAAAAAGGCGTCTTCCTTGGTATCCTTAACGGTTACCACTACGCGGCTTTGGGCTTCGCCAAACAAAAAGGCGTCCTTGCGCATATCGGGGTCGGTTTCAATTTCAAAACCGCGCTTGCCGGTTATGGCGCTTTCTACTAAGGCAATAAACAAACCACCTTCAGCAATATCGTGTGCGCTTTCAATTACTTGTTCGTTTATCAGGTCCTTAATAGCGTTCTGCACCTTTACTTCCGTAGCTAAATCAAAGTAAGGGGCCGGGCTGTTCTGCACACCGTGGTGGCGCACCAGGTATTCTGAACTGCTGATGTCCTCCTTCATTTCGCCAATTACATAAATACGGTCGCCCGATTTTTTGAAATCCATGGTCATGGCCGTTTCCTTATCATTCACCAAACCAATCATACCAATAGTTGGCGTAGGGAACACCGCACCACCTTCCGTGCTTTGGTTGTAGAAGCTAACGTTACCGCCGGTAACCGGTGTTTCAAAAGCGGTGCAGGCTTCGCCCATACCTTTAATAGCGTTTACAAACTGCCAGTACACTTCAGGCAGGTATGGGTTACCAAAGTTTAAGCAATTGGTAATAGCGCTTGGCTCGCCGCCGCTGCACACAATGTTGCGGGCTGCTTCGGCCACGGCAATCTGTCCGCCTACGAATGGGTCGGCCCAAACATAACGGGCATTACAATCAACCGTAACGGCTAAGTGTTTGTTGCTGCCCAATACGCGCACCACGGCTGCATCAGCCGGACGGTTAGTAGAAGTATTAGCTACACCCACCATGCTATCGTATTGCTCATATACCCAACGTTTGCTGGCTACGTTCAACTGCTTGGTCAGGAATTTTGCCACCGCCTTAATGTCTTCAGGCTGTTCAACGCTGTCAATTTTAAAGGCTTTGTTTTGGCTGAAGTAAGCAGGCTCTTTGTACTCGCGCTCGTAAACCGGTGCGCCGCCGCCAAGCACTAAGCTTTCAGCAGGTACTTTGGCTACTAACTCGCTGCCTACATAATATTCTAAATCTCCACCATTGGTTACTTCGCCAATTATTTCGCAATGCAGGTCCCACTTTTCAAACACAGCCTCTACATCTTTCTCGCGGCCTTTTTCTACCACAATCAACATGCGCTCCTGGCTTTCGCTTAGCAGTATTTCCCAGGGCTTCATGTTTTGCTGGCGTGTAGGCACTTTATCCAGGTACACCTTCATGCCGCTTTTACCCTTGGCACTCATTTCTGAAGTAGAACAGGTAATACCGGCAGCGCCCATATCCTGCATGCCAATTACAGCACCTGTTTTAATCACTTCTAACGAAGCTTCCAACAACAGCTTTTCAGTGAAGGGGTCACCCACCTGTACGGCAGGTAGGTCCTTTGCGCTGTCTTCGGTAATATCTTTTGAGGCAAATGCGGCACCATGTATGCCATCCTTACCGGTAGATGAACCTACAATGTAAACCGGGTTGCCGGCGCCTTTGCTTATGGCGCTAACGGTTTCGTTGGTCTTTACAATACCAACACTCATGGCGTTAACCAATGGATTGGTTTGGTAAACAGGGTCAAAGTAAACCTCGCCGGCTACTGTTGGCACGCCGAAGCAGTTGCCGTAATCGCCTATGCCTTTTACTACGCCTTTTAGTAAGTATTTAGTGCGGTCGTTTTCCAAATCGCCAAAACGCAGGCTGTTCAGTGCACAAATAGGGCGGGCGCCCATGGTAAAAATATCGCGGTGTATGCCACCCACGCCCGTTGCAGCCCCCTGGTAAGGTTCCAATGCGCTGGGGTGGTTGTGCGATTCAATTTTGAAAGCGCAAGCCAGGCCATCGCCAAGGTCAACCAAACCGGCATTCTCTTCGCCGGCCTCCACCAACAGGTGCTTGCCTTTGCGGGGCAGGGTTTTTAACCACTTAATGCTGTTTTTGTAGCTGCAATGCTCGCTCCACATTACGCTGAAAATGCTCAACTCGTTAAAATTCGGCACGCGGCCCAGTATCTGCTTAATCTTATCAAATTCCTCGGGCAAAAGGCCTAACTGCTTTGCCTGTTCAACTGTGGTCGGTTCCAAATGTGCTGCTGCGCTCATATTTTCTGTTTAGGTGGGCAAAAATAGCCTTAATCACTTCTTTATAAAGGAAGTTTTAATGAAAGTGTTGAAAAATTTGATGTCGTTTTTATCGGGGAAAAACTGTAGCACGCTCAGTTTGTTATCATGTATAAAGAAAAACAGCAGCGACAGTGCTGCCACAGCGTAACTGATGGTGGCAGCAAGGCCCGCACCGCTCATTACATAATGCGGTATTAACAAAGCGCTGAAAATTACCAGTGTAACCACACCGGCTGCATTGGCTATTAAGGGCGCCTTATAACGGGCCACGCCATAATAAAAACTGCTTATAACCAACAACAGCCCGTAAATCCATATACCGGGAAAGAGGTAGCGCACGCTGTGTTTTACATCCGTAAACCCCTGCCCGAAAACGAATACAAATACACTATTAGGCACCAGGTAAAGCACCAGCAGGGCCGCAGCGCTTATAATAAGGCTGAGCTTAACCAGGCTTACCGTGCGTTCGGCTTCCTGCTTCACCTCTGCCGTGTTAGAGGTAGAAACATAATGCACTGTAGCAATACTGCGCGGTATTATCCACACCGACTCTAGTATGGAAATGCCTATGGAGTAAATGCCCAGGTAGCGCGAACCCTGCTGCAAACCCAATTGATAAAAATACAGGCGCAGGTTCAGTAGTTGAAGTATCTCCACCAACTGAAACAAGAAGCCATAACCAAAAGAGGATTTAATTTCAGCAAAAGAGAAATGAATGGAGCGGATGTTTACCTGCTTTGCTAACAGCACAAAGCCTATGCCTGTGGTAATGGTATAGGAAACAAGCGAGGCATAGATGTAGGCATACACATTATGGATGTTAAGGAATTGATAGCAAACAGCTACCCCGCCTACCAGTAAAACCAAAGGCACCAGGGAAAGCAGGTTTGATAGCCTGATGTTTTGTTGCGCCAGTAACACCGTTTGCTGAATGCTTATAACGGCTGCCAGCCAGCTTAAAACCGCAACGGCCGGTATCCAATCCGCCGGAATGATGGTAGTAGCCGAAAGGAATACAAAGGCGGCAATGCTTACCAGTAAACTCCATATTAAGGCCGGCAGCAGCAGCGCTTCTATTTTGTTGCGGGGCAGCAGGTAAACCAGCACATGGCCGCCCAATATGTTGCTTACAAAAACAATAAAGAAGATAGTGGTAATGATGAGCGTAGTTTCGCCTTTTACCTCAGGGCCGCTATGCCGCGCAATCATCAATGCCAATAGAAAGTTGAGCAGGGTGGAGCCCGCCCGCGTTATTACCGTATTGATGATTTGTTTGCGCAAAATGAATTGTTAGCAAAGCAAAGTAAAACCTTTCAAAGAATTTCTGACTTTAGCGTTAATGCCGGTATTGCACATTGCCCTTTACATTCTCTACCTCGCCCTTTTCCTTTGGCTAATCAACAGGCTGAATTTTTTTACCTCAACCGGTATTAAACGCGATAACCTTTGGACTTTCTTCTTGCTTAAAGTAGTTGCCGGTGTAGCACTAACCCTTGTTTACACCTTTTACTATACCGATCAAACCAAGGCGGACATTTACCGCTATTTTAACGATAGTAAAATAATATCTCCCTTGCTTTGGCAACACCCCAAAGCCTGGTTAAGTGTAATTACGGGTATTGGCCTTAATGAGCCCGCCAACTTCCAATACATAGCCGATACACAGTATTTCAGTCATCCCAGTCAGGATACGGTTACAAACAACCAACTCATTATCCGCATAATCTCGCTGTGCAATTATTTCTCGTTTTCTAATATCTATATCAATACCCTGTTCTTTTCCTTTTTCAGTTTTGTGGGCTTAACGGGCATATACCATGCCCTTAAAAATTACTTTGCAGAGTTTCCCCAGGCCTTATGCTTACCCTTGTTCTTAATTCCTTCCGTTGTTTTTTGGGGCAGCGGTTTATTAAAGGAGGCTCCTGTATTCTTCTTTCTCGGTATGTTGTTCTATGCGTTCACTCCACGTAGCTGGTTTAGCCGCATACTATTGATATTGCTTAGCGTTGCTGCGCTTGCCTTTATACGTCCGCCTTTGTTTATTGCGCTTATACCTGCGTCTGCCATTTACATTTTGATTTACGCATTAAGCGCTATTAGAAAGCCTGCCCTAAAATGGACGGTATTCGCTGCTTTACTTGTGGCCTATGCATTTGCTTTTATGGTGGCAGAACCCAGAGTTATTTCGGCTATCATTAATAAACGGTATGAGTTTATGGACCTTGGCCTGGCTGAAAACCCCGGCAGCCGCTTTGTGAAGTGGACGGATGCCATTACCCCTAAAATGCTTTATACTGATGCGCTTATAGATGGCGCATTGCGGCCTTTTGTGTGGAGCGCATCCAATAAAATGGAACTGCTTTTTGCGGTGGAACAAAGCCTGCTCTGGCTGCTGTTGTTAGTTATGTTGCTGCGCTATTTTCAGTTACCTGCAAAAGAAAAGCGCCCGCTGATTGCATTTGCATTAGTATTTACTTTGGTGTTTTACTGGATGGTAGGGGCTACAGTGCCCATTATGGGTGCCATAGTGCATTACCGCATATTGGCTACTCCATTTCTAATTATAGGGGCATTGGGGTTTGTCAATTTACATAAATTTAAATATGATCTAAATCGGCTTCCGGGCTTAAAAAAATAGCCTGTTTGCATGAAAAATTGAACCTATGGCCTTTTAGCGTTAGGATTTCCACCCCTGTGGCCCCTATTTTGTGCATAATTTCCACGTCTTTCCTTTTTTAGGCGGTTTAATAAACCTACATTTGGGCCGTCTAAAAAACAACCACCATGGGTAACGCACGTAAATCTGCTGTTCAAACAGTAGTAAACCGCGAGGTAGTAAAGCCTCGTATTGAGAGCACGAAGGTTTCTGACTATTTCGGCTCAAACATATTTAACGATGAGCCAATGCGCCAGTATTTGGCTGACGATGCTTACAAAGCTGTAAGGTCGGCTATTAAAAATGGCACCAAAATAAGCCGTGAGATTGCTGAAACTGTTGCTGCAGGTATGAAAGCCTGGGCAATGGCTAAAGGGGCTAACAGCTATACCCACTGGTTTCAACCACTAACCGGTTTAACAGCAGAGAAGCACGATATGTTCTTTACCCCAACCGGCGAAGGTTTAGGTATTGAAAAATTCGGCGCTGATGCCTTAGTGCAGCAGGAGCCGGATGCTTCTTCTTTCCCAAGCGGGGGTATACGCGCTACTTTCGAAGCGCGCGGTTACACGGCATGGGACCCGGGTTCACCTGCCTTTATTATGGAAATAGGCGAGGGCAAAACGCTTTGCATTCCTACCATCTTCATTTCTTACACCGGCGAATCATTAGATTATAAAGCGCCTTTATTAAAGGCTTCGCATTACTTAGAGCAGGCTGCTCTTCCTGTTGTTCACCTGTTTGATAAAGATGCAACCCGCGTTACTGCAACTTTAGGATGGGAACAGGAATACTTCCTGATTGACGAAGCGCTATACTTCCAACGCCCTGATTTGATGTTCAGCGGCCGTACCCTGATAGGTGCTGCCCCTCAAAAAGGCCAACAGTTTGAAGACCACTACTTCGGTTCAATTCCTGAGCGTGTTTACGCTTATATGTTGGACCTGGAAACCGAATGCCATAAGTTAGGTGTGCCTTTACGCACCCGCCATAACGAGGTGGCCCCTGCACAGTTTGAGTGCGCCCCTATGTTTGAAGAAGTAAACGTAGCGGTTGACCACAACAGCTTATTAATGGACTTAATGGAGCGTATTGCCCGCCGCCACAAACTGCGTGTATTGTTGCACGAAAAACCATTTGCCGGTATTAACGGTAGCGGTAAGCACAACAACTGGAGTATGGGAACCGATACAGGCAAAAACCTGCTTTCTCCCGGCAAAACTCCTAAAACCAACTTGCAGTTCTTAACGTTCTTTGTTAACGTTATTAAGGCAGTAAATGAGTATAGCGACTTATTGCGCGCTTCAATTGCCTCTGCTAATAACGACCACCGCTTAGGCGCTAACGAGGCTCCTCCTGCTATCATCTCCGTGTTTATAGGCACTTTTATGCAGGATATATTGAACGAAGTGGAGAAGCGTGTTGCCAAAGGCAAATACGATGAAATGAGCAATGCTAACCTTAAACTGGACATCCACAACAAAATACCTGATGTATTACTGGATAATACTGACCGTAACCGTACTTCGCCTTTTGCCTTTACCGGTAACAAGTTCGAGTTCCGTGCGGTAGGTTCAACTGCCAACTGCGCTTTACCTATGACCGTGATGAACGCCATTGTTGGTAAGCAGTTGATTGAGTTTAAAACAGAAGTAGATAAACTGATAAAAGGCGGCGAAACCAAGGAAGGCGCTATTATGCGTGTATTGCGTCAATACATTAGCGATAGCAAGCGCATATTGTTTGAAGGTGACGGTTACAGCGAAGCGTGGGCTAAAGAAGCCAAGAAGCGTGGCCTGAGCAACGTAAAAACCACTCCTTATGCTCTGGATTTCTACACCAGCAAAAAAGCGAAAGAAGTATTGGTAGATACCGGTATTTACAGCGCCCGCGAACTGGATGCACGTGTTGAAGTATTACACCACAACTATGTATTGAAGATTGATACCGAGGCAGGCATATTAGCTGACATAGCTTTGAATCAAATTATTCCTGCTGCGGTAGAATACATGAACAAACTGGCCGGCAACATTAAAGGCCTTAAAGAAGTTGGTGTTTCTGCCAATGCAACAAAAGCACAGAAGGACATATTAACTGAAATAGCCGTACGTGTAAACAACATTAAGGCGGCGGTAGATAAACTGGCTGTTGCCCGCGAAAAAGCGCACCATGCTGAATCTAATGCTGTTGCTTCTAAAAACTACTGCGATAAGGTGAAGCCGTTCTTTGATGAAATACGCGAGAATGTAGACGCTATTGAAGCTTTAGTTGATGATAGCAGCTGGCCATTGCCAAAATACCGCGAGATGTTATTCATCCGCTAATAGCGTAAAACATAAAAACCGAACGGCGGAGCACGGGCTTCGCCGTTTTGCTTTTTAAGTGGTTACTATCAACTAATACCGTACATTCGTTTAAACCAAAAAATTATACCACATGAAAAAGAAACTACTGAGCCTTACGGTGTTGTTGCTTACTGCAACGGTTGCCTTTTGCGGCGTAACAATCCGCTATTACAACAAAGATTCTAAAGACTATACGTTTAAAGTGCGTATGGACGGCAGTGATAAAACAGTAACCTTTGAGCACAGCCGCACCTCTACAGTAACTATTCAAGGTGGTTCGGGCCCGGCCATTATCGAAACTTCCTGCGGTAAAGTAGAAGTGAAGGATGGTGCCAGCATTGAAATTAAAGACGGCTGTATTAAGATCAACTAATTTCGACTATTTACCCAGCACAAAGCGCCCCGCATGGGGCGTTTTTTATTTACGCAAGGTTGAACCTGCATAAGCACCCTACCCCGGCTTAGCTATTCCCATTCTGTCAATATTGTTTACAAAATCTTACCGCAATTTTCTGCTGTTACTTTTCTTTGCAGCCTAACTTTTACATATGGTGTTACTGGATGGCAAAAAGCTGGCTGAAGAATTAAAAAGCGAAATAAAGGTAGAGGTAGACCAAATGGTAGCAGCCGGGGGTAAGCAACCCCATTTGGCCGCTATTTTAGTGGGTAATGATGGCGGCAGCCTGACCTACGTAGGCCACAAGGTAAAAGCCTGCGAGCAGGTGGGCTTTAAAAGCACCCTGCTGCATTACGATGATTCTGTTACCGAAGAGTTTTTGCTGAACAAAGTGAACGAACTGAATAACGATAAAGATGTGGACGGCTTTATAGTGCAGTTGCCCTTACCTAAGCATATTGATGCGGATAAAGTGCTGATGGCGGTGGACCCTTCAAAAGATGTGGATGGCTTTCACCCGGTGAATGTGGGCAAGGTGACCTTAGGGCTGGATGCCTATATCTCAGCAACGCCCCTGGGCATTACTAAAATACTGGAGCGCTATAATATTGAAACCAGCGGTAAGCACTGCGTGGTTATTGGCCGCAGTAATATTGTTGGCCGGCCAATGAGTATTTTAATGAGTGGCCAAGGCAAAACAGGCAATGCCACTGTTACCGTTTGCCACAGCAAAACCAAAAACCTGAAGGAGATATGCCTGCAGGCTGATATTATAATTGCCGCCATTGGCAAGCCCGAGTTTTTAACCGGCGATATGGTAAAAGAAGGCGCCGTGGTTATTGATGTGGGTACTACGCGCGTAACAGATACAACATCTAAAAACGGATGGCGTTTAAAAGGGGATGTTAAGTTTGATGAGGTTAGCCCTAAATGCAGCGCTATTACCCCCGTACCCGGCGGTGTAGGCCCCATGACGGTGGTTTCATTGATACTAAACACGCTTAAAGCGGCCAAAAACCGAAATTGATATGACTAAAAGAGCCTTTTACCTGGTTATTAGTGGTTTACTGTTGGTTACCTGCTGTAAACAAAGGAACAAGCCCCAAACCAATGAACCCGTTAAAGTTAGCGGTAAGCAGGTTTACCAGGATTCGTCCTCCTCTATGGTAAAGGTGTTCGATCAAAACGGTCGCGTTTGTATACAGCAAACCAGCACCTATTACGAAATGGTAGATGCCTACGAGGGTACCAACAAAATACCCCTGCTGCTAAAAATTACGCGTACCGATTTATGCTATGCCGATTCTGTAAACAAGGATAAGGTGTACCAGGTAAGCGCGCAAAGTGTAATGGATACCAAACCCATACAATGGCAGGCGCAGTTTGTAGCTACAGATGTGCAGTTAAAAGATAAAACCAATACCATTGAAGCCATACACGAAGGAACAGGAGAGGAGGAGGATTTAGTAATCCGCTTTAGTCTTTTAGACGGTAAAGAGGTGTTCAGTTGCTCATATAGCGATATGAAGGTAAGCATACCTAACCTGCGCGAAAGGCGCTTTGCAGGCTTTACCAGCCGCAGTGCGGTTACGGACCCCATTAAAAAATCGGGTGGCGAAAACGCCATTGGCTTTATTACCTACTCTTCAAGCAGCGCGCCCATCAGCCGCTTAGCTTTAAAATTAAAACGCGGCCCTGTAGCCGATAAAATACCGGCTTATACACCTGAAATGACCTTTGTTGCCGCTAACGAAAACAGCAACGTTATTGAAGATGGCAAAGGCTTGGTAATGATGAAGCTGGATGAAAACTACAAACCTGCCGACATAAAAGACTTCGCTATACAGTTCACCATTTACTATGGCGATGACAACGAATCAACAAAAATAACCATACCGGTTATTAACGATAAACTGGAGCTCAGCAAAGCCCAATACGATAAAGATATTTTTGAGCTGAGCGATGCGGGAGTGGAGAAGGTGCAATAGGCATATTTGTATTTAAACCAGAATAGCCGTCATTACGAGCGATATTCATCTTGTATCAATAAGAAATATCATCGCGCGGCAATCTTCCGCTTTGTCATTACTTGTATTGTGTATCTTGGTATTGTAAATGTATAAACCAATGCGCATTCTTATGGTTGGCGGGGACGCCAACCAAGTGTTAATGTTGTTCCTATGGGCCCGAACTGGGCGTAGGCTGTGCCTACGTGCTGATTAGAGAGTAGCTTGTAGCTACAATTCAATGCAGCACACTTACAGATGCGTTAAGAATTGGTAGCTTTATCATATATGAGTCACGGTTATCAGGTGCGCGACCAACGCGGCACCTATTTTCTTACTTTTCAGGCAGTAGATTGGGTAGACATCTTTTCGAGGCAGATTTACCGGGATATTGTTGTGGATTCTTTTAACTATTGCATAGCTAATAAAAGCCTTGTAGTAACAGCTTATGTAATAATGACCAATCACGTGCACGCTATTCTTCGCACTAAAGAAAAGGATCTAAGCGATGTTATTCGCGATTTTAAAGCGCATACTGCAAGGCAGATTTTAAAGAACGTAGAGGTGAATACGGAAAGCAGGCAGACCTGGATGAAGCACGTGTTTGCGTTTCATGCCAACCAGCATAAGCGGAATGAGTTGCAGCAGTTGTGGACACATGAAAATCACGCTGTATTTATGGATCCTTCCGTGCCTGGCATGTTTCAGAGCCGAATCAACTACATACATCAAAACCCTGTGCGCGCAGGTTGGGTATTACATGCAGAACATTATATATACAGTAGCGCAGTAGATTATGCGGGAGGCAAAGGCCTGGTAAATGTTGAAATTGCGTAGTGCGTGTTTTGCTTTGTAGCTACAAGATACGTTCTGCATGGATCGTAGGCACAGCCTACGACCAGTGGGGTGTCATAATTAAAGCTATTGGTAATAAAGTCAACAGCGGTGGAAGGTTCTGCAAAAAAAGCCGCGAGGCATACCCGCGGCTTTCAATTGTTGGTTTATAGCTTTTACATTCTAAAGGCGTATAGGTAGCTCATTGGCTTGTTCGGGTAAATGCCCTCCACCAGTACCTTGCCGTTCTTGTTCTTTAGCAGGTTTATAAAGTCGTTAACGCTGTTAACAGGTTCGTCATCTATCTGCGTTATCACAAAGCCCTTGCGTATATCCGTAAACTCGGCCAGTTTGCCATCCTTTAAATTAGTAATGCGCACACCACCGCTAATGCCCAGGCTTCTTAAATCAGAGGCTGAAAGGTTTTCCACCTCTACGCCAAGCGCACTTAATATGTCGTCGTTTGTTTCTACACTGGCGGTGGTGTTGTACTTGTTCTTAAGCGTAATAGTGGTGCTTTGCGGCTTACCATCGCGTATAAAGTTGATGGTAATCTTATCTCCGGGGCGGTATTGGGCCACCTGCTCCTGCAGTTCAGGGGATGAGTTAACCGCAAAACCATTTATGTCGGTAATAACGTCCTTGTTCTTCAGGCCGCCTTCTTCAGCAGCGCTGCCTTTATTAACGCCATCTACGTAAACACCCTTAGGTGCGCTAAAGCCAAGGTCCTGCGCCGTTTTGTTATCCATAGTGCGTATAGTTACACCTAAAAATCCGCGCTGGGTTACCCCGTACTTCTGCAGGTCAAAAATTACCTTCTTCACAATGTTACTGGGCACTGCAAAGGAATAACCGGCATAGGAGCCGGTAGGCGAAGCAATGGCCGTATTAATGCCAATTAACTCACCATTTACGTTAACCAGTGCGCCACCGCTGTTGCCGGGGTTAACTGCCGCATCGGTTTGTATAAAGCTTTCAATAGCTGTGCTGCTGTTCTTTTGTTGGCCGTATTGGTCGCCCAGTATATTAATGTTACGTCCTTTGGCAGATATGATACCTGCGGTAACGGTGCTTTCAAGGTTAAAAGGGTTACCTACGGCTAACACCCATTCGCCCACCAGTGCTGAATCGGAATTGGCGAAGGTGATGGCGGGCAGGTTGGTATCTTCAATTTTAAGCAGTGCCACATCTACGTCCTCATCGCGGCCTATCAGTTTGGCTTTATAGCTTTTCTGATTGTTTAAAACCACTTCAATTTCGTCTGCATTCTCTACCACATGGTTATTGGTAACCACATAACCATCGGTTGATACAATTACCCCTGAACCGGTAGCCACCTGTGGCTGGCTGCCGTAAGGGCTTGGCCCGTGGAAGAAGTATTTATAGTCATCGCCGAACAAGTCGCGCAGGGGGTCGTTACTGCGCAGGGACGTCTTTTCGGCCTTAAAGGTTGATTTTATATGCACCACAGCCGGTGTAGATGCCGAGGCTGCATAGCGGAAATCGATAGGCATGGCCTCCGAGCGGCTTCCTGAATAGGCCGTTAGCTGGGCGCCTGGGTTAGCCTGCACAAATGAAACCTCCTGCTTGTTCCAACCTAAATGGTTGAACACGGCAACAGCGGCAAATGCGCTTACAAAGGCAACCGCTGCTGTAAATGCTGTTTTACGAATATTCATAACCTTAAATCAAATTTTTTAGTTAGCGTAAAAACGATTCACTCTCCAAAGTTATTTTCTTTGTAGTTGATTTTACAACTTAAGTTTCAATTGCTTAACCTGTTTTAACATCCAGCTTAAATGACCGTTAAATTCTATAAATACCAGGGCACCGGCAACGATTTTATTATGATTGATAACCGGGCTTTAGGTTTAAACAAGGAACGTGCCCTGGTAGAAAAATTGTGCAATCGCCACATGGGTATTGGGGCTGATGGGCTTATTTACCTGCAGGAGCGCAAAGGCTATGATTTTGAGATGGTTTACTTTAACAGCGATGGCAACGAGAGCACTATGTGTGGCAACGGGGGGCGCTGTTTGATACGCTTTGCGCAGCAGCTTGGGGTTATCAATCAAAAGTGCTTTTTTTTAGCAATTGACGGTGGGCACGAAGGTGAGATACTTCCTGATGGCAGAATTTCGCTGAAGATGAAGGATGTGGACAGCATAGAGCGGTTTAATAACGACTACGTGCTGAACACCGGCTCACCACATTATGTAAAAATTACAACTGATGTAGCTACCCTGCCTATAGTGCAGGCCGCCCGCGAAATTCGCTACTCCGAAAAATTTAAGGAGGAAGGCATTAATGTAAACTTTGTAGAACCCAAAGCCGGAGAAATATTCGTACGCACCTATGAAAGGGGAGTGGAGGACGAAACCCTGAGTTGCGGTACCGGGGTGGTGGCCTCGGCACTGGTATTTGCCGGCGCGCAGGAAGGCGAAGTAGGCCGCGTGCGCGTTAATGCCATAGGGGGAAACCTGGAAGTTAAGTTTAAGCGCAATGGTGCAGGCTTTACCGATATTTACCTTATTGGCCCGGCCCTAAAAGTATTTGAAGGTACAATTGAAATTTAAGCAGATTACCTTTGGGTTAAATCTTCCTTTTTAGGGTAAAAAAGTTCCCCTTTCTTTTTGGTTTTAATATAGTGGGTTAAATTTGCCGCGCTTTAACCAACACCCTGTTATAAATGGACGATGGTAGTTTACCTGAAAAAAGAGAACGGAGAACTGAAACGGCTCAGTGGTCCCGAAAAGGGCTGTTGGATACATGTGTACGGTCCATTCGGAACTGAAGAAACCCAGAAGCTTAGCGAACAGCTGGCTATTGACATCGATTTTATTACCGATTCCTTAGATATTGACGAACGCAGCCGTTACGAAAGTGACGAGGGTAAGGATTTAATAGTGTTGCAAACGCCGGTGCAAAACGAGGGCCTTTCCGATTCGGAGGCTATGATAATTACCATTCCTATCGGTATTATCCGCACGCCGGATTACATGGTTACAGTTAGCGCGCATAAAAATGCGGTTATTGAAAGTTTCATGAAGAATCCGCCGAAGAACTTCTACACCCACGACCAGGAAATGTTTGTGTTGTTGATGCTGGATAAGAATGTGGCTTCCTTCTCTGAATCGCTGCGTACCCTTAATAACAAGCGCTATTCTTACGAAAAGGCCTTATACACTTCTTCGCGCAACGAGGACCTGTTTAAGTTGCTGAATGTGCAAAAAAGCCTTATTTACTTTGTTACCAACCTGCGCGCTAATGACCTGTTGCTGCTTAAAATGCAGCGCAGCAACTTCCTTAAAATACAGGATGAAGACCGCCTTGATTACCTGCGCGACATAATTGTAGATAACCAGCAGGCCCTTGGTACCAGTGAAATGTATTCCGACATTTTGAACGGCACTATGGATGCCTTTGCCTCTATCATCTCAAACAACCTGAATGAGATAATGAAGCGCCTTACTTCGGTAACCATCTTGCTTACGGTGCCTATGTTGATAGCCAGCATTTTTGGCATGAACGTTACCCTACCCGGCGAAAGCCATCCTTACGCTTTTGTAGTGGTTTTCAGCATTTGTATAGTTAGTATGCTGTTAATGGGTGTATTCTTTATCCGTAAGCGCTGGTTTTAGCAATTGTTGTAGCTAATTGCAGTTGCAAGGCCGGAAAATTCCCCTACTTTCACAGAATAAGCATGCGTGTATGAATAATTATATGGTGGAGATTGAGTTGCCCGCGTTTATGGGCCCCGATTTTATGGACCTGATTCCTAAGCAAAGAGAGTTTGTAAACCAGATGTTTGATAAAGGCACTATTACAGGCTATTCCTTAACTGCTGACAGAAGCAAGCTGTGGGTATCAGTAGCAGCCGAAAATATGGCTGAAGTGGATGGCATTATCCGTAAGTTCCCGATACTGCGTTACATTACCTACAACATTCACGAGTTAATGTTGCACGAATCAGCCATGGTGCTTATTCCGTCAATCTCGTTGAACTAGTTACAGTAGTTTATAACCGCGCAGAAATTCACCCACACTCATTTTCTTTTTGCCTTCCATCTGGCAATCCAAAACTTCAATAGCCCCGGTGCTGCAATAAAAATGCAGGTAGGTGGTGCCGTCAGTTTTATAAGTGCCGGGTGAGCCGCTTCCATCTATTTTTCTGGCAGAATATATCTTAAACACTTTGCCGTTAAGCAAGGTATAGGCAGCAGGGTAGGGGCAAAGGCCACGTATAAAATTATAAACTGAAGAGCAATCTTTCTGCCAATCAATTACGCAATCCTCCTTAAATATTTTGGGGGCGTGTTTAATATCGCGTATGTGGTCCTGCGGTATTTGCGGGTAATTGCCTTCAGCAATGGCATCAACGGTTTTGCGCATAACGTTAGCGCCTAACACCATCAACTCATCATATAACTCACCGGCAGTTTCGCTTTCGCGTATCTCCACTTTCTCCTGAAAAATGATTTTACCTGTATCTATTTCATGTTGTAAAAAGAAGGTGGTAACCCCCGTTTCTTTCTCTCCGTTAATAACCGCCCAGTTAATAGGGGCTGCGCCACGGTATTGCGGTAGTAAGGAGGCGTGAAGGTTAATAGTGCCTAAAGGGGGCATGTTCCAAACCGCTTCAGGCAGCATACGGAACGCTACTACCACAAACAAATCAGCGTTAAGGGCTCGCAGTTCTGTCAGAAAATTTTCGTTCTTCAGTTTTTCCGGCTGCAGGATGTGGAGCCCTTTGCTTACTGCAAATTTTTTAACCTCGCTTTGGTTCAACTGCATGCCCCTGCCCGCGGGTTTATCGGGTGCGGTAATAACGCCAACTACCTCATGCGTGCTGTTAAGCAAAGCATCCAGTATGGCAACGGCAAACTCGGGTGTGCCCATAAATACAATTCGCAGCTTCTTCATTGGGCGCAAACGTAAACCAATTACTCAAAATCGGGGTATAGCAGGTATTTTCTTCTCATGGCCTTGTAGTCCTCAAGGTCCTTACGCCAGCCGGCTTTTATATCGCCATCAGGGGTTTTGCTTTGCAACTGTTTCCGGAGGTCGGCTGTACCTGCCAGCTTTTCAAAAAAGTTATTCGCTAAAAAGAAATGCTCCTTATCCGTATGCGCTTCATACATTTTTTGCAGATAACTAAGGTCTATACCCGGCTTTTTAATATCCACCTTGCGCAGGTCAAGCCCAAAGCATTTTTCGTTAAGGTGAGGCGGTGTTTTAGCCCCCGGTTTGCTTTCGGGTGTAAAGCTGAATGGCATGTCCAACACCTTTGGCGAACCCACTACCTGAAATGGATAATCGGTTCCTCTTCCCACGGAAACGTCAGTTCCTTCAAAGTAGCAGATGCTTGGGTATAAATATACAGCCGCATCATTAGGTAAATTAGGCGATGGCTTTACCGGCAAACTATAATGCATTTTGTGGCGGTAGCCGGTGCAGGTTATAACAGATAAGCGGCATTGCTTGCCTGCACCAAGCCAACCCTCGCCATTTACCATGTTGGCATATTCGCCAACCGTTAATCCGTGCACTACGGGTATGGGGTCAACGCCAACAAACGATTGAAACTCCTTTTTAAGCACAGGGCCATCAATATACCAGCCGTTAGGATTGGGGCGGTCCAGTACAATCAAGTCCTTGTCATTATCGGCACAAGCCTCCATTAAATAATGCAGAGAGGAAATGAAAGTAAAGAAGCGCACGCCTACATCCTGTATATCAAAAATCACAACATCCACATCCGCCAGGTCTTCTTTAGAAGGCGCTTTCTTACTGCCGTAAAGCGATACTATGGGCAGGCCTGTTTTCTTATCTGTTGCATTATCTACATGCTCCCCTGCATCGGCTGCGCCACGGAAGCCGTGTTCCGGCCCAAACACCTTCTGTATTTTTATACCTAAGCTTAGCAGTGTATCAACCAAATGTGTTTCGCCCACCCGTGCCGTTTGGTTTACCAGCAAGGCCACGCGTTTATCGCGCAGCAAGGGTAAATACTTCTCCATGTTCTCTGCACCGGTAACAAGCTGGTTTTCGCCTAAAGCGGGTTCAGGTTTGCTCATCATAGGCGGTTGGCCGTTACAGGATATTACCCCGAAAAGGAATACGGAAGCGATTAGTTTTTGCAGCATAGTTTTCAATGGGCTAAAAATAGGCATACTATGGTTTTAAGACTGTGCACTGTCCACAAAGGTTTAAGTGCCTGACTTAATAAGGATTCAACGTAGCTTATTCTGATATATTTGCGCCAAGCAACAAGCAAGGGTGAATCTGGAATTTTTCATAGTGCGCAAAATTGCCTTTAGCGGTAAAAAGAGCTTTTCCTCTTTCATTATCGCTATTGCTATTACAGCGGTTACTTTAAGCCTTGCCACCATGATTATTGCCACCAGCATGGTAAATGGCTTTCAGAAAGAGATACGCCATAAGGTGCTAAGCTTTTGGAGCCACCTGCAAATAGTGCCCTATAGCCTTTCGAACAGTTTGCAGGAGGAGGGCGTTTACCGCTACCAGGATTTTTACAAGGATAAGAACCTTATACCCGAAGCGCGCCACATACAGGTAACCGCACTAAAGGGCGGGCTGCTTAAAACCGATGAAGATTTTGAAGGCGTAGTGCTTAAAGGTGTAGGCAAAGATTTTGATTGGAAGAACTTTGAACCTTACTTGAAACAAGGAGAGAAGATAAACGCCGAAAGCGGAGAGGATGCGCAAAAGGACATACTGATTTCGAAAGCTACTGCCGACAGGCTGCAATTGAAATTGAAGGATAAGCTGATTGTAAGCTTTATGGGCAACCGCATACGCGAACGCCGCTTTTATGTAAAAGGCATTTACGAAACGGGGTTGGAGGACTTTGATAAAAAGTATGCGCTGGTAGATATATCGGTAATTCAGGACTTGAACCACTGGGGGCCGGATAGTGTTGGGGGCTTTGAGATTTTTTTAAAGGATGAGAACCTGTTCAAGAGCCGGTTGAAAGCATATTACCTGGCTTTATTTGGTGGAGGCATGGATGAAGAGGCCTTAGCCGAAGCCGCAAAAGACCCCATTGAAAAAATAGGCGAGGAGGTAAACACCCGCATCAATAACCCGGAACTGGATGTAGAGAATATTAAAACACTTAGCCCCGGCATTTTCGATTGGCTGGACCTACAAACCATGAACGAAATGATCATTCTGATATTAATGATTGTGGTGGCAGCCATTAACATGATTACCGCCCTGCTGATTTTGATATTAGAGCGCACCAACATGATAGGTATTATGAAAGCCCTTGGAGCCAACAATCTATCGGTGCGCCGCATATTCCTCTATTATAGTGCGGTTATAATCGGGGTAGGTCTACTTATTGGTAACATTGCCGGTATAGGCATCTGTCTTGTGCAATCGCACTTTCATCTACTAACCTTGCCGCAGGAATCGTACTATCTCTCTTACGCCCCGGTTGAAATGAACTGGTGGTGGATTTTAGCCATCAATGCAGGTACCATCATTACAACACTAGTGCTGCTGTTGCTGCCTTCCATGCTCATCTCGCGTATCTCTCCGGTTAAGGCCATCAGGTTTGAGTAGCGTTCGCTTTGTTTTATAGCACTATTAGTCCTGAAATTTACTTCTGCTAAATTTACTACCTATGTAGTAAAGTGCGTGGCATGAAACAGATCAGAACCTTCGAGGAGTATAAAGAAACCTATAAAGCCAGTATTGAAGACCCCAAAAAGTTTTGGGCAGAGGTAGCCGAAAGCTTTAGCTGGCAACGCAAGTGGGATAGTGTTTTAAACTGGAACTTTGAAGAACCAAGTGTGCGCTGGTTTGATGATGCTTTGGTTAACCTGAGTGAGAACTGTATTGACCGCCACTTAGCCGAAAAGGGAGAACAAGTAGCTATTATATGGGAACCTAATGACCCCAAAGAAAAAAGCCGCACTTTAACCTATAAGCAATTGCATACTGAAGTCTGCCGCTTTGCCAATGTGCTGCGCACCCTGGGCGTTAAAAAAGGCGACCGCGTTTGCATTTACCTGCCCATGGTACCTGAAGCCGCTATTGCCATGCTGGCCTGCGCCCGTATTGGTGCCGTGCATTCAGTAGTGTTTGCAGGTTTTAGCAGCCAATCTTTAAGTGATAGGATAAACGATAGCGGCTGCACCATACTGTTAACTGCCGATGCTGTGTACCGCGGAGAAAAGAAAATTGATTTAAAGAAAATAGTGGATGATGCCCTGCAGCATACGCCAACTATTAAAAGCTGTGTAGTGTATAACCATCGCAACAACCCCGTAAACATGAAAGGCGGCCGCGATTTATGGTGGCATGAACTGTTGCAGGACGCTTCAACAAGCTGCGAGCCTGCAGCCATACATGCTGAAGACCCTCTGTTTATTCTCTACACCTCAGGCTCAACCGGTAAACCAAAGGGCGTATTGCATACTACAGCGGGTTATATGGTGTATGTGGGCTATACGTTTTTAAATGTTTTCAACTACCAAGCAGGTGAAGTATTCTTTTGCACCGCCGATGTAGGTTGGGTTACAGGGCATAGCTATTTGGTATATGGCCCTTTGCTGAATGGCGCTACTACGGTAATGTTTGAAGGCATACCCACTTACCCTGATGCCGGCCGCTTTTGGGATGTAGTGGATAAGCACAAGGTAAACATCTTTTATACTGCGCCTACTGCCATACGCTCCTTGGAAACCTACGGCACGGAATTGTTTAAAACAAAAGACCTGAGCAGCCTGCGCGTGTTGGGCACTGTTGGCGAACCCATAAACGAGGAAGCATGGGAATGGTACCACCACAACGTAGGTAAAGGCCGTTGCGATATTGTAGATACCTGGTGGCAAACGGAAACAGGAGGCGTGCTTATATCGCCCATGGCTACTGTAACGCCCTTAAAACCCAGCTTTGCTACGCTGCCTATGCCGGGTGTGCAGCCTGTGCTGTTGAACGAAAAAGGAGAGGAGATAGGCGGCAATGGGGTGGAGGGTAACCTTTGTATTAAATTTCCATGGCCGGGTATGGCGCGCACGGTGTATGGCGACCACAACCGCTTTAAGCATACCTACTTTAGCACTTACGCCGGTTACTACTTTACGGGCGATGGTTGCCGCCGGGATTTAGACGGTTATTACCGCATTACGGGCCGGGTGGATGATGTAATAAACGTTAGCGGCCACCGTATTGGCACCGGCGAAATTGAAGACGCTATTGACGAGCACGAACAGGTAGTGGAAACGGCAGTAGTAGGTTACCCGCACGATATTAAGGGGCAGGGTATTTACGCCTTTGTAATTTGCCATGGCAAGGTTGCCGATGAAGAAGCGCTGCGCAACGAAGTGAAGAAAATTGTAACGGATAAAATAGGCCCTTTTGCACGGCCCGATAAAATACAGGTAGTGCCCGGCCTGCCTAAAACCCGCAGCGGCAAAATTATGCGCCGCATACTGCGCAAAATAGCTGAAGGCGATACCAATAACTTAGGTGACACCACCACCTTGCTTGACCCTTCCGTTGTTGAGCAGATTAAAGCAGGGGCGTTGTAGGGCTACTGCTTAAACCCGTCCCCGTTTTAAGGTATTGACATTGCACCATTTTAAATGTTTGTTTGTAGAGTTAGGATAAACAAACATTCAATATGAAAGGAGCGCAGGGTATTAAGGAACTATTTAAACAGGAAACGGGCATCCCCAACGAAAAGCCCGAAGTAATTTCGTACCAAACCATGCAGTTTATTGTTGGTGGTATAGCCCTCGCACTTCCTCCTGTGGTTTGGATTTTCTACAGCATATTAGAATCGCATGTGGCAAGCCCCCTTAGCGCCATTAGCGAATATTACTATACCATAATGCGCGATGTGTTTGTGGGTAGTTTGTGCATGGTTTCCTTGTTTTTGTTTGCCTACAAGGGCTATCCAAAAAAAGGAATGCTGATAAGTGAGAATGTAATTTTTAATACTGCCGGCGCTTTATGCGTGTTAGTAGCGCTGTTTTCCATGAATATGGATAAGGATGTATGTGAGATAAATAACAAACCGGTAGAGATTTGCGGAAAATTGGTAGCCCTGGACCATAGGGAGTGGTTTGGCTGGATACATAACGGCGCAGCAACCCTGCTGTTCATCATTTTGGGTTTTGTTTCGCTGTTTCTGTTTACCAAAACTGATAATAAACAGAACCTTACCCCCGATAAAAAGAGGCGTATACTGATTTACAGAATTTGCGGTGCGGTAATTTGGAGCGCTTTGCTCTTCTATATTATTTGCAATCTACTGAATGTGCCATGGCCATCGCTTTTGTTTGCCATTGAATTCATTTGCCTGGAGGCATTCGGCATATCGTGGCTGGTAAAGGCAAAGCCTAAGGAATTGTTTAGCAGTAAACCGGCCGTACCGGCTACAAACAGGGAGCTTTAAAATAAAAAAGTCCCGGCCTAAGCTCGGGACTTTTTTATGTCGTAGACGGTTACTACTACTTTGCAGCAGCAGCAGTGTCAGTTGTTGCAGTTGCAGAAGAATCAGCAGGAGCAGCAGCCTCTGGGCTTACGCTTGCAGCAGAAGAGCTTACAGCAGTTGAATCAGCAGGAGTAGCATCACCACCTTCAGCTGGTTTGTTGTTGCAAGAAGCAAGAACGAAAACTGAAGCAGCAACAAAAGCGAAAAATAACTTTTTCATTGTCTTGGTTTTAGTTTTAATTGGTTAATTAAATTGACGGGCAAATATAGGCAGCGAAATTCTGCTTTTCCAAGTTTTCCTTAAATTTTTTCCTCATGGTTATCAACACGTTAGCCTTAGGATGTCCTGTTTACTTCTCTCTAAAGAAGATATTCACAGGCACTCCGGTAAAGTCAAAACTCTCCCGAAGTTTGTTCTCCAGGTAGTTTCGGTAGGCCTCCCTCACGTATTTAGGGTGGTTGGTAAAAAAGGCAAAAGAGGGGGTATGGGTAGGCAACTGAGTAACGTACTTTATCTTAATAAGCTTGCCATCAGTAGCCGGTGGGCTGTACTGTTCAATGGCCTTAAGCATAATTTCATTAAGCTGGCTGGTAGGTATTTTGCGGTTTTTATTGGCATAAACCTGCTCAATGGTTTCAATAATGCGGAAGATGCGCTGCTTTTCCAGCGCTGATATAAAGATAACCGGCACGTTATTGAATGGAGCAAGTTTTGACTTTATCTGAGCTTCAAAATCGCGGGCGGTATTGGTTGACTTATCAATTAAATCCCATTTGTTAACCGCCACTACTATACCCCGGCGTTTTTTAATAGCCATTTTATAGATGCTGAGGTCCTGGTGGGTAATGCCTTTGGTTGCATCAAGCACCACAAGGGCTATATCTGCCTCATCCAGCGCTTTCACAGCACGGATAACGGAGAAAAACTCCAGGTTTTCCTGCACTTTGGCTTTACCGCGTATGCCGGCCGTATCTATCAATATTAGTTGTTTGCCGAATTTGTTGTAAGTGCTGTGTACTGAATCGCGGGTTGTGCCGGCAATATCGGTAACAATGTTGCGCTCTTCGTCTAACAAAGCATTTACCAATGATGACTTGCCTACATTTGGCTGGCCTATAATGCATACCTTTGGAATAAGAGGGGCGTTTTCATCATCTTCTTCCACCTCATCGGGTATGCGCTCATTAATGGCATCCAGTAATTCACCGGTGCCTGAGCCCGTCATAGAAGCAATAAAGAATACATTATCCATACCCAGGCTGTAAAACTCGTTGGCGTCGTGCAGGCGCTCGGTATTATCCACCTTGTTTACTACTACAAAAACGTTTTTTTGGTGTTTGCGCAATAGCTTGGCAAACTCATCGTCGAGGGCAGTCATACCGGTGTGGGCATCTACTACAAACAGCAGCAGGCTGGCTTCCTGTATGGCTATAAGCACCTGCTCGCGTATGCCTTTTTCAAACACATCTTTTGAATGGGGCACAAAACCGCCCGTATCAATTACGTTGAATTTCTTTTTGCCCCATTCGCACTCTCCGTAAATACGGTCGCGCGTTACGCCGCTCATATCATGCGTAATGGCTTTCTTCTCGCCGATTAAACGGTTGAATAGGGTTGATTTGCCTACGTTGGGCCGTCCTACTATAGCTACTGTAAATCCCATGTTTTATTATTTAGCCTTTAGCTTTCGTAGCCAAAGTTACGCAGTGTGTTTTCACTGTTGCGCCACTTATCTTTTACCTTAACTACCAGTTCAAGGTGTACCTTTTTGCTTACAAAAGATTCGATGGCTTCGCGGGCATCAATGCCGGTTTTCTTTATAGATTCTCCGTTTCTGCCAAGGATAATCGCCTTTTGCGATTCGCGCTCCACATAAATGGTGCATTTCATACGGTCAATACCTTCTGATTCCTGGTAGCTGTTAACCTCCACTTCGCAAGAATAGGGAACTTCCTTCTGGTAGTTCAAAAATATCTTTTCGCGTATAATTTCTGAAACGAAGAAGCGCACATTGCGGTCTGATAGCTGGTCTTTATCAAAGTAAGCCGGCGAATCGGGCAGGAGGGAACTTATCTTTTTGATAAGGCTCTCACGGTTAAGCCCTTTTTCAGCAGAAATAACGATTAACTCAGCACCGGGTAATATCTTACTCCAGCGGTCAACCAGTTTAACGGCGTCTTCTTCCTTGTATAAATCAGCCTTGTTTATAACCACTAATACGGGCACCTTGGTGTTTTTCAAAAAGTCTATCAGGTGTTGCTGCTCCTCGTCCTTTTGGTATTTATCGGTTACAAACAGAAACACGTCAGCATCCTCCAGCGCCTGTTCCACAAAGTTGTTCATCTTCTTATGCAACTCGTAGGCAGGCTGATTAATGAACCCCGGCGTATCGCTAAACACCAATTGGTAATCATCGCCGTTTATAATACCCAGAATACGGTGGCGGGTGGTTTGCGCTTTAGGGGTAGTAGCCGATAGCTTTTGCCCCAACAGGGCGTTCAGCAAGCTGCTTTTACCCACATTAGGTAAACCTACAATATTGATATATCCGGCTTTATGGCTCATACAAAGGGCGGCAAAAATAACAAAGATGGGCGGCTATTCCCATCTTTCGCACTAATTAGCAGGTAGGGCAACTCTATTAGTTGATTGAACGTCATATTTTTGTCATAATAGTTTTAAAAGCGGCCTAATAGCCCCAATACCCCCTGTTTTCGTTAATTTTATTAAGGTTAGGTTCCTGGGATATTGAACCGTGAGCGCCAATGAGCAGTATAAATGTTCCCTTAAATTACTTAAAACGGCTCGCGCTGGTAATTTGCGCTTGCGCGGCAATGGTATTTACCAGCAGGGGGCAAGGCTTTTTACCAACTAAAGGCACAGATTTCTGGTTCGCTTTTCCGTATTTCCCCAATGCTGCTATTTGGAACAAGCGCTTTGATGTATTTATCACTTCTAACGTAAGCACCAGTGGAGTGA